>NZ_AP023182.1:0-720399 GCF_013426915.1 Paraburkholderia sp. PGU19
ACCACGGCTCACGTCAGTTGCCCAAGGAAGCAGGTGTGACGACTCATTACGTTGCCTCCGCATCGACAAGTGGCGCCGCGCCAAAGCGCAGGAAACTATGCCACGGCGCGCCTACTCTCCCTCGCGCAATTGAACAAGTTCCCCGCATCAGACCAGAATCCGAACTGCCAATCAAGAACTGGGTGCTCGATGTTGATCAGCCGCTATGACTGCGTCAACCCCTTATCTAGAACGCGCCCAGTCCTTTAATCGGAGTGATTTCGGCTACACCACCTAGATAAGGATTGCGAATTTATATTGAGCCGTTGCTGCCTGACATTTGTTACCAACGGCCCGGACTTGAGCAGTGTTGGCTGCCGCCCCAAGGTCAAGAGACAAACACGCGCCTCTCAGGCCTGTCCCTGCTTATGTGAAGCAATTTCAACCACGTCTTCACGTTGAAGCGCATGAGTGCGCATCCGATTTTTCTATCATCTGGTTGCAGCGCTGGTCTGCACCAGTCATCCATCGGGATCAAGGCGAGGGCCGGTACGTTGGCGTTCGCCCCTGGCTCATGCAGAGCCCCAGAAAACCATCGGTACCAGACCGGTGTCCACGGGAGTATTCACCAAGTTCGGCATACCGCGTCAGCAGCGCCAACCTTATTTCGGCTCATGGTCTGGGCGTCCCAGCATTCGTCAACGGAAGGTGGCAGGAGTGCGTGGCCCAATCACTTGCTCGGGTTTACGCCAACAAATTTACCGGGCTCACGATCTCCTGCCGGATCTAACCGAAACATTTCTTGACCTCAAAGGGTTTGCCGTCACGTAGCATGTAGAACGCGGCACGCGCGAGCTTGTGCGCGAGCGCCTTCATGGCCAAGACAGGCATGCGCCGGGCTCTTTTGCGCTCATAGAAGCGTTTGGCCTGCGGACAGCTGCGCATTGCGATGGCGGCAGCCTCGATGAAAGCCCACGAGAGATACTTGTTGCCGTTCTTTGCGTTGCCTTCACCCTTCTTCTTGCCGTTCGAGATCCGCTTGCTCTCGACGCACCGGCAGTAGGAGCTGAAGTGGCCAACACTGGCGAAGCGGGAAATTGTGCCCGTTTCCAGCATGATGGTAGTCGCAAGGGTGTCACCGATGCCTGGCGCGGTCTTGAGGATCGCGAACTCGGGCCGCAGTTTGACAGTGCGATGTAGAACGGTTTCGATTGCGTGGATCTGGGCCTGCAGCGTGCGCAGGACCGTGAGGTTCGCCATCAACGCACACTCGGTATGCGGCGGCAAACAAAGTGCGTTCACGGCGGTACTATCGAGGTGGCGAACCTGTTGTGCGTTGAGTCGCAGGTTCAACTGTCGGGCCAGGATGTTCTCGATACTGAGCGTGTTGAGCGTGCTTTGCTGCACGAGCTGCATGCGCTTGCGGGCGAGATCACGCAAGCCTCGCTCCTCTGATGGGTAGATGTACCCTTCTGGCAATAGCCCAAGGCGGAAGATGTGCGCGAGAAACACGGCATCGCGTTCGTCGCCGGCATACTTCAGGCCCTCGTACTGTTTGATGGCAGAGGTATTTGCGAGATGCACGGCAAAGCCGGCGGCCATCAGGCCATCGACGAGCCAGTACCAGTTATAGGTTGATTCCACCACGACCCCTTGCAGGTCCTCGTGGAATGGCGCGAGGACCGCGATGATTGATGACAGGTCGTTAGCCAGTCGCTTGCAGTAAAGCACCCGGTCCTGATCGTCGATCACGGCGACTACGGCGTTGTTCGAGTGCAGATCGATGCCGCTATACTTCATTTCAGCCTCCTGAACGGGTCGGTTGAGCTTGGCATCTCAACTGTAGACCCTGGCCGCCCCTTCTTTGGGCGGCCAGGAGGCCTTTCAATGATTATCACCGTTTACGAATTAGTCGCCCCTGAATAATGCGTTTGCCCGGCGGTGGGGTCATGCGCCGGGCATGATTCGGACGAGAGTGGTAAGCGAAGCAGCAAGAATGAGGGCGTAAAAAACCTTCAGCTTCCTGAGGATCATTCGTAGGTTGTGACCGGCGCCGCATAACACCGCGTGCATCGCGTCACCGAGCACTCCCTTCAGCCAGTTCCGATCGAGTTTGCCATCTGTCTTCATGTGGCCGATCGCTGGCTCAATCGCGCTGCGCCGTCTGATCATCGCTCGTAATCCCCGCGTGATGCCTCGCCTCAACCCCGGGTGGTAGATCTTCACACCTTCGATGTCTACGCCCTTGTATCCACGATCCACGACGGCGATTTCTGGCGTGACGTCGCTCAGGATCGCCGCCTGTTCGAGCGCTTCTGCAAGTGTGTGGCCGTCGTATGGATTGCCTGGCATCGAGCGCATGCCAACGACCAGGCCCTCCCTGTGCGTCGTCGTAATCGACACCTTCACGCCGAACTCGTAGGGCGTGCGCGCCTTGCCCTTGGCCAGGCACTCTACCTCCGGCGCATGCAGAGCGTAAAGCTTGGTTTTGTCCTTTGTCTTTTGCGACAGGATCCGCTTTGTGCGATCAATCAGTTCCTGCAGGACCCCGCGACTGCCCTCGGAGACCGCATCAATCTGCCGCTCGACGTCACGCATCACCCGACCCACACGCGAGCGCAGTGTGCGCAACACTTTCTTCATGCGTTTGTACTGCTTGGCATGGGCATAGCGGCCTATCTGACGCGCCAGGTGCGGCGCCTCGCGGTTGTAGTTCTGCCTCAGTTTCAGGCCGTGCCGTGCTGCAGCCTTTACCAGATGTTCGCGACACCGCTCAAGCAACCGCGAATCGGTCGGATGGGCAACCGCTTTCTGCATGACAGTTGTGTCAACGATCACGCGCTTGACGCTCGCGGCCTTGATCACGCCGGCCCGTTTGGCTGCGTCGATCGTTTCGGCCAGCAACTCTTCAACACCAGCCTCGCCCAGCCGCTTGCGCCAGCGCGTCAGGCTCGACGGATCGATCGGCGGTTCGGTCTGCAAATACGTCTCGCCGGTGAACACCTGCCAATACGGGTTCTCAACCCATTGCCAGACGACTTCTTCGTCGGACAGGTCAAATGCGTGCTGCAGATACAGCAGACCGGCGACTAGCCTGGGTGATGTTGCCGGGCGTCCCTTGCGCGACACGAAGCTCTCGCTCATCGCCATGCCCAGCCGATTCCAGTTGATCAGGTCAGCCAGCCGCACCAGCGGATGTCTCAGATTGATCTGCTCGCGCAGCGGCTGCCGGAAGAAATCTCCCTCTGTCACAGGCGTCTTCGGACCCATCCGCACCTCGTCAGAATTTGCAGGATTTAGGCATCAATATGCCAGGTCTCTGCAAATCCCACAATGCCATTTCGGCCTCGGAGCCTTACCGCATAAGCTTTCGCGGATTGTTCAAGGCCGACGAATTAATAGCGTCACTTCGAGTGCACGCAACGGGGGCGGCTACGAAAAACGCCGCAAAATCAGGCATCTAGCGTGAGCGATTTAGGACCTGTCACGGCGCTCGCGCTGCGAAGGCGTCAATCCCTGGACACCCTCGATTCTCCCTATGCGCTCCCCACACTTGCGGAGCAGAGGTGAGGCGAAACGGGAGCCGTTTGCTCGCTTTGCCAGCGTCACTGGCCGCGACAACGCTCAAGATAGCGACGTGTGAATGCCTTGCGATGCTCCGGTTTCATCGGCAGCGCATTGTATGGCGTCCAGCAATAACGCGCGTATGGCGCAAGACAGTTGGCACAACGGTACCGCGCTTCAAGCAGTCGAACACTTAAGCGATGCGGCGTCTCATGCCCGCAGCGTCGACATCGCGACTCCAGAATGCCGTGACGGGCGGGACACTGGCTCAGGCTTTCAAGCTGATGCACGACACTGTGATTGCCCAGCGTCAGACAGTGACGACAGAAGCGAAAGGCGTCGCTGTAGCGTTGCCGCTCCGTTCCCTCTATCAGCGCGCTGTGCAGCACTTTCCCGGGCAGGCCAAGAATTTCCCGAAGTCGCTCAACATCAACGATCCCCCGGCGTGGCGCGCCCCCTTCGTAGGGGTCAACGTCCGGTCCCATGAGCCGCGCCACGATGGCGCCCGACAAGGCATTGGCCTTCTCGAATTTCCACAGGATTGGTCAGATACGTGCCGTTCAGGCTTCAATCGCCGCTCGGCAATGTTCTATTGAACGGTCAGGAAATTGGCACCGTTTTGCGTAAATACCGCTCTACAACACACCGAGTGGAATTTTCAGATAACGCGTGCCGTTGTCTTCCGGTTCAGGCAATGAGCCTGCACGAATGTTGACCTGGACAGCCGGAAGAATGAGCGCAGGCATATCAAGGGTCCGGTCGCGTGCTGTACGCATCGCGACGAACGCATCTTCCGAATTGCCGTCATGTAGATGGATATTGCGCTTTCGCTGTTCAGCCACTGTGGTTTGCCATTGTGGTTGACGCGACTGCGGCGGGTAGTCGTGACACATATAAAGCCGCGTCTCTTCAGGTAGCGACAGCAGTTTGCGTGCTGAGCGATAAAGCGTATGCGCGTCACCACCCGGAAAATCGCACCGTGCGCTACCTACGTCCGGCATGAACATCGTGTCGCCGACAAAAACCGCGTCTCCGATCTGGTACGCCACGTCAGCTGGCGTATGCCCTGGTGCATGTATTGCACGCGCACTCAGCTCGCCGATCTGGAACGTCTCGCCGGCAGCAAACAGATGATCGAACTGCTGACCGTCGGCCGGCACGTGCGCACTCAGGTTAAAGACGCGCTTGAATACACCTTGCACTGCGCGAATGCTCTCCCCGATGGCAATCCTTCCTCCCAATCGTGTCTTCAGATATTGCGCGGCCGACAGATGGCCCGCGTGGGCATGCGTTTCCAGCAGCCATTCAACACGCAGCCCGCGCGCCAGCACAAATTTGACAACCTTGTCGGCCGATTGAGTCGAGGTGCGGCCGGCCTTCGGGTCGTAGTCAAGCACCGAATCGATCACGGCACACGCTGAGCCATCGCCTGCGTGAACGACATAGGTAACTGTACAGGTGGTCCGGTCAAAGAACGCTTCTACCAGTGGCTTCATCGCACGCTCCGGTCAATATATTGAAAAACAATATATATTTCCATATAATGAGTGTCAACATGACTATCAGGTAGAAGGACGCCGATCAATGAGCACACCGTTGTCTCCCGCCGCGCTCGACGCGCTGCGGCAATCCGCGACGCAATGCTGCACTCTTCTCAAAGCCATGGCGCAGGAGGACCGTCTGCTGCTGTTGTGCCAGTTGATCGAAGGCGAACATAACGTTGGAGAACTGGAAGCGGCGGTCGGTCTTCATCAACCGAGCCTTTCGCAACATCTTGGCGTGCTGCGCGAAGAAGGCCTCGTCAGTGCGCGGCGCGAGGGAAAGTACATGTACTACAGTCTCGCCAGCGTCGAAGTCTTAAGCATCATGAAGACTTTGTCGAACCTCTATTGCGGCAAAGTCAAAGGACGCTTGAAATGAGCATCGACCTCGCCCACTTCACGCCACTTCCCTCGCTCGCTGGCGGTTTGCTGATCGGTCTCGCGGCAACGCTGCTTGTGCTCGGGAACGGTCGTATTGCCGGCATCAGCGGGATTCTTGGCGGTCTGCTCGACACAACATCCAGCGATCTTGCGTGGCGCGCCGCATTCGTGCTTGGACTCTTTGCCGCGCCATGGATGTTCAGGCTCTTCACTGCACTACCCGCTATTACTGTCGCGTCATCGCCACCTGTGCTCGTTGTAGCCGGCCTGGTCGTCGGCATCGGCACCCGCTACGCATCCGGTTG
The DNA here is from genome assembly GCF_013426915.1 of Paraburkholderia sp. PGU19. Lineage (GTDB taxonomy): Bacteria > Pseudomonadota > Gammaproteobacteria > Burkholderiales > Burkholderiaceae > Paraburkholderia. The sequence continues at coordinate 5,771 of NZ_AP023182.1, forward strand.
CACCAGCGGTCACGGCGTATGTGGTCTCTCACGCGGTTCGGTCCGCTCGCTTGCCGCCACCGCGACGTTCATGGCAGTGGGCTTTTTCACCGTTTTCGCTACCCGCCATCTGCTGGGGCTTTGATATGCTCATTCTCAACGCGCTGCTGGCCGGTCTGCTATTCGCCACGGGACTGATCGTTTCCGGCATGGCCAACCCGGCGAAGGTGCTGGGTTTTCTCGATATCGCCGGCAACTGGGACCCGTCACTGGCGTTCGTCATGGCCGGCGCGATCGCAGTCGGCAGTGTCGGCTTCGCGATTGCACGCAGGCTCAAGCAGAGCCTGTTCAACGCGCCCATGTCGCTGCCGACCGCGACGCGCATCGACCGCCGCCTGCTTGCTGGCAGCGCAATGTTCGGTGCCGGCTGGGGGCTGGCCGGATTCTGCCCGGGACCCGCCCTCGTGAGCGCCGGCAGCGGCGATTTTAAAGCGATGCTGTTCGTCATCGCCATGCTTGTTGGCATGAAGATTTTCGCTCTGGCCGAGCAACGCGCTGCCCAAACCAACTGACCGCAAACTCGCGCACATTCGCGTGTGCGGCCGCGCGACGAGTTGAACGCAAAACGTTACGGCGGCCGTCTCATCTCCGCCCAAACCCGGACGGCCAGAAAACTTCTCTGGGTGGCTGAAACTGGCCGAACCCGGTCCGATGCTGGATGGTCGAAACGAGCCTCCGTTGCTCGGCCTGCGTCCGGCTCAGTTCGGACCCGTTTCCGCCGCTGACAAGTTCCCCGCTCAAACGGCCGCAATATGGTGGCGGCCATTCCGAACGGTGCCGAACAGCACGGATACTCCGTCAGCTTTCCACCTTAGCGATCTGCGCCTCACGTGCTACCTTTGCCTGTCGCCGGGACTTCTCGTTAAGAATCTGATGATGCCGGTGGCCCGTCATCGTCTTCCAGCCTCGGATTTCGTCTCGTGTCCGAAAGCAGCCGATGCAAAGTCCGGAATTGCCATCGAGCGCGCATACATCGATGCAAGGCGATTTGACTGCCATCGGTCAGGCGGCGGGCGTCGGATTCACTTCGACCGTCACGCGCGACAGTCCCTTGAAACGCTTGAGTGCCGCGCGATAGAAGCCCGGGTTGCGCTGCGCTTCACCAGTGGCCACCGATACGATCGCGCTCATGTGCCCCGGACCGACGCGCCAGACATGGAGGTCGAGCACGGTGTCGCCGTTGTCTTCGATGACATGGCGGACGTTCTCGGCCATGCGCTTGTCGGGATTCATGTCGAGCAGAATGCCGCCCGTATCTCGCATCAAGCCCCACGACCAGTTTGCAATCACAAGTGCACCGATTACACCCGCAAGCGGGTCCATCCAGACCCACCCAAACGCACGCGCCAGCAAGAGGCCGATGATCGCCAGCACGGAAACCGCCGCGTCGGCAATGACGTGAATGTAGGCAGAACGGATGTTGTGGTCACGGTTCGCGGCCGCCTGTGCGTCGTCGTGATCGTGCTCATGTTCCTCGAACTCGACTTGATGGTCACCTTCGGGCAGACGGACAACGGCCCTGAATGCGTGCGGCTCAGGAATGTCGTCCTTCGACTCCAGATAGTCACCGCGATAGGCAAACGTGAAGGTCTGGTGCGTCCCGTCGGAGCGGATCGTCGTAACTGAAACAGCGTTGGCGTTTAGTTTCGAGGAACCCGTTTCGGGTGTGATGCGGAAGACAGGCGGTACGCCGTCTTCGAAGACCGACAAGGCAAATACGCCCGCGCTGCCGAAGATGCGATGCACCTCGTCCTCGTGACCGTGTTCGTCGTCACGGCTGTGACCGTGACCGTGGCTATGCCCGTGACTGTGGCCGTGGTGGTTGCCGCTGAGCAGCCAGACGCTCGCCAGATTGACCAGCAGTCCAAGCACGGCGATAGGGATCGCCTGGCCGAAGTGGATGGGCACGGGCGAGAGAAAGCGTGATACGGCTTCGTACGCGATCAGTAGCGCGATCATCGCGAGCACGATGGCGCTGGTAAAGCCCGCGAGGTCGCCCAGCTTGCCGGTGCCGAATACGAAGCGGTTGTCGGCCGCGTGCCTACGCGCGTAGGTGTACGCCAATGCGGCGATGAGCATCGCGCCGGCGTGCGTCGACATGTGCAGACCGTCGGCGACGAGCGCCAGCGAGCCAAAAAGACTCCCGCCCACAATTTCAGCCACCATCATCGCGCTGCAAAGCGCAATCACCATCCAGGTTCTGCGCTCATTGTCTTCATGGGCCGCGCCCAGAAAGATGTGGTCGTGCCCCGCTCCAAAAGCGGAATTTTCAAAGTTGCTCATAGTTCCCTCTTACTTGAAGTAGCTGTGGACTACCTCAATCAGCAGCTCGGTGCCGCTGCCATGTTCGTCGTCTGGCTCCGCGTCGACAAGATGCGTCCGGATGTGGTCTTCGAGAACCACGGCAAGCAACCCGTTCATCGCACCACGGCTACTGGTGATTAGTTGAAGCACATCCATGCAGCCGCGCTCTTCTTCAAGTGCACGCTCAATGGCTTCGACTTGTCCCTTAATGCGGCGAACCCGGTTGAGCAGCTTCTGTTTTTCGCGAATCGTATGGCTCACGGCTAATCCCCAGAATACGGTAGGGGGCTATGTTACCATGGATAGGGTACGGGGGTATGCATTTATGTTGAACGGGATGTGTTTGGAACGTCTCCAGTGCGGCTCTGAGGCCAGACCGTATGGCCGCTGATCGGCCCGATGAGACAGCCTCACAACGCCAAACGGCCATCTGATCAGAGTTATCCAGGGTCTGTTTCTGCACGGTTATTCGCGTTTTGCACAGTGCATCAAGTCCAAAAACATCTACCGGGGGCCTTCAAATTCGGCCGTGACTCAACCTTTGACGTGAATCAATGACGGTGCGACAGGAAGCCACGGATTCACCACCAGGTAGCGATGTAGCATTAACTCATCGCTACTCGGAACCACAATGTTTGGTCCGATCGTCCATTCCGGGTGAAGCAGATCCTGTCCAAAATCGTTATTCGTTTGCCTTAGGAATCCAAATGTTACCCGTCAGCGCTGTTCTGATCAGTTTGGCCCCGATGTGGGCAATTTTGCTCGCCGTATCCTGCGCATCCGCATACTTGCTCTTTTGGCGTAAAGCAATCAAATAAGCTTGGCGACCGGGGCGTATCGAAAACCGAAGAGCATACTTGGCACGGTTCGATCGGCGGGTTGAATCCGCACTACCCAACGGATGTTTGCTTCCCACCAGCCTCAGCGTCTGTTGAGGGGCGTTCGCTGCCTATGTCGGACGGTCATCTCTGACATGCGCCCGAACTTGACGTCGGTTGGTGGCGAAGCGACGCACAACGGCCGCTGAATGAGTCACTGGTTAACGTCAGCTTTGGCCGATCAAGCAAAGTTCGACATCGCGAACTGAAGGCCGCTTCGTGGCTGGAAGCGACGTTTGAATGTCTGAGCGATGGTCCGGGCGAATGTCGGTGAACGAGACCAGGGAATGGCTCTTAGCTGCTTGCTCGCGGATAAGCTGCGAAGGCTATATCGCTCTTCATGTTAGCGTTGGTTGTCCAAAATGACATCGTTTCGGACCGGAAGTGTTGTCGCGCGGTGGTCTCGCGCTGGTGACATTTCAACCACGCCTCGGAATGACGCGCACGTTCCAGTTTGCGGTAGCGGCGTCGTGCGGTTCGACGTAGCGCGTTTTCTCGATGAGATCGAAGGTGTACATGCAATCGGGATACAAACCGCCCAGCCTGCTGAACACGCGTTTGACTTCCGCATGCGGCAGTGACCGGACCGACTCGAAAATTGTTCCCACCTTGACGAGCACGGCGGAGATTTCGGGCGTCGTACGCGTGCTCCATCGAGCGCTGTCAGCGGTTCTGGCGTAACGGTTGAAAGTAACGCGCACGAAATCCGCCTTCGACGTTTTCGAGCATGAGACGCCCACCTGTCCGTCGCGCAATTTCCGAAACGATGGAAAGACCGAGTCCACTTCCCGATGCAATGGAATGGTCCAGCCGGTAGAACGGTTCCAGCACACGCTCGAGTTCCGCGTCTGGTATACCGGGACCCGAGTCGGCAACTTCAAACATCACCTCGCCCCCCGCCTGAACGACGGACACGTCAACCTTTCCGCCCGCTGGCGTATATCGAACGGCGTTGTCGACCAGGTTTCTCAGCACCACCGTGACTGACGACACGTCGACAACGGCATCAAGTTCGTCGAAGTGCTCGAACCCCAGGTCGATATCCTTCTCGCGAGCAAGGCCAATCGTGGCGTTGATGACCTCGGTTGCCATGGCTCGCAGCGATATCGCAGCCGGCTGCTCCAGTGTTCCTTGTTCAGACCTCGCCAATGCGAGCAGTTGCTCCACCAGCCTCTGAGTACGGCGCAGCCCTGCCTGGAACGCCATCAACCGCTCACGGGCCTCGGGCGACGTAATGGTTGCCCCGAGATTTCCTGCCTGCAGCGACAACGCTGCCAGCGGCGAGCGCAATTCGTGGGCGGCACTCGCGACAAACCGGCGTTGATGACTGATGGCCTCCCTCAGCCGCGTAATCAGACGGTTAATCGACCGGACAAAAGGCAATACTTCGTTTGTTATACCGTCTTCAGGCAGGGGCTCGAGCGACGTATCAGTCTGTCGGTCCACAACGCTCGCAAGACGCGTGAGAGGCGCCAGCTTCGTTCTGACAATCACCACGATGACGACGAATAAGCCCGGCAACAGGAGAAGCATCGGCACGAGCGTTCTCATTGCGCCGTCCTGCGCAATTTCGTCACGTAACGCGGAGGGTTCTGCCACGGCGATGCGCTCGCCGCTGCGAAGCGTACGGATGTTGACGCGCCAGCTCTGCCCGTTGCCATTCAAGTCATGAAACCCGTCATCCATCGCCGCGGGAATCACAAGTCCGGCGGCCGGTACAACGCCCGTCGTTACATCACTCAGCCTGTCGATGACCACCTTGACGTCAGCATCCGGGGAACTCTCAACCGACGCGCGAGGCCCGGTGAATGCCAACGCGCGACTATCAATCAACGCAGCGATTTCCTTCAGTTGCCCGTCCTGAAGCTCTCGGGCTTCCTGATACGCAAACGCGAACGAGAAACCGCAAGCGAGAACCCCTACCCCAACAATCACACAACCAATCCACGCTGACAATTGCAGCGTCAGAGAGCGTGATTGTCTTCCTTGTCTACCAACCATCCCACACCCCGTACGTTGCGAATGACAGATGCACCCAGCTTCTTCCGAATGCCGTGAATCACGACTTCGACTGCATTGCTTTCAACCTGCTCCTGCCATGCATAAAGTTTCCGTTCCAGCTCGCTTCGCGACAGAACGGTTCCCGGCCTCATCAATAGCGCGCTCAACAGGGCGAACTCACGACTCGTCAGCCGGCATTCGGTGCTTTCGTACACCGCGATATGCGTAGCAGAGTCCAGCGTGAGGCTTCCGCTCGTCATCCTGGTATCGCCGTGGTTGCCGAGTCGTCGGCTCACTGCCCGAAGGCGCGCGAGTAGCTCGCCGATTTCGAAGGGCTTCACAAGGTAATCGTCTGCACCAGCGTCCAGCCCGATGATTCTGTCCTCAACGCTGTCGCGCGCCGTCAGAATAATTACCGGAGGCTTGCTGCCTCCCGTTCTTATCTCGCGAAGCAAATCTATTCCATCGCGCTTCGGCAGATTCAGGTCCAGCAGTATCACATCGTGCTCCCGACCCAGCAATGCGCCCGTCGCTGACTCACCGTCGCACACCCAGTCAACCGCATAAGCCGCATCCTTCAATGCCTGGACGATTGCATCGCCAATCATTTCATCATCTTCTACAAGGAGAATTCTCATGCGTCTCACCAAGGCCAAAAGCAGCGTGCTAAGTCAAATCTAAGTCTCGTGGATTAGTATCCGAAGCGTTTTTTGCGTCGGATATCCATCGTGACCCACGGTGCTTACGATAGTAGGTTGCAAAGCGGGATTCCCGCAACTGGTGGGCGACGTGGCAGCGTCTTTGCACCCGCCCGACTCGCGCTTGTCACGCTGGTTGCGGTGTTGAGCGGTTGCGCAGCGTATGCACCCAGGACGCTTCCGGACACACCTGAATGGCCTGATGACATTGCGTCAACAGCCGCCCCACTCAGCGTGGACCAGGTCGTCGAACGCGCGCTCAAGCATAGCCCGGATATCCATCGTGCTGAACGCGAACTCGATATCGCCTCCGCCAGGGACTACGCGGATGGCCTGCTACCGGACCCGACACTCAGCTTCGGTACAGACCGCCCCGGTGCGGAGGGCTTCGTCCCAGCATTCATGGTCGGGCTTAGCTATGAAGTGTCCGCACTCGTTGACCGTCCCGCGAAAAGGCGTGCGGCGGACAACGCCCTTGCGAAGCAGCAACTCGCACTGGAATGGACGAAATGGCAGGTCGCGAACCACGCCTATGCGCTCTACGTCAACAACGTAAGCCTCGAGCGTCTCGAGAGCGAAGTCGAGCAGTTGGTGTCCCATCAGAAAAGCGTCAATCAACGAATGCAAAAGGCACTCGCGCGCGCCGACGTCACGCGAGAGGTTTCCGTGCAAGCGGAAACTGCCTACCGCGACAGCGTGCAACAGTTGGGTACGCTGCGAGAGGAGCACCTCAAGGCAGGACAGGAACTCAATACGCTGCTCGAGCTGCGCCCGGGGACACGCCTGACGCTTGCTGCTCCGCCAGAGTCATACGAGGTCCCGCAGGACGCCATCGTACATGTACTCGTCGACCTCGGACAGCGTCGTCCCGATCTGCTGGCACTGCGTGCGGGATACGCCGAACAGGACGAACGCTATCGCGCAGCGCTCCTCGCGCAGTTTCCGCGACTGGACATTGGCGTCACCCGGGGCCGTGACACGTCGGCCATCTACACCTCAGGGCTGTCCATTTCAGTGACGCTTCCCCTGTTCAACGGCAACCGGGGAAACATTGCAGTCGAAAAGGCCACTCGGGAGAGTCTCTATCAGGAATACAGCCAACGACTCGACGACGCGTACACGGCTGTCGACGGCATCAGTTCGGAGCTGAGCCTGCTGGGTGACCAGCTTCGCAATGCGCAATCGATGGAGGCGGAACTCGAAGCGTCGGTGAAACAGGCGCGTGTTGCGTTCGGCACTGGTGACGTCACACTGCCCGCATTGGCCGACCTTGAATCGCGGCTGCTGAATCAACGCATTGCGACAACGAAGCTCGCGAATTCTGTACTTCAGCAGCAGGTCGAACTCTGCACCCTGATTGGCGTGAGCGCCATTGACCACCAACCGCTAAGGACCTTCAGTGAATTCGACCCGCTTGATTCTCCTTGCCGCAGTCATTGGTACTTGGTCCGTGCCGGGTTATCGCGCGTTCGCCCAGGACATCGTGACGATGCCTGCCGTAGAGAAGCGCGTCGTAACGACATTCTCGGCGCCCGCACGCGTGCAGGCAGCATCCAACACCGTGCTCAGCGCGCCCATGGCAGGCGTCATCTCCGGCTTGCGCGTTCTCCCCGGTGAAACGGTGCGGACCGGGCAAGCGATTGCGCATCTGACGGGGCCCACCGTATCAACATATAGTGAGCGCCTTGCGGCCGACCTGAAGTCGGCCCAGATTCGGGTGGCTGCGGCAACCCAGGCCGCCGCCATCGAACAGCAAAAGCTTGATGAGCAACTCAGCACGCGCGACGCCGTTATCCGCGTGCGCGCCGAACTCGATGCTGCACATCAGCAACTCGTAGCGGCGCAGTCGGCCTCGCGGAACTACGCGAGCCTCGCCGTGATTAGCGCGCCGGAGCCGGGTGTGGTGACTGCGGTCAATGCGGCCGATGGTCAATACGCGAGTGCCGGCCAGGCGCTGGTAACTGTGGTCCCCACGCGTGGTCTTTACGTAGTGGCGAATCTGTATGGAAGCAATGCCTCATCGGTTGCTGCCGGAAAAAAAGGGGTCTTTCTTGCCGAGGGTGCGAATGCGCCCATCGACGTGGTCGTGGAGCGCGTGTCGTGGAGCGTTACCACGCCCGGTCAACTGGAAGTCTGGCTCAATGCCGTACAGGGAACCGCGCTTGTGCCGGGAACGGTCGGCACGGTTTCTTTGACCACATCTGACGGCAAACGGTTGGCCATTCCATCCACCGCGCTCATTCTCGACGCCGGCCAATGGTGGGTACTGGTGCGTGACAGAAGCGGTAGCCGCCGACGCCAGGTGATTCCGGGTCTATCCGACGGTGGCTGGACGTCAATCAGGCAAGGACTCGCGCCAGGTGAGCGGGTCGTGACGCAGGACTCGTATCTTCTCTTTCATCAGGACTTCGCGACGCGCTACCAGCAAGCTGATTGACGCCGCCCTGCCAACAAGAACATGCTGAAAGATATCGTGAGGCGGCCGCTGCTCTGGGTCATGCTGTATGCAGCGCTGATTGCCTACGGCATCTATGCGCTCCTCAATATCCACGCCGAGGTCCTGCCGCAGTTCAACATGCCACAGGTGAGCGTTGTCGCCCAACTGCCCGGAGCTACGACTCTGGACCTGGAAGGGCTGATTGCGCGACCCATCGAAGCCGAACTGTCGTCGCTCTCGTCATTGAGCGACGTGCGGACAGTCGTGAGCCAGGGTTCCGTCAAGATTGAAGCGCGATTCGTGGAAGGCACCACCGCTGCAAGTGCGTTGCAGGAAGTCAACGGTGTCGTCGGGCGCATTAACGGTGCGCTGCCGAAAGGCACAAGCCTGACGACGGAAATCTCGGGCAACGCGATAAACGAGGTTGCCGACTACGCAATCCAGGTTCCGGACGGCGTGGATGCGTCACAGGTGCAGCGCATCATCGAGTCAAATCTTGCGCCGCGTATCCGGGCGGTCCCGGGCGTGCAACGTGTGTCGGTCGCCGGACCCGGAGCGGATGCGATATGGGTGCGCCCTGACCTTGGGAAGCTACAGCGTTTCAATGTCTCTGCATCATCGCTCGTGGCATCGCTCGATGCCACGACTGCAATGGTGCCGAGCGGATACGTACACCTCGGACACCAGGACGTTTTCGTGGAAGGCAGAAGTCTGCCGACGAAGCCTTCCGAGTATGCCCGCGTGCCTGTCGCAACTGCCGGGAACAGTATTCCACTAGGCTCGATTGCGGACGTTGTCCGGACTGCGCTTCCGTCGCACCATACGGTCAAACTCGACAACAGGCCTACCATCGCGCTCATTGTGTTCAAGCAGCCCGGCGCATCGACGCTACCGGTCGTCGACGAGGTTGATAAAACACTGCGGGAGCTCGAACCTCAGTTGCCCGGCGGCGCGCGCTTCGTGCGCATCTACAGTCAGGGGCATATTGTCGGCGTCGTCGCTGCCGACCTGACCAGGAATCTCGCCATAGGGGCCGTGCTCGCGGTGGGCGTCCTGTTCTGGATGCTCGGCGCGAGTCGCGGGATATGGGCCCTTGCGTTGAGTATCCCGCTCTCGCTGCTGCTAGGCATCGCAGGGCTGTACCTGATGGGACAGACACTGAATCTGCTGACGTTCGGCGCCCTGTCAGTCGCGGTAGGCCTGCTCGCCGATGACGCCATCATTGTGCTGGAGAGCATCTACCATCGATGGGAGGCTGGCGACGGCCGGTGGGAGGGTGTTGCGCGAGGGTTGCGCGACATCGCTGGTCCTGACATTTCCGGGACGATGACCACCGTCGCGGTGTTCCTGCCGCTCGTGTTCGTGGGTGGGCTTGCGGGGCTGTTCTTTGTCCCGTTCTCTGTCGCGATGACAGTCAGCCTGATTGCATCGCTGCTCATTTCGTTGAGCCTGATTCCGCTCGTGCTGGGATTCATCGGGCCTCATATCGAGAAACGCGCCACATCGGGTTCGCGTGCGGTCGGGTGGCTCAAGAGCCAGAATCTGCGCCTGTTTGACTTTGCACTACGTCGTCCACGGGTCTCGCTGTGGTCTTGTGTAGCCATTTTCGCGGTCTCCGTGGCTGGACTTCTGCTGGTGCCGGTCGATTTCCTGCCACTGCCGAACGAGGCCGTGTTGCTCGAAAGCTTTACGCTGCCCCCTGGAACGTCACTGCGTGATGCCCAGGATGCTTCCGACCGCATCACCCAGCGCTTGCTTGGTCTCGAACCTGTGGCACACGTGTTCTCGCGTGTTGGCTCTGCGTCGGGGACGTCCTACACCGAGCCTGCATATGCGGGTGAGATTCAGATTGCGCTGAAGCCCGATGTGAACGCGAGCAGTCTCGACAAAATCGGCAAGCAGATTCTGGACGCGTCGAAGCTTCCCGCCGTCCAGACTGTGATTGGAACACCGACGCTCGAACGGGTTGGCGAGACACTTTCAGGATTACCGCAACCATTCGTAATTGATGTCTATGGCGATTCCATTGAAACCTTGCAGTCGCTCTCGACGGAAGTCACGCATCGACTGACAAGCGTGTCCGACCTGTCGGACGTATTCAACAACGACGGTTATCCCATTACCGAACTGCGAATTACACCGAATCCTGACGGCCTCGCGCTTCACGGCATCACGCCGGCGTTGCTTTTCGCCCAGTTACACATCCTGCTGGCTGGTCAAACCGTCGCTACCGTTCCTGAGGGCAATGGCCACCTGGACGTGTTTGTGAGACTGGCCGACCCGGCGCACCTGTCCATCGAGCAGCTCAATCAGCTTCCCATCATGGCGAGCGGCTGGGTCGCGTTAGGCCAGGTTGCCGACGTCCGCATGGCGACCGGACCCAACGTCATCCGGCATTTGAACGGACTGCGTGCGGTCGAGATACTTGCGACCCCGACTGCCCCCTCGGGCAGGTGATTTCTGCTTCCAGGCAGGCGCTCGCAACGCTTGCGTTGCCGGCAGGGTACGAAGTGAAGTTCGGCGGCCTGTATCCCCAGCTCGAGCGAGCAGCACTTAACGTGGGCGTGGCGGCGGTCGTTGCACTCGCGCTGATGCTGGGCATCCTGACGCTGCAATTCGATGGGCTGCTTGTTCCGGGACTGCTTTTGTTGCAAATGCCGCTGGCGTTCTCGGGTGGTGCAATCGCTTTGGCGGTGAGTGGTGTCGGTCTCAACGCCATCGGTCTGATTGCATTTCTTACCCTGATTGGGGTGAGCTTGAACCACGGCATCGTGTTGCTGCAACTGGTGAAGCGAAACGAAGCGCAGTGGTTGTCCGTGGTCGACGCCGTGCGCGACGCGGTCGAGGTGCGGTTCCGGCCGATTCTGCTGACAGTCCTGACCGCATCCCTAGGCCTCTTGCCGACCGCACTAGGCTTCGGCAAAGGTGCAGCGCCCGAACAGGGGTTGGCCATCGTTACGCTGGGCGGGCTGGTCTGGAGCGGCCTGCTCAGCACCAATCTGCTGCCGGCGCTTTATGTGTACAGGCGCGAGCGGCAGCTCCAAAAGGCATCATAGGCCGGGTCGACGCCAGGATGCCTGGCAGCAGGCCGTCTCGCTTCACCGTTCTGTTGCATGATTGCGCGACAATGTGCGTCGAGGCGGCTCTTCACTGAACAGAGGACACGTGCAGACTGATTCCACCGAGCGCCCCGGTACACTCCGTCAAATCCCGCGCGGCGTCCGGATGCTCGGCTTCGTGAGTATGTTCATGGACATCTCGTCGGAAATCATCCACAGCCTTCTGCCCATGTTCCTCGTGACGAGTCTCGGCGCGAGCGCCGTGATGGTGGGCCTGATTGAAGGCGTTGCCGAGGCGGCGGCCCCCATCGTCAAGGTGTTTTCCGGCGCACTGAGCGACTACCTGGGCAACCGCAAATGGCTCGCTGTCATTGGATACGGCCTTGGTGCGCTGAGCAAACCGCTATTTGCGCTCGCGCCTACGGCCGGCTTCGTGCTGACCGTGCGTGTAGTCGACCGCATTGGCAAGGGTATTCGGGGTGCACCGCGCGACGCGCTCGTGGCCGACATCACACCTGTGCACCTGCGTGGCGCGGCTTATGGCCTCCGACAGTCACTCGATACGGTCGGCGCATTTCTTGGGCCCTTGCTTGCAGTTGTATTGATGCTGCTGTGGGCCGACGACTTCCGTCTGGTGTTCTGGGTGGCCGTGGTGCCCGGGCTCGTTGCCGTTGCGTTACTGGTTCTCGGAATCAGGGAACCCGCACGGCAGTCGGAAGCGAAACGCGTCAATCCAGTCACGCGCGATAACCTGAAGAAACTCGCGCGCGGATACTGGTGGGTGGTCGGCGTCGGTGCAGTCTTCACGCTCGCGCGGTTCAGTGAAGCATTCCTCGTGCTGCGTGCAATGCAGGCCGGGGTTCCGATAGCGCTGGTTCCCCTCGTCCTGGTCGCAATGAATGTCGTGTATGCGCTTTCAGCGTATCCGTTCGGGAAACTGGCCGACTCAATGAGCCACACGAAGCTGCTGTTCGTGGGCCTGGTCATGCTTATCGCGTCTGACATCGTGCTCGCTCATGGCAACTCGTGGCCAGTCGTGATAATCGGCGTGGCCCTTTGGGGGCTGCATATGGGGCTGACACAGGGCCTGCTGGCGACCATGGTTGCGCAATCGGCGCCACCCGAGCTGAAAGGCACTGCCTTCGGTTTCTTCAACCTGATGAGCGGGCTGGCGATGCTTGTTGCGAGTGTCGTGGCCGGCGAACTCTGGGACCAGTTTGGCGCGAGCACGACGTTTTATGCTGGGGCCGGATTCTGTATCGCGACGCTGTTTGCGCTTGCGACCAGTTCGACGATGCTCAGGGGTAAAACGTGAACTGGCGTCTGCTCTTTGAGCGCATTGGCGCGCGCAACCTGCTCGTGGCCGCCGTGCTAGCCATTGGTGGCGCCTGGCTCTTCCTCGGCGTACTTGAGGATGTCATTAGCGGCGACCCGCTCGTTGCCGTCGACGTCAAGATTCACGCCGCGTTGCAAACAATTCGCTTCCCGCTACTCGATTCCCTTATGGTTGCCGCCTCAGAGCTGGGCGATGCAGCCGTCACCGTCCCGGTCATTCTCGTCGTCCTTGCGTGGCTCGTTTGGCAAAAGAGGCTGCGAAGCGCTGCTTACTGGATTTCGGCGGTCGTGTTCGCACAGCTCTTCGTCGTGACGCTGAAGTTTGTCGTGCGCCGAGCGCGACCGTCTTCAATGTACGAGGGCGTGCAGGGATTCTCCTTTCCCAGCAACCATGCGACGCTAAGCGTCGTCACCTATGGCTTTCTTGCATTCTTCGTTACGCGCGCCTGGGGCAATGTCGCACGGCGACGCATTGCGACTGCAACGGCTCTGTTTATTCTCCTTATCTCTTTTTCACGTCTTTACCTGGGAGCCCACTGGTTCTCTGACGTGCTCGCGGGCCTCAGCTTCGGCGTGGCATGGATAGCGACAGCGGCCGTGCTTCATCACCTTGGCGATGAGAATCAGAGAGACGCTTCCTCCCTGGGGGTAGCGTCGTTCGCTACGTTTGTCGTCAGTGCGATGGTCCACATCATCATGCAGCACGGTATCGACCTGTCTCTCTACGCGCCGAGGTAGCTTTTTGGTAACCGCCTGCGTGCGGCGGCAGACAGCGAAAACAGGTGTGCGTTGCGCCCGCTTGACCTTCCGAGCTGAAGCGGTTGGCCAAAAACATCATCAACGCCGAGCACGACGAAATCGGTTTTGTGCAGAGATTGCAAGCGAGACACGGCGGCAAGTGACTGCCTGTGTCAACGGCGCCGAACGCATATCAAGGCGTCCTTCCACCTGCGCCATAGATGGTGCGTCTCGGCCATATATTTACATTGCATGAACAATACTGCACTGCCGCATGCCGATATCACGATAGTCCGGTCGAAATTGCCGAACTAGAATTGACGCGGGCTGGTCTTTTCCTACAACAAGATTACATTCTACAAGAGGGTGGCATGGCCAGGGTGCCATATTCAGACGAGCTAAATCGCGTCCAGCGCGCCGGTACACTTGTGACCGAGAAGCTCGAGGCGCGTCGACGCCGCTCTCCGGACTTTGCCGCAGAAAATGAGGCGCTGCATGGTCTAGCCCGGGCGCTGAACGCGTCGGATACCGTGATGCTCCAGACGCTCGTCGACACCGCGCTGAAGTTGTGCAACGCCGGCATCAGCCTGCGCGAACGTGATGCGAGTCCACCACATACGTTCCGCTGGGTGGCGCTAGCGGGACACTGTACGGGCCTCGTCGGACACCCGCTTCAATCCGACAACAGCCCGGCGGGGGTCACGCTTCAACTGGGCTCGCCCCAGCTGTTCGCATTTCCCAAACGCCAGTTCGATTGCCTGGCCCCCATCCCTCTGGAGGTCACAGAAGAACTGGTCGTGCCGGTTCCCGGCACACCCGAGCCGTGGGGCGCGCTATGGGTCATGTCTCATGATGAGCACCTTCACTTTGACAGCGAACACCGCCGCATCCTGACGAGTCTCGCAAACTTCACATGTGCCGCCTTAATCATCAAGCAGGCGAAAGCCGACGCAGAAGCGCGCCCTGAGGAAGCGGAAGCCACCAGGAACGCGCTCGCTGTGGTCGAGGCTCATCAGGTCGATTTCATCGCCACGCTGGGTCACGAACTGCGAAACCCGCTCGGCCCGATTGACAGCGCGCTCGCGGCGGCGCAAAAGTTGGCAGCCGGCAATCCCTCCGTGCTATCGGCGCTGGCGCTCGCCAACAGGCAAGTGCGGCAATTGAAGCGCCTCGTGAGTGACCTGCTTGACGCGTCGCGGATACGGCACGGCAAGCTGTCGGTCCGCCCCGCCTACGGACTGCTCGGAGACATCGTCAAGGACGCGATGGCCGCCGTCACGGACGAGGTGGAGCGACGTCAGCAACAGCTGCAGGTGATGCTGCCGGCGTATCCGGTAACAGTCTTTGCGGACGCTGCACGTCTGACGCCGGCGTCCGGCGCCGGCGCATCGCACACGAAACTCTGGGCGGTCAGCGCGCCCGGCTGTCGTCCGCGACCTCCTTCCGTGGCAGCCTGATTGTGCGTCAGATTAGACCCTGCAGCAGCAACGCATCATCGGCGAACCCGAGGTCCGGAATGAAGTCGGGTATCAGGTTAATGGGGCTCAGGGCGTAGACGACCACGAGTACGCAAGGCAGCTTTACGAGCAACGGCGTACTTGTGCCGCGATACGCAAACCACACTATCAACGAATCGCGCTTGATGTGTCTCGCTCACTTTCGAATTGTTAGCACGTGTCCGCCTTTTGTACAGGCGGACACGGTAAGCCGTCTTATAAATGTTCACAGCGCAAGACCATGCGTAGGTATCGGTAGGCATGGTCTCACTCTTCATCCGCCCGCACGCGGGAAACGTGATAGCCGATTACAGGATATCGTATCCACCGGTTTAGTCCCCGGATGCGGGGCGGCTACTTAAGCCTCTGTACAGCAAGTAGTCCAGTGAGAATTTTCCGGCACCCCGACACAACAACACCAGCAGTATCGCGGCCCACTGGATGTGCGTGGGCCATGCCTGCGGATATACAAACACCTCAATTACAGTTGTCATGCCGAGCAAGACCACCGCTACAGGTCGTGTCGCCAGTCCGAGCACCAGCAGAACAGGTGTCGTCAATTCGATTGACACCGCCAGGTAGGCGGCGAACTCGGGGACAAGCAACGGCACCCGATAGTCTTCCCTGAACAACTGGAGTGCGGCATTCCAGTCGGCCAGCTTGGTCATCGCCGAGTTCCAGAAGACCGTTGCAACTGCAAGCCTCAGTGGAAGCGCAAGTACCGAATGCGGTACCCGCTCCAGCCACGAAATGATACGTAGTATACGGTCAGTCAGTATCGACCTGGGATGAACGGATTGAGATTCCGGCATCATGTGACTTGCCTCCCTGTCGTTCGACGGGATGCCTGACCTGAATGGCAGACGTCAACAAAGCATCCCGATGCAAGAAGGTGCGCAAGCCAGTCAGATGTACGAGCGTCCGGCACGTCGACAAGTGCATCGTGCAAGAGGCGTCCCGCAAGCAAGGCAGCCGCGAACCGGCATTGCTCTTCTGATATCCGGTCCACCGCGACACCCGATGCCCCTCGATGGACATACAGCCAGACCGGGTCAACGTCCAGATTGATGGCTACCAGTGCGCTATCGTCCCGGGACAACACGGCGCGCCAGATGGCATCAACAGGAAAACACGACTCAACCACCCGCACTGCAGGGCTCGGTAAAAACCGTACAGCCTGAATGTCGACTTCATCCAGTTCCTCGAGACGCCGCAGGTCAAGCGGCTTTGCATCCGGTGCGTGCAGCACCTGGTTCACCGCCCATTCAAGTCGCGCCGTGTCTGGCAGATAGGCAAGAGACGCCGCTTCCGGCATCTGCGCAAGAAAATCAGGAAACGCCTCGCCGTAGCTGTCCAGGTGCGCGCTCGACGGTGGGCATTGCTCAATAAAACGTCGAGCTGCGCCTTCGAAGAACTCGGATCCAACCAGGCTCTGCACGGCCGGATATGTCAACTGCAGTACTCTAAGCAGCGTGCTGTTCGCCGTATTTCGATAAATGGCGAGCCGCGCCTGAGAAGCCAGGCCGTCGGGTACTACATACGCGGTTGCTTCGCCGTTGGCAGGGCCGAGCAAGTCCTGGCGGACCGCCCGTTGCAACTCAAGCAGTGTTGGCGCACAGACTGTCATTTCGCTGCCTCTCGATAGCGGCCTCGGCAATTGCAGCTTCTTCCATCAGAACCGCGAGTGCCGGCACATCGGTGTCCCATTCAATGAGCGTGGGAACGGGTCCAAACCTCTTCAGAGCCTGCCCGAACAGGTCCCATACCGGAGGCGCGACCCGCGAGCCGTGGTCGTCGATTCGGATTATCTGGCCCTGGTCAAGCTGGCGGATGCAGTGCCCGGCAAGGTGAACTTCGGTAACCGACCCCGGCGGCATGGCATTCAGATAGACGAGTGCATTCCAGCCGTGATTGCTGGCACTGACATAGATATTGTTGACGTCGCAGAGGATGCCGCACCCGGTGCGCCGCGCGACCTCTGCAAGAAATTCCCATTCCGGGATGGTTGAGTGACGGAAACGCAGATAGGTCGAAGGGTTTTCTAGCGAAATCCGTCGCTGCAGGTACGTTTGGACCTGGTCGACATGTGTGCAGACAATGGTTAGCGCTTCTTCCGTCATCGGCAGCGGCAGCAGGTCAGCGAGATAGACGCCTCCGCTGAGGCTCCACGACAGGTGTTCAGAAACCAGCCCGGGATCAACGCGCCTGATGACGTCGCGCACACGCGCAAGATGCTGGAAATCCATGCCTTCGGCGCTGCCCAACGAAAGGCCCACGCCGTGAAGCGAGACTGGATAGTCCTGGCGGATGGCGTCCAGGCAAGCTGGTGCGCTCCCGCCACCCATGTAGTTCTCAGTATGCACCTCGAACCAGGCGACGGGCGGATGCCCTTCAACGACCCCGTGATGGTGGCGAAAGCGCAGCCCTACCCCGGCGCACGCCGGAATTACGCCATGTGCATATTGCGAGGCCTCAGACGCGGCATCCATGGTCACCCCCTTCGCTCAAGCCGGCTTCAGCTTGCCGCCCTGGATTTTGCTGCAATCGCCGGCGGGCAGCAGAACGAATGACTTGGGGTCGCGCGCCCGCGTGGATTGTCCGGCGCAGGAATGTGCTCCTTCAGCGCAGTCGTTTTTCGATACGGCATTGACGCCATAGCACTTTTCCAGCTTGTTCGCTTCCATCCGGGCCATGTTGTCCTTCACTACCTGGGGCATCTCCTTCATGGCCTGCGCCTGGGCCGGTACTGCCTGCATGGCAAGCGCCAGACCGATTGCGGACGAAAGGGTCGAGGCGACCATAACGTGTTTGTTCATCACGCTTCCTCCTGAAGGTTGCGGCCGTGCATTCTGCCGTGCAGGAAGGTTCGGCCGGTCGCGGCAAAAGGTTACCGGCCCGGCAAACTTTTTCTGCGTGACAATCTGTCGTGCAAGCCACAAAATCTCCGCATGCTCCGGCATCCACGCCCGCCCAGTTCCCTTACGCGCCCTGAAAAGGAGGGCCGCGATTCGCTCACGTCGGGCGGTCACGCTGAGTCTGTCGCCACTCGCGCCGACGGGAAACTGGACTGGTCCGTTGCCATGAGCCGCGCACAGGCCGGGGACCCGGACGCCTATCGGCAGTTGCTCCAGAACATCACCCCCTATCTTCGTGCGCTTGTGGCACGGCATATCCAGAATGCCGACGACATCGAGGACACGGTGCAGGACGTATTGCTGACCGTGCATTCGGTGCGCAACACCTACGACCCGTCCCGCCCGTTCGGGCCGTGGCTCGTCGCAATCGCGAACAGGCGCATCGTCGACGGTCTGCGCCGGCGTGGACGCGTCGGCTCACACGAATCCCCGGCGGGAAATGAACTGGAAACCTTTGCTGCGAGTGAAGCGAACTTACAGGAAGAGGCGGCGGACGCCTGCCTGGTGAGGGAGGCTATCGACCAATTGCCTGCCGGACAGCGGGATGCAATGCGAATGCTGAAGCTGGAAGAAATGTCCCTGCGAGACGCCGCAGACGCAAGCGGAATGTCGGTTGCAGCGTTGAAAGTAGCCACTCACAGGGCAATGAAACGATTACGGGAAATGTTCCAGCAGCGAGGTAGCAAATCATGACCCGGACGTCCGACCTGATTGACGTGCTCGTCACGGACGCAACACCGGTCCGGCGTCTGCGCCTTCCAGCAACGAGAGCTGCATGCTGGCTATTGTTTGCCATAGCTGTGATGCTTTTCGTCGGTATCGCGCATGGGGTGCGTGCGGACCTTGCGCTCAAGCTCCATCAACCGGTCTTTGTCATCGGCATGGTTGCAGCCATGGCAACAGCCATTCTGGCCGCTTTGGGTGCGTTTATCGCCAGTGTTCCAGGCTGGTCGCGCCGTTGGCTTCTATTGCCGGTACCCGCCTCTCTCGTTTGGGTTGTCACGATTGGCTATGGTTGCCTCACCAACTGGGTCACAATTGGTCCGGAAGGCATATCTATGGGCGAGACGGCCAGATGCTTTGCTACCCTGGCATTGGTTGGTACACCGCTGTCGCTGCTGACGCTAGTTATGCTGCGGCATGTCGTCAGACTGTCCCCGGGTCCAGTCATGGTTGTAGGCAGTCTCGCGGTTGCCGCAATGACCGCAGTAGCGCTGTCGATTCTTCACCCGCTCGACGCCACGGCAATGATACTGCTGTGGAATTTCGGTGTGACCACGCTTTATATATTGCTGGGCGGTCGGTATGGTCAACGACTTCTCGGTTGGGTGGCGCCGCGCTAACGCACCAGGCACGTCGAAGGCACGCAACAGGAGAGCGTTCCGCTCGCTGCGCTGCTGTAGGACGGTGACATCTGCCTGGAAAGCGCGGTCTCTTCATAAGTAGTGCTCCGCGTCCCTCTAACCTGCTGGTCGACGACGCGGCGAACGTGTTAGCGGGTGCGAACTTCGGGACAGTATTGGTACTGCTGCAACTAGTCCGGCTCCAGACAAGTCGATGCCGTCACGGCGTCGTGCGACCTTGATGACCCGGCCACGGCGCAGTGACCCATCAGTCGTCGTCATCCTCGTCATAGCGATGCTTGTACCAACCGCGGTGCCGCCCGTTGTCATGCCAGCGACGCTCCTCCCAGTATTCGTCCTGGTACCCGTAGCCATAGGCAGGTACCGGTGCATAGACGACCGGTGGCGATTGATAGACCACCGGTGGCGGCGCCACGTACACGGGACCGGGGACGCCGAAATAAACCCCGACGTCCATATGAGCCTGCGCCACATTGGATGCAAATGCCGCTGAAATGCCCAGCGCGAGTAAAGTCAATGCGCGTCTCATCATGCTCTTCTGTTCGGGTTACATGGACCACCCGAGCGGGTCCGATACACCATCGTAGGCGACGGGAAACATCGCAGGTGAAACCGCAGGGTCTCTCCTGTAACGGCTTGTAATACGCGATACGCCCGGCCTGTAGTCAACGTCCAGCCTGAACGAATCGCGCCCCAAGGTCGTCACAACACCGTCCTCGACGCCCTTAGTCCACGAAGGCAGGACACAGCACATGGAGTCAGTCGGCACAGCACGCGCCAGACTGCTGCTGCATTGAAGGGCACCTGTTGGTGCCATATGAGCAGTACACACAGCAATCGCCGGGTTTCGGCCTCAGCACCGTCCTGCAGTGCTCGCATTCGTAAAACCACACGCAGGTATCGGTGGGCATTGTCTCGTCTTTCAGATGCCCGCATGCCGGACACGTGATGATGGATTTCAGCACGACCGCGCTCATCACTGCACCCGCTCAAGGTGGGATGGATAGCCCGCGTCGGCTGTGGCCTTCGTCAATGCGTCGACCGACGCTTTCTTCGGGTCAATTACCACCTCCGCGCGTTTGGTCGCGAAGTCGACCCTGGCCGTGGCCACGCCCGGTACCTTCTCAAGTGCCTTGCGAACCGTAATCGGACACACCGCGCAGTCCATGTTTGTGACGTCAAGGGTGACCATGCGAAGGCCTTCAGCGAATGCCGTGGACGCTGTCAGCGCCATCGCGACGAACACTGCAATCAGTTTCTTCATGGCAGAGTCTCAATAGAAGAGCGGCGCATACAGCGGGAACGACATCAGAGCGAGCGCGGCCGCCACAACAACCCAGAAAACGACGCGCTGCCTGTACCGCATCGATAGCACTGAGCAGGCTTGGCCCTCCGCGCATTTCCCGGCCCGAATGTAGAGCCTGTGAAAGGCCATTGCGAAGAAGGCAACGGACGCCGGAACAAATAGGGGTTGAAATGGCCGGAGCGCAGCCAGGCGCGAGCTCCAGGCGCCACCCACTCCTAGCACAACAAGTAACAAAGGGCCTGCACAGCAGGCGGATGCCCCAAGCGCGGCAGCCGCCCCCGCGAGCAGGGAGCCAGTGGTGGTCCAGGTCGCATGGCACTTCCTTTTCGGACTGGTTGAGTCTAGTCTAGGTGCGTACCTGAGTACGGAGTCAAGTGCACCATGCAGGAAATGACCATCGGACAGCTGGCTGAAGCGGCAGAGGTCAATGTCGAAACCGTGAGGTACTACCATCGCCGGGGGTTATTGCCGGTACCGCCCCGCCCCACCGGAGGCATTCGGCGATATCCGGCAGATGTGCTGAGGAGACTGCGCTTCATCAAGCGGTCGCAGTCGCTCGGCTTTTCGCTGGATGAGGTGGAAGCGCTGCTCTCCCTGCACGACGGTCAGACGTGCAGGGCCGCGCGCGCAATTGCCGAACACAGGCTCACCGATGTGCGCCAGCGCATGCAGGATTTGTCGAGGCTGGAGGCCGCTCTGGCGAGCCTGGTCCAGCGCTGTTCGACGTCGAAAGGAAAGATGTCGTGCCCACTCATCGACACACTCATGGACGGCGGTGAGCTGACCCGGTGAACACATCAGCCCAAGCGTACCGGCGCGGCAAATGCCTGCGCCGGCACAACCGGGATAGCGCAAACGCGAGTGACGAATTTGGTGGTCAGCAGCTCCTGAGCTTACGGCAACCGCAACGCATCATGCGAAATCTTTTCGTCATCCGGACCTCTAACAATACGGCCGCATTTATCTTTGGAAAGAACACAATGTTTAAAATTATTTGTAGATACCTGCTCGCGTCGAGCCTGTTACTAGCCGTAGCTAGCGCCTTCGCCGGCGAACAGGTGTTTAACCAGGCCCAGTTCGACAGGCTGAACGCCAACGGGAAGCCAAACATCGCCTACTTCCATGCGACCTGGTGCCCGACCTGTAAGGTCCAGCAACCCATTGTGGACCGTCTGGCAGCGAGCCCGGAAATGAAAGATGTGATCATTTTCGTTGCCGACTACGACAAGGAAGTCGCCCTGAAGCGAGCGATGAAAGTGACCCAGCAGTCGACCTTCGTCGTGTTCAAGAGCGGCCATGAGGTCGCGCGCTCAACGGGGCAGACACGCGAGCAGGACATCAGGAACACGTTTGCCAAAGCCCTGTAATGGACTTCACTCCGGGTACGTACGCACTCGGGTTGCTGGCGGGAGCCTTGACGACGCTGTCACCGTGCGTGCTCGCCCTCCTTCCCATACTCGTTGCGTCGGCATTGGCAGCACATCGGCTGGGGGTTGTTGCACTTGCCGCCGGACTGGGTGCGTCATTCTCGGTTATCGGCATTTTTGTAGCGACAGTCGGTGTGTCGTTGGGACTGGACAATGACGTGTTCCGTCGCCTGGCGGCCGGGTTGATGATTCTCTTTGGGCTCGCGATGTTTTCCCACCGGCTGCAGGCTGCTTTCACTCGTGCGTCCGTTGGAATTGGTGGTCCAAGCCAGCGCTGGCTTAGCCGGGTAACAGGGCACGCTGGCTGGCCAGTTCGCGGTCGGACTGCTCCTGGGCGCCGTCTGGAGTCCCTGCGTTGGCCCGACACTCGGCGCCGCAACCACGCTCGCCGCTCAAGGCCGGAATCTAGGCAATATCGCGTTGCTCATGAGTATCTTCGGCATCGGAGCGAGCCTTCCGCTCGTGATACTAGGCTCTCTTTCGCGCGCCTCAGTTTTGCGGTTTCGAGGCCGGCTGCGCTCTGCGAGAACCGCCGGGAACGCCGTTCTTGGGACGGTGTTCATCGCCTTCGGCGTGCTCGCGCTCACGGGGTTGGACAAGACACTCGAGATCGCGCTGCTGTCTGCAAGTCCGGCGTGGTTGACGTCCTTCACAACGTTGCTTTGAGCAACCGGACGCAGATTTCACGGGTCCAGGTACAACGAGGACCGCGCGGAAAGAAGGTCCGGACAGCCGGCGCCATTATGGCGTACGTAGTCCTGCCAATATTCCAATCCGATTCGTCAACATTTGCCGCCGTGTGATTCGTGCGCAAACGCTACGGCTTCCTCAAATAGCTGGTCAAGCGTGTTGAAGGCCGGGCTCGTTGCCGGAAAGGCCAGCCAATGCCGCAATGACGTCCGTCCGTATGGCTGGAACAATCTGCAGCCCGGCGTTTGCAGTAACGCGGTGACCGAGAGTTGGGGCAGCCTGAGGGCAATCAGATTCCCGCTGGCGCAGGCCGTTATTCTCCCGTGCACAATGAACGCTGTGCTGCCGGACATTCCGAACTCGCTGATGTCGTCGAATTTGCTCGCTTCAGCCCTCAATGCGGCCAGCAACCTGACGTCTTCCTGCTCGATTGATTTCCCCATGGCACGCCCGCTCGTCTACCTGCTAACCGCCTCCGCAGACTCGCACATCGAGCCTTCGCGACGCGGTTCAACTAAACGCCCCACCGCGCAGTGTTATTCCAGCCGAATGTTGGCTTGACAACATTCGGCGTAACGCAGCGACGCTTACTCGGGTTTACGAGGCTCACTGACCGACGCCCTGATCGTCCGACAGTCCGAGCCAATAGCCGGACTGTGATAAGCGTGGCGCAGTACGCCGCAATCTGAATACCAGCGGGATGGACGTCGATGTGACACAAATTCAGCGGTTTGTACAGCGCAGCCCTGGGGATTACCCCAAATTTGGAATAAATATCTTCTATTCCGCAAGAATCAAGAACCATGGTCTACGTTCGCAGAGAATCGGCGGACTCTTTGGAAACATATTCCTGATTTGACTCCGTAAGATAGTCGCACATCGGAACACAGAAGCGGACCAACAGGCGCGGTACGCAAGACGGTAATCACAGGCGACACAACTCGTTATGAATACATTGGCCCGCGTTTTCAAAGCACCCACCATGTCCGTCCTGGGCCGGTTCTTTTTGCCCGTTTCGCGCGCGTCCGGCTAGCCGCTGCGGCGCTTGTGTTTTCGTTTCCGCTGTCGCGAAGACTCACGAGTCGGCGACCGGACCCAGTACATACAGCAGGAACCAGGAACGGTTCGCACCGTTGCGACAGTCGTGTGCATCGATGTGCGACCTCAATGCAAATCCATTAGTTGTCCAACACACATGAGGAGAGCCATGAAACGCGCCTATAAACTTCACGTCATTGCGCACGTCACCGCATTGTCCGTGCTGTCGGTCACGACGCTTGCAGCAAAAGCGGACCAGCTTGCGGACATCAAGCAACGTGGCGAGCTCATCTGCGGCGTCCTGGGTACGGACGAGCCGTTCAGCTACATGAAAGACCCAATGAGCCGCGAGATCGTCGGCTATGACGTCGACATGTGCAACGCGGTTGCCAGGAGCATCGGTGTGAAGCCCGTACTCAAGCAGTTGGCCGTTGCCGCGCGCATTCCCGAGTTGCAGCAGGGTCGCGTCGATCTGCTCGCCGCCTCGCTGACGCACAACAAGGAAAGGGAAGCGCAGATCGACTTCTCGGTATCGACATTCATCACGGGCCAGAAGGCGATGGTAAGCAGGAGCAGCGGTGTCACGAGCCTCGCGCAGCTCGACGGCAAGAAAGTGCTGACGGTCAAAGGCTCGACGATGGAGACCAACATCGCAAAGACGATCAAGAACGCGGATGTCGTGTCGTTCGACACCAGCCCGCAGGCGCTGCTCGCGCTTGAGCAGGGCAAGGGCGTAGCCTATGTGAACGATGAGACGACGCTGGTCGGCAATCTCGCGAAGCTCGGCCCTGCGGCGAAGGATTACGCGCTGGTGCCGCAAAACATCTCGACGGAACACATCGCGCTGGGTATCCGCAAGAATGAGCCGGCATTCCGCGATCAGGTGAACAAGGTACTGCTCGCCATGGAAGCCGATGGTCAGGCGCAGCAAGAGTTCGACAAATGGTTCGGTCCGGGCACGAAGATGAACTTCCCACCGCGCACGTTCAAGATCGCAACCGACAAGATTGACTAACACCACTTTATCTATGGCCGCCGCCCGCTCCGACGTCGGGCGGCCAAAAACACCATGCCTACATTGAATCTGTCGGTGCTGCTCTCAGGGCAATATGGCCACTGGCTCGTCAGCGGCTTCCTGATGTCGGTCAAGCTGTCCATGCTTGCCTTTGTGTTTTCGCTTCCGCTTGCCATCGCCGTCGCGTTGGCACGCCTCGCACCCGTCGCATTCATTCGCGGCATCGGTCAAGCGTATGTCGAAGCGATCCGAAACGTTCCGTTGCTGGCGCACATGCTGTTCTGGTATTTCGGCGCGCCCGAACTGCTGCCGCTCGTCATCAAGACGTGGCTCTATAACAGGAATTACGAAGCGGCTAGCGCGTTGATCGCGCTCGTCCTCTACACGTCCGCGTACATGGCGGAAGACATTCGCAGTGGAATTCGCTCGATTCCCAAGGAACAACTCGAAGCAAGCCGCGCGCTAGGCTTCCGTTTCCTTCATGCGATGTGGCTCGTCGTCTTGCCGCAATCGTTGCGCGTGACGGTCCCGCCGCTCGTCAGCCAGACGCTGAACCTGTGGAAGAACTCGAGCATCGCGATGGTGATCGGCGTCGCCGAACTGATGTACCAGGCGCAGCAGGTCGAAAGCGCAACATTCCGCGGCTTCGAGTCGTTTGGTGTCGCGACGGCCGGATATCTGACGGTATCGATTGCGATCACGCTGTTTTCCGCGTGGTATCAGCAACGCTATCCAGTACGGAGCATGTAGCCATGATCGACATACTCCAGACCTACGGCATGTATTACCTCGTCGGCCAGTATCCGCATGGGCCGCTCGGCGGTCTCGTGCTGACGCTGTTGCTCGCTTCCGCCGGGCTCGCTCTGGCGCTGCCTGTTGGCATCGCATTCGGTCTTTGCCGCATCAGCCCGTTCCGCGTGCTGCGCTGGCCCGCGACGGCGCTCGTTTATGGCGTGCGCGGCACACCGCTTTTGATGGTCATTTTCTGGGCGTACTTCCTCCTGCCGACGCTGACCGGCCATCGCACGAATCAGTTCAGCACGATGCTCACGGCGCTCGTGGTGTTCGACGGCGCGTATCTTGCCGAAATCGTGCGAGCCGGCATTCAGGCATTGCCGAAAGGCCAGACGGAGAGCGCACGCTCGCTCGGACTGTCGTACATGCAGTCGATGGCATTCGTCATCCTGCCGCAGGCGCTGCGGAACATGCTGCCGTCGCTGGTGAACCAGCTCGTGTCGACGATCAAGGAGACATCGCTTGGCTACATCATCAGTCTGCCGGAAGTGTCCTTCGTCGCCGGACAGATCAGTACCCAGGCCCTGACGCAATCGGCGCAGATCTATCTGCTGCTCGCGTTCAGCTATTTCGTGATGTGCTTCGGGCTGACCCGCTTTGCGTATCTGCTCGAAAGGCGGCTTGCGTCGCGCGCTCCAGCAAAGGTGTGAATCATGATCGAAATCGAAAACGTCAATAAGTGGTTCGGCGAATATCAGGCGCTGGTGGACGTGACGGAGAGCGTCGGAAAAGGTGAGGTCGTGGTGGTTTGCGGGCCGTCCGGTTCCGGCAAATCGACGTTGATCCGCACGCTGAACCGGCTCGAGCCGATCCAGAAGGGACGCATCGTCGTCGACGGCCAGGATGTGCATGCGCGCGGCGTCGATGTGAATGCGCTGCGCTCGGGCATCGGCTTCGTGTTCCAGCAGTTCAACCTCTTTCCCCATCTGACGGTATTGCAGAACTGTGTGCTTGCGCCTGTGCGTCTGAAGCGCATGCCGCAGAAGGATGCGCGTGAGTTCGCGATGAGTCTGCTGGAGCGTGTGGGACTGCCGCACAAGGCGAATGCTTACCCGGGGCAACTGTCGGGCGGTCAGCAGCAGCGCGTTGCGATTGCCCGTGCGCTGGCGATGAAACCGCCCGTGATGCTATTCGACGAGCCGACCTCGGCGCTCGATCCCGAAATGGTCAACGAAGTGTTGCTCGTGATGAAAGACCTCGCACGCGACGGGATGACGATGGTGTGTGTCACGCATGAGATGGGCTTCGCGCGCGAAGTGGCCGACCGTGTGCTCTTCATGGATCAGGGCTGCGTCCTCGAACGCGCGGAACCGGACCGCTTTTTTCAGCGGCCCGGACATCCGCGCGCGCAACGTTTCCTGTCGGATATTCGCTCGCCATGGGTGGGCGCCGTGACGGCCTAGCCTTCGATACGTTGCACACGGCGACGCACGCGCCCGCCGCACGCAGCGGCATGAAGCGCGCGGGCCTTCTTCGTCATGCTGATTGACAGGCAACAAGTCGATCACTCGCCCGTTGGAATACATCGACAGTGGCGTCGAGCGTCATTCGTGCCTTTTCGCGCCGTCGGCGCGCGAGTCGCTCCGCGCCCGCGCTCCGTTCGGCTTCACCGGCAAGCAAAGCATGAATGTCTGCCAGCGTAAGGATGGTGCCAACACTGCCCCAAGTACCGTCCGGAATCTCCGTCGGGAAGACCCAGACGCGCGGTGCGACCTCTTCGTACGGTCGGCTCTCGGCGCGGGCCACCGCTTCCGTGACCGCCCTAACGAGCGCTCTACGCGACTCGTCGGTGTATTGGCCTTCAGGCACCGACGGAATGATCCGGTAACGCGCTGCTTTCGAGCGCTCCCCACCGACGAATACGGCAGCAGGTCGATGGAGATTGAGCACAGATACGCGCTGTGCAATCGGATTGGCCGGATCATACCCTTCCGCCTTGATCAGAATGTCAGTCAATTCTTTTATCAGATGGGCTTCCGCCTCACGGGTCAAGGCATCTTCCGGCCAGAGTGCGTCGATCATTGGCATGGTGCTGCTCCTTCATCAGGTGTTTTGGCGTTGCGGTTCGCACGAGAACTCTTCTACTCGTTCAGGCATGCATATCGGTTAAATGAGCGCAATCACGACATCGATGTTGCCGCGCGTAGCCTTGGAATACGGACAGGTCTGATGTGCCTGGTCCACCAGCGCCTGAGCGACATCACGCGGCAAGCCGGGAAGGCTCACGTTCAAACGCGCTCCGAGAAAGTGGGCGCCGTCAGTGGTCCCAAAATCAATTTCGGCATCGACACTCGTGTCGGCGGGCAGCATCACGTTCAAGGCGCGTGCGGCCCCACCCATTGCGCCAATAAAGCATGCCGACCAGGCGGCGCCGAACAGCTGCTCGGGATTCGTCCCGGCGCCTGCTGAACCCGGTCGCGAAAGTTTGACGTCGAGGCGGCCGTCTGAACTGCGCGCGGCCCCTTCGCGGCCGCCCGTCGTATGGATCTTGCCTGTGTACAGCACGTTTTCGATTCGAGTCATGATGGTTTGCTCCAGTTGATCAATGGAAGTATTGAAGTGCGCAGATGTATCCCACGTGTGCCGGAAAGCGGCGGACTTGTAATCTCAGGTATCAACCTGCCAGCAGATACAGCGCATACACGGCTGCGGCATGCCAGATCCAGCGAATGCAAGACCGGGTTCCGCACCGTTATGTCGATTGTCAGAACAGATGTCGCACGCCTCTCCCGACACCAAACGGATCACCGCCCGGAAATGCGCGAGGGGTGCCCCTCCTGGAAGGGCACCTCGGCATGCTCAGTGCCCGGCGCTCTGGCCGCCGTCCACGTGCAGAATCTCGCCCGTGACGAACGGTGCGGAGTCGAGATACAGCACGGCGTTGACGATGTCGCTCATCTCGCCCATATGGCCGACAGGATGCAGCGCGCCCAGCGCCTCATGCGTTTCTGGCGCGTGCATCGGCGACTTGATGGCGCCCGGCGAGACAGCGTTCACGCGGATACCTGTCTTCGCGTATTCGATTGCGAGCGATTTTGTGGCCGCGTTCAAGCCGCCCTTGGTCAGCGATGCGAGAACCGACGGCACGCCCGAGATCGCGTGATCGACAAGGCTCGTCGTGATCTGCAGTACGTGACCGCTCTTGTTCTTTTCCATTTCCACGATCGCGATCTGCGTAATGTGGAAGAAGCCGTTCATATTTACGTTCATCACCGACGCATAGTCTTCCGCCGTGTATTGCGTGAACGGCTTGGCGATGAAGATGCCCGCATTATTGATCAGAGTGTCGACGCGGCCGAAGCGCTTGACGGCTTCCGATACGGCGCGCTGTGCCACTTCGCGGTCGCCAATGTCGCCGGCGATCGTCACGACGTTCGGATCTTCGGAAGGCTTGATCGAGCGTGCCACCGCGACGACGCGATAGCCTTGCTCGCGAAAACCTTCGACGATCTCGGCGCCAATGCCTTGCGATGCACCCGTCACGATAGCGACCTTCTGCGAATTGCTCATGATTGACCTCTGAACGTTTGTTCGGCTCGCGTCGGAATTGACCGTGCCGTTAGGTCGCAAATCTAGGGTTCCGCGAGCGACTTGCGTACACCCGCAATGGACAAACAGTTGTGATCGCCAGGAACAAGTGCGGCTGGTGCGTCATCCGTGCACTTCAAGCGTGTCAGGATGCGGGCTGGGAATGTCCAAATGGTCTTTAACTGAAATTCAGTTGTGCGCGTACGCGCAGCCACTCGCGTTTGTGCCAAGCACCTTCGGCGTCGGACATGTGGCGAACATGCGGGCATTCACAGAGAACATCGAGATCCTGCCTGCCCCTGTGTCAGGCGGAGGCCGAGATGCGTTCATGGCGCATGTGGCAGGTTCCGGATGCGGATCGGTCGTTCAAGCGACCGCTTTGTGGAATCGGCGAGCGATCGATATTGGCCGCACGGCGTCCCACGACCAACCGCGACGATCATTTTGTGCGCGCACTCAATGCAAAACGCATAACTCGCTCTACAAGAAACAGTCAGCTTTCCTCGGGCCTTCCGCGGGACTGTCACCGATCTGATTCCCGCCATCGAGCAATAGCGCACGGCATTTATCGAGAGTGATGCACCTCAGTTTGAAACATAAAGTTCACGCAAGCAGCGCCGTTAAATAGCTTGCCCGTGGCTGAATTTTGCCGTGAGGGTGACCGCCATCCAACGACACTGGCCAATGGTGTCCGTACTCTCAATCCACAAGTAAAAGATCATGGATAACAAAACGCTTTCAACTTCCGCAGTCGCAAGTTTTATCGTTGCTACAACAGTACTCACGGGCTGTGCTTCACTTCCGAAAACAGATCTCGCCGCCAACAATCGGGAAAAGCTCCATTCGATCGCTATGCTGGATGTCACCGAACCGCGCGGAGAGAGCGTGGTCAACCTCGGTGGTGCTGCCGGAGCATTTGGATTGATTGGTGGACTGGTGCAAGGTGGGATCAACGCCAACCATACAAGTACATACACGCAGCGTGTGGCAAGCGAAAAGATTGCCTTTGCTCCCGTCGTTAACGATAGCCTGACAACGCGATTGTCCAGTAACGGCTACGAAATTGTTCCGTTGCACGACCAGCACGCCAAACTCTCAAGCGACGGCAAGTCCGACGACTTTTCCGATGTAAGACCGACGCCGACGCCATCCTGAGCGTCTGGATTACTTCGTTTGGTTACGTATCCCCGCCGGAATCGAGCGATTTCATTCCATGGGTCGTCGTCCGCGCTCGTCTGCTCGACTCGAAGTCCAAACAAGACATGTACTTCAAGACATTCGCCTGCGGCTGGGATATCAAGGCAAACTCTGTCCATGTCGAAGCGGACACAAAATATCACTATGGCAGTTTCGGCACCTTGATCGACCAGTTCGATCAGTCGGTCACAGGTCTCAAGGATTGCGAGCAGGCAGTAGTCGCCGCAATTGGGCAGGATCTGACGAAGCCGCAGTAAGGGTGGTGATGGGTGCAGCCGTCCTCGGCATTGTGGACAGCCGCCATGTCGACATGGCCGCGCGTGATCCTTGAGGACAGGCATACGAGGCCGAGACGCGTGCATATGCGCAACCTGGTAGCCCGGTCATGTTTGGGCGGGCATTTGAAAGGTTGCTTCTGGCCGCTCAATATCGAATGCAGTCGGCATGCGCAATGTGAACCGCGCGATTGGTAACGTCGGCGGCGAGGACCCAAAGCGGACGTCGGCCGTCTCTGTCACTCGCTGAGTGCCGCCGTGAGCGCGCTGCCCCTTTCTCCGCCGCCGCAGGGATTGTGAGTGGGCATCTGTAATCCGTGTGACGTCCCGCAGGACATGGCATCGGTCAGGACGGGTATGTACCTGTCGCTTTGCGCCGGCTTCGACTCTCTAACCATTGATTGGGCGCACGAGTCGTTGGTGACCGGCGAGTGCATGAACTACGACGTTTTGCGCGCGATTTACGGCGCCGCTTATGGCACCGAAGGAGGGCTTGGAAACTCCGCCGAATATCCTATTGCGCTGGCGTACAGCGCAATGATGACGATCGAGGCATTTACCCATGCCCCTTCTAAAATTCTCTCGTCGCTCAATGGCGCTGTATGCGGATTCGATAATGGAGACGCTCTCCTTCTGGGCACGTTCGAAGATGGCGTGTTTCGGAAATCATTGAGACCCATGTAGTCGCGATTCGTAGATGTCTCTGCTACTGGCCGAACCCGGAAATACGGGGTCGCCTCGAAGACCGCGATCCCTGTTGAAAGCAAAACTTCCGTAAACGACCCCATTCCAGTCCTTCGCAATCGCGCTCGGCTAACGACCGTTTTTTGAAGCCCAACGGCCGCTCGCTGAAGTATCGTCATCAGTTCAAGAGCCCCAGAGGCCACGGTCACCACTGACATGTTTGTCGTCGGCTACACTCGAAGCGGCCAAGACGTCTATACGAAGCCTTGAAAGGACGGTGGTCTCCTGGTCCAGTGACACCAAGCCTCTGCATTGGGTCGATCTGGTTCGCGTTTATAAATCGAGGGTACCCGACGGAGCGACTGAGCATGCTTCTCAGCAAGTTGTTACGACGGTTGTCGCATATGAAACCCGGAACCGAAGACGGTAACTCACGGGGATGGCGATTTGTACTTCACCGCACCGGCTTCGCGAAGTTCTCGGCAGCCGTCATTCTGATCCTTGGAGGCGTGTGGCTGTTTCTCGGCATTCTTGAGGACGTTCTTAGCGGAGACCCGTTGGTCACCGTCGACCGGATGCTTTACAGCGGGCTGCAGGGACTTCGGGCTCCCTTTTTTAACCACGTGATGGTGGCAATTTCGGAGCTTGGTGATTCGGAGGTCACCGTTCCGGTGGCCTTGGCAATGATTGCCGCACACCTGTTTCGGCGCGAATGGCGGTCCGCCGGGTACTGGGTCGTTGCGGTCGCGGCGGCTGAAGCATCGGTCAAGTTGCTCAAAGTCGCTGTTCAGCGGTCCCGGCCGGTGTCGATCTACAAAGGCATTGAGGGTTTTTCCTTCCCCAGTAGCCACGCGACGTTGAGCCTTGTGGTCTATGGCTTCCTCACTTACCTCGTGTGTCGAGGACACCGGAGGGAGGTGCAGTTCAGGATTGCCGTGATAAGTGGTTCGGTCATAGCACTCATATCCTTTTCCCGCCTATACCTCCGTGTTCACTGGTTTTCCGACATCCTCGCAGGCCTCAGTCTCGGCACGGCCAGGATTGCGTTTCTATCAATCGTCCACTACCTACGGGACCACGACAGACAAGGTTCCTCCGTGCTGTGGATGACTGCGCTTATTACTTTCCTAACGGCTGCTGTGATTCACATCTTCCTGCACCACGGTGTTGATTTTGAACGCTACGCTATTTAGCAGAAGATGGCTGCATGGCCGAAGCGGATCACGAATCAGATAAGGTCAATCTGCGCCTCAGCAACGGCATCGATCCGGGACGACTCGTCGAGCGTCCGGTATGGGCGAGGTTACGTCCTATCCCCGGGCGTGTGAAAAAGCTCGGCCTGCTGGGCACAGTGCGAACGGAAAAGCGCGTAAAGCCTATAAAAGCAGTCGCTCGAGTTCACGTAGCCAATCGAAGTCCGAACCGTCGGGTGGCATGTCGTTCGCCATCCAGTTGAGTGATGTGAAAGACTTCGGGGTGCATGGCGCTCATCGATGCAAGTGGGTCATTTTCGCCCAGCGGCGGCGCGATTTGAGGTTAGACCTGCGCATTGTCGCGAGCCTCGTGCGGAGTGAGTTGCCGTGTTTCAGCAGCGCCTCCAGATCAGAAAGCCGGCCTTTAACCGATGGCGCAGGCAGATTCGGTAGCTCGTCAGCCTTGAGCTGGGCGGCAGAGTCGGGCGACAGGACGCCGCCAAGGACATAGCACGTTCGTCGCCGCACCCGGCATGGCAAGGGCATCAACGAGGCTAGGCGCTTAAGAATCCGGTAAGGAAGGTCCCACAAGATGGTCAACATCTACCGGAGAATCTCGTGAGCACATCGCTTCTTTCGGTGCGGGGTCTGCGCGCCGCGCTATTGCTTATTCCAACCGCTACTGCAATGGCCCCAGCCAACGCTGCCACTCCGTCGGAGCTACTTGGCTCTTATCAGGCACAGTCGGGCGGTGCAACGCCCCTTCCTTCCCGCGGGCAACAGTTCTTTAACACTTCACATGGTCACGAGTGGACTTGCGCTGCGTGCCACGGCGCAACGCCAACACAAACAGGCAAGCATGCCGCCACGGGCAAGGTGATCACTCCTTTGGCTCCCGCGTTCAATCCGGAGCGATTTACCGACGCAGCGAAGACTGAAAAATGGTTCCGCCGCAATTGCAACGATGTCGTCGGACGGGAGTGCGCCGCAGCTGAGAAGGCGGATCTGCTTGCCTGGCTCATGACGCTCAAGCCATAGGCGGACTCTCTCCGCTCGAACGAAAGTTCTTCCCAAAGGACCGTATTCCAATGCCATCTGATCTCGTGCCCCGTTATGCGGCAGCTTGCGTGGTCGCTTTGCTGACTCTAGTGGTGGCTTCTAATGTATTGGCCGAAGCTGATGAGACGCGTACCCAGGTGAACCTGCTGCCAAAGTACCGGCAGGAGTGCGCGACCTGTCATATCGCCTACCCGGCCGGGATGCTGCCCGCCGCATCGTGGCAGCGCATTCTGGGCAATATGTCCCACCATTTCGGCACCGATGCCTCGCTCGACGCTGACTCCGTCAGACAGATCTCGGCATGGCTTGCCGCAAATTCGTCTGGCAACGCGCGCACGCACATTGCACCGCCCGAGGATCGCATTACTCGCTCGACGTGGTTCCGACAGGAGCACGCAGAGGTGCCCGCCTCTGTATGGAAACGGCCAATGGTCAGGAGCGCATCAAATTGCGCCGCGTGCCATACCCATGCCGAACAAGGAAACTTCGATGAACACTTCATCCACCTACCGCAATAAGGACGACGCAGACGGGACCGCAGATCGTGACATCCTGGTCTGGGACGCCCCCGTACGCCTGTTCCATTGGCTGTTCGCGGCCTGCTTTGCCGGTGCATGGCTGACCGCGGAAAGCGAGCATTGGCGACTCGTTCATGTCACGTTAGGCTACACGGCAGGCGGTCTCGTGATCTTTCGACTCGTATGGGGACTCGTTGGAACGAAGTACGCACGTTTCTCCAGCTTCGTTCGCGGACCCGCTCGCGTGTGGCGTTACGTTCTTGGCCTCTTGCGTGGCCACCCGCGACGTCATATTGGCCACAATCCGGCTGGCGGTGTCGTCATCGTCGCCATGCTTGCTTTGGCGTGTGCGTTGACCATCACGGGTTGGGCGACCTATAACGATGCCGGCGGGACGTGGCTGGGTGAACTGCACGAGAGCGTGGCGAATCTGTTGCTGGCGCTCGTCGGGGTGCACGTAGCGGGCGTCGCCGTGAGTAGCTGGCTCCATCGCGAGAACCTGATCGGCGCGATGGTCAGCGGACGCAAGGCCGGACAACCCGACGAAGGCGTCCAACGTGCCTGGCGGAGCGTTGCCGCGTTGATGCTGGTCGTCGTGCTCGCATTCTGGTGGTGGCAATGGCACGGAGCACCGGCGTTGCCTCTGTCCGGACAAGATCCCGTGCAACAACCCGATCACAACGCCAGCGATGACTGACATCATTCATGAGGGACCTGCAAAATGCGCATACTGCTCATCGAAGACGATCCCTTACTTGGCGATGGTGTTCGTGCGGGCCTGCGGCAGGCGGGGTTCCAGGTCGACTGGGTACGCGATGGCAACGCCGCCGAGACCGAATTGCGTACCCAGTCATACGCGGCAGCCGTCCTCGACCTCGGGCTGCCCCGCAAGGATGGCATCGAAGTGTTATCGTCAGTGCGTCGCGCTGGCGTGACCTTGCCGGTACTCGTGCTGACCGCACGCGACACCGTTCCCGACCGTGTGCGTGGGCTGGACATCGGTGCCGACGACTATGTCGTCAAGCCCGTCGACCTGCAAGAACTCGCGGCCCGGCTGCGGGCGCTGGTGCGTCGCGCACACGGTCTGTCGCAGGAAACATTGCAGGTGCAAAATGTTACGCTCGAACCCGCGACGCGATGCGTCTACCGGAATGATGAGCCGGTAATCCTTTCCGCGCGCGAATTTGATCTGTTGCAGAGCCTGATGCTGAACGCGGGCCGTGTGTTGTCCCGTGAGCAACTGGAACAGGCCATTTACGGCTGGGGACAGGAAGTGGACAGCAACGCGGTGGAAGTGCACGTCCATCGCCTGCGCACCAAGCTCGGCAGCGACCTGATCAGGACGGTTCGCGGCGTCGGCTATGTATTGATGCGCGAGGGCTCTGCCGCGTGATGATCCTGCCTCGCTCACTGCAAGGCCGTCTGCTGATCCTCGTGATCGGGGGCGTGGTCATCGTCTGGTTGATTACCGCGCTGTTCATCTGGCGCGATGCACGCAACGAACTCGACGAACTGCTCGACAGTCATCTGGCACAGGCTGCGGCGCTGCTGGTCATCCAGCAAACTCAATCGATTGACGACGATGACACTATCGATTCGCGCGTACCCCACCCGTACGCGCCCAAGGTTGCTTTCCAGATCTTTCATGAGGGGCAGGCGGTCGTGCGTTCCGCCAACGCACCGGCGGAGCCCATGATTCCCGTGAATCATGAAATCGGCCAGGGGTTCGCCACCGTGCAAATAAACGGTGAAGCGTGGCGCGTGTTTTCCACGAGTGGGCCGAGAGAAGACACGCGCGTGTATGTTGGTGAGCGTATCGATTCGCGCACCTCGATACTGCTTGCAGTATTGCGCGGCACGCTCTGGCCCATGGCAGTTGCCCTGCCGCTTTTTGGGCTTGCCACCGGGTGGGCAGTGCGGCAAGGCGTAGCCCCGCTTAAACGGCTGGGTCGCACGATCGCCCTGCGTGGTCCCGATGATCTTGCGCCTGTCGCGATGACGCAAACGCCCGCCGAAATATCCCCGGTACTCGACGCGCTCAATCAGCTCTTCGTCCGCATCCAGACGGTATGGGAAGCAGAGCGCCGGTTTACTGCGGACGCAGCCCATGAGTTGCGCACTCCGATCGCGGCGATCCGAACGCAGGCTCAGGTTGCGCTGGCCGAAACGGACGACGCCCTTCGTCAGCACGCATTGCGCGCGACTCTGGAAGGATGTGACCGTGCGACCCGCCTCGTGAACCAGTTGCTGGTTCTGTCGCGACTCGAGTCTGGGGCGACCCTTGAATTGACGAAAGTCGATCTGAGCGCGCTTGCGCAACGGATGGTCGCGGAACTGGCACCGACGGCGATCGCCAAGCGACAGTCGTTAGCATTCGACGGTGCAAGACACTGCTATGTCACAGGTGACGAGATGTTGCTCGCGGCGCTGGTGCGTAATCTCGTGGACAATGCCGTCCGCTACAGCCCGCCTGGCGCATCGGTCCTGGTCAAAACCGAAAGAGACAACAGCAGAGCCGTCCTGTCGGTCGAGGACAGCGGCCCCGGACTTGCAGACTCGGATCGCCCGCGACTGGGTGAGCGCTTCTTCCGTGTGCCGGGTACGGCCGAAAGCGGCAGTGGCCTTGGCTGGTCGATCGTGCAGCGAATCGTCGACCTTCACTCAGCGGCGGTCAACGTGCGTCGATCGCGGGCTCTTGGAGGCCTCGAAGTCCAGGTCAGGTGGCACACGGTCGGCACATGACTGGCGCCTGCACCGACCATCAATCCAGGCCCCAGGAGTTGACCTTGGCTAACCGAGCGTGCATCTTCGACAGTAGGATACGCAGGAGAATCACAACAAACCTGCGTGTATGGAGCAAACCATGAATTCCCCTCATTCAGGTGACGCGATGTCGACGCTGCCGCGCAAGGTTCTGATCGCGGTCGATTCGTCGATGGCGTCGCGACAGGCACTCGCCTACGCGCGGAACATCCTTCCCTACGGTGCCGAGGTTCGGCTCGTCAGCGTGGCCGAGAATCCACATACGCTCTTTCCGATGGGCCGGCATGTGGGTCAGGTACTGGATCAGGCGCGCGATGAGTTGTTACGCGATGCGGCCGAAGCGCTAGACCAGGCCAGGGATTGGATGGCACAGTGCGATGTCCGTATCGAAACAGACGTAATCGACCTCTCGAAGCACGGCAGCGACGTCGTGGACGCCCTCCTTGATGCGGCCGACTCGTGGAGCGCTGACCTGATGGTTGTCGGTGCCCGTCAACACCACGGGTTGCAGCGTTGGGTTGAGGGCACCGTGTCCGAATCGCTGACGAGACGTTTGCGATGCCCGATGCTCGTTGTACCTGAGAACTACAGCACCACGGATGGCCACTTGCCGGAGCGCATCCTTTTCGCGATCGACGGAAGCCCTCAGTCGATGTCCGCGTTGCAGTACGGCATACGGTTCGCGACGCCCAACACATATCTGCGAGCGCTCTACGTGATCGATCGCGCCGTGCGGCTCTCTGACTTTTCCCCCATTGACGTGCTCGAGGACGCGTTCGTCGGCGAAGGCAAGCATGCGCTAGCCGCTGCAGAGCCGGTTCTTGCGGGCGTGTCGGCGCGGACCACTACTGCGCTCGTCAGGACAGGCCGTACCGGCGATGACGTGGCTCATACTATCGTGCGCGAAGCGAGCAGCTGGGACGCGCAGCTGATCGTCATGGGCACGCATGGCAGGCGTGGCATGGCACGCTGGATACTCGGCAGCGTTGCGGGGCGCGTCGCGCACATCACGCAAACGCCGCTCCTGCTCATTCACACGAGTGAGGCTTGATGCATTCGGGTCACAGCTTCGTCGTTATTCTCCTTCCCCAAGGGCGTGGAACAGTTCGTCTTCCTGCGCGCAATGCAGACGTACGATTGCATCGAGCCCGTACAGCAGACGCTGGAGTTCGCACAGGCTGGCGGCATCGGGTCCCTCAGGCGGGATGTCTTCCGTCATTTGCCGGAGCAGCCGGGTGATCCGGAATATTTCGCGGTGCGTGGCGCTCAGTGCCGCCATTGGGTCTTCCCCGCCAACAATACGTGCCAGGCCTGGATACACCTCGAGGTCATCGTGCTGTTCATGCGGCACAAGATAACGCTTCAGCACATCGTTCACGCCAGCGAGCGCACCCGCCACTGACGTTCCTGGCACGCGGTGCAGCTTGTCCGCGAGTTCCCTGATTTGCGCCATCACTGGACCAAGCTCAACATGCTCTCTCTTCAGCTGCTCTGCGTCGCGACGAGACAGGGAGCCGGCAGTCGCCGTCGAACGTATCCGCAAGGCGCGCAGGGCGTTCGCGATGACGGCCACATCGATAACCTCCTGAATCACTGCGCCCAGCAGGGGAGGCAGGAAACCGAAGGCGGCGATGGCCATCGCAGCAAATGACAAAACCATGCCTGCAATGACGCTCTGGAGGGCAATCCGCCTCGTGTGGCGCGCCACCCGTAGCCCCTCGACAAGCCGATCCAGCCGGTCGACCAGCAGCACCACGTCAGCCGCCTCTGACGACGCCGCTGCTCCGCGCGCACCCATCGCTACGCCGACGTCGGCGGCCGCCAGCGCGGGTGCGTCGTTGACGCCGTCGCCGATCATGATGACCGTGCCTTCACGATGCGCTGCCCGAATGGCTTCGAGCTTGTCCGATGGCGTCTGCTCTGGCAGCACTTCAGTCAACCCGAGCGTCGCGCCGATTGTCTCGGCCACGTCGCGTCTGTCGCCCGTCAGCATGATGAAGCGTCGGATGCCTTCCTGCCGCAACAGCCGCAGCGCCCGGGGCGTTTCCAGGCGAATCTGGTCGGCCATCTGGAGGGCGCCCACCATGGCCCCGTCCACGCCGACGAACACGGCAGACGCGCCCTCATACGCCACGCGCTGAAGGAACGCTGTGCTCCATGGCGCTGACGACGCCATCGACGACACATAGGCGAATGAACCGATGCTGACAGCCCGGCCTTCCACTTCGCCCCGCACGCCGGCGCCAGGCTGCTCCACAACCTGGCAAGGCGCGGACAGCACAAGATTGCGCTCGCGTGCGGCCGTCGTCACTGCTTCAGAAATGACGTGGGCAGACGCCTGACCGAGAGACGCAGCGAAGCGCAACACGGTCTCGGGCGAAATACCTGGCCCGCTTTCGATCGAGACAAGGCGCGCGCGTCCGCTCGTCAGTGTTCCCGTCTTGTCGAAGAACAGCACACTGGCTTGCGCGAGCCTTTCCAGCGCGCCACCACCCTTGATCAACACACCACGTCGGGCGCAACGCGACATGCCGGAGACAACTGCCACAGGCACCGCAAGAATCAGCGGGCAAGGTGTTGCCACGACAAGCACCGCGAGCGCCCGAACCACCTCGCCCGTGACAAGCCAGCTCCCTCCTGCCAGCACCAGTGCGGCGAGCACGAAAAGCAGCGCGTAGCGGTCGGCAAGACGCGTTGCGGGACTGCGTTCCTGCTGCGCGGACTCCACCATGCGGACGATTCCGGCAAACGTGCTATCTGCAGCACTCGCCGCGGCGACCATCTCGAACGCAGCACCCACGTTGACCACACCGCTGCCCACCGATTCGCCAGACAATCGCTGTTGAATGGCGGCCTCCCCGGTGAGTGTGGATTCGTCAAGCTGCGCGCGGCCCGTCAGGGAGCCATCGACAGGTACGAACTCGCCGTTGCGAACGAGCAGGCGGTCGCCGGGACGCACGGTGTCCAGTTCGACCCGGCGCCACTCACCAGCCTCGAAGCGGTTGGCGTGACGCGGAGCTCGGTTCAGCAGAGCGGTCATTTCACGACGCGCCCGCTCCTGAGCGTACTGTTCGAGCGCCCGTCCACTCGCGAGCATCAGGGAGATCACCGCCGCGGTCAGAAATTCGCTAAGACCCAGAGCGAAGCCGATCGCAAGCAGAGCGAGCACGTCGACGCCTGCTTCATGCCGCCGCAGTGCCGTAACGATGGATACCGATAGCGCCAGCATGACGGGTAATGCCCCCGCTGCCCACAGCGCGTGTGCGACCGCGCCCCTGCCGAGCGCGGCGAAAAGCAGTCCGGCTAGCAGGCTTCCCGCCGAGACAACCAGCAGCGCCAGATCGACTGAGAGTGACGGACGTGACATGATGGGCAGGTGAAGATGAATCCAGGTCGTCGAGGGACGAGGCTTTGCGATCGGAAATGACGCGCGATCAGAGTCACAGTGTATGGACCCATCCTTTACATTTGCTTGACTGGCGTCAAATCAGCCAATTCCCGGCCAATCCGACACTTGAGGTTCGCCAGTTGATCTGTATCAAACGGCGAATCCCGTCGCGCGGCAAGCTCGAAAGGTAGTCAATCGGTCGGGAGGTCCTGTCATGTCGACGCTGGCAACGCTGTTCGTTGTCGTGCTGCTGCTCAATCTCGTGCCTGCGTTCGCGCCGCCTACGTGGATGGCCATGTCCTGGGTCGGCTTCAATATTTCCGAGGGCAATCCGTTCGTATTTGCCGTGGTAGCCGCCAGCGCGGCAACCATCGGACGGCTGGTGCTGGCCAGGTTTGCGCGGTCGTTGTTGCGAGGGCGGCTGATGCGCGAGTCCGATCGGGAAAACATCGGGGTGGTTGAAGAATGGCTAAAGAAGCGCAGAAAGCTGACCGTGGGTGCGTTCTTTTTATATGCGCTGGGCCCGCTTCCTTCGAATTATCTCTTCATCGCATATGGACTTTCGGGGATGCCATTGCGCGTCATTGGCGTCCCATTCTTTGTGGGTCGTACGATCAGCTATTCGGCCTGGGCTCACCTCGGGCGGATCGCTTCCGCATATATCGATCCTGAGTCCGAGTTCGAAGGCGGGTATCTCAGTGGCTACTTCGTCATCACCCAGCTGGCCCTGCTCGGTTTCGTGTACCTGCTCACGAAGCTTGACTGGAAGGTGTTGATCGGGGAACGCAAGCTGAAGTGGCGGCGCTCAATCAAGCGTCCTGGCCTCGTTGAGCGCGGCCCTACCACGAAGCATTGAACACGGCGGTGCGACACGCCAAGCGTCCAATTTTGCTCCACCTCTCAAAAGATTGAGTCTCGGTCGCGCGGGATCTCTTCATGGAAAACCGTGAACGTCATTCGATGGCACGACGCCTCGCGACGCGTAAGCGAGTGTCGGCGTTAACCTGCACACTTCCATTAGAAGGCCCATCGGCCGCAACACGTGACATCAACCTTTACAAACGCACCTGAGCTTCACGCATCACGCGGCGGAGGATGGAGCGCCGATCTGTCACAGCACTATGTCGCCCGATCGGTCATCTATTGACGTGCATCAAGTCTCGACACCTCCGAGATCATAGTCTGGCTGAAACAGGACATACAACCGTCCGCGGAGTTTCATCGGCGCTGCCCAGCGATTTAAGGAGATGTGTCATGACCCGTTGCCTTCTATTTCTTTCAAGTGCGGCAACTGCGCTTGCCCTTTTCCTATCCGCACCCGCTCACGGCGAACAATTGGCGAGAATCGCGACCCATTCACAGCGCTACGGTGGGCAAATCGAAATATCCGCGTATGACGATCCCCTTTTGAAGGGCGTCACCTGCTACGTTTCCAGATCACACGACGAAAATGCCTTGGGTGGCAACTCACAGCCGCCGCGCGCACCTGACGCTGAGGTTTCCTGCCATCAAGCAGGCAAGCTGATTACGCCGACCCAAGTCCCCAAACAAGCGCAGGTGTTCGACGAATCCGTGGATCCGATTTTCAGGGTCCTTCACGTGTTCCGGATTCTCGATCCGAGCCGGCTAACGGTGCTGTATTTTAGTTACACGGAAAGTGAACTTGCAGGGGACCTGCCCGGCCATGTTGACGTGATTACGCTGCCGGTGCGTGGAAGGTAAACCGCGGAATAGGAGATGTCCCCTGTTCCAGTTGGGAAAAAACCGCGCGCTTGTTCCATGAAGAGTCAGCTTACCAGCGGCGGACGTTCGAATGTCTAACTGCGCGTAAATGCTAATTGCCTGCTTTTGGGCCGAACCCGGAAGGTCGTTTCAACGAGTGATGCGTCGTAGTTGGGCCGCTGAAGGGCATGGTCAGGTGGATACCCTCATCAGGAATCCCGCCGAAGTGGAGAGTGCCTTTCGCCTGACTATTGCAAAGTACCCGCGGCAGGCCCGTATGCCAGTGCCCATGCCGACGTCAGACAACGTGGGAGGCTTCGTCAAGTTGGCGCAGATCAGTCGAGCTTCGGATCGATCCGGCAACACTTTGCGCTCAAGCGACATCTGCTATACGCTTCGGTCTACCGCAAACAACCTGGCGAGGGCTTTGCCATGTGGCATCGCTTTACTGGGTTGGCCCAAAATCCGTTTGCTGTCTGAGCAGACTCGCGCAAGCTACACTTTTGCGCCTTCAGCAATTTAACGTGACAAAGCCCTGACGACTTATGCGAAAACAACCTCAATACATCGCATAGACGAATTGCGATATCACCTCAGCCTGTTCGCCAGGGGCACGAAGCGCCTTCGCGATCTTACGCAACTCGGGCTCAATCAGCGTGAGTTCTTCCAGCCCCTGTTCGCGCCAGATTGCGATTAAGGAGTCGATCATATCTTCCTCGACTACGATCGGAACCGGCTCGAAAACGTCGAGGAAGTACGATGAACACGTGGAGTCCGTTTTCTCCAGCAAGAACGGCGCGACAAGCGGCTTTGTACCCACCAGTTTCGAACGGAATAGCCTTCCGGAATCAGCGTTAGTCAAGTTGGTACTCCTTTTTCCAAGAGTCGTCCGAATCGATCGGCGTCTGTTCGTCGCGGTAGAGGATGTAGTTGCCCATCACGAGCACATCGATATCCGTGCGCATAAAACATCGATAGGCGTCTTCTGGCGTGCAGACGATTGGCTCACCCCGGACATTGAACGAGGTGTTGACAAGCAGTGGGCACCCTGTCAGCGCCTGGAATGCCTGCAGCAAAGAGAACATCCTCGGGTTCGCGTCCTTCTCCACTGTCTGGATCCGCGCGCTATAGTCGATGTGAGTAATCGCCGGGACGGTACTCCGCACCGCATTGACGATTTGCAGCATGTCTTCAGGATCAGACGATGGCTCTGGCATCCGACGGTGCTCCGTCCGCAAGGGCGCGACGATAAGCATGTAGGGGCTGTTTGAATCAAGCTCAAAGTAGTCGGTCGCTTTGTCTTCCAGAATGATCGGTGCGAATGGCCGGAACGACTCTCGAAACTTGATTTTAAGGTTCATGCGCGACTGCGTCGTCGCCGCACGCGGATCGCCGAGAATCGAGCGGCTGCCGAGTGCCCGCGGACCGAACTCCATACGACCCGCAAACATTCCGACGATTTTTTGTTCCGCGAGCAAGGAGGCGATAGTCGCCGCGCCTGTGTCGAGATTGTCCAACGGATGATACGTGGCGCCCGACTGCGACAGGAACGTGAGGATCTCGTCGTCGCTGAAGTCCGGGCCGAGAAAGCTTCCATGTTGTGCGTCTCCGGCGCCATCGTGCTTCGGGCGGGTACCGCCAAGCATGTAGAAGTCGGCTAGATACGCTGCACCGATCGCGCCGCCCGCGTCGCCCGCTGCCGGTTGGATCCAGATGTCATCGAAGATCCCCGCACGCAGAATCTTGCCGTTCGCCACGCAATTCAACGCAACGCCCCCTGCAAGACACAGGTTGGCCGCACCCGTCATAGCGCGCAAGGTACGCGACATCTTGAGCATGACTTCTTCCGTCACCGCCTGAATGGATGCAGCGAGGTCCATCTCGCGCATTGTGATTCTCGACTCAGGCACACGCGGTGGCCCATCGAACAGTTGGTCGAAGCGCTCGTCCGTAAGTGTCAGCCCACGATGAAAATCGAAGAACTCGAGATTGAGGCGGAACGAGCCGTCGTCCTTGATGTCGATCAGGCGCTCCCTGATCGTCTCTGCATAGATGGGCTTGCCATAGGGCGCAAGGCCCATCAGCTTGTACTCGCCGCTGTTGACCTTGAAGCCGCAGAAGAACGTGAACGCGCTGTACAGCAGACCAAGCGAATGTGGATAACGGATTTCCTTGAGAATTTCGATCTCGCTGGCGTGTCCGATTCCCAGGCTCGTCGTCGACCACTCTCCAACGCCATCGACGCACAGCACCGCAGCTTCCTCAAACGGCGACGGGAAAAACGCTGATGCTGCGTGTGAATAGTGATGACGCGCGAAGTAGATAGGTACCTCGCAGTTCAACATCTCCTTGACAAGATCCTTGAAATAGGGCTTGACGCTGAAGAAAGAGCCAATCGCACGGGTGAAGAACGCTTCCGACTCAGG
Organism: Paraburkholderia sp. PGU19; assembly: GCF_013426915.1. Lineage (GTDB taxonomy): Bacteria > Pseudomonadota > Gammaproteobacteria > Burkholderiales > Burkholderiaceae > Paraburkholderia. Next base: position 50,059 of record NZ_AP023182.1, read on the forward strand.
CGCAAATGCGATCGACGACCGTATGATCCGATCCGCCGTCAACGCAGGATCGTCATAGAACGCAATTGCCGCCAGGTCCCCGCCATCGATCTCCGCCTCCTCAAGACAGTAGTTGATCGCGCCACGCGGGAAGCGAGGGTCGTGCTTTTTCCTACTGAATCGCTCTTCCTGTGCCGCAGCGACGATCAATCCATCTTTCAGTACCGCCGCGGCCGAGTCGTGATAGAAGGCGGAAACGCCAAGTATGTATCTGGACATAGTTCTCCTCCTCTACAATCGAGAGCCTCTCACTGGGAATTCCTGCGCCTGACCGGCGCCGGTCCTTCTCCCATCGCACTGGACGTGTTCATACTCGGCAATATCTATGGTGGAATAAGGATGCGTCCTGGCGTACGATTCTTCCGACCCAAGCGCAGCGGCGCGCCCACGCGTAATCGGCATGCCGCCGATCAGCACGTCGCGCGGCTCGCTGTAAGTGATCAGGTCGATAAAGTCCCAACTGCCTGCGTTCTCGGCAAAGCCCTCTGGCCGATCAAACAGGCACAGGTCTGCTTGCATGTCCGCCGCTATCCGGCCGATGTCGACTATCCCTAGCGCCTGGGCCGCAGAGGACGTCAGCGCATCGACCATGAAGTTACCGAGCGTCGCCGCTTTCCCCGACTGATGAGTTAGTGCGGATGACAGCAGCGTCAGCGACCTGTAGCAGGTCCCACGCACTGCCGTATGCCGGTCGCTCGAGAACGCCAGCGCGCGGTCCTTCAATGACAAGCGCGCAAAGTGCTCTTCCTGCAGACATTCGCTGACGGCCCCGGGTGCGCAAACCAGGTTCGCGGCCGACTCATTCACCATTGCGACATCGCGTCGGGACAGCTGCGAGAGGTTGAAGATCGTTGCCCGTGACATCAGCGACAGGTATGACAGCAGTCCCACCTCCGTGAAGTAGCGCGATTCCTTATAGAGCTTCGCGTCGGCCGCCGTTGAACTGAGTCGGACGCAGAGCCGCCTCTCCAGCCGCTCAGCAACCTGGGCGGCAGCAACGAGCGTAGCGGCAGACCCGACCTCGCCAGGCACGACTGCAGGTATGAACTCGCAGCATTCGAGCCTTGACGAATTCGTCGCGCGCGCAATGCCTTCCAGCATGCGTACGCCCGCTTCCGCGCGGTTGGCGCTGCCGTCATCCTCTGCGAGTTCAACATAGAAGAGGCGGCGCAGCCCGTGAGCTCCGTCGCATGCTGCGCAATCTGCAAGGCTCCTGCAAAACACTCCTGCCGTGGTGACCGCATGTGCGGCGAGTTGCTGCGAATATCGGTTCCAGTCCTGAAGACCCGGCGTAGCGTCGGCTTCGATCAAGCCGGGAAGACAGGCAGTAGTATCGCCCGGCATCAAGCAGGCACACTGCGACGTGTGTGGCGGCAAGATGCGCGCAATGCGCCGGCCCTCGATCTCTATGTCACCGCGCACAAAGCGATGCCGGCTCGAGTCGAAGTACAAGGTATCGACGATCGCCCACGCTGTTTCGCAAGCATGTAATTCCAGAACGTCCATATGCCCCTCATGTCGCAACGCCTTGCGACGGCGATGCCCGTCCTGCGCCACCCAGCTCCTGTTTGCCGGAATCGTCGTGCCGCGGCCTCTGCCGCTCATCGACGATTCCGGGCCCCGCATCGTGCATCGAACTATCATCAATCTGCACGCCCGTTTGCAGCAGCGGAGCTACGACCTTCGCCAGTGCGCGCCCCATGATCTGGTGCGCGACCGGCGTGTAATGGCAGTCCATTCGGAAACGCAACTGTCGCCTTTTGTCGGCTGGATATCGGTGGAAGTCATCAAGAACGTGATAGACCAGAACGCCAACCGACTGCGCGAGCTCATCAAAACGCATGCGGATGTTCCTGTAGCTTGCGGTTTCCTCAACGTACTGATAGACGGGCATAACGACGATCACAGCAGGTACTGGAAGTTCAGATACCCACTTTGCGAGGATAGCCTGCATGAGCTTCCAGCTGTCATTGCTCGCGGCGTTGTACTCTGGTAGCGGCTGGAACCGCGTTAGCCGCTGGCAAAGATCTTTGAAATCGGGGCCGATCTTGTTGACCATCTTGCGCAGATTCGAACGCACCGAAGCCATCCCGCCTGCCTGCGGGAGGGACAAGTCCGCGAGCCTGTAGGGCGGTGGAACGGGGATGCCTTTTAGGCTCAACCCGTTGTCAGCCGAGAGTTCGAACCACGGCTTGGGCACGCGAATCGCCTCGCCTGTGCGGTCCGCCCAATCGCGTTCGCGAACTACGTTGCGCTGGATGTTCTCCACAAGCACACTTATAACAACAGCGTCGTAGTCGATTTGACTGGCATATTGCTGGAAGACCAGATACTGCTGGTCAGTACCGCTGCCGCTCAGCCCGAAGTTGATTACCTCGGTGTCGGTAAGTTGCTGCTCCAGAACATCCGTGTACCGTTTGCCGTTGCTGACACCGTCACCCGCGGTGTAGGAATCGCCAAAAACCAGCACACGATGCTCAGTGCGCTTACGGGGAGTCACCGGGTGATCACAGCGAAAACCATCGCGATTGGTTTTCACCAGATACCCACCTCCTTCATGGGGGATCCGGAGCTTAAGGCCGGGTGCGAACCGATAGCCGAGAATCGGATCGTATCGCATTAAGCGTCGATGCAGACCCGGCGCCTCGCCATCCGGTGTGTGCGCGTTCATGATTGTCTGTCTCCTGATTTTCGGGTATTCGTCCCCTTGTCCGTAGTTTCGACCATTCATCGCTGGAGGTCAGCGACGCCTTCTATCCGGCATACCATCGAGCCCGCTCGTTACATCGGGCAACTGATCTCGTTCAGGCATACGGTCCAATAATGCTTTATACGTCTTCTTGACGACAGGCAATAGCTGTTTGGGAATCAGCCTCGTTGCGACTCCCCTAACTATATCGAAAGCAGGTTTCGGCTCACGGAACAGGTTCTCGGGCATCCATATTCCATCAAACTGAAAAAGTAGTTCGGGGTATTCGATATAGCGTTGATCGATATTCAATTTCCCTACCAGATCGTCCCGTACAAATACCAAGTTTCCCGTGTGGCAGACAAGCGTATAACCTTTACGACGTGCCACATTGCACGTTGCAGAGAATGTGTTGCCGCTGGTCTTATCGCTATGTCTCCACACTACCCCCGGTGGAACACTTGAATTGATTTCGATCACGACAATCTTCGGCGTGTAGTCTGTCAAGGATTCCCACACGTCACAGTCATATGAGTCTATATCGATCGATAGCAACGAAAACTCAGAAGGTATTCTCGTCTTTCTCAGAATTGCATCCAGCGACAGTTCGTCAGCCGAAGAACGTGCCACAAAAGCGCACACCGGAACGATCTTTGGATATTTCGTGGCTGTATCGAGTAGATTCTTAAATTTCCTGGCATCGCCCTCTATATAAACTGCGTTCCATCCTTGTTCTACAAGAGCGAATGTGTTGCTCAAGTGAATGCCATCCCAGGCACCAAACTCGACACACCAACTGTCGTTGCTTGCCTCCAGGCCAAGGCGTTTGTGCAACTCCGCGATAACGCCATCCTCACCGTTTTGCGAATAAACATTGGACTGATACCTGTTGAACGGCAAGCTGCTAAGGTTCGAGTTCATTTTTCATCTCTCGGATAGATGTTTGCTTTACGTTGCGACTGACCTTCCCTCCACGTTATAGCCTCGTACTCTTCACGACGAAGACGCGCCTGCGCGATATACGACGCAGCACGGTGACAAGTCGACATGGTCCACGGATCGTTGGCATCACAAGACCCTCGCGGTTCTATATAGCATCCACACCGCGGCGAAACTGAGCCCAACAGTGATCGACCACGCGATACCCGTGACACTCCAGTAATGTGTCGCGGGCGGCACGCAGACGAGCAGTACGAGGACGTCGATCATCGACGCCTGTGTGGTCGCCTTTGCGTCGCCGACGGCCCGCAGATACGACACCAGCACCGCGATCAGCGCGCCGATCGCCATGTTGATCACGAAGATCTTGAAGAGCGGCACGGCGGGCAGCCAGGCGGGGCCGAGTATCAGCGCGAAGAGCCAGTGCGCCGCGAGCCGCAGTACGATCACGACCACCACCAGCCCCAGCGCGATCACGCCGATATAACGCTTGAAGAGCCGCCCAGCGGCATGCGGATCGGTGCGATGGCGCGCGGCGAAGGTCGGAAACAGGTATTGCGACATCGCGATAGCGGCATCGGCGAGCAGCATTTGCGCGAGCCGCGACGACATCTGATACGCGCCCAGTTGCGCGGGCCCGAGCAGCTTGCCGACCACCACCTTGTCGAACTGGTTGAGAACCAGGTTGACGACGCTGCCCGCCCAGATCCAGCGGCTAAAACCGATGTAATGACCGATGCCAGACCAGCGCAGCCGGATCGGCGGACGCGGGCTCATCGTGACCCACGTGAGCGACGTTTTCAACGACTCGCCGACGATCATCCCGAGCAGCACCGAATACGCGCCCGCACCCGCCAGCGCGAGCGCCAGCCCGCAACAACAGTCGACAAAAGCCGCCGATATTTCGATCAGCGCGACATGCTGGAAACGCCGCTCGCGTTGCACGACGTAATACGCAGGCGACGCGACTCCGCGCAGTAACGGCAACAGCGCGGCGAGCTGCAACAGCAGCAGCGCGCCGCCCAGATGAAACTGGCTGTTCATCAGCGGCGCGATCGCGACGAGCGCGGCGCCGATGATCAGACCACGCGTCGCGAGCGTGGTCCAGACCGCGCCGAGTTCATCGCGCGTCGGTGCGGCCTGCCCTTGAATCACGGCCTGCGACAGCCCCGTATCCGACAAAGATTCGGCAATCGCAACGGCGAGCAGCGCAACGCTCACGCTGCCGATCGCTTCCGGCCCGAGAATGCGGCCTATCGCGAGAAACTTGACGGCAACGAACCCGCGCATCAACACCTGCTGCAGCAGCACCCATGTCGCCGCGCTGGAATTCAAGCTTGCGCTGAAGGAGAACGCCGGTAGCCGCATCGCTCGCACACCGCTCTCCCCGTTGTCTCGTCTGCCCATTCGTGCGCCCACCATGGCACGACACGCAATCTCCAAAACGTACGCGCAAGTTTTGCAATGCAAACGCCATACGCTAGTTCAAATCGGCAAACTTTACTGTTATTTCATCCGGCACTTAAAAGCAGGAGGCCGTTACGGAAGGGGAACGCAACATGGATGTCAGGATTTTGAGGCTACCCTCAGGGTGCTTGAACATCGAACTGGCTACTTGCTATCGGATCAGGATACGTGTCATTCGCAGATTGATATGCCTCAAGCCGGCACGCAAACGGCGCGTTAACCTCTTTGGAATGACTGGGAAAGTGCGTACCGGAAGCATGCCGCTGCCTGGATAACCGATATTCCTACCGCGATCGCATTGGTGTACGCCGACACGTGGCATGCGACGTTCGAACAACTGGCCGAAATGCTGAGCGGGGGTTACCTCGACGCGCTGTTCGCCGTGGCGGGGCGCTGGTTCAATGACCAGTCGTCGACAAAGCGGACCTTCCTCGACGATCCTAGTTCACTCGCCGGCCAGAGCCGTTACGTGACCGACGATAGCAGCCTGCAGCAACAAATAAGCGGCGATGCTCGAATATCGTTCCAGTGATGTAACCTGGGCGTCTTGCGGGCAAGCGTCTAGCTTGAGTTCAACGCAACGCTGCTGTTCGCTGCAAAGCGCCTCCGGATCATCGCGTCAACCGGCTCACCCTTCGGCAACGTTCGTCGCCAAAGTCGCGCTCCTATCTGCTATCTGTTCTCGATGGTCAGGTTATTCTTGACAGCCGTGACGCCGGGAACGCCTTGTGCGGCTTGAGCAGCCCTGTCCAGAGCAGCCCGGTTGGGTACCGATCCAGAGAGCGTGACGACGCCAGCTTCAGCGTGAACCCTAATATGCCTGCTGGTAAGGTGCTTCGTCTTGCCGAGCACGTGATGAACGTCCTTCTCCAGCTTCCGGTCCGCAGCAGTGGTCGTCGTGTCCGTGCGGACACTCCCCGACGCCGCGGCGTCGCCTCCACCATTTGCCTCGCCTGCAGCCTGTGCGAAGCCGCTCGTCGATAGCATCAGCACGACAATCCCTAGTACCTTTGTGACCGAAATCATTGCGTCCATCGATGCTCTCCGCCAATTCGTAGATGTCCAGCAGTAGTCGGGATTGAGATCGGAACCACGATCGCGGGCAGAAGCAACAGATGGATCGACACGGATGCAACTGCATCCATGCGCGATCATGCCTTGTGTGAGATTCCAGCTACCACCCATACTTTAGTTCGACACCCACGTAGTCCGCATTACTGCCACCCAAATCACGAATCGAATCGCCTACCTGGAAGTGCACCGCTTCGACAGCGCCCACCAGGTTCGCCGCAATCGTCCAGTCGGCTCGCACCTGCACATACATCCCTGTCCACCGGCTGCCATGTCCGGCCGTTCCGGGCACCACGGCGTTGCCCTGCTGGTACACGGCATCCGCCGTTGTCTCGCGCCACTGGAATCCGAGCGCGGCAAGCAGCGCCAGATTGCTAGCCGGTTTGAGCGTGACGGAAGGTTTGATATGAATCAGGTTCGAATAGCCCGTGTATCCGGCGAGCGTGAAGTAGTAGCCATTCGGAAACAGCGGATCGAACGTTTCGATGCGTCCATCGCCGGGGTGCCTGTCGCCCGAAGCCGCGTCGATCTGCACGCCCACACGCGGCGTCCAGGGAAGATCGAGCGTGTAACCGGCGAGAGAGCCAACCGCCCACGCACCAATCGTTTTAGCGCCAAAGCGGCCAAGGTCTTCAATATCCCCACCATCATCACGACAGTAGAATCCGAAAGCTTCTCTGGCTTCACGTATCCCGAACTGCTCGACGTATTCGCGGGGCAGAAACTGCTTGAACGTACGTCGATGAATTCGTGGGATGACCAGAAGGTGCGTGATGCCCTGGCAGCGAACGGCCGCAAGAAGGTGGTGGTCTCGGGCCTCTGGACAGAGGTCTGCAATAACACGTTCGCGTTGTGCGCAATGAACGAAGGCGGAATCCCAGTAACTGAATGCCCGATCGGGCATTTGGCCTTCACGAACATGAGCGCTTTGCCTACCTGTACGACTTCACCTACCGGTGGTTACATGACGTGCGCGTCGAGCGGCGAACGCGCAACCAGCGGGCAAGACTACTACGCTGCGTCGCGGGCACCTGGCGTTGCCCGCCGGAGGACGCCGGAGGCCCAGAGTGTTACATGAACGCTCTGCCAGTTCATGGCGAGCACGAATTTCTCGAGTGGATCGAGACTTTACGCGAAGGCGAGATCGCGGTGAACGATCTGCGCGTCGAGGCCTACGAATGGCACGTCTGGGTGGATCGGCGTTTCGACCTTCGGGCGGCGCATGTCGCCCAACGACCGCAGAGCAACCTATAGCGACCCTTGGCCGGCGATCGTCCCAATGACCGCAATGGCCGAGAAGCGACACTTCTACATGCGAATTTACTGGGCGGTTCCTGATGCGGAACAGACGCCTGAATGTCTGAGCAACGGTGCGAGCGATTGACGCTTGGCCGTATCCGGAAGTTCGATGTCGAACCCCCGTGGTTGAGACAGGCGTCCCCTCGAATATCCAATGCCGACCCCTTTCGGAGACTGCGACCCTCCGACTGGCACCGGCGGATTCACATAGTGGCTGAACAGGTTCTGCTCGCTACCAAGTGCCGGTTCGCCCTCTTTTCCGCACGACTGAGAAAACTAAAGAGGCTCTACACGGCTTTGTTCCGGTTCGCGCGGTCCAATACACACGCTCACCACAACACACGGTTCGAAAAGCAGGCCGAACGTGATGCTGATTTTCCACGAAACGCAAATGCCACAGAAGGCGCAAGTGATGTAGATTAGGATCTCGTTACGACCCACCACTGTATCTTCGAATCGGTCGCCATCGGAGTTAGTTCTGAAGTTGCACAGGAGCCGGCGTGAACACGAAGCATAGCAAGAGGGGGCATCTCGAAGCCGCGGCGTCACACCACGAGCAGGCCGCGCGACATCACCGCGAGGCTTCCCGGCATTTCGAGGAAGGTCGAGACTTCGCTCACGCCGCACATCAGGCGATGATGGCCCATGGCCACACGTTGCATGCGATCGATCACGCACACGACGCTGGTGCGCACAGCACCAATACGCCGTCGATAACGCCCCCATTGACCGGCTCAGGCGTAAGTGCCGCGGACGTGGCAAAACATCATGCGGCGGCCGTGGAGCTTCACACGCAGGCGGCGCAGCATATGCGCCACGCCGTCAATCTCTTCGATCAGGATCGTAGCGCGGTCTCCCACGACGCACAGCTAGCACTCTCACTCGCACTGCGCGCTTTGTCCCATGGCAACGAAGCAGCCAGACTCTTTATCAAGCTCGCTGCCAGTGGTGCTTCGTGAGTTAAGGTTGGTTGAATTCAAGCCGGTCATTCCGTACGGTGAAGTATTCGGAGTGGTGCGGTCTCCGTTTACACCGCCTATTGAGCGCACCGAACGCTGAAACGCTTTCTGCACGGCAAGCACGCCGTAAAGCACCAGGTTGTCGCGCGGATCTACGGTCGTGGGCCTGCCGTAAAGATCCGCGCATCGATTGGTATGGAGCAATCAAGCGTGCCACTCTCGACTAGACCTTTCGCTCCAGCAGGTCTGTTGCGAAAGACTTTGCGTGTGCTACGGCCTCGTGCGCGTCGAGGAATACTCCGAGCTGCTCCCAGCGTTCCTCGACCCCATATGTTCCTTTCATACCGAGTGCCCTCTGAACGAGCAATTGCGCTGCGTACCTGCCGTCCTCCAATGGTCGAGCTGTCGCTATTACCTTGTGCGGAAGGTCGGATCTTTCTGGCTGGACCAACTCGACAGGACCGCCAGGTACACCCATATCTTTCAACTCGTTCCTGACTTTGCAGTCCGGGCAGTAGAAGCACCACCCCTCGTCCTCGTGATTGGATCTGACCTGCCCGCGAGCCAGCACGGCACGACATTCAACGTTTTCGCAGATGAACGGCATAGCAGTTTCCGGAGTTGTTTGAAAGAAATCCTAGCATGTCCGCCGACGGCCAACCATCGACATTGTTGCCTGCCTGAGGCTAAGGAAAACCCTCAAACGCGAGCCGGTGAGGTCGCGTCAGCCTGCCGCATAGTCGCCATGATCAGGTATAGACCACCGCCGATCGCCCCAGCAGGTGATCCAGGTCGAACCAACGGCCATCAGTGCCCTGAATGGGCCCCGCGCGCCGTCGTCGCCGGCCTCCCTGGTTTGGTTGCGCACCCGCTCCTCGGAATGCCGTGGCTGAACATAGGATGTACCGCCTACCCCTCTGCGTTCCGCAAGACAGCAATTGAAGGGAAATGCATAGTACATGCAGGATTCTTTGCATTGTGATCGTCACCATGGCGACCAATGGGTGCATGGCTGCGGACGCGGCAAGTACGTGCGCTCCAGCATTGCCCGAAGTCGATGCACAACATGGCTCTAAGATCCGGCCCGACTACAGCCTTCTCATCTGGACCGTTCGCCGCCTTTCTGCTGCGTTGAACCGTGCAGCGAAGGGCCTCGACCTCCGCTGCCCAGCGAGTATCACTCGCGAGACCGGCCAACGTGATGCTAAGTGCGGTGCCTGTGCCCGTGGCCGGCACACACAACACCGTGTCGCGGGATCCCCTGTGATGCAATGCATGTATAGACCCGACGCCTTTTACAAGCTTGCGGATGATGCCGAGCCCGGTTGCAGGCCGACCTGACCGGGCGTTGTCGGCAGCGGTAATAAAGTCTCACGTCATCGCGAGCTCAAAGCCACCGCCAAGCGCAAAGCCCGCGATAGCAGCAATTGCACGCTTGCGCACCGGACATATCGTTTCTCAATTGCGTATGATGAAGTGCGCGTTTTCCGACCTCAGCGAAGTCAAGGTTCGCTATCGCGGCGATATCTGCGCCTGCAGCGAACGACTCACTGCCAAACACTGCAATGCAGCCGATGCAATCGCCCGCATCGTATGCAAGCAGTGCCGCGCCGGGTTAATCCACCAGCACGTCATTGAGCGCATTCAGCTGTTGCGGCCGATGCAAGGTGATGACACGGGCTCCTGAAGCGCTCGCCACGGGTCACGCACCCATGACGTCCGGCGGATGCTTCGCCACATAACGCCCCGGATCGTCGCCGAGCATGCTGTCGGTCCAGTAGCTGCGCTTGTTCTTCGACGCCGGATTGATCACGCCCGCTATATGTCCACTCGCGCCGAGCACGAACTGCGTCTCGCCGCGCACGAGTTGCGTCGAACAATACGCGCCCTTCCACGGGACGATGTGATCCTCCTGCGTGCCGAAGATGTAGCTCGGCATGTCGATGTGCCCAAGGCCCACCGGCGTGCCACACATGACGAGCCGTCCCGCCTTGCACAGGTTGTTCCCGAGATACATGTTGCGCAGATACCAGGCGTACATCGGTCCGGGCACGTTGGTGCCATTGGCGTTCCCGTAGAGCAGATCGAACGCCTGCGGTGCGCCGCCCTTCAGATACTTGTTCACGACGCGACATTCGTCGTGACGACCGCGCCGTCTGCACGCAGATGCGGCGCCCGCGTGAAACCATACCGCCCGCTGTCAGCCAGCGCCTGTTGTCGCACCCAATGCCGACATTGGGGCTGGTTGGGCTCTATGTCAGCAACATGGCGGATTGCTGACGGTGGCAGCATCGACCAGCCGGAGGGCAGCTTCCGGCATCAGCGAATTCACGCTCCCGAACCCATACCAGCCGCTGACACCATGAGGGATCAACGACCGCTTAGGCCGCCGAATTGCCGACCGCCGCCCTTCCCTCTCCTGCATACGGCGCGCGCCTTGCGATTTTTGCCGTGATACGGCGCGGGTTATCGTGGCTGCTCCACCCTTGCTCTCAATCAGGGAGTCTGCAAGGTGCCGTCTTTCAACCGGGTTTGCGTCCAGGTCGTCAAGGTGTTCTCACACGGATACTTTGCCGCTTCAGCTTCGTCGATATCGACTCCCAGACCGGGTCTGTCGTTCGCATACACGTGCCCGTTGCGGAACTCGGGCATGCCTGGGAAGACGTCCAGCAGTGCCGCCCGCGGCCCCTTCAGGTCCTGGATGACAAAGTTGGGCGGCTCGGTGCCCGACCATTCCTGAACCCCGAAATTGCGCGCGGCGAGATCGATATGAATGTTTGCCGCGTGAGCCATCGGCGACATATCACCCGGACCATGCCAGGCCGTCCTCACGCCAAACTGTTCGGCGAATATCTGCAGCTTGCGTCCGGCAGTAATCCCACCGATCTGGCTCAGGTGAACGCGTATGAAGTCTATGAGGCGCTCCGTGATCATGAAACGCCATTCAGACGGGTTGTTGAAGAGTTCGCCCTGAGCGAGAGGTGTCGTCGTCTTTTCTCGCAATTGCCGTATCCATTCGCCCTCTTCCAGCGCAATCGCATCTTCAAGGAAGAACAGCTCGTATTGCTCGAGCTCGCACGCGAAGCGGATTGCCTCGACGGGTTTGAGGCGTTCATGCACATCGTGACACAGCTCGACGTCGAACCCCACCTTGCTGCGGATGCCGTCGAACAGTTTGAGGGTCTCGCGCATATACTTCCTGCTGTCGAGATACACGCCCTCGGGTGCGCGCGCCGGCGCGCCCAATGGCGCATTGCCATAGCCGCTTCCACCGTAGCCGCCACTCTGACAGCGAATGTGCGTGATGCCCTGCTCCCGGTACTTCTGGATGTTCTCGCACAACTCGTTGAGGTCACGCCCGTCCGCATGGCGATAGATCGGCACCCCTTCCCTGCACTTGCCGCCAAAGAGCTGATAGAGCGGCATGCCCGCCATTTTGCCCTTGATGTCCCACAGGGCCATGTCGATGCCCGAGATCGCATTGTTCTCGATGGGGCCGTTGCGCCAGTACGCGTTCTGGTGCATCAGTTGCCACAGTTCCTCGATCGCCTCGGCGTCCCGGCCAATGAGGAGCGGCCGCAAATACTCTTCGATCAGACATCTGACCGCGACATGCCGATACGCAAACGTCGCGCAACCGAGCCCAAACAGTCCAGCCTGGTTTGTCTCCACCTTGACGACGATCAGGTTGATGCCTTCCGGCGCGGTCAGGATGACCTTTACATCGGTGATCAGCGTTGCCATGTTGTTCCTGCCATTGCAAATGTTGAGTCGTGGCGTGGTGCTATATCAGCGGCTCACTGCGAGGCGCCCTTCCTGTTTCGAGCGCTGACCGGAGGGCGCAGGCACGGTGATCATCAGAATCACAGAGCAGAGCAGCGCACCCGCCATGAACATGTACGACGCCGCCGGGCTACCCGTCGCGCCGTTCAGATAGCCGACGATCCACGACCCGAGAAACGCGCCCAATGCGCCGCATGCGTTGATGAGTCCGATCGCGCCGCCCAGCACGTTGCTCGGGATGAGTTCGGGAACGAGGGCGAAGAACGGTCCGTACGGCGCATACATCGTTGCACCTGCCACGACGAGCAACGCAAACGACATCCAGAAGTGCGAGTTGCCGATCATGTACGAAGCCACGAATGCAATCGTCCCGATCAACAGCAACGGCCAGACGAACAGCTTGCGGTTGCGGGTCTTGTCGGACAGCCATGATGCGAGCAGCATCAGGACGATGGCAGCGAGATACGGCACGGCGGCAAGCCAGCCGACCGACACGATATCGATTGTCGAAGCCGTCTTGAGAATCGACGGCAGCCACATGATGAAGCCATACACGCCGATGCTCCACAGCGCGTGAATTGCACAGCATTTCAGTACGATTGATGAGCGGAACGCAGTCTTGTAGTCGCGCACCGGCGCGATATCGGCCTGCTCGGCTTTCAGCCGCGCCTGCAATTCGGTCTTTTCTGCGTCGCTCATCCAGGGCGCATCGGCCGGCTTGTCCTTGACCGTGAACCACCACACCACTGCCCACGCAAGCGCAGGTACGCCTTCAATCACGAACATCTCGCGCCAGCCGAAGCTGTGCACCAGGTAGCCGGACACCACCGACATCCACAGCACCGTCACGGGGTTGCCGAGAATCAGGAACGTGTTGGCGCGCGACCGTTCGGTTCGCGTGAACCACCGGCTGATGTACATCAGCATCGATGGCATCACGGCAGCCTCCACGATGCCGAGCACAAAGCGCAGCACCATCAGCATCGGAATGTTGCTGACCATGCCCGTCGCTGCGGCGCAGAGCCCCCACAGGATCAGGCTGAAGAAAATCAGTTTCTTGACGCTGTTGCGCTGCGCGTAGATTGCGCCGGGCACCTGAAACAGACAATAGCCGAGAAAGAACAGTGAGCCGATTAGCGACGAGGTGCCGTGCGTGATGCCGAGATCCTTGTCGATTCCGGCGGCTGCGGCAAAACCGTAGTTAGCGCGATCCAGGTAGGCGAGACTGTAAGTGATGAAGATGATGGGCATCAGATACCACCATCTCTGGGTTGCTACGGGTTTGACGCTTTCCATGATGTCTCCGATCAGTACCGCGAAAGACGGCACACACTGCGTGATGAGTGGGATGTTGCCGTTCTTTTAGTTGTGGTAGATCCCTGCGTGAGTTGCATTCAAAGCACGGCCAGCCAGCCTCCATCGACATAGATGATCTGGCCGTTGACATAGCTCGATGCGGGCGACGACAGATACACGGCCGTGCCGACGAGTTCTTCCGGTTTGCCCCAGCGTTGCGACGGGTTGCTGTTCTTGACCCATGCATCGAAGGCGGCGTTATCGACGAGCGCCTGATTCATGTCGGTCAGGATGTAGCCGGGACCGATCGCGTTCGCCTGGATGTTCGATGCAGCCCACTCGGCGCTCATGGCGCGGGTCAGCATCTTGATGCCGCCCTTCGCCGCTGTATACGCACCGACTGTCGCACGGGCCGCTTCGCTCGTCAGCGAACCGATATTGACGATCTTGCCGCCCGTGCCGCGCGCGATCATTCGCTTCGCCGCCTGCTTCGATACGATGAAGGCACTGGTCAGGTTCGTGTCGATCACGCGCTGCCAGTCCGACAGTTCGAGTTCGACGAGCGGCTTGCGAAACTGGATACCGGCATTGTTGATGACAATGTCGATGCTGATGCCATCCTTGTCCCATTGGACGAACGCATCGGCGACGGCCTGTTCGTCGGTCACGTCGAAGGCTCGGCCTTGCGCGCTGAAGCCCTTCGCATCCAGACGGCTGACCGCGTCGGCGACCGTATCGGCGCGTGTGCCATTCAGCATCACGCTCGCGCCTGCGGTTGCGAGTCCCTCCGCCAGCGCAAAGCCGATGCCGCGTGCCGAACCGGTGACGAGCGCCATGCGCCCGCTCAAGTCGAATAGCTGTGTCATCCGTGTCTCCTTGTGCGGAATTCAAAAACCAGGCGCGAAAACGCCCATCGCGACCGGTCTCCCGCCGCGACGATAGTGGAAGCGGGAAGCGTCAGACCGGTGTGTCGTTTGCGGTTTGCCTGAGCTTGTCGCGGTCTTCGAAGTCTTTCTCCGCACGCTCGATCAGCGTCAGTACCGCGGCCTCCGCGGCCGCTTCATCGCCCTTTTCGATCGCCACGCAAAGAGCCTCGTGCATCGGCAGCGAACGCGCCGGACCGCCGGCAATTTCGGAGCTGAGCTCAAAACTCGTCCGCAGGATCGCCGACAGCGCGTTTTGCATCTGCTGGACAAACTGGTTGTGGCAGGCGGTCAGGATTGCGCCGTGAAACGCGAGATCGGCGGGAACATATTCGCCATGGCCCGCGACTGCACGTTCCATCGCCTTGAAAGCGCGACGCACGGCAACGCGGTCTTCGTCGGTCGCGCGTCTGGCGGCGAGTTTGGCTGCGTTCGGTTCGATGATGAGGCGCAGTTCCATCAGGTCCTGGATCAGGCCGGCGTCAACCGTCCCCGCCCTCGCGCGCCACGTGATGACGTCCGGGTCGAACAGTTGCCATTGCGAACGCGGCAGCACGATCGTGCCGTAACGACGGCGCACCTGCAGCATGCCTTTCGCCGACAGCGACTTCATCGTCTCGCGAATCGTGATGCGACTGACCTGCATCTGTTCGGCGAGTACGGGCTCAGCCGGCAGGATGTCGCCCGGCGCGAACTTGCCTGAGCAGATCTGCTCGCCCATCTGGTTCAGGACCTGCCGATGCAGCGTTTCCATACTTTCGCCTCTACATCATACGTATGATGTAGAGATACTAGGCAAGCGACGAATCGAGTTCAACCAGGGATCTCCCTGTATATGAACGATGGGATTAGCAACCCTTTCGCGTGTGGCGATTAACTGTGGCTGAGTGGGGTTTCCCCGTGCATGTCCCGCGCGTGCCCGTCGAAAGCAGGCAGCCGCGGTTCCCCGGGCGCGCCCCATGCCAGTTTCCATCGTGATTGTTGTTAGCAGGGGCGCTTGACGGCCTTGGGCGTATGTAACGAGTCAGGTTAGCGCCGCGATCTGTTTGCATTTGGCCAAGCCATCCGTCGCATCTCGGACCCGAAGGCGACGTTCGTTGTACGCGATAGCGGTCACCCGAAATAGTGCATCATTGACAATTTCTTTCAGCGATGAGCGACTGCGGTAAGCCCATGAAATGTGATTGCCAGGATCAGCCTGCGATACGCCGGATTGACGGAACTTTACCTTCCCTGTTTCCCAGCTTTCAGCATGTGGATGCTGGCTCTTGGAGAGCGCTTCTTCGATGCCCAGTATGCGGACAGCTATGGGCTGCTGATGAATGGGAAAAATATCAGATTCAGCTTGCAGTAAAGGTCGCAGATGCTGAGAGCTGGAGCGTCTCAGATGAGGCCCAGCGTAAGGAATATCTTGCTCAGTCACGTGGGGAAAATGCGGCTGCAAGATGCATGTGGAACGGCTGCGACAAAAGTCAGCTGAACGGCAGCGCATACTGCGTCGACCATCTCTACGCCACTGGGCCAAGAGCCTGACCATTCTTCCAGTGGCCTGCTTGGTCGTCATGCAGTTGACTGAAAGACCGCCCTCGATATGTTGCAAGCGTCATGCTCTCACCTGCAATTCGCGTTGGCGAATTGGGCGCGTCATGTTGGGGTCGTCCCGAAACAAGCTGCGAAGATCGACGAGAAATTGTCGACGGTTCAGAGACCGATGTCGATCGGCTGCTTTTGGCCGATTTTTCACGTTGATCTTTGCAGGGAATTGCCGTCCGAACGCTACATGCGACAAATGACCGGTCTGAGTGATCGAAAGTCGACACGTCCACATGCGTAGCTTTGCCAGGGCCGATCAGCCTACGAATTTCGCCCTTTCCATCACGCCACGCCCGACTCAGGCGTTTGCCGTGAAAAGGCGCAGATTATCGCGGCAGCCTTAACGCGCGCAGCTATGAAACGGTTGCGTCAATGGATGGCGACTTAAAACAGGTCGCATTGCTTAACAGCCCCTGCATCATTAGCAGTTCCCGTTTGCGAGCCGCGCAATACATACTGCCATGGGTTGGTTTGGATGCAACGATCACCTGCAAATGCCGCGGTCCGGCGAGTTGCCGGACGAGCGCATTGCGCGCGCAATTTCCCTCGCTGGCACGCCCGGTCAAGCGTATGTCGAGCGTCGCGGCATCCCTCTCGATATCGCAGACGCCGCCGGGATGCGCTTCGATCCCGATTGGGACGGCCGGGCTGCCGTACTGGTCGGCCTGTATGACCATGACGGCGCACTGGCGTCGGTGCACGGCCGCTATCTCACCACCGTGCGTGGCCAGAACAAGATGCTGACGGTCGGCCGGAGCGGCGGGGTAGCCTGTGTCGGCGATGGCTGGCAGGCCAGACGCCTCATTCTGGTCGAAGGCATATTCGATGCTCTCTCGCTCGCAGTTTGCGGCTGGCCCGGTGTTGCCACCATCGGACGTTGGGCTCCCTGGTTGCCACAGATTTGCGCCCAGCGTGTCGTGTGGCTCGGTTTCGATGCGAACGCGCCCGGCGATCGCGAGGCGGAGCGCTATATGCAACTGCTGTCCGAGGCAACTGTGTATCGCCTGTTACCTCCCCCTCGATGTAAAGACTGGAACACCGCGCTAGCCAAATGCGGACCTGCCGCCGTGACACGCTGGCTTCGAGACCGAATAGCTGCCGTCGACGAAACGAGCATACGATGAGCGACAAACCCAAAACTGAGATCTATGTCAGCACGGACGTCGAGGTCGACGGGCCGATTCCAGGCCCGCATTCGATGCTCAGCTTCGCGTCCGCCGCGTATGGTGCAGACAAGGTACTGCACGGCACATTTTCCGCAACTCTCGAACTCCTGCCCGGCGCGAGCGGTCACCCCGACACGCTCGACTGGTGGTGCCAGCATCAGGAGGCCTGGCAGGCTGCGCGCACGAATCCACGGCCGCCACAGGCGGTTATGACCGACTATTTCGTATGGCTGGAGGGGCTGCCCGGGTTGCCCGTGTTCGTCGGCTATCCGGCGGCCTTTGACTTCATGTTCGTGTACTGGTATCTGATGCGCTTCGTGGGCCGCAGCCCTTTCAGCTTCTCTGCGCTCGACATAAAGACGATGGCGATGGTCCTTCTGCGCAAGGACTATCGTCGCAGCACGAAAAGCGCAATGCCCAGACGCTGGTTCGACGATCTGCCGCATAGCCATGTCGCTCTTGACGATGCACTCGAGCAAGGAGCATTGTTTTGCAACATGCTCAGCGAGAGCCGCAAACGCTGATTGCGGACAATTCTCCTCTACCATGAACCTGCACCTGCCGCTAATGGTCTGCTTCAGGGTCACGCGCTATTGCAATGCGCGTTGCGGCTTCTGCCTCGCGCCACCTGATGGCGCACATCCGCCCGCCGCGGTCCTCATGCAACGTCTGGATTGGCTGTCAAAACAGGGCGTTCGGGTTATCCATTTCTGCGGCGGCGAGCCAACCATTCACCCAGCCTTGCCGGAACTGCTGGCGTACGTTGCGTCGCGCGGCGGCGGCTCGCGACTTACAACGAACGGCATCGCCTTGCCGGAGCGCTTATTACCTGTCTTGCGCTCCGCAGGGACGCAGGTCAAGGTGAGTCTGCACGGCGACCGGGCACGTCATGACGCGCTTGTGGGGCGAGTTGCGTTCGATCTCGCAACCGAGCATCTCCGCTGTCTGCTTCGTGCCGGAATTCCCACGTCCGTTCAAACGACAATTATCTCCGACGGCGATTGGGTCCTCGACTGGATGGCGGATTTTTGCCTTACCGAAGGCGTACGGCAACTTAGCATTCTTCCGTTCATTCCGCGTGGAAACGGATTTCGCACGCAAGGCGAATACGGACTGACGCTCACCCAGCGGACCGCCCTTCGCGAGCACGTCCGGCGCAAGCGGCGATCGCTCCAAGGCCGCCTGGACGTGCGCTGGCTTGATTTCTCGGCTCGACCGCTGCATGTGGTGGAGGCCGATGGGCGCGTCGTACTCGAGTGCGCAAGTGAGTCGATGGACACCTTGTTGTGCACGATTCCCGGGGAAACAGTAGCGAGGAAACGCTTTGCCATTCGGCCGAGTGTCACTGGCTGATCTCTCTCCGGCGTCGGGATCGCACAAGGTCTGCCTTCGATTTGCGAGGTTGACTCTTCTGCCGTTCACTGAGCGCAGTCGAAATGCCGGTCTGATCTTGCAGATTTTGGACTGGCGCCGAACAAGCTTCAAGGCAATCGGGCAAAGCGGGTCGGACAGGCGATGTCCGATCGGCCTTACCCGTCATTCAGAGGTTGATGTTTTTGAGGCAGCTTTGCGTTGTTCTTCGGCCATTCGGACCTCCGCGACCGCAAAGGTCAGGTTTCGCCATCTGCGGATCAGTACTCCGACGCTCGAGCCGATTGCTGTCTAACGGCAGGTTTGAGAGATCGGACATGCTTTCATCGGGCATCCGTCAGGTTCCAAACTGAACCGGCCATTGGAATGACATCTTTCTTCGTTGCGCAAATGGCAACTATTGGCCGACGAACTTCGCCATCCCGATGTGTCATCCCGATTGCAGCGGCAATTGGCTGAGGGAACGCCCGAATACGGTCAAGTCGCTCCGTCCCGCTTGATATCGAGCGCCTCCTCGTGGAACCGCACAAGGGACTTGCGCTGCGCCACGCTGACGATCGCTCCTTTGTGCAGTCGTTCTGTGAGCAGGTGATACAGATGCGCTTCAGTTTCGCTGTCAAGCGCACTCGTTGCTTCGTCGAGGAACACATAGTCGGGCTTGTGCAGCAACACACGCGCAACCGCCAGTCGCTGCTGCTCGCCCGGGGAAAGAATGCGCCACCAGGGATCCGATTCCTGCAGGCGGTTCGCAAAGCCTTCAAGCCGGCACGCACGCAGTACCTCCCGGCACTCGTCGTCACTAAAGGTGTTAGCGTTCGCGGGATAGGCAAGTGCGGCCTTAGACGGTGTTAGGCACTTCCGGTCAAACCTGGTACCCTGGAGGCATGACAAAAGAGAAACGTAAAGCCTACCCGACAGACGTGTCAGACGAAGAATGGAGCTTCGTGGCAGCGTATCTGACGTTGATGGATGAGAGTGCGCCACAGCGGAAATATGAGTTGCGGGAGATGTTCAATGCGTTGCGCTGGATGGCTCGCGCTGGGGCTGCTTGGCGAATGCTGCCGACCAACTTTCCACCGTGGGAACTCGTGTACCAGCAGACGCAACGATGGCTGGCGGCCGGCTGTTTCGAGTGCATGGTGAGTGACCTTCGTTCGATCGTCCGTGTGGCGCAGGGGCGGCAGGGGCAGCCCAGCGCGGTGATCCTTGATGGCCGTACGTTGCAATCGACATGTGAAAGCGGTCCACGCGCAGGCTATGACGGCTACAAGCGCAAGCGTGGCAGCAAGGTGCATATGGCGGTCGACACGCTGGGTCAGTTGCTCGCCGTACACGTGACACCGGCCAACGAGCAGGAACGGGCCCAGGTGGCAGAACTGGCGCGCCAGGTGCAACAGGCAACGGGAGAAACCGTGAAAGTGGCCTTTGCCGATCAGGGTTACACGGGCGAAGATCCTGCGCAGGCCGCGCGCGCCCAGGGAATTGATCTCCAGGTGGTCAAGCTCGATGAAGCGAAAAAGGGTTTCGTGCTGTTGCCACGGCGATGGGTAGTCGAGCGCAGCTTCGGATGGCTCAACCGCTTTCGACGCCTTGCACGTGACTACGAACGCTTGCCCGAAACACTCGCAGGCCTGCATTTTGTCGTCTTCGCCATGCTTATGCTTGTCCATGCAATTCCAGTACTTCGAAGTTCCTAACACCGTCTAAAGGTGCCTGCCGGCAAATAGCTTTGCTGGGGGATGAACATCATGCGCGCGCCCACTGGTGCATCGATCAAGCCGTTGCCGAACGGCCAGAGACCCGCGAGGGCCCGTAAAAACGTGCTTTTCCCTGAGCCCGACATCCCGCGGACAAGCCACCGTGAACCAGGCTTTACTGCGATGTCACGCACATTCGCAAGCGTTTTGCCATCTGGCAACGCAAGTGAGAGGTTGTGCGTGACGAGTTGGTTCTCATCGACATAGTGCAGGTTGATACCGCCATGCTCGGTAGCCGGCGAGACGGACTCCTTCAGATGGGACTGCTGCATCACGCGCTCGAACTCGCTCAGACGGTTTGCTGTCGCACGCCACTCGACGAGCGTATCGTAATTGTTGATGAACCACGAGAGTGATTCGCTAACCGAACTGAATGCGTCGGTGATCTGCATCAGCGTGCCGAAACTTACCGCGCCTGCGAAATAGCGGGGCGACGCAACGACGAGCGGAAAGATGTCGGCGACCTGCGCATAAAAGTTGAGCACGAAGCTGTAGCGTCTCGTGTACTTCATGAAGCGCCACCAGTTTTCACGAATGCGGGCGAAAAGGTCGTTGGCATTCGATTCCTCGGTTTGCATGCCGACATAAAACGCAATCTCCTCGGCGTTTTCACGCAAACGGATCAAACCGAACCGAAAATCCGCCTCGACGCGCTGTCGCTGGTAGTTGATCGACACGAGCGGGTGACCAATCCTGTTAGTCACGAGCGCACCGACAATCGCATAGGCGATGGCTGCCCAAAGCATGTAGCCCGGAATCTGAACGGATGAGGAGCCGACCATAACAGTCAAAGCGCCTGCCGTGCTCCACAGGACAATGGAGAACCAGACCAACGTCTCGACCGTCGACAGCAGATCGAGCGTGAGAGAAAGGGTTGTGGTCGCGAACAGGTTGAGGTCAGCGGCGATACGCTGGTCTGGATTGTCGGCGAGCCGATCGCGCTCGACTCGATAGAAGGTGCCGCCGTCCAGCCATCTGTTCAGATAGCGCCGGGTCAGCCACTGGCGCCATTGAAAGCCAAGCATCTGACGCAGATAGCGGTTGTACACGGAGATGATGATGAACGCGAATGCGAGTACCGCAAAAATCAGCACAAGTTGCGGAAATTCGCGTACGTTCCTGCTTTCCAATGCGTCGTAGAAATCGCGGCTCCATGTGTTCAGGCGGGCATTGATGCCTACCATCAACAGGTCCATTATGACGATTGCCATCAGCAGTCCCCACGCGGCGCCGCGTTCCTCGGAGACCCAATACGGCTTGATCAGACTCCATGCTGAGACATGGTCGAGTTGCCCAGTTGCAAGGCCGGATGGTGTGTTGGTCATGAGCTTACCTTTAACGCAAAGCGATCGCGGATCGAGCAAAGCAGTAATTTCCGATACAGTCTGCGCCTCGGACTGCGTCACTCACCACCAGCACTCAGCTTTTCGCAGGGCGAAACGGCTCAGGCCGACCCCGAAGAGACGGTCGTATTTCCCCAAAACGGACGCTCCTCTGCCTGGGATCCTGAGGTTAGCCCTTCTCCCGGGTTTCGATCAGTACCGCACAGGGCGCCTTCTCGATGACTATTCCGCAGGTTGACTGGTTGGCCCAGCGGCGTAGCCGTGACAGATGGTGATGTCCCATCACAATGACTTCCGCAGTCAGCTGCCGGGCTTGTTCGACGACGACTTCGGGTGGATTTCCCGCGCAGAAATGCTGCTCCACCGTAAGGTTCCGGGCGGCGAGCTGTGCAGCAGCTGCAGCCAGGACGGATTGTGCGAACGACGTCTGCGCATGTGCGCACGGATAGGTCAGGCCATCGGGCGCGACACCGTCCTCGCAACCGGGAGGCAACGCGTAGGATGGGTCGACAACGCATAGAAGGTGTACGGTTGCCGTACCGGGTGCCGCCACACGGCCGGCCAGCTCGACGACGTGGACAGTCTGGGGTGAGCCGTCCAGCGGGACGAGGAGAATATTGAACATGGTTACAGATACCCCTCGAAGATCGGATTCACGCCTCCGCGACACGCGCGACCATTTGCGGCTGTCCATTAAGCGCGTCATGACACGCGTGGCGCAGCACGGAAACCTCGTTCGCCCAGCGCGCGATTGCCGTAAAAGGGCTCTCGCTATCCGGTGAAAAACGCAACATGTACATTGCAGAATCGTGCAAGTGCCCTGTCAAGTAAACGAGTGAATTCGAAAAGCTGTGCGTGTCGCCGGTTGAATTGCGCAACGGCTGGAATGCACGTGCCCTGGTAACGTGGACTACTGGATGCGCGTTGATTGATTGTTGACGATTTTGGAGGCGCCGCAGAATGGCTGAATGTGGCCGATAGCACCAGTTCGAGAGCGCTCTCCAGAGCCGACGTTAAAACGCGTCGCTTCAGCATTCCGGCGATTTGTTTGAACGCGAACTATCGGCGTCGAGATCGCGGAACCAGTTCTCGCTGCCTGTTCAATCAACGAGCGTCGACTGGTATCGCCCGACAGCTCAAGCCGGACAAGGGTTTCCGGCCGATGCACCCTATCGAAGTGACAATACCCAGCAAAAGTCGAAAAAACCCGCAAATTCAAAGACATACAGGAGTCCACGCGCCCCGCTTCCGGGGGCAAAAACGCCCATTTGCATCCTAATAAAATCAAAAGGTTACATGGGGGTTTTGAACAGGGCTAACTTGCCAAAAACGATGAAAGCGGGTCCGCGCATCTGATGGAGATCGCGCGCGGCGGGCGAGCGGGAGTTGAGATGCCAGTCCGCGTCCAGTCGTCGGTTCCAGCCCTTGCTACCAGTTCTCCGATGACCAGGAAACAGGCAATTGCGCTCGCACCCTTGGCGTCGAAGTTGCTGGTCGATGAAGGAATAACCCAGCGGGCCGCCGAAGAATGCCCCAAAATCACAGAATCCCAATATTCAGGCCGCATCGTCTGTGCAACAATCATTCACACGCTTTTTTGCATTGCTCGCTGATTGCCATGGAAACCACCCTAGAACTCGAACCCCAGCTGCTTGCCGGTCGCCGTGGCGTGTCATTCAACCTGCTCCGCCCAGATGGCACGGTTGATTGCATGGTCACGATCAAGGCGCTGCAGGATTACTTCTGGCTTGAACCCGACGCCGATGACGTTCGTGTCCTGAGAGCCTTCCGCAACGGATACGCCCGCATCAGGGCGATCGCCGAACGCAAGGTGCTTGCCCATCCGACGGCGCAGCTTGAGCTGACAGCGGACGATTTCGCGCGACCGTGAGCGCGCAATGCAAAGCGTCGCACGATGCATGTCGGCCGCTCGCGGGCGAACGGCATCCTCACCGGCAACACCCCGCGCTCCAATGTCATCCTGTCCATGCCGATGATCTTCGACGACAACGCGCGCGCCGAGATGCTCTGCTATCTCGTAGTTGGTGAGCTTGTCGCCATGGCGCGTACGGGAGACTGGCTCAGGACGGATCACCTGGTTGAACTGTCCCGTATCTGGATGCACGCCAACGGCGCGCAATCTGAATGGCAGGAACGCATTGGCATCGCACGGATAGACGCCGAGTTCGCACCCGATGTCCTCGCAACAATCGACCTCAGGACGGAAAAGACACTGGCGTCGCTATTTACTGATGGCTGGCGTCTCGACTACCGTGTTCCGGTCGTCTGTGAGATTCACGACAGGTGCGCTGCGAGACTGCGACGCATGTAGACAGCCAGCGCCGTGTGCGAGGTAGTGGTCCCCAGCGAACTACCCGCTCCGGCCGACGCATGTCTCTGTGCAGATATCGTCGGTTGTGTCGTCACATTCGCCACGGTAGGTCAGGGACATCGAGCGGCCGCTCGATATTTTCGCTCGATGACAAGACGTCAGCCACTGCGGACGTTCGGCGATACGAGGCGATGCCACGAACGGCTTGTAGCTGCGGCTGGCACTTGATATCGAGTGCTGCACGGTCGACACAACATACGACTCTGGCGACCGGGTGCATGCTTTTGCTGTACGTGCATGATGATGGTCCGGTGAATTTCCGACTGTGAGCCAGCCGCGCGGCTGCGTCCATGACATCGCCCTACATTGTGAATGCGGTCGACCCCGTATAACGATATTAAACTCATACATGACCATATTATCAATTAAGAATTAAAATCTGGATTGAGCCCATCACGATAAGCGGGAAAGCGGCGCGCCGTCAGGTCAAGGACCGTGGGCAAGGCAAAAGGAATGGTCTTGAGGACCCTGTCGTTTCATTATTCGGTCCAAAGGGAAGCTTTACTGCACAAGCGATGGCATGAGGGCACGACTGACCGCTTCCCCGGGCGAGCGCGGTCATGCCGGGCTGTGGGTTGGCGACCGGCTAACGCCGGGCCCCGGTGCAAAAGCGTGTGCCGTGATATGTCGTATCCCATGTCTTTGATGAGCTTCAAACGTCTCGCCTGGTTGTACGCGCTAGAACGTATAGTCGACGTTCACGAAGACGTTAAGCGGATTAAGTCTGAGCGTCGATCTGGAAACGATCTGCGTTCCCGTTGCGGTCTGACCGTATAACGTAAGGTGGGTTGTCACTGGCACGTAACCGACAGAGGTTCCGACCGACCAGTGTTTTGTAATCGCGTAATTTGCCCCGATCTCGAATACGGGATTCCACGACGAACTGAGTTCCGCATGAGCCGAACCGCCTGGCCCAAGGCTATCCGTGACAAACT
The DNA here is from genome assembly GCF_013426915.1 of Paraburkholderia sp. PGU19. Lineage (GTDB taxonomy): Bacteria > Pseudomonadota > Gammaproteobacteria > Burkholderiales > Burkholderiaceae > Paraburkholderia. Next base: position 75,081 of record NZ_AP023182.1, read on the forward strand.
GGCCATTGGAAATCCGGACCTGCGTGAACCACGTATAGTTCACGCCCAGACCAACGAATGGACGGAATTTCGACGCGGCTGAAAACAGGTGGTATCGAAGTTCGATGGCGGGCGGCATCGGCTTTGTCGAGCCGAGGTTGCCGTACTTCTGTAGCGTCCCATCGCCAACCAGATTTACTTTGAGTGGCAGACCGAAAAGCATGGCGACACCGATGTTGTCCGTGACGTAGTACTCGGTGGTAATTCCCACAGTATCCGAAGAAGTCGGATGCGCCCCACTGGCGGGCAACTGCTGATTCACCGTTACACCGCCAATGCTTTGCACGGTTAGTGGCGATGCATCGCCCTGCGGCGCAATGTGAAGCCATCCCGTTGACAGCGTGATGCTTCCGGCCGATTGCGCATTAGCATCGTCGGTAAGCGCGGCTGAGAAGATACAAGCCGCCATACCGGCAGTGCTGATTATTCGCCTGCAATTTTTCACGTGTCGTCTCCTGTCTCGTTGCATGGACATTTTTATGAACGCCAGTGCATCCCGCGGAACCAATCCGCGCTCTGCCAATGGGGTTGTGTCGTTCTCCATAGTCTTCGTCCGGCTATGAAGGTCAACGGTGTCTTCTGTTACGTAGTCATACTAAATATATCAATGACGGTATCGATATATAGAACACCGGTACCTCGCTCAAACTCGGTTTGTAAAAAACTTACGCGTGACCTTTTGCGGTTCCGTCTACACCGTACCTGCCGGTAGCGGAATTTAAAGCCGTCCAGTTACCTGTACTCTGTCCGTTCCGCATAGGTACTGATACAGATTCCCCCTCAACCGCCATGCACGCTAGTAAGCGCGCATCGCAAGGCGCTCAGCCTCGGGCGGGAACACACACCACGCACCGTCGCGGTGCCGGAAGAAAAACAGTCCAACCGGTCCTGTCGGCAGCATTAGTTCGATACGCACATAGTGTTTCCGATTCGAGCCCGCATGACCGAATCGCGTAACCCTAACCGGCGCCGCAGAAGTCGGCCCGAGCCATTTTTCGACAAGCGAACGCAAGGACCTTTCCGAGGTAGTACTCGTTCTCTTTCCCATCAAAATCGTTTCGAGTTCTTGACTCATGCCACCAGCGTCTGGGGTACGGTATCGGCCACTTGCACGTGACTTTACGTTCCCGCCAATGCCTTTGCTCCTGTTACCTTGGCCTGCCAGGCACCTCGGTCGCTTCCGGACTATCACGATTGTTCTGCGGCTTCGCGGCAGCCGACACGGAAAATGCGAACGGAAAACGTCCGAGTGCGGAAGTCGCCAAGGCTTCCAGCGCGGGGTCGGGAAGTTCGACGTGCATCGAAATCCCGCGCGAACTGTCTTCAATGATGCTGACGGATGCATCCTCGAGGCCGACCGCGACGAGTGCCGACTTAACCGCGTCTTCCGTTTCGCGTCGTCTCAGCGCAGGCTTGAATATCTTGCCGACGCCTGTCAGTGGCATCGCATCCACGATCCGTATTCCCTTTGGACACGCGGCACGCTCGCTGATCTCGTGACGCAGAAACTCCACCAGTTCCGCTTCGGTTGCGGTGGTGCCTGGTTTTAGCTGGACATATGCAACCGGCAACTCACCCGCATGGATATCGGGGCGACCCACGGCTGCGGCAATCTGGACTGCGGGATGGCGGTGAAGTGGTTCCTCGATTGCCGCCGGATCGATGTTGTGTCCGCCACGGATAATCAGCTCCTTCTTACGGCCGGTGAGCCAGAAATAACCGTCGGCGTCACAGCGCCCGAGATCGCCGGTATTGAGCCAGCGGCCGCCATCACCTGACTCCATCCAGATGCCGCTGTTCTGCTCCGGCCGGATATAGCCAGCGAACACGTTTGGACCGGAGATAACCAGTTGGCCGACCTCATCGGCAACGCAATCCCGTACATACCTGCCGGTTTCATCGACCACCACTGCTTTCATTGCCTGACCGGGCAAACGAAGACCAATCGAACCGACCCTGCGCTCGCCAAGCGACGGGTTAACGCTGCTAATGCAGGTCCCTTCGGTAAGGCCGTAGCCTTCAAGGATTCTTATTCCTGTACGGTGCTGGAAGGTGCGAAGTAATTCGGCGGGCATGGGTGCAGCCCCGCACAGGCCATACTCGAGCGAGCTGATATCGTGCTCTTCGACCGGGACATCCAGTAGCGACCCGTAGAGCGTTGGCACACCGCTGAAGAAGTTGACGCGGTAGTGCTCGACAATTTCCCAGAAGCGCTTGACAACCCCCTCGCCGCGATACCCTTGCGGCGTGCCGAGCACGACGTGGGCACCACGCGAGAACGCCAGCAGACCTGTCACCGTCACGGCGTTGACGTGGAAAAGCGGTAATCCGCACAGAATCGTTTTGCCTGGGCCAATGGATTCACCGAAGAATTGACCCGCGTTCCACGCATTGGCCACCTCGTTGCCATGCCGGCGCATCGCAATCTTTGGGAGTCCCGTGGTGCCGCCCGTGCAGAAGTAGGACGATTCATCATCGATGCTTATCCGACGCGTGCTGCTGAGCGCCGCCCCAGACTCACCTGCGATTGCAGTGTTGAAGTCGTGGATACGGATCTGGGAAGGAGCCGCGCTTCGCAAACGTTGAAGCATCCCGACCGCAAAGTGCTCTTCGCCCGGCATACGGTCAGCCAGATTGACGAGCACCAGATCCTTCAGGGTGGGAACCGTATGCAACACTGCTCGCACTTTTTGCCAAAGGTCGGTGCCCCCAAACGGCGCCAGCGTGACGAGCACGCTGGCCCCTGAGGCGTTGAGCAGTTCGCCGATGGCTTCCGCTTCAAGGAGCGGATTGATCGCGCAGACAATTCCGGCCGCCTCGCCGCCCCAGATGACGAAATGCGTCTCGGGGAGGTTCGGCAGTACATATGCGATGACCGAGTCGTGTTGCACGCCCAATTGCGCAAACATGTTCGCGGTCCGCGTGACATCGTGCACGAGCTCACTGTATGTCCAGCGCTCTGCGTACCGGTAGTCATCGGCCGTTGCAAAGAATGAGAGCGCGGGTGCGGACGGATTAATCGCAGCGCCCCGGCAGATCATCTCGTAAGTGCTCGTTGGCAGATCCGCCGGTGGTCCCTGCCTTTCGATGGCAAGGACATCGTCCATGCTTGTGACGCCTTTCATGCTGCGTCTTCCATGACAACGTTGCGTTGGACGCCAAGATTGATCGAGCGGTCATAGCTGACGATCTGCGCCTCCACGACGTCCCCGACCTGCAGGTACTGCGGCCTTTCCGCCTGCATCTGGAGAAACAGCCGCCATTTTTCCGCTTCAGGCAACTGCGCCGCGGCGCGTTGCTTTTCGGGTGACGGAACGCTTAGTGCGCAACCGGAGGGCGTCCCAGTCGCGAGCAGGTCCCCGGCGCGCAGGTCCTGTACGCCGGAAAGCTCCGTCAGGGTCTCTGCAGGCCCATAGACGAGTCCCGCAGTGGAGTCGTTCTGACGGACTGTGCCGTTCACGGTCAGCGTCAGCACGAGCTCCTTCAACTTCGGAATGTCCGCTTTCTCAAGCAGGCAAAGATAGGGACCCACCGGGCCAAACGTGCGATAGCTCTTGCCCTTGTAGAACTGCATCTGCGGAATCTGGATGTCACGCGCGGAATAGTCGTTCACGATCACGGCGCCGGCGATGTACTCATGCAGGTTCTCGTCGGTGACCGTTTCGCGCGACGTGATGTCACGTTTGAGCACAAGACCGAGTTCGATTTCATAGTCAAGAAACCGCACCTCGTTCGGCTTCACAAGGGTCGAGTCGGCCGGAACGATGCAACTGGTCGCCTTCGTGAAGATCATGTTGAACTTCTTCACATCCGGGTCCATGCCGGACTCAATCATATGCTGTCGGTAGTTCGCGCCCTGACAGATGAACTGCTGATTGATGGTCACCGGCGACAACCATTGCACTTCCGATTCGGGAATCGTCGGACCGCTCAGCACCAGCAGCCGTTCAACGGGATTGGCCTCGATAAACTCGGCGGTTGACCTGAACTCGCCCGGAATCGGCGTGATAGCGCCATTTGCTACCACGCCCCACTGGGCGCGGCCATGATGCAGGTAATGCAGAATGTGAAGTGCCATTTATCGATCTCCGGATTCCATGGAAGGGTTTTGTTCAGGCGAAAATCTTTGCCAGCGCCCGCAGCTTGCTCAATGTCAGGTCGGGGCTGCGGCGCAGGTTGCCGAGGAGCGCCACGATGCTCGCTGGCGTGAATCTGGGCTTTGTGAAACTGCGTGGCATTGTCGGTCCCCATTGCGCCATTGCCTCGCGGCTGACGGCATGCAAACCCGTCGGCACCTCAGCCGTAAAAAGGTCGCCGTCGCAATAGTGCTCGTGCTTGTCGCCCCACGGGTCCTGCCAGTAGTCGAAGATCTGGCTGCCCAGGATATGGCGCCCAATTCCCCACGCATGCGTCCAGCCCTTTTCGCGCAGCACGCGCTGCCCCATGCCGACTGCATCGGCGTCGACGACCTCGTAGGCGCTGTGGCTATACGTGGGAATGAAGCCTTGCGCGAGTGCGAGCGTGTGGTGATCGGCCGGCTTGTCGCCGAGATCAAGCCGCATGAACGCGACGACGGGTGAGCCATCGGGAAGCACCTGGACGTCGCTGGGGATGAAGCCGAAATGTTGCGCATACCATGCGCAGGTTTCCTGGTAGTCCGCGAGTTCAAGCACGATGTGGCCAAGCCGGATAATTTCTGGCGCATGCTCGGGCAGCCGCTGCGTCCCGTTGATCCGGACGGCTGCATCCACGGAGTTGAATGGCAAAGGTGACCGATGGGACAGCGTGGCAGCTGGCGCCTGGCCCCATATCGCGTCGACGCGAAAGCCCGAAGGATCTGTTAGTCGTACCACATAGCCGCCGCCGGGCAATTGCGAGCGTTCGACGTCCGAAGCGCCAGGCAGTTTTGCAAGCGCATCAAGATCTGCCCTGTTATCTACCTGTAACCCGAAGCCGACGAAACGGGATTTGGATGCCTTCCGGACGACATAGCAGAAGTGGGAAGCAGCCGTTCCCCGAAGCAGCAGAAGCGCTTCACCGCGCGATACGGTTCGAAGCCCGAAGTCATTGAGAAACTGTTCGGCTTTCTCGAGGTCTGGCCGGTCGAACATCAGATAGGCCAATGCCGACGCTTTTGTCGTGGGATCGGGGTGACGGGCCGGCTGTGCAGTGGTGAGTTTCATGGCGGAAAAGAAATCAGACGGTTCGGATGGCGTATTCGGGTTCAAGCGTCGGCGCACTGACGGGGTTACACAGCAAGTCCAGACTCTCACGCACGATACGGTTTGCGTCGGCGACCGGACCATCGTGGACAATCGTCCTGTCGGGCCGAACTACGGCGACCCACCCGACGGGCACCAGCCCGGGAAGGAATACGCCTTCGAGGTCTTCCCAGCTGTCTAACGGGGCAAGATGCAGCCGTTGCCCGCGATGGGCAATCTGAACGATGCTCCCCCCGGCACGCGCAAACGCTGCGGCCGTCGCGTGCTCGAGCGAAGCCGCGGCGTCAATACCAAACCCGATCAGGGCGAGACCCTGCCCGAGCACGTCGTCGCTCAGGCGTGTTGTGCCATCCGAACCTCTAACCCAGCCTTGTGCGATGACCGCGCCACGAACAAGCTTTGCGCAGGAGCGGCCCTGGACGAACAGTCCGCTGCCAAATGCATTCTTCGGCTTGATCTGCAGCTCCTCGAATTGCGCGCGCAGGCGCGGCGCCAGTCTCGAAAGACGCATCAACCCATGCGTGAACAGGGCGACGGCGCCATTTCGCGGCATGACCAGCTTGCCCATGAATTTTGCTAGTTTGATCATCGCCTTCGCGTGGGGACGCCGCTCCTCGTCATAGGTTTCCAGAATCGTCGGGCCTGCACGTCCCTGCACCACCTGTGAACGCCGGTCTAAATCCGACACTAAACGACGGCGTTTCGGAATTGAGCCGTTAGACGACCTATTCTCGTTGAGCAGTGTGTGGGGAACACGTACAGCAGGGTATCGATGACGCTTTGTGCGTCGTAAGGAGCCCGTAGGGCGAGTGCAGACGCGCAAAGCGCGTTGAGGATGACGGCGGGGAGCGGTTGCGGTAGAAAGGCGCAGCGCCGAAGAAACCACTGGCGCGACACCGGTAAACCGCCAAGTTCACCCCGGAGTCGCGCCACACAAGTCGCAATGCAAAGCCACGGGGCTTAACAGAGGAGCGCGTGCAGCCGCAGTATTCCACGGCTCGTGCGCCCCTGTCTATCGCATTGTCTTCGGCGTTCTACGGGGATCGCCGATGACCGAAGGCAATGCCGGTGGCATGCTGCCCACGGGCCGTTTCTTCCTGTGCGCCCGCTGCCGCACGCAGGTGTTCATTTGCCGCCGATGTGATCGAGGCCAGATCTATTGCGCCGGCGGCTGTGCGCAAGCAGCCCGGCGCGCCAGCTTGCGCGAAGCGGCTCAACGTTACCAGCGCTCTCGCCGCGGGCGTCTTGCCCATGCGCAGCGCGCCCGTCGCTATCGGGCGCAACGCAATAAAGTGACGCATCACGGTTCACCTGCGACGGCGCCCAGTGCTCTACTGCCAGCGGACTCGATGCACGCCGCTGGCACTCATCGTCGCGTCACAACCTCGGTACCGGCGACGAAGCATTGCCACCTATGCGGCTGTGCCTGTTCGCCGTTCGTGCGCCTTGGCCCGTTGCGCCGTCGAGCTCCTCATTGCATCTACCGATTCCGAGGAGGCTCTGACGGTGACGATTGACGCTGAACTCGAAGCCCATATCCTGCGGCTCTACCACGTCGAGAAGTGGCGCTGCGGCACGATCGCGCAGCAACTGCACGTGCATCGCGGGACTGTCAAACGTGTGCTCGCACAGGCTGGCCTACCGCGCCACGGTCCGGCGCCGCGCTCTTCGATGATCGAGCCGTACCTGCCGTTCATTCGCCAGACGCTCGAGAAGTACCCAACGCTTACCGCCAGCCGCCTGTACGGCATGGTGCGCGAGCGCGGCTATCAAGGTGGCCCCACGCACTTCCGGCATCTGATCTCGCTGCATCGGCCACGCCCGGCTGCCGAAGCGTATCTGCGGTTGCGCACCTTGCCCGGCGAACAGATGCAATGCGACTGGGGGCACTTCGGCCACCTGCAAATTGGCCGCGCGCGCCGGCCCTTGATGGCCTTCGTGATGGTGCTCTCGTACTCGCGCGACCTGTATCTGCGCTTCTTCCTCGACGCGCGCATGGAGAACTTCCTGCGCGGTCATATCGGCGCCTTCACCCGCTGGGGCGGGCTCGGCAGGGTCATCCTCTACGATAACCTCAAGAGCGCCGTGCTCGAACGCCAGGGGGACGCCATTCGTTTCCACCCGACGCTGCTCGCCTTCGCCGCGCACTATCGCTTCGAACCGAGACCGGTGGCGATTGCGCGCGGCAACGAGAAGGGCCGCGTCGAGCGTGCAATTCGTCATGTCCGCGACGCGTTCTTCGCGGCCAGGCAGTTCACCGATCTGGACGATCTGAATGCGCAAGCCGAGCACTGGTGCCGCACGCAGGCAGCCGATCGCCCGTGCCCGGAGGATCGAGCGATCAGTGTGCGCCAGGCGTTTGCCCAGGAGCAGCCGATGCTGCTTGCGCTACCGCAGAACCCGTATCCTGTTGAGGAAACGCTCGCCGTCAAGGTCGGGAAGACGCCCTATGTACGCTTCGATCTAAACGACTACTCGATCCCGCACACGCACGTGCGGCGCACGCTCACGGTACGCGCCGATCTCGAGCAGGTACGCGTGCTGGACGGTGCCGATGTCATTGCGCGTCACGATCGCAGCTACGACCGCGGCGCGCAAATCGAAGAGCCGGTTCACATCGAGACACTCGTCGGCGTCAAACGCGAGGCTCGCCATCATCGTGGCATGGATCGCCTGGCCAGGGCCGCCCCCGCCAGTCAGGATCTGCTGCGCCGCGCGGCCGAACGCGGTGCGAACCTGGGCACCATCACGGCAGCGCTGCTGCGCATGCTCGATCGCTACGGCGCCGCGCAATTGCAGGCCGCGATCGGCGATGCGCTCGAAAGCGGTGTGCCCCACCCGAATGCCGTGCGCCTGGCGCTGGAGCGCCGTCGCGAAGCGCGTCAATTACCCCCGCCGCTGGCCGTGTGCCTACCGCCGCACGTGCGCCAGAAGGACGCGCCGGTTCAACCCCACCGGCTCGATACCTACGATCAACTTGCTGGAGGTCCCGATGAGCTCGCTTGAATCATTACGTATGCGTGCGCAGGAATTACGTTTGCACGGGCTGCTTGCCCACTGGCCCGAGGTTGCGCATGAACCGTGGGTCGCGCCGCTGGTGCAGTGGGAGGAAGACGAACGGGCGCGCCGATCACTCGAGCGGCGCATCAAGGATGCGCATCTGGGTGGCTTCAAGGCGTTGTGCGACTTCGACTGGAGTTGGCCGTCGCGGTGTGATCGCGGCGCCATCGAAGATCTGATGACACTCGGGTTCCTGAAGGACGCCGCGAACGTCGTGCTCATCGGCCCAAACGGCGTGGGCAAGTCGACACTGGCGAAGAACGTCGCGCATCAGGCACTCGTGCATGGACACACGGTGCTGTTCACCACCGCCGGCAATATGCTGGGCGAACTCGCTGCGCTCGATAGCGATTCAACGCTGCGCCGGCGCCTGCATCGCTATGCTGCGCCCGACGTCCTTGTAATCGACGAGGTCGGCTACCTCTCGTACTCGAATCGCCACGCCGATCTGCTGTTCGAGCTGATCAGCCGGAGATACCAGAACAACAGCACCATCGTTACATCGAATCGACCGTTTGCCGAATGGCACGAGGTGTTCCCGAACGCCGCCTGTGTCGTGTCGCTCGTCGATCGCCTCGTGCATCACGCCGAGGTCATCCCGATCGAAGGCGAATCGTATCGCTTGAAGGAAGCGCGTGAACGGGCCGAAAAACGCGCCCGCCAGCGCAGTCCCGGTAAATCCGCCAAAGGAGGCGAGTCCTCATGAAAGCCCCGCCGCTGCCTTCCGGCCGCACCCGCGGCTTAAGCTTCATCGTCCCCGCGGACTGGACGCCCGAACAGGCGCTCGCCGTGTTTGAACTGCTCGACGACCTGCGTGAAGTGATCTGCGCACGCTATCTGTCCGACATGCAGCAGGTCCTGCGCCAAGATCGCCGGCAACGCGAGCCGCCGTTCAACGAGCACGACCCGCCGTTCTGATCAACGCTGCGCATACAACGAAAGGGGCCCGCGCGGCCCCTTTGTACTTGAGTGAACCGCTCAGCCTTGCGCCGTCGTTTAGCGTCGCTTTTACACCGGCGCTAACACCACCCATGCGAGCTTCCAGCAAAGATTGGCCGCGTCGCGAAGTCCAGCGACCAGCCCCTGCCCGACGAATGGAGGCGTGATGTGGGCCGCGTCGCCCGCGAGGAACACCCGGCCCTTGCTGAACGCATCGACGGTGCGCGCATGGAAGCGATACACGGCCTTGCGCTCAATGATCATGTCTTCAACATTGCCCCAGGGGGAGAGCAACTCCCGGATGCGAGTCTCGGATTCCATCTCCTCGCGACGCTCGCCCGGGCGCAGCATGAACTCCCAGCGTTCACGGTTGCCAGGCGCGACCATATGGGGGATCGGTCGCCGGTGATCGCAGATGAACTCAATATGGTCAATGGGGCGCGGAACGTTCCGCGCATCGACGATCAGCCAGTCCTCTGCGAACGTCTTCCCCTTGAACTCCTGCCCAATGAGCTGCCTTACCAGCGAGCTCGCCCCATCGGCGCCGACCATATAGCGGGCCCGCACTACACGGGTACGCCCGTGCCCAAGGTCCAGTGATGCGAGCACATGATCCCGGTCTTCCGTAAAGCTCTTGAACTGGACGCCCAGCAGGATCTCGGCGCAGCTGTACGTCTCGAGCCGGGCGCGCAGGCACCGCTCGAGGTCGGGCTGGTAGAACGTGACGAGCTTCGGGTGGCCATCCAGGCTGCCCAGCGAATTGACCTTGCCGAACAGGCCCAACCTGGGCGACCTCATATGCACGTACGGTATGGCAACCGTCTCGAAATCGCGCTCCTCAACGCCTGCAAGCTGAAGGATGCGTAGCGCTTCGTTGTCCAGTGCAATCGCACGAGGCGCCATGAACACTTCGGTCGACCTGTCGACAACCATGACCTTCACGCCGTGCCGTGCCAGCAGATTGGCTATGGTTGCACCTACCGGTCCGCAACCCACCACTAAAACATCCACCGCTGGCGGCATTGCTTCCATCGGCGGACGAACCTGGCCATGCCGGCTCGACGGCGCGGCGCCGTTTATTGCTCCTGTCTCCACAGTCACTCCATCTGTCGTTTGTTAGACCGGCCCTCGGATGCCTTTAATGACATTAAACTCATTACTGATAGTTTTGTCAATGTAGACAGTTGCATCTATACTTGGGTACGTACAAATGCGGACCCGATCATGCCGAAAACTGCCAATCCCCGGACAGCGAAACGCCCTGGCCGTGCGGCGCCAGTCGCCCCGGTTGCCGTTCCCGAAGAACGCGAGCCACGTGGTGCGCGCCGCAAGCGCGAGACGCGCGGCCGCCTGCTCGACGCGGCCCTCAGACTGATGGCCGAAAAGGGCATGGAGGGCGTAGCGATCAACGAAATCACCGAGGCTGCCGATGTCGGATTTGGCTCCTTCTACAACCACTTTGAATCGAAGGAAGCGATTTATGCGATCCTTGTCGATAACGTGTTCGAAGATTTCGCGGACATGCTGGATCGCCTCGCGAGTGGGCTTTCCGATCCAGCCGAGGTGATTTCCGTCTCCGTTCGCCATACCGTGATGCGTGCGCGGCGCGATCCCGTGTGGGGACGATTCCTGATACGTGAGGGGTTTTCGGCACGTGCGATGAGCCGCGGGCTGGGTCAGCGGCTGCTGCGCGACATCGGCAACGGTATTGCCGCGAAGCGCTTCGTGGTCGCCGATCCGTTCATCGGCTTTCTTTCGGTAGGCGGCACGGTCCTCTGCGCGATTGCTGCCGAGCTGAACTTCGTCGCGCCGGGTGCACCGGCGGCAGGCGTGCTCAAGGAACTGGGATTCAACGGAGAGCATTTCCCCGAGCGTACGGCAGCAACGCTGCTGCAGACACTCGGACTCAAGCGCGCCGAGGCTGAGAAGATTGCCTCGCGTCCGCTGCCGCTCGTGCAGGAGCCTGTTGAAACGGATTGAGGTCAGACCGCGATGACGTTACCGTTCGGCCGACCTGCCGTCGACGAGCGATGATGACTGACCACTCTGCTTCCGGGGTACGCACGACAAGCAAGCATCGGTCGCCACTCGCGCAGGCCCGCCAGACGGAGCCAGTTGCCCATTGCGAGAGCTTCAATCGCCCGCCAGTGCAAGAACGTTAGCAATCAACTCGCGGTCCCCGTTGTCAAGCACTTCCCAGTGAAACCTTGCAAGTTCCAGAAGTGCTGCCGATACGGTTTTAACCGGATGAGGTGTCGACGCGAAAAGGGGCCACGCATGCAGCAGGTAGATGAGTCCATATCGCATGGCACCCGCTAAATTGCTAGCCCTCTTTCTCTAGACGCCTAGGAGCGGACTCCTCATCAGCCTCTCATAATGTTGACGGCGACGATTTCGCATCCAGGGTCGGCGTGCTCGTGCGCGACTTTATCCGCTTCCTCGTACGAGAGAAAGGACGAGGCTTCCTTAATCTCCAGTGCCATGCCGATATCGCCGTCCTCTGCGGTGCAGAGGAACTTCTCGCCAGTCTTCACGATGTAGACGGTCGTCATGTCTTGGCAACGCGAAGTGCTGGCAGATAAGGCCGAAGCATGTGTGAAACGCCTGCGTGCGACGTGCGTCGCGAAAGCCGCACATTTGGCGTTCGCGCCTGCGGGTTGGCTGGTGGCTATTCTCGGCGCGGTTATTCACGCGAGCGTCCGCTTTGATGAAGGAGAATCAGGGCCGTTTGTTGAGTATGAGTGTCTCATCCTGGCGCACACTGCGAAGGCTCATTCCCGGTCGGGGCGCGACCAACTGCCCGTCGGGCAGCGGTCGGCCTACGACCAGTTGCTCGATAATCCCTCCATAGATCGTCGACGCTCAGAAAGCGCAGTCCAACGAATTCCGTTTCCCTGCAGAAACGAATGCGTCCACGCCCCAGTGGTTTGCACTCGTGACATTAGCCGGATGTGCGGGCGGATCCGCCGCCAGACATCCGGCTTCTTTTTAAGGCCACGCGTGACTGTTACCTCAGTCGCTTTGTGGAACGACATTCGGTGGACGGCTTCCGTGCCCGGCATTGCCTGAGCCGTTGCGCTCAGGGCTTGACGTTGAACAACGGTCCCTGCAGGTCAGGGAAATTGCTCGTGTTGAGCACTTGAATGCCCGCGTTGTGCTCGCCATTGAAGGGCGTCACGGTGCCCGGGCAGCCGGCCTTGACCGCGTCCTTGGGATCGTTGAACCACAGGCCCAAATGGTATTGGTGGACCGGGAAGGTGGCCGGGTTCTGGCCGACGTCCGGGAACGCGTTGTTAAATACTATCGGAGCCGGCGCCACGTTCGGGGCGACGATGAAGGTCTCGATACTAGATCGACCGATAAATCGCTGCGAACCCTTCCCGCTCCCATCGGTCTCGATGTCTCCCTGGTACCATGACAGGCCGAACGGAGGGTTGGGGACCTGGATGACGAAAAAGTCGAAGTCGGTGTTGGGAGGTAACCCTTCCACCTTGACTCGCATGTGTTCGACTGCGCCCTCGGACTCGATATTCACTTTCGCCTTCGCGTTTGGCAAGCACCCGGCTTTCGCCACACCCGCGGAGCGCACCATGTCGAATTTGATCTCCGGTTCGTCACCGAGTGCGGGCTTTGCCGTCGCGCAGACCTAACGCCGACGATCAACGCGCTCGCCGCCGTGGACCAGAGCGGCTTCATCATATGGCTTTGCGCGCTCGCTCGCCCAGGCAATGTATGCTGCGCCGAACTCTGTTCCGCCGCTGCCTCCATCGGTTGGCCGCCTGCGCGCGTATGTGCGATGTTCATCTGCTTGTCTCCATTGCATCCTTGAAAGTCACGGAAATCAGGAAGAGCGACAAAAGATCTCCGACTACATCGGGCCCGCTTCATGGCTCGATGCGCCCCCCGTGCACGGAGCGTGCCAATATCGCGCAAATACCGTGATCTGACTCGTAAATGACTGACAGATCGGCCATTTCTCGTGGTGTGAGTGGAAAATTGTGACCAGAGCTAACGCACGGGTGAGCGCAAAGTGGTGGTCTACAACCAACTGCGCGACGTATGGTGTTGGTCAAGACAAACTGAAAATAAAGCACCAGTCCAAAGCTGTTCCCAGCCGTCCGCGCTAGCAGCAATGCGTAATTCGACAGGTTTATGGTTTCGCCCCACAGGAGGTTCGGACGTGCGAGGACTGGATTCCTGGCAAGCAACTTTGATGCGACTTGTTGTCAGGCATCGCCCTTTAAATGGCAGATGCTATGTCGGACCTACCGAGAACGATCCGTTTGGCTGAAACGGAATTTCCAACTCTTTTTGAAGGCGACGGAATTGTCCTCGCCCCTGGTAGTTCCACTAGCCAAGGCATTCGCATCCAAGCCCGTTCTTGTTACGTATATACCGATTGCCAGACACCGGGTCGTCATCGCCCGTGTGTGGCGTAGACCTGAGTGAAACCCGCGTCGCCGTCATGAATCTTTCATATATTGACAGTGTCCTGGGGAACAGTGGTTGCGACGTCATATCGTATGTTTGAGGAGCTGCCATGCTTACTTCGAGTTCTAAGGATCGACCGGTCCACTTCGCGTCAATGCAGGTACTGACTACAACACTGCTTTTCTGTGCCGCCGTAGGCTGTGCTTATGCATCGAGCCATCGTGAGGCGCCGCTGATCGCGACAATGCCAAAGGTGGATGGCACCGACTTCTACATGTTCAACAGCTATGAGCCGAATCGACGTGGCTATGTGACGCTGATCGCCAACTATTCGCCTTTGGAAGATGCCTACGGAGGCCCGAATTACTTCACACTCGACCCCGATGCGCTGTATGAAATTCACATCGATAACGTCGGCGACGGCAGAGCGCATATGACGTTTCAATTCCGGTTCAAGAACACGGTGAGCAATGTCGCCCTGAACGTCGGCGGAAAGCAGGTTGCGATCCCTCTCGTTCAGGCGGGCCCCGTATCAGCAGGCGATTCGGCGAATCTGAACGTTAACGAAACGTACACGCTTAAAGTATTACGCGGTAACGACGACCATTCTGGAGAGGCGGTCACAGGCCCGGGCGGTATCACAACGTTCACGAAACCGACCGACTTTATAGGGACCAAGACCTTTGGCAGCGCAAGTGACTATGCCAGCTACTCACGGCAATATGTGTACACGATCAACATTCCGGGGTGCAGTGCTCCGGGTCGCGTTTTTGTGGGTCAGCGAAAGGAGTCGTTCGCGGTGGCACTCGGCAAGACGTTCGATCTGCTGAACCTCAATCCTCTGGGACCCAGAAACGGGAACCCGAACGATCTGGCCGACAAGAACATCACCTCTATCGCGCTCGAGGTGCCGACCCAATGTCTGGTTGGCCAGAGTGGCTCCCCGGTCATCGGGGGATGGACGACATCAAGCATTCGCGTGGAGAGACTGCATGCGCTAAATCCAGATAGCGCTAGCAGCACCCCAGAAAAATCGGCGGGCGGCTGGGTACAGGTTTCCCGGCTCGGAATGCCACTGGTCAACGAACTCGTGATCGGACTGAAGGACAAGGACAAATTCAACAACTCAAGGCCGGCGAACGACGGGCAGTTCGCCGACTATGTGACGAATCCCACGCTGCCAGCGCTGATCGAGAGCCTTTTTCCCGCGGCCAAAGCGCCAACCAATTTCCCGCGCCTCGATCTGGTGTTCACGTTCCTGACGGGCTTTCGGGGACTCAACCAGTTAAGAATGGTCACTCCGTCAGAGATGTTGCGTCTGAATACGTCTATTCCGCCGACACCCAAAGGGAGTCAGAACAATCTGGGCGTCCTGGCTGGCGACAACGCGGGCTTTCCAAACGGACGGCGGCCAGGCGACGACGTCGTCACGGCATCGCTCAGGGTGGTGATAGGCGTGCTATGCACATTCAATAACCCGGGAATCTTCGGCTGTTCGCCGTCTGATGCGCCAGCCGGAGCAGCGCCCCTGACAGACGGCGCAGCAATTGGCGACGGTGTATTCGACGGTTCTTTTCCTTACCTGACCACACCGATCCCCGGTGCAACCAATTGATGGCCGGGCAGCCGCAGTGAGTATGAGTGGCATCGTCATGGTGGCCGGCATAAGGCGAATTGGGGCGGGCGCCCTCAAGGTACGGCGGGCCTGTCGTTCGAACCAGACCCAGGTCGCCAGAAGGGATACCCGCATGCGATGCCTTCTCTGCGGAGTGTCATGTCTCGTTGCTGCATGGGCGGGCGCCCTGGCGTACGCCGTCCCCGTGCGACCTCAACAGGACTCACAGGTGCTGGAAACGCTCCCGCCCCGTGCGCACGATGCGCTTAATTCGGCCATTGCGAGCATGCACGCAGCTCTGGCCGTCGACGGCCACAACTTCGACCTGGCGGCCGCCCTCGCAAAGCGTCACCTTGAACGTTTTCGACGCGATCAGGACCCGCGCGACCTGGGCCAGGCCGAAGCCGCACTCGAACCGTGGCTTCGGCAGCCCAACCCGCCGCCACGCGCATTGGTGCTCCGTGCGAATGTTCGGCAAAGCAACCATCTATTCGCGAGCGCGCTCGACGATCTCGACCACGCAATTCGCGCCGAGCCCGAAAACGCGGACGCGTGGCTGATGCGTGCGAGCATCCTGCAGGTTCAGGGTCGCTACCTCGAGGCCAGGCAGAGTTGCGGTCGGCTCATCTTGACGAATGCCGTCATCGCGGGGATATGCCTCGCCAATGTGGCAGCGGTGAGCGGCAGACCCGAGCAGGCTTATCTCCTTTTGCAGCGCTTTGCCGGACAGGTACCACCGACCGATTTGCTCTACTCCTGGCTTATGATCAGTCAAGCCGAAACGGCCGTCTGGATGAACAAGCAGGAAGCGGCCGAACAATTCTTCCGTAACGCGATGGCTGCCAATCCGCGCGACGCCTACCTGAAAGCAGCCTGGGCTGACTTCCTGCTCGACCAGAACCGGCCCAGGGAAGTCCTCGCCCTGCTCGCGGCCGACATCCGCAACGATAACCTGCTCCTTCGCCTCGCGCTGGCCGAGAAACAGGCGGGGCTGGACGCCGATCTGGCGCCGCACATCGAAGATTTGCAGAGCCGGTTCGCGGCGTCCGCCGAGCGGGGTGATCGCGTGCATCTGCGCGAGGAAGCCATTTTCAACCTCAAACTCCTCAACGACCCGGAGAAGGCGCTCAGTCTAGCCGAGGCTGACTGGCAGGTGCAAAAAGAGGTCGCGGATTGCCGGATCCTGATGGAGGCGGCGATCGCCGCCCGCCAACCTGCACGCGCAGCACCGGCGATGATGTGGCTGAAGACCGCGCGATTGCGCCATCCCGTCTTGACGAGACTGGAGGCGCAACTGGCAAGCCATGTCGTTGGGGCCGGGCTTGCGATACGTGCGACACACGGGGGCCCGTCTGCATGAAACGCCGAGCGCCCGGGGGGCTGGCACTCTTCATGTTGTGCTGGGCTGTCGCGGTGCAGGCGCACAAGCCGAGCGACAGCTACCTGACCCTTACCGTCAGCGACAAAACGATTGTGGGCCGATGGGATATTGCTCTTCGCGACCTGGACAATCCGCTTATTCTCGATGCGAATGGGGACGGCGTGCTGACGTGGGGCGAGGTCCGCATCCGCGAAGCGGACATCAAGTCGTATGCCTTCACGCGTATCAAGCTGACGGGTGACGGGCGAGCGTGCGCGATTCATCCGGGCAACCTGCTGATCGACCACCACACCGACGGCGCGTACGCGGTACTCGAATTCGACGTGGCGTGTCCAACCCGACCGACCCGACTTGGCATTGACTACCGTCTGTTTGCCGACGTCGACACGCTGCACAAGGGACTCGTACACGTCGTGAGCAACGGTGCAACGGCGACGGCCATTCTTGGGCTCGGTCACCCGACCGAGATCCTCGACATACGCGGGAAGGGCGTCGGGCGCGCCTTCATCGATTTTGTTGGGGAGGGCATGTGGCACATCTGGCGCGGCTTCGATCACGCCTTGTTTCTTCTGTCTCTGATGTTGCCGGCAGCTTGCGTGCTGCACGGAAAAAAGTGGTTTCCGGCCGACTCCCCCAGGGCGGTGTCGATCGATGTATTGAAACTCGTCACTGCGTTCACCCTGGCGCACGCGATCACATTGTCTCTTGCCACGCTGCACGTTGTGGCGTTGCCGTCTCGGTGGGTGGAAGTCGCTATCGCTGTGACGATTCTGCTTTCCGCACTCAACAATATTTTTCCCGTGGTCCGCAGGCGCCGCTGGCTGGTCGCGTTTACTTTTGGCTTGATCCACGGTTTCGGTTTCGCAAGCGTGCTCACCGATATGGCGCTCCCGACATCCCTTCTTGCCACAGCCCTTGCCGGCTTCAATATCGGTGTCGAACTGGGGCAGATCTCCCTGGTCCTGCTGCTCTTGCCCATTCTTTACATCTATCGGTCAAGTGGCTGGTTTCGCCTGGCTACGCTGTACGGCGGGTCGGCAGCGATCACAGTTTTCGCAACCCTGTGGATTTATGAGCGAACAACCGGGCTGACGGTGCTTGCACTTTAGACGCAATTGAAGGTCATGTAGACGACCTAGGAGAGAAGCAACGCACGTTGAGTGAGACTGAGGACGAGAAGCCCGATTGCGGCGGCCCAGCTGCCCGCGACGCGCACGGCAATGGCGATCCAGGTGGGCCGCAGCCGCAGCAGGAACGAGGTCGCCGCCACCGTATAGGCAATCAGGATGAAGCTCGCGACCACCATGCCTGCTATGAAAACGGCTGGGCGGATTTGACCGATGATGGCTGATCCGTTTGCGTATCCGTCGGGCAGGCCGACCCCGACCGAAAGAATCAGAATCAGCCATGACGGCAACGTAAAGGCAGCCGCCAGGAGGGCACCCAGCAATACGGTTGAGACAACGTTGAGCAGAAGCACACCGCGCAGACCAGGAACCATAAGGGCGATGCACCCGCCGGCCGCCATGGCGGCCGGAAATGCCCAAAGCACGAATTCACAACGTTTCAGGCCGTTCTGCCCAGCCAGCGCGCCGAGCACCAGCATGGGCAATACATGTTCCGGCGACGTCAACGGATGCAGCATCCCCGCGTAGAAGTCGCCCACGCCCTGGTACACCGCGTGTGCTTCGGCTGATGCAAGCCACGTCAGCCCACTCAGACCGGCAGCGGCTTGCCGGACCACCCGGTGCAATGCGCGCATGCGTCACGCTCCCCGAATCGCATACGTGAGGAAATAGACACCGCAGCCGGAGATAACGGCTCCGCCTGCCCGCAGTGCGTAGCCGCCCGCCTTCCAGCGATTGACTGTGCCGATCAGGATACCGAGTGCGTGAAGTGAGCCGGTAGCCGCGACGAAACCGATCGCATAGGTCATCGCGTTCGCGGACCCGGGCAGTTCCGCCCCGTGTGCGTGTCCATGGCAGATGGCAAAGGCGGCAACCAGCAGACCCGCAATCCAGAGCGGCGGCGTCAACGCAAGTGCCACCGCTGCACCGAGCGCCAGTGCCGATAACGCAATGCCGACCTCGATCCCCGGAATGGGAACGCCCAGGCCACCGATAACAGCGCCGAAGGCCATGACGATCGGGAACGTGACCGGCAGCACCCAAATGGCCGGCCTCCCCAACTGGGCGCCCCATAGTCCGACCGCCACCATTGCGACGACGTGATCCAGGCCGGAGATTGGATGTTTGAATCCCGCGATCAAGCCACCGGATACGTCGCCTTGGCCAGTATGCGCGAATGCAATAACCGGAACGAGACACCCACACCCGAATATCAGTGCTGCATGGATTGCAGGTCGCTTTCGAAGTGTCATGATGATCCTTTCGAGGTGCCCGCACCTAACCGGCACCAGATTCAGCACACCTTGTGTTAGGCATTTCCGGGTTCGTCAAATCATCCGGATGAGGTGTTATTTCCTAGCCTATCTACGTTCAACAACACTATAGTCGTTTGCACATGTGCCGGGGCGATGGATGTGCGGCCGATCAAAGCTGACTCGCTCTTACTTTCCGTCCCGGTGTCGTCCACCTCTGATAGCGGGTGCCATCATGTTTTCTGCCGTGATGTCAATATACGTAGATGTCCGAATTATATTTGATACGGCATTTGATAAGTCTAGCTGATCCCGATTTGTGTACTACGCGCGTCCGCGCGGATTCTCCTGACCTTTCACGAATGCCCCTCGCCTCGCACTGCGGGAACACTTAACTGCGGTTCCGATCGGAACCCACGGTGAAATCACGTTGCCGAGGCTCAAGAAGAAGAGCGGTTCGATCGTCCATATCGAAATTGCCAGCTCCACGGAGATCCGACACAGCCGTACGCTTTCCAACCAGTTAACCGAAGCACGATTGGCGGACAACCAGATCCGTTCCGACTCGACGAGATGATCCGCTCGCAGCCATTCGCCCGTCCTCCCGCGCGCGACAAGTTGAGCGACAACAAGATGGCATAACAGCCCGGTTCAGCCTTCATCATCGAGGTTGGTAATCGGTGGCATGCGAAAAATCCGGGGCGACGGTGATCGCGCTAATGTACTACGCCCTGCAACGGTCGGGCGGCATGGCGCGCCCCGCTCCACGCTGGATTTCACTCACCCGGGGCGCTTTGAGATTGGCGTTGCGCAACACGCAGGATATGGACACGCACCGTCGCGGCCGCGACGGGCGACGGGCGACGGGCGACGGGCGACGGGCGACGGGCGAATTTCGACCCAATGCGGTCCTTGAGTTCGTGTGATTCGGTGCCTGATAGCCGCCATTCGGTGGCGCGGCCCACGCCGCCGGGGCCGGTGACCCACTACCTGCGCACGCGCCGCGGCACTAAGGGCGGGAAGGTGTTTGCATGCAGCGCTTCCTTCACCGGCGCCCGATCCGGATCGCCGCAAAGCGTAAGCACGCCGCCGAGCGCCGAGACGATCAGCTCGCTTCCCGCCATGGCGGCGTAGGGTCCCGTCCTGGCCGAACGGCGTGATCGACGTCATGACGATGCGCGGGAAGAGGTTGCCGAACAGCTGGTAGCGCCCAATTCGGGGCACGCCGACGATGGTCGGCGACCAGCGGCCAAGCGCATGTGGCGCATGCCAATGCCGATCGCCTGGCTATGCCCGGCCAAGGATGTGCTGGTGGGCGCCATCGGCACCGCTCTGGCCATGGGTGCGACCGTCATCGACCAGATCGCCTGTCTGCTCAGCCGCGCTGCCGCCACATGTGAGACCATCAACACTCAGGTGACGACGCTGATCGGCGCTATCTTTCGCATTCTTGCGCGCACGGCGCAGGCGGGCGTGTCGATCACAGCAGCGTTCTTGCGCTGGTGCCTCGATCTGTTGTCCACCTCGGTGCACGCAGTGGCGCTGCGTGCTTTGTCGCTCGTTGGCTGACGCTGACTTCTTGCAAGCAGGCATCAAGCCTCACAGGAGGGTTCTCCATGCCACAGTTTTATATGTTCAAGTGCAGCACTTGCAACATGCGGATCAAGGGCCCGAAGGTTCCGCTCGACAAACCGAGAACTTTCAAGATTGGCACCTTTTTCGTCGGAACCAAGCGGCCACCAGGCGTGGCATGCAGCAACCCGGGGCACACGCAGGTCACCTACACCGGAAACGAGGACCTGTGGGAAACGCTCTACGAGTTGTGCCAGGACCCCACCATCATGAGCCCGACGGGCGGCGACAATGTGGCGGGCTACATTGATGGCACCGAGTTCAAGTACTATAAGTCGAACAACCTGGCGCGGCCCGCAGTGGTCAACGCAATATTGGGCAAGGCGAAGTCCAACAACGCAACGGTCTACACCAACCGCGCGGATGCGCTTTGGATCAGGAACTATCCAAAGATGAAGGTGAAGTTGATGGACCAACTGAAGCCCAACGAGGGTGACGGAGCGGTCCGCGTGACAACGGCCTTCCAAACCGTCAAGAAGTGGCCCCGCCAGATTGCGGCACTCGCGCTGAAAGCCCCCCTCCCGGACGGCGGCCTTTACGCAGCGGCGGCAGGCCTTAGCAAAGGCCTCGACCTCCCGCCCGGCAGCCGCAAGAAGGGCCTGGCCCGCGCGCTTCGGTACTACATGCTGGCCACCTACTCGCTGGTGGACATCAGCTCGGCCGAGGGCTACGAAGGTTTGAAGAACTACGTGGGCGCCTTGCTCGTCAGCGACCAGGGGCAGATCCTCGCCGCGGGCATCAACACCGGGTCGTTCCGCCACGCCGAGGTCAGCATGCTGCTGTCCTACTTCCGCAACAATCCCACGGCGACCAAGGTGCCCGAAAACAGCGTCATCTTCTCGACGCTCACACCGTGCAAGGGGTGCACCGGTTTTCTCTCGGTGACGAAATCCAGCAACTGCGTGATTTATTTCGGCCAGGAAGACACCGGCAAAGACGGCAAGGTCGGCAAGAAGATCTCGACTCAATTGAGTGAGAAAACCAAGGCCCCTGTCGGGCGGAGCACGGAAAAGCTCCCCGGCGAGATCGATACCGACGAGACCGAGGACACCGAGGGCACAGGCATCGTTGCGATAGGCACCGCGAGCGCAATTCACAAAGTTCAAGTGGACAAGGGCCTGACCAGCTGCATGGGCGCCGGGTCGATCGCGACCCAGATTGGCAAAGCGAAGCATGCGAAAGAAGTCCTGCGTTCCGGGAGCGAAGCCCTCATCCACAAGATGCTCAGGACCCGCGCAGCCAAAGACGCCGAGAGCGAGGTCAAGCAGGCCGTCCTCACGTATATTGGCCAATGGCTGGGTACGTCGAGGTCCGTTGAGTAATTCGGCCCCCGCTCGGCTGATTTGATTTGTACATGTCCAAGAAGTCGAAAAGCATTCCACGGGCCGGCCGCACCACAACATGTGCACGCCAAAGAAGCCCTGCTGATGGCGATGCAGTTGCATCAGCAAGACTATTGGGGCGCCCAAAAATATCGCCGACGCAATTGAGTGCATGGGCTCAGAAGGCTCACGAGTCCAGCCGATGTCATCACCCGCGATCCGCGACGGGACAAGCCGGCCCCCACCGGTCGCTATGCAGAGAGCAATCCAAGTCTTGTGGCACTCAGCGGGACGGAGGAGGAGATTCCGAAACACGGAGCACGAAATGCGTTAGATAATTCTGTGCTCTTCAACGAGGAATGCCGTGATGCCGGAAAGAAATGTCTTCGCGTGCGCCATCGTTTTAATGCCCGCTTCCGACGCAAACGCCGATTGCAAGGAGTCGGTACTCTCAAACCAGAACTCGACGATTCCGTCGATGGGCAGTTCGTCGTAGGAGCATGGTTGCCCTTTGTGAACTTCCCGTTGTATCACCGCGTTCTGCCGATAGCCCAACACCCCGGGCATCGTCCGGACCCAGTCCGCGTGTACCTTCCATTCGTTCAGAAAGTCCTCCTCAGTCAACTGGGGACGGCGGCGAATCAGCGACATCCTTTTCTTGACCTTGCCTCGGACGTCGTCGCCCGGAACGTCGACCACCGTCGTTTGCTTGACGGTCACGATGTGCAGTCGACCGAGAAAGTGGTTCTCGTCTGCAAGAATTCTTTGAGGCAGTTCACCGCCGCCAAACGGCTTGTCTCGGTCGGAAATCCAGAGCTGAGAGAACCCGTCGAATTCCCAGGGTTCACGTTCGAAATCGATGCCGCGCTGCACCTTATCGACCACGTGATTCTGTCGATACTGGGAAAGCCCCGGAGCGTTCTTCACGAGCGGTCCGTGGTGATTGAGCCAATGCTGCCGGAAGTCTTCAAGCGACCAATCGGCCTTCTTCGAAATCAGACCCATCCTTAACGTACTCATCAAAACTCCAAAAAATGTGGAATCGTGCTCTTTCCCGTCTACAAACACTCGTGCTCAGTGTGCTCCCAGATAAGCGGCTTTGACCTTTGGGTCATTGAGCAAATCACGCCCAGTACCCTCAAGCGTGATATTTCCGACCTCGAGCACATACGCACGGTCGGCCACACCGAGTGCTTGCTTCGCCATCTGCTCGACGAGAAGTATCGTCAATCCTTCTTCACGCAGGCTTCGGATAGCATCAAAAATGTCCCGAATAACAAGCGGAGCGAGTCCAAGTGACGGCTCATCGAGAAGCAGCAGCCGCGGCTGGCTCATCAGCGCTCGCGAGATTGCGAGCATCTGCTGCTCTCCCCCGGACAGCGTCCCAGAGAGCTGGTTTTGTCGCTCGCGCAACCGTGGGAAGCGGTCGAACTCCCGCTCCATTGACGCTTCCGTCGCAGCGACTGACTGCTTGCGCGAATAGGCGCCCAGCAGAAGGTTCTCTCTTACCGTCTGGTCGGGAAACACTCCCCGCCCTTCCGGAGACAACGCAATGCCGAGTCCGAGTCGCAAATGCGGAGCCAGTTGAGTGCAATCGCGACCGCCGACCGTGATACGCCCCGATGCGACACTTTGCAAACCGGCGATGCTCTTGAGGAGGCTGCTCTTCCCCGCCCCATTTGCGCCGATGATGGTCACAACCTCGCCTTCACGCACTTCGAGGCTGACACCTTTAACAGCCTGGATAGCGCCATAGGAAACCTTCACCGAATCGATTTTCAGCATTTCGCCTCCCGTTACGCCGCTTCAGCTTCGTCAACGCCCAGATAGGCTTCAACAACTCGCGGATTGGCCTGTACATCAGCCGGTTTGCCTTCAGCAATCTTGAGCCCGTAGTCGAGCACGATGACGTGGTCCGAAATGGACATGACGAGGTCCATGTGGTGCTCGACCATCAGAATGCTCACGCCATATTTACCGATACGAAGGAGGAGCTGACCGAGCTCGGCAGTCTCTTGCGGATTCAGTCCAGCCGCCGGTTCATCGAGCAACAACAGTTGAGGCTCTGTGGCAAGTGCGCGCGCGAGTTCGGCGCGTCGTTGAAGCCCGTAGGGCAAACTTCCGGCAGGGCGGTTTGCAAGATGACCCAGTTCAACCAGTTCCAGGAGTTCGAGCGCCCGTTGCCTCGTGATTTCCTCTTCGCGCCGCGCACCTGGCGTAGCGAACAGTGAGGCGAAGATGCCATTCTTCATGCGGCTGTGCCGGCCCAGCATCACGTTGTCGAGCACAGATAGCTCCGCAAAGAGGCGCAGATTCTGAAACGTTCGCCCCATTCCAAGACAACAAATCGTGTGAACCGCGCTGCCGCCAATCTCCTCCCCGTTGAAGCGAATGGAGCCAGCGTCGGGCCTCACTACGCCCGTGACCATATTAATCATCGTGCTCTTGCCCGCGCCGTTAGGCCCAATGAGCGCATGGATGTGACCTCTCCTGAGCGAAAACGAGACTTCGTTCGCCGGCTTCACACCACCGTAGGCCTTCGATACCTTCGTAACCGTGAGAAGGTCATCGCCGTTAGAACGGCCATTTCTGAGAAGCGTCGTGACCTGGCCACCCGGGCGAACTTGTGCGGTATCGGCATCTCGTGTGCCTCGCCCGAAGAACCTCGAGGCAGTACCAACGACACCTCCGGGCATGACATACAGTGCGAAGAGCAGGAGCAGACCGTAGAGGGTATGTTGAACGGACGGCCAACGAGCAAGCAGCGCATCCAGCAACGTCAATACCACGGCTCCCACGACCGGCCCCAGCTTTGTTCCGGCACCGCCGAAGAGAACCAGCAGCAAAATGAAGATGGAAAGCTGGAACGACACAAAGTCCGAGTTGATGTACTGGTTCTGCTGGGCGACCATGGCGCCTGCGAGGCCGCAGGTCACCGCCGCGATAACGAACGCGATAACCTTCCCCCGGTAGACCCGCACACCCACGGACGACGAAGCGATTTCATCGGCCTGCAACGACAGAAACGCGCGACCGAACTTTCCGTTCAGGAGGTTACGCAACAGAAGATGCGTAATCGCGCAGAAGACAACCGCAACACACACCCACTGAGCCAGAGACATCGGCTGGCCACCAATCTCTGGGCTGCGAATCCCATAGATGCCCTGTGCCCCACCGAAGACGTCAGTCCAGTCACTCACCAGTCGTTCGACTACTATGCCGAAGGCGAGCGTAACCATCGCCAGGTATGGGCCCTTCACACGGAGCGACGGAATGGCCACGACAACGCCACACACACCCGCGATGGCAGTTGCCGCGACCATGGCTAACCAGGGATTGATGCCAGTCTGAGATGTCAACAGCGCAACTGCATAGGCGCCAGCTCCGAACAGGCCCGCCTGCCCCAGAGACTTCTGCCCTGCGAATCCGACGAGGACGTTCATCCCCGCGGCGCACAGGTAGTAGACGCACATCATAAACGCAATGTGCAGGTAATAATCGTTTCGCACGAGAAGCGCGCCCCCGCCCAAAACAAGAACGAGTGCGCAGACGCCCAGGATATGGCAGTTCTTTCTCATACCTTCTCCACCAGTCGGCTGCCGAAGAGACCCGTGGGCCTGAACGCCAATACAAGAATGACCACGGCAAAAACCGCAATCTCACGCCACTGTGCTTGCCACAGGTTCACGGTCGATTCGAAGACGCCGAGCGCAAATCCGCCAATTACGCAACCACGAGGGTTGTTCAGGCCACCAATCATGGCGCCGGAGAAGCCCTTCAGACCAATCGCCAGCCCCATGAAGAGTGATGCCTGGGTGATGGGAGCAATCAGGAAACCGGAGAGCCCGGCAAGCGCCGAACTCACGACAAACGCCCCTATCATTACGGCGTTGGTGTTGATGCCCATCAAGCTGGCGACGCTTCCGTTGGCTGCCACTGCTCGCATCATTTTTCCGACCATCGTCTTTCTCATAACGATGTCGAACACAATCATCACGACGATAGCCACACCGAGGAGCAACATCTCCTGGGGACGCATGCCGATACCGAATATCTGTATGACCGAATCACCAATAGGCGAAGGCACAACGACGGGTTTCGGCCCCCAGATGGCAAGGCCGATGCTGTCGAGAACGACGCCAAAACCGAGCGTGCTCATAACCCAAGCCATCCTAGGCGTCTTCGAGAAAGGCCGCACGCCAAGCACGTAGAGCAACCATCCCAACGCGCCCATCACGACCAATGCTGCGACCAGTGCGAGCAGTTGTGCCGTTACACTCGGGATTGCGCCTCCGAACGTCGTCGACGTGATGGGTTTCCCGAGTAACAGCAGCATCGCGCTCATGCCAATGAAAGCCCCGGACGAGACAAACTCGCCGTGCGAGAAATTGAGCGTTTTGGTCGTGGTGAACGTAATGCTGAACCCTAGCGCGACCAGAGCGTACGCACCACCAATGGCCAGGCCACTGATTACCGCCTGAAGAAGTGCTTCCATCATGTGAATTCTCCGCGGTGACGGCGTAGCTGCCACGCCGTCACGTCGATGGTTCGGTTACTGCTTGTAGTCAGCCGGAGTCAGGGAAGCCACGAGCGCATCGGAGTACGGAATCAGTTTTCCATCTTTCCAGTGGACCCAGACAAAGTCCTTCGCCAGGAGCGCTTCGTGATTTGTCTTGCTGAAGGGCTTGTTGTATGTTTTGAGCAGCCCTTGAACCGGGGTATTCAGGTTCTCGAGCGCGACACGGACAGCCGAGCCATCAGTGCTATTCGCCTGCTTCAGCGCTTGCGCGAGCAGCAACACCGAGTCGTAGCCGTGCAGCGCGAAGGAGAACGAGCTCGGCGCCTTCAATTGCGAGCCGACTCGCGCAAACAGTTTGTCCTGTGCAGGCGTGCGATTCTCACTCACCGTACGCAGGAACAGCGGCTTTTCTGCCAGGGTCTTGCCTGCCGCGTCGTAGAACGTGATGTTGTCTGCAGCCCACGAACTCAAGACTCGGGGTAGTAGTTGATTTTCTCCATGCTGCGCATCACCTGGGCAATCGGCGTTCCCTGCGCCCAGATAATCACCGTGTCGGCCCCTGCCGCTTTGAGCTTGTTCAGCTGCGACGTCATGTCGGTATCGCCGACGCCAAACTGCTCGATGTCGACAGGCGTCAGTCCCTGCGCCTGAGCGATGTCTTTCATATCGCGAAGACCGCCCTGGCCATAGCCCGTGGTCTCCGACATGAAGCCCACCTTCTTCGATTCGGTCGAATTCTTCTTGACGTAGGCCATCAGGGCGGCAATCTGCTCACGGTCGACCATCGAGACGCGAAACATGTAGTTGTCCGCGCCAGGGCTCATCGGTTTTGTGATGTCAGTGCCTGCCGACACGTTGTCGACGACAGGAATCTTCTTCTGGTTCACGATGTGCTTCCACGCCATCGCGTTGCCAGAGTTAGTCGGCCCGAACACGGCAACCACACCCTCGTTGTCGATGAGGTCGGTCATGTTCTGGATTGACTTCGGCGGTTGAGAAACATCGTCACGAACGACCAGAGCGAGCTTCTTTCCCAGTACGCCACCTGCTGCGTTGATGTCCGCGATGGCTGCTTGCATTCCCAGCACGGCAGCTTGCCCGCTTTGCGCTGACGGGGACGCAGAGAGGTCCCCGTTAAATCCAATCTTTATTTCCTGCGCGAGCGCCGCAGACGAGGCGACGGCAAAACTGGCAGCGGCAACCGCTGCAGCGATGATGCGAATTGCTTTCATGATGTCTCCAACCGGGTTGCTTTATGTCACGAAGAGAACACAGGTCCCCTTTGTCGATTCGCACACTCAGAACTTGCTGACGATGCCTAAACTCACAGCCAGCATCGAGCGGCTCGCACCAGGGGTGCCCTGGAAGCTGTCGCCAATGGCCGGAGTTGCGTTGATGATGGTGCCCGTGCCCGGATTCCCTAGGGTCTTGCCAGACGCACGCTGAAAGCCTTCAAGGGCATACAGGCCGGTTCGCTTCGACAGTGAGTAGTATTCGGACAGGACAATTTGATGGTATTTCGCCGCGTCCGAGATGCCATTCGCCTTCGACGCCCACGTGTAGCTGTAGCCAGTGGCAAGGTCCCACGCGACCGTCGGCTTCCAATGGAGTACCGTTCCTGCCGTGTTCCAGACGGCAGTGTCAGTGAACTTAGAGTTGATGCCAGGGATGTACTGAACGTTGGAATACGCGAACGAGATGTCCCACGAACTGTTGAACACATACCCACCATCAACCGCGAAGCGTTGTTGCGCCTGTGCTTGGTTGAAGCCGTTGGTAATGGCCGACACCCCTTGCTGTCCGGACGAGTTCACCGATGAGTCAGCGCCGTAGGGACCGCCACCAGGGGTGGAGTTGTTGATTCGCCAGAATGCTGCCGCGAGACCGAAACCATTGACTTTGTACTGAAGTCCTGCGCTCCAGGTCGACCCCTGATTGAGGCTGCCTGGCACACCTGCGAGCGCGTATTGGCCGCTTGCTGTAAATCCATAGAGATTCGGCGTCGTGTAGGTCACCGCGTTGTTGGAACGATAGTACGTGTCCATGCCGTCGAGGTCGCCAGGATGTGAGCCGTAACCGGTCAGGTAATAGGCAGGGACCCACGGCGAAAGCATCGTGTAGTAAGAGCTGTATTGCCGACCCGCCGAAAATGTGCCGAACGAAGGATTAGTCAGGTCAATGCGCGCCTGTCGGCCAAACATCGCGTTCGTGAACTGTTGGCCGCCCGTGGCCAGATTGAAACCAGACTCCAGAACGAACACCACCTGCGTGCCACCACCGAGGTCTTCAACACCACGCAGACCAAAGCGGTCGCCGTTCCACACCCCGGATTGCATGCGTACGTTCGAATGACCAGGCGTCGTCGAACCCAAAGTCGTCTGACTGTTTTGATACGTAATTGACGTGTCGACAATGCCATACAGAGTCACGCTTGTCTGTGCAAAAACAGGAACTGCACACAAGCCAAGACTGGTACCCAACGCAAACCTTGCAACCCGCTTCGTTAACATCAAAAGTCTCCTTAATAACCGTTTGAATCGTTGTATTCGTAACGAGCGAGGCTGCGTATCACGGACATCTCCTATCCGCTTTGCTCAACGGGACTGCGTGACACACGTAGGAGTACGTATCGCTCGAACGATTTTTCTTGATTGCGACCCAACAGCGGGCTTCGCGACAGCGGTTTCTGGACAGCTCTCCAGAACATGCGAGTGCAGAGTTGGATTTGCTGTCGACGCTATCGGGCATGCATCGTTAGGCCAGATACTACGCCACGAAATTAAACATACGCCACTTATTTTGCATTGGTGCAATCCCTAGGAGTACCCCGGACGATGAAGCTGCCCGTGTAGCGAAACAGTTCAGAACAGCGCCCCGTAAGGCGGAGAAGAACATGCTTGACGTGTCTTGGGCGTGGATTTGACAGTGCACCAGCCACCGCTCTTTTCTGACCCGGTAATTACACCTATGCAACTGCATCTGCCATTATGAAATCATGTATTTACTTATCCTGGCAGCCTGCCGCATGTGCACAAAATCAAAAGGAGTCGTCATGCCGTTCCCTAATTTCGTAGCCCCGCGTCTTCTCGAGGACCGTCTCGCGTTCGTTACCGGTGCTGGTCAAGGTAATGGACGCGCGCTTGCGCTCGGCCTCGCGCAGGCCGGCGCAAAAGTCGTGGTCACCGACATCAACCTGGAACTCGTCGAAGAGACGGCGGCCCTCATCAAGAAAGAAGGCGGCCAAGCGTGGGCTTTCGAGCTGGACGTGACCGATGCAGACGCGTGCTACAGCCTCGCGAGCAAGGTAAGCAAGGAGATTGGCCTGGTTGATTTACTCGTGAACAACGCTGGCATCATCATTCGCGAGAACTCCTCCAGCCCGAACGCCGCGAAGAACTGGCAGAAAGTGATGGACGTCAATGTACACGGCACCTTCAACGTGACCCATGCTTTCATCGAGTCAGTGAAGGAAACGAAGGGCGTCGTCATCAACGTCGCCTCCATCGCCGCGTTCGCTGGTCAGGGCGCAAGCCTTGGTTACTCTCCATCGAAGGGCGCAATCAAGATGTTCACTCAGTCGTTGGCCGCTGAACTGGCGCCGTTTGGAGTACGCGTGAATGCACTTGCTCCCGGCGTCATTGAAACTCCGATGACGGCTGCCACGCGCGAGAATCCGCAGCGTCTGGAAGCCTTCATGTCGCGCATCCCCATGGGGCGTGTCGGTCAGACGGAAGACCTTGTCGGCCCAACCGTGTTCCTCGCGTCTGGAATGTCGCGCTATGTCACAGGTGTGACCCTCGCCGTGGATGGCGGATTTCTGGCTATCTGAACATCGCATGGAAACGAGCCCGCCTTGCGGGCTTGCTCCGTGTTCGCTTCGCAGTCAGCGCGCCGTGGTACTTTCGTTCTCACGCATGCACCTACCCCATCTCACATGCCGTCGGTGGAAAGAGACGGTCACCGATTAGTCCTCTTCCAGCAGATACCTATCGCATTCTCAATACCGCCCGTGTTCAGAACGCAGCCGGTTTAGCGTTCGATAATACTTTTAGCTTTTCAGCTCTTTTGAGGACAGCTTTTCCGACAGACGGAGCAGTCCCTTGGCGACGCTACCATCATCAGTAGTGTCCAGGCTGCGTGACGGACCGAAAACTGTCACCGAAAATATCAGTTGCCCGGAGCGGTCAAACACAGGCGCACTCAGACTATCGACTCCAGGAATTGGCACGCCTAGCGTTCGTGAGAGGCGTTTAATTCGCACGTCATGTACGAGACGCTCAAATTCCCTGTCCAGGCGTCTGGCAGAAATAACTTCACCGCCCAAGACCTCGCGGGCGAGCAGCGGCTGTATTGTTTCTCTCGGCAGGAACGCAGCGAACAAACGCCCAGTGCTGCTGTGTGCAACAGACATCACCGACCCTACGTGCAGGCCGACATGCACATACATTTCAGGGCCGTGATATTGGATTACAGTTGGACCAGAATCGGTCCATATCGCGATAAACGCCCCATGTGTATGGTCCTCCAGCAACTTTGCGGCCAACTCGATGGTTTCGTGTAACGGGTATCGCTGCGCCAGCGCTCGCAGTCCAAGCTTCAACGCCAGCGGACCAGGCTCAAAGCTGTGAGTCATTAGGTCACGTCTGACCAGCCCCGTACGAACCAGGCTCACCATATAGGTAAAGACCTGGTTTAGTGGCAACGCTGTCGCGGTACTTAGACCCGTCATTGAGACGGGTTTGCCGGCATCGGCCATATACTGCAGAAGCGTGCCACCAACTTCCATGGCGTGAATGCCCCGTTGCTCTTTCGCCTTACCTGGAGCAGGTTGCTCGACCCTCTCAGCTGCTTCCATACCCCTCCTTTGCGCCCATCATCTTGCGTACGCGATGGTAAATGCATGCCCAGCTCTATTGCCCGGCCGGACGGCTCCAAAAACAAAAAAGCCGTGGCTGCTTGGTCAGAGCAATCACAGCAAATACGCATGTCGGAGTTCCTGCGTATCGTTAGTGGGACACCACTGCGAATTTGGTAGCCGGAGTTTCAGCCGCGGAGCGCTCGTTCTGCGAGGCACCGGCCGACGCGATTGCCTTCCCCGCGATGTAGCCGAACGTCAAAGCCGGTCCCAACGTAATTCCGGCCCCTGGGTAGTTGCCGCCCATGATGCTGCATGCATCATTGCCAACTGCGAAGAGGCCCTGAATCGGCGAACCGGCGGCATTGAGAACGCGGCACGAAGAATCTGCCTTCAGGCCCGCGAACGTCCCAATGTCTCCGATGCGGATTTTCAGCGCGTAGAACGGGCCCTTCTCAATCGGCGCCACGCACGGGTTGGGCGAATGAAGAGCATCCCCCTGGTAACGGTTATAAGCCTTGCTGCCTTTGCCGAACAGCGGGTCACGGCCGAGACGAGCTTCTGCGTTGTAGTCTCGCACCGTCTCTCTCATATTCAGCGCATTCACGCCAATCTTGCCGGCCAGCTCATCAATCGTCGAGGCCTTCGTCAGATAGCCCACGCGCAGATAGCGGCCGATGGGCATCGGAAACGGAGCAACGCTGCCCAAACCATAGGTCCGAAGCGTCTTGTGGTCACAGATCAGATGCGCGGAAATCTCTTCGCCCTTGGGTGTCGCCTTCACCAAGGCCTGGACGAAATCATGGTACGAGTTGCCTTCGTTCGTGAAGCGTCGACCATCGCGCAGCACGGAGATGACCCCCGGTTTCGCACGGTCGATGAAGTGAGGCATGATGCCCGTGGTCCCATCCTTTCTCGTCAAGGTCGAAACGGGTACCCACGCGGCTGCGTTCGGCAGTGTCGTCGATACCTGGCCGCCGACGGCTTCGGCCATACGCAACCCGTCGCCCGTGTTTCCTGTCGGAGACGGCGAGAAATGCTCAGTACCGGTCGGCGCATGCGGGAAAAGCTGCTTGCGACGCTCGATGTCGTACGGAAATCCTCCGCTCGCGAGAACAACAGCGCGTTGTGCCGTGACTCGCACTTTCGAGCCAGCCCTGTCGAGCAACGCCCCAGTGATGCGGCCATTTTCGCTGGTGAGACTGAGCGCCTTCGTGTTGAGCCAGAGAGGGACATTCAGGTCAAAGAGCGACTTGGCAAGCCTGCCGGCCAGTGCATTGCCATTCGTCAGCGTCATGCCCCGTCCGTGCTTCACAACGTCGGCGAAATGACGCGATAGCCTCTTCGTCACATACCACGCGGACTTGATGGACTTCGTCACCCGCATGAAGTGCACAATCTCTTTGCCGGAACCGAGCATCATCCCAAACACGGTCAGTTCTGGCAGCGCCGGAGCGAGGTCCTTGATTGCGGTGCCGAGTTCCCGGCCGTCGAACGGTCGAGTGACCATTGAACGGCCACCTTGCGTGCCGCCGGGCGCTTCAGCGTGATAGTCGGGGAACACAAGAGGCATGTCGAAACGCACTGCCGTTTTCGACGTGAAGAAGTCAACAGCTTCCGGCCCATTCGTGATGAACGCGTCTACGCGCTCGCCGTCAAAGCTCGACCCTGCCTCGTGCTGAAGATAGGTACGGGCAGCGCCTTCCGGTTCATGAATACCTTGCACCTTTGCAAGAGCCGTATTCGGAATCCACAACCAGCCGCCAGAGCGGGCCGTCGAACCGCCAAACTTGGGCTCCTTCTCGATAACGAGAACCTTGAGCCCTTCGAACGCTGCTGTGATTGCTGCGGACATCCCCGAGCAGCCGGAACCAATAACCAGCACGTCACAACTGAATTCGCTTTCCTGCTTCATCACGTCTCTCCGATAGTGAAGACGCGGCTTACTCAGGTGCGTCCTCATAGTCATCCCCAATTCCGTGGGCCATGGTCAAATAATACGCTGAAATTACATATACGCACATTGATTTGTGTAGGTACAATCCCTATGACTTGTTTGCGAGCGCGGACATGTACATTGAAGGCTCACCGGCAAGCGTTTGTGACGGTCCCCAATTAATGCGACGGATTGAGCGTTCAAGGGAACAAAGAGGTTACGTGTCGCTGCCGGTTGCGTTCTTTTAATGTGGAGACGAAATGATTAAGCGTATGACCTTGCTGTCGCGTAAAGAAGGCACTTCGACAAGCGACTTCCGTGCATATTGGTCCGGCTGTCACGCACAACTCGCGTTGTGCATGAAGGGCATTACGAACTACACACAGAACAGGGTCGCCAAGACTCTCTGGCGCTCATCGGACGACCCAGCATGTTTTGATGTCGACGGAGTCGTCGAGCTGTGCTTCGAGAATGACGAGGTCATGGCCGAGGCACAACGCTCACCTGTGGGAAGCCAGTACATTCCTGAAGATGAGCCAAATTTCCTGCGGGGATGGACACTCTGCGTGGTGGACCACGAGGATGAACCGAGAGAACATCCCGGCGTGAAAGTGCTCATCGCCGCTGCGCTGAATGCGGATGTTTCGCGGATGGACTTCAAGACAGCAATTCTCGAAGCCAACGAAACCCAGTCTCCCCGCGCTCTGGTGTCGTTCAACTGGACAAAAAAGAGCGCGAAGCGCGAGCGCCTTTGGGCTGAGCCGGTTCCGCCGACGGCGCTTGTTGCACTTTGGTTCAAGGACATCGCACAGGCCCACGAAGCATTTGGTGCCGACAACAGTTTCGTGCGCAAACTCGACGGCCTGACAAATCGCGCGGCAGCATATCTTGTCGACCCACTCGTGGTTCGATAGCTGGTGGACGCAACCGCCGGCACCTGTTGCCGGCGGCTGGTTGAGACTCTGATTCTGGTAGAGGATGCGTGGGCATAGCGGTCCATCCATAGGCCGATTGGTACCATGGCGTGTGTCCTCCGGAAAAACAAAGTCCACAAAGCCAACGGGCGCTCGAAACTCCGAGCGCCCGTGTTACTTCATGTTCGAACGTTGACTTACGCTTTTTGCGGATTGCCGGCGCGCTCGAATCTCAGTGCATATGCCATCGCCACACAGGCAAAGGCCAGCAGAACCGCAATGAAGTAGAAAGCGTTGCTCATGCTTCCCGTGTAGGTCTTGATGAGACCGATGAGGTACGGCGTGATGGTCCCGCTCGATACACCAATACTGCTCACCAGCGCGATGCTCGCAGCAGCATTCGGGCCGCGGAAGAAAGTCGCCGGGACAGACCAGAAGATTGGGTGAGCAGCATATACAGACACCGCCGCGGCCGTGAGCAACGCCATGGACACAGTGAATCCGATACCGTGCGCGGTCAGCAAGGACAGCGCCACGGCTGCAATGACACCGCACACAACGAAGTGCCATTTGCGCTCATTGCGGCGGTCGGAGCGACGAGCAATCAGGATGACGCCAACAGCGCCGATTGCATTCGGAATCGCCGAGTACAGACTAATCTGAACGATATCGGTAATACCAAACTCCTTAATCATCGTCGGCATCCAGAAGAGAAGCAGAAGAATCGCTGACGTCAGACAGAAGTACACGAAGGCGAACAGATAGACATACGGATTGCGAACTGCGTCCATCAGCGAATGGCTGTGCTCACCCGGCTTTCCTTCGAACGCAAGCAGCTCTTCCAGACGTCGCTTCTCATTGGCGCCAAGCCACGTCGCGTTCGCCGGCTTGTCCTTCAGATAGAAGTAGGCGATGACCCCGAGCACGATTGCCGGCGCACCTTCAATCGCAAGCATCCATTGCCAGCCGTGAATTCCGTGCACCCCGTCCATGCCGCGCATTATTCCGCCCGACACGAGTCCGCCAAGCACGCCAGCCACAGCAACGCCCGCATAGAAGATTGAAAGTGCACCTGCGCGACGGCGCGCCGGAAACCAGAAGGTCAGATAGAAGACGATGCCCGGAAAGAACCCGGCTTCAAACACACCAAGCAGAAAACGCAGAACGTAGAACTGCGTGCTTGTTGAGACAGCCACCATCATGACCGAACACGCGCCCCACAGCACCATGATTCGCGCGAACGTCTTTCTCGCTCCGAACTTGTGAAGGAGCATGTTGCTGGGCACCTCAAACAGGACGTAACCCACGAAGAAAAACACCGCACCCAGACTGTACGCAGCGTCCGTGAATGACAGGTCGTGCTTCATCTGCAGTTGCGCGAAGCCGATGTTATTTCTGTCGAGAATAGCGATGACGTAACAGAAGAAAAGGAACGGGATGATTCGCAGGGTCACCTTGCGGAAGAGACCGTCATCGGACGTACCGACAGAGGGGGGAGTTGCCGGTGTCGGGACTGCGCCGACTGAACTTCGCGTTGTCATCAAAATCTCCAGTGCAGTTATTCTCAGTTGTGGCCATATCGGTCGAAGTTGTCATGCCGTTCGACTGACTGCTGCCCCACTTAGAAGGCAACCGCACCATGGCAGGTTCACGCTTCTTGATTACATATTAACGCTGCACTTCGCACATATGTAATTCTCGTTTGTACCTAGCCCTCGACCCAAGCGATCGAAACACAAATAGATAGTGGTTAACCCGCACATTTATCGAGGAACGTTTCTTCGCTGACCTGTCGCGTGGCCTCGCCTTGGGGGCACTCGCCGCATGGTAGGGATTCCGAGCAGTAGATTTGCCATATGTGTAATTGATTGCGTATATATAATTAATATAGGCACCTACCTGCACGTAGGTGCCGACCTTCCGGGAGAGCCGATTTGTCCGCGAGAATGTTGTGGCTTCTGAGTACATGCTGCTTTGCCAGCATGGCGTCGATGAGGGTATGCGATTCACTGCTTCCGTCTTTGCAGGCTGACTTCGATGTGACGATGGGTCATGCTGCCCAGGCCATTTCGGCGTTTGCTCTCGCGTACGGAGTGATGCAACTTGTGTTCGGTCCCGTCGGCGACCGGTTTGGCAAGATACGCGTAATAGCGCTGGCAACTCTGGCGTGCACCGCGGGCAATCTCGGCGCAGCCCTGTCCATCCATATGGGTCATCTCGTAGCGGCTCGCGCACTATCGGGAGCAGCGGCTGCGGGAATCGTGCCACTAACGATGGCCTGGATTGGTGACAAGGTACCGTACGAGCGGCGACAGGAAGTCCTCGCGCGGCTACTCGGTGCGACGGTCTTCGGGATGATTGCAGGTCAGTGGCTCGGTGCACTACTCACTGATGCGGTCGACTGGCGCGCTCCATTTGCTTCGCTGGCCGCAATTTGCCTCGTCGCCGGCATCCTCGTCATGCGGGAAGACCATGGCTCTGACGCGAGTGATGCATTGCCCCGTGGCCGGTTCGCCGAGGTATTGACGATTTCGTGGGCTCGGACAGTGCTTCTGGTCACCTTCATCGAAGGTTCGCTCGCATTCAGCGCCTTGTCGTTTATCCCGAGCTATCTGCACACCGGATTTGACGTGCCGATGTCGAGAGCTGGGGGCGTCGTGGCGCTATACGGAGTTGGCGGGCTCCTCTACAGCCGCTGTGCGCGTCGACTGGTCGGACGGTTGGGCGAAGCGAATCTCGCAAGACTTGGCGGTGGATGCCTCGCATTGTCATACGGTGGGCTCGCCATTCTAGGCAACTGGTGGATGGCAGCGCCCTGCTGCTTTCTGGCCGGCTTTGGCTTTTACGCGTTGCACAACACCTTGCAGACTCATGCGACGCAGATGGCGCCCAAGATGCGTGGAACCGCAGTTTCGCTATTTTCCTGCTTTCTCTTCTTCGGACAGTCGCTCGGCGTCGCCTGCGCGGCATGGTTCATTGACCGGTTTTCCGCACCGCAGGTCTTTATCTGCAGTGCCTCGGGTCTACTCGTTCTCGCATTCGCGTTCTCCTCGCTGGTTTCCCGTCAGACCGGGCACCTGGCGAGGACATGACCTATGTCATCAAGCCGGACACATACCGTGAAGTCGATTGATACAGAGATGCCGTCGCCCGCCCGATACGCCGTCTTTCAACTAGACGACTGGTACAGACGGGCCGGAATTTTTCTCAGTCAACAGTTTGGTGGTCTCGAGAAGACTGGTAGCCAAGGGTCCTTTCCACGAGACATCGAAATTCGCGGCCACTCCGAACAACGTCAGCACCAGAACAATCTCGCCCTCGTTATCAAAAACCGGCGCGCTGATGCTGTTGATGCCTGGAATCGGCAACCCCTCACCCCGCGCAAGTCCGCGTTTTCGAATGTCAGCCAGAATGGCATCAAACTGTGCAGCTGTAAGACGTTCGCCTTCCGGAGTCTGCGACCCCATGTCGGCCTTCACCAGCTCGTCCAGCTTGGGCGCTTGTTTGTGCGCGGCAAAAACGCGGCCGGTCGTGGAGTGCACGAGCGACATGACCGTGCCTACGTGAACGCCAGCGTGCAAGGAAGCAGCCGGTTCAATACTTTGAAGCACCGTTGGGCCTCGGTCTCCCCATGCGGCGAGCAGCACACTTTGTTCAACACGCGTTGCAAGCTCGATGGATGGCTGCATCGCGTTTCGGACTGCAGGCACCATGCGCAGGGCGTGCAGTCCCATCCGAAGCGACAAAGGACCTGGTTCAAAGCGCAAGGTGACCGGGTCACGTTTAACCAGACCGGTGCGGAGCAGGCTCACCATGTACGTGAATACCTGGTTCGTCGGGATACCGCTTCGCGCACTCAGTTCCGCGAGCGTCACTGGCTCTCCAGCATCCGCAAGATATTGCAGGAAACGGCCACCGACTTCCATGCTCTGGATGCCCCGCTGTTCCTTTCGAGCACCCGAGTCGTGACTTTCCGGATTTTCTTTTGCTTGCTGCTTCGTTACCATGCAATCCTCTGTGCACGAACACACCGTGATTCGCTGATTTTACCGGCTTCCTGCTTACTGCAACGCACACCCGGACTCTGAATCCGACAAGATACGCAAATGGACACCGAAAGCACCGAAAAAGCCCAACGGGGAATCCAGTCAGTTGAAGTGGGTAGCGAAATTTTGATGGCGTTGACCCAATCTGAGTCGCCCATGCCACTGAAGGAGGTTTCGCACGTTACGGGAATGTCACCCGCAAAGCTCTTCCCGTACCTGGTAAGCCTCATCAAGCTCCAACTTGTGCAACGGATGGAACCCTCCGGCGATTATGCCCCAGGTCCCCTCGCGCTGCGGCTCGGCTTGTACGGCCTGCAGCGATTGAATCCGCTGCGTGAAGCCGAGGCCGACGTACTGGCTCTCGCATCGAAGACCGGGCAAAGCGTCTTCCTGACGACCTGGGGCCCGAATGGTCCCGTGGTTGTGAGACAGGAAGACCCGTCCTATCCGCTCCACCTGACGCTCCGGGTTGGCACCGTCATGTCGCTCGTAAACACTGCGACGGGACGTCTATTTGGCGCGTATATGCCAGAACCCTTGGTGCAGAAGGCACTGGCAGACGAAGGCATTCGCCTGAGCGGCGCAACTGCCCTGAAAGCAGCAGACAGACAGGAGTTGTTCCGCGCGTACCAGAAGATTCGGGAAGACGGGATGACCCGAACTTCCGGTCACCCGTTGCCAGGAGTGAACGCCATCGCGGCGCCCGTATTCCTGTTCAACGGCTCGATAGCATTGGCAATCACTCTCGTCGGGCCGGCTGGCACGTTTGACACTCGCTGGGACGGCGAACTTGCGTCGACCCTCCGACAGACCACCAACGACCTCTCATATCGATTGGGCTACTCGGCCGCTCCTGTCGGCGAAGCTTAACTTTCAGCGGACTGCTGGCCGTCGTGGTCGGTAGTCCAGGCTGCCGTCTCCCTCCTCTCACCACTCGTCACCGGCCTCACCACACTCCATCCTGGAGCAGTGGTCGTCGAATCACATCCAACCATATACGCCGTCCACCAACCGGGCAGCCAGGCCAAAGTCGCGCCTGAACGTCCCGTCGCGCCCGCCTTGCGCGCGTCCGCAGACACATCCCGAAGAGACACGCCACACCCGTAGTAGCACCGACACTACGAGCCACTCGTGTTCCTGTCGGCAAACCCTCGTCGCGCCGCCTTTCTCCAGCCAAATACATTCCCGAGCGCCATCACCCCTACGGGAAATTATCTATATACGACTATGTTCGCTTATGTATAATTTCCTCAACGTCAGGGTTGCTGGAAAAACCCGCCCTGTCCCTTCAATTATTCCTGTAGAGGTCTCCTGCCATGGCGACAGAAAAGAAGTTTGCTTCCCACGCGGACGTTGAAGAAAAGAAGGTCACGTTCGAACAGCTTTCCGAACATGCCTACGCTTACACCGCAGAAGGCGACCCGAATACCGGCATCATCATCGGGGATGACGCCGTGCTCGTCGCTGATACGCAGGCGACACCTGTGATGGCTCAGGACGTCATTCGTCGCATTCGCGAAGTGACGGACAAGCCCATCAAGTACGTCCTGCTGACCCACTATCACGCGGTCCGTGTGCTCGGCGCGTCGGCGTACAACCCTGAACAAATCATCGCCAGCCAGGACACCTATGACCTCATCGTCGAGCGCGGTGAGCAGGACATGAAGAGCGAGATTGAGCGCTTCCCGCGTCTCTTCAATGCCGTCGAATCCGTGCCGGGCCTGACCTGGCCGACCCTGACCTTCCAAAAAAAGATGACTCTCTGGATGGGCAAGCTCGAAGTTCAGATTCTGCAACTCGGACGCGGACACACGAAGGGCGACACGGTCGTCTGGCTGCCGCAGGAAAAGACGCTCCTGTCGGGCGACCTCGTCGAGTACGGCGCGACACCGTATGCGGGCGATGCGTACTTCCAGGACTGGCCCGCTACGCTCGATGCCATTGCCGCGCTGAAGCCTGAAAAGCTGGTTCCCGGCCGTGGCGCCGCACTCAAGACGCCTCAGGAAGTCGCTGACGGGCTTGCTGGTACGCGCGCCTTCATCAGCGAGCTTTACAGCAAGGTGAAGTCGGGTGCCGCCGAAGGCAAGGACCTCAATGCTATCTACAAAGAGACGTATTCCACGCTCAAGCCCAAATTTGGCGACTGGGTCATCTTCGACCACTGCATGCCCTTCGATGTGACCCGCGCACACGATGAAGCGACGCAATATCCCGACCCGCGTATCTGGACTGCACAGCGCGATAAGGAAATGTGGGAAACGCTCGAAGGCTGACCGTTCGCAATGGTTTGGCCGCAAGTGATTTGCGGCCGTCCCTGGATTGAAGAACCCATCTGGAGTTTCAAAGTGGAACAAACGACGCACGATGTATCTATTCGGCGAGAATCGATTCAGCCTGCAACCCTACGTAACGGGCAGTTGAAGCGCGCGTCGGCGGCGTCGGCACATTCTGCGCATCCGGTTGGCTACCAGTCCGGGTTTGGCAGCGAGTTTGCGACCGAAGCATTACTAGGTGCCCTGCCGGCCGGCCGCAACTCGCCACAGCGCGCACCGTATGGGCTGTACGCCGAGCAGCTCTCAGGTACAGCGTTCACGGCACCGCGCTCTCACAATCGACGTTCCTGGCTGT
This sequence comes from Paraburkholderia sp. PGU19, assembly GCF_013426915.1. GTDB lineage: Bacteria > Pseudomonadota > Gammaproteobacteria > Burkholderiales > Burkholderiaceae > Paraburkholderia. The sequence goes on from NZ_AP023182.1 coordinate 116,000, forward strand.
ATCGAGTACGTCCTGCCGCTGTCCACAAGCCGTTTACGCTTTTGGAGAACAGCAAGCTTGTCGGTGACTTCTCTCGCGTCCCGCCTACTCCGCCTAACCAGCTGCGTTGGGACCCGTTGCCCATTCCCACGGCACCGACCGATTTCGTCGATGGTCTCGTGACGATGGCGGGAAACGGCTCAGCCGAAGCGATGGTCGGGTGCGCCATTCATCTGTACGCGGCCAATCAGTCGATGTTGAACCGCTTCTTCTATAGCGCTGACGGCGAACTCCTGATTGTCCCTCAGGCCGGCAGGTTGAGCATCGCGACGGAGCTGGGCTTGCTCGAAGTCACTCCACAAGAGATCGCAGTCATTCCGCGCGGTGTCCGCTTCCGCGTCGAATTGCCGGACGGCGAAGCTCGCGGCTATATCTGTGAAAACTTCGGCGCCCTCTTCCGCCTTCCCGACCTCGGCCCTATCGGTTCGAATGGTCTTGCCAATCCCCGCGACTTCTTGACCCCGCTCGCCGCTTATGAGGTGCGCGAGGGAAACTTCGAGCTTGTTGCCAAGCTCAACGGCAATCTGTGGCGCGCGGATATAGGCCATTCGCCCCTGGATGTCGTCGCATGGCACGGGAACTACGCGCCGTACAAGTATGACCTGCGCCTGTTCAACACGATTGGCTCTATCAGCTTCGACCACCCGGACCCATCCATCTTTCTGGTGCTGCAGTCCCCTAGCGACACGCCGGGTGTCGATACCATCGACTTCGTCATCTTCCCGCCGCGATGGCTCGTCGGCGAGGATACCTTTCGTCCGCCATGGTTTCACCGGAACGTCGCAAGCGAGTTTATGGGCCTGATTCACGGCGAGTACGACGCCAAAGCGGAAGGCTTTGTCCCAGGTGGAGCAACCCTGCACAACTGCATGTCGGGTCACGGCCCGGACGCAGGCACGTTCGAGAAAGCATCGGTCTCTGACACCACGAAGCCCGTCAAGGTTGATTCGACGATGGCATTCATGTTTGAGACCCGCACGCTTATCAAGCCCACTCAATTTGCCCTCGAAACGTCACAGCTTCAGAACGAATACTTCGAATGCTGGCAAGGCCTCACGAACAGATTCAACCCGGAAATTCAGCGATGATTTCAACTACCGACAACGCGGACTCAGTAGCTGAGACCACCCGCACAGACCTCAAAAGTTGGGTCGAATCAGCGAACACTGCAGACACTGACTTCCCAATCCAGAATCTCCCGTTCGGCGTCTTCTCCGACGCCCAGTCCAGTGTTGCGCGTGTGGGTGTCGCAATCGGTGACTGGATTGTCGACATTGCTGCGCTCGAGTCCGCCCGCCTGATAGCGGTTCCATATACGGTTGTGGACGACGACGGAAAGCCGAAGAGTGTTTTCCGGAAACGGCGGCTGAACGACTTCGTAGCGTTGGGCAAGCCTGTCTGGCGAAGTGTGCGCAGCCAGCTGTCGGCACTACTTTCGACCGACACGGCAACCTTGCGCGACGACCGTGACATGCGTGAGCGTGTAATGGTCCGACAGTCAGACGCTGTCATGCACCTGCCCTTCGAAATGCCTGGCTACACCGACTTCTACTCGTCACGTGAACATGCCACGAATGTTGGTTGCATGTTCCGTGACCCAGAAAACGCTCTGATGCCAAACTGGCTCGAGATTCCCATCGGGTACAACGGTCGAGCCTCGTCCGTTGTAGTCAGCGGCACACCAATACGCCGCCCGAATGGTCAACGCAAGGACCCAAGTTCTGCTCGCCCGCTGTACGGCCCCTGCGGAAAGCTGGACATCGAACTTGAGACTGGCTTCTTTGTGGGTATCGGCAGTACGCTCGGGAGCCCTATTCCCGCGAAGAACGCCGACGACCACATCTTCGGGATGGTCCTGCTGAACGACTGGAGCGCCCGCGACATCCAGCAATGGGAGTATCAGCCGCTTGGTCCTTTCAACTCAAAGGGTTTCGCCACGACTATCTCGCCGTGGGTGGTGACGATGGACGCGTTGACGCCTTTTCGCGTCGAACAGCCAGCGCAGCTACCGGAACCGCTCGAATATCTACGCGGTGCCGCCAACGCAGGCGTCAACATGAATCTTGAGGTTCAGTTGAAGCCCAAGTTTGCGTCGAATCCGACGACGATTGCCAGAACCAATTTCAAACACATGTATTGGTCGATGGCGCAGCAATTGGCACATCACACATCATCGGGCTGCAATACCCGCGTGGGCGACCTCATGGGCTCCGGAACTATCAGCGGGCCCAAGTCAGATTCGAGCGATGACAACGTCGGGACCTTCGGCAGCCTTCTCGAGTTGACGTGGAACGGAAAGACGCCGCTCAAACTTGAGGCCGGCGAGGAGCGCGCGTTTATTGAAGATGGCGATGAATTGACCCTGCGCGGATGGTGCCAAGGTGATGGCTATCGCATTGGTTTCGGCACGTGCGTCGGGACCATCCTGCCGGCTTTGGATGTCGTTGCGGAGAGCAACGGATGAAGCTCTACAGCTACTTCCGAAGCTCCGCATCGTATCGCGTTCGCATTGCCCTGGCCCTGAAGGGACTGCCGTATGAATACGCGGCAGTCCACTTGCTGAAAGGAGGCGGACAGCAGCTCGCCAGCGTATATCGTGAGCTCAATCCAGACGGGTTGGTCCCGACGCTCGAAGATGGGTCGCAGACTCTCACCCAATCTCTTGCCATCATCGAATATCTCGACGAGGTGTATCCGGACCCGCCGCTACTCCCTTCTACTCCAGCGGATCGTGCATACGCTCGTTCAGTAGCGCTGCAAGTTACCTGCGAAATACACCCGGTGAACAACCTGCGCGTGATTCAGTACATGAAAAAGCGCCTGAGTATCTCCGACGAGCAAAAATCCGAGTGGTATCAGCACTGGATTGACGTTGGCTTCAGTTCGCTCGAACAGAGACTCAGTTCCGAGCGTCGCGTCGGAGACTTTGTGTTCGGCAGCACGCCAACTATCGCCGACCTGTGTCTTGTCCCGCAGGTTTGGAACGCACGCAGGTTTGAAATTCCTTTGAATCGTTACCCAACCATATCGCGGCTCGCCGCAAACGCGATGGCTTTAGATGCATTTGCACAGGCAGAACCTTCGAAGCAACCGGACGCCGAATCGTAACCACTACATGGATGTCCCGGTCTCCCGACCGGGACTCGAGTTTCTGTCAGGCACATGGCGTCTGACGTTGAGGTCTCAAGTCCGCCACGTACATACGCGCGGCAGGCTTGAGCGATTGCTACGCTTGGCCAACAGCAGTTCCGACGGCCTTCTTGGTCGCCTTGGTGGTTGCCTCATACGCAGCGTCAGCGGCCTGACTAGCCGCGCCGAAGCTCGACTTCCAGAAGGCGGCGATAGCGTCTCCGCCCGGGAGCGCAGTCTTCGACATATTGTCGAACCAAGCTTTCGGTCCGATGGAAGATTGCTTGAGCACCAGTTTTGCCGCCTCCTCGAACTCGACCTGTGTGCCTGAGACAATTTCAGTTACGTGCTTCCAGTAGGTCTGGGCATTTTGAACGCCCGTCTGAAGTTGGGTCGTGTCAACTGCGAAGGTTGCTTGCGGACCTTTCCCGCTGACGGGTCGAACAGCGAGTCCCTGCACTTCGGCGAGCGTTGCTTTAACCGTCTGCGTATTGAGCTCAAGCAGCATTCCGAACCCGTGGAGAGCTTTAGTCGCAAGACCGAAGACTGTGTCGACGCTTGCTTTCGTGGCGCTAATCGTTTGTTCCGGTACGAACGTGGTCATGGCTGACTCCAAAAGTAGGGGCATGTCGCCCAAATCGCATGCTGCATTGCAGCAATTCATGACCTATCGTAGCGCAGAATTCCTTGAAGTCAAATCTATATTTGGAAGATGCATGGCATTGATGGGCAAGTAGATCAAGCTTATCGACGATGCGCTTATGGCGACCGCTTAAACGGTTTCGATTTTGAACAATACCTGTATCTACGCTGCATCGCAACAATATGGCCCGATCACCACGACACGTTGAACTGGCGAAAGGTCGCGGTGACGACAAGGAAGAAGTCGCATGCGATTAATTCAACTGCGCCGGCCGGTATCCCACGCCAGCCCGAGCCGGATAAGGGTTCCGGCCGATGCACCCTATCGAAGTGACAATACCCAGAAAATGGCGAAAAACCTCGCTAATTTAATGACATACAGGAGTTGCCGCGCCGCTTCTCGGGGGGCAAAACGCCCATTTGCATGCTAATAAAATCAAATACTTGCATGGGGGTTTTGAACAGGGCAAACGCTGTGGAACGTCCTTTACGAGCGTCGGGCCAATTCCCCTTCAGGCGGTTCGGGCGACGCAACTCCCGTCAGTGGGAGCGGGCATCGCTACCACCTGGCCCCCGTCGTGCCTGAGCCTGCCCGTACCGTACTCCTGGGCAGCCGGCGAAGAAGTTGCTGACCCACTGCCGCCGGTCGCGCTGTCAGCGTTCAAAGGCAGGTAACTGAGTGGTCTGGTCATCCCCGGCCGGTTTCTCGGGTACAGCAGTTCGGCCTGAGCCGACGTTCGTGTATCTACACCTATATGGCGACTTATCGTGCACACCTGTCGTTCGGCGAAGACAACGGTGAACGACTGCTGTCGGCTTCAGCGAATGGGTGGTCTCGGACCCTTATCACCCGCTAGATCAGGTCTAGTCTCAATGGCAGGTTGCGAGGCGGAGCGGCCGTGGTCGCCCTTAACATCGTCACCTCCAATTCCGAAGAACGGGTCTTCATTGCTTAGTGGCGCATCCTATACTGAATCGCATAGTTGAGTCGCAGCAGGCTCTGCCCTCGCGCGTCATGTGGCTGTTTGCGCCGGATGGGTATTGAGGCGATATTCGCGAGCCTGAGACTGGGGTCTAGCGCTCACACAGTTTTGCGCCTGCTTCATTCGAACCTTATTGCATCGCGATGATGGGACGCTGTGGGCAACGCCCCCGGAACGCCATAATTTCCGCTCCTTGATGAACGAGCTCGCTCAAGCCGGAGGTAGAAATGGAGCAGGTTTTGCAAGCAGCAGTTGTGCAAACGGGATCGGCCATGTTCGATGTCGAGCGTACTCTGGCCAAGGTGGAACAGAACGTAGCCGCGGCGGCGAAACACGATTCGCAATTGGTTGTCTTCCCTGAAGCTTTTGTATCCGCTTACCCTAAGGGACTTACCTTCGGCGCTTCCGTTGGCGCCAGAACCTCTGAAGGTAGGGAGGACTCAGCCACGCGCTGACATCCGTGATGGAGAGTTTCATGAAAGGTCACATCACTGCCTTGCTCATCGGCCCTGCGTTATGGGCTTACACACTATTCGGCGTTCAAGTGGCCTTCGCCCAAACGACGGCCGACCTGGTTGGCACCTGGAAGCTTGTCTCACTCACGGTTTTGAAAAGCGGAAGCGCGGTGGAAATTCTGGGAGAGCGCCCGGAAGGTCAACTCGTCTTTGGCGCCGATGGGCACTACACCCTGGTCGCTCTTCGTGCGAACTTGCCGCGGCTTGCGTCGGGGGATCGTTTTTCAGCGACTGGGGACGAAAACAGACAGATTGTGCAGGGAAGCATCGCGCATTTCGGGACATACAAAGTCGATCCCGCTGCACGTACGATCGAATTTCATATTCGGAAGGGGACGTTTCCGAACTGGGATGGCGAAACACAGGCGAGACCATTTGCCATTGAGGGCGACCGGTTGACCTACGTCACGCCGGGTAGCTTCGGATATGGCGCGTCAACAGTGGTCTGGCAGCGGGAACGTAATAAGTAGAGGTGGGACCGAAGCCCTGGACAACGCGGGCTAATGCAAAATCTGGCGTTGCCGTTGACTGTCTGAGGCATCCTGGCCGACTGACGTGGGGACGTTCCATCTTTCCTCATAAGGGATAACTACTCTTTGCCAAACACGTAGCCTAAGCTCACCAACATGACAGTTCCTTAACGAGGGTCAGCATTGATATCGGGCACTTTTTCTGAAATGGCGCCCCTTAGATCGCCTCCTCGTGGCACCGATCGGGCGCCGGCGCGTGATCGGATAGCGAAACGCCGCGAACACGACCGTTACGAAACATCACTAGACGATTGACGGATGCACGGAGTTATCAATCAGAGAGCAGTTATGCTAAGTAGTGTCGAGTAACTCATTGTGGCTGAACCCTGAACGTCGGCGAAAGGACCAAATCGTTGAAGGTTGTTCATCGTTCATCGACCCTCTCCGGCCGTTGAAGATGTGAGACGTGAAACGGCAGCTTTCGAGTGGCGGATGTGCCGGCTGTGCGAGCGGTAGTAATAATTGGCCGAACTCGAAAATCCACGAAGTTGTCCGGCGCGACACCAGCGGCGAGACGCCTTCAATTCGTTGGACTGCCTATTACTGACAAACAATGGCAGTCAGGACGAATGGTATTACTTCCTTCACTGTCGCGGGACTTCCAATTTCCCGAATGCGTCCGCTCACCGCGTCTTTCCCTGACACTATAACAACCCCGTAGACCTCATTGATGGCTTCATTGCTTCCATGGTGAATGAACATTTCATCGTTCGGGGAGAAACCAAATACGGCCCTGACCTTAAATCCCAATGCTGTTAGATCGTCACCCGTTATTGACGAAATCACCGCCATGGGCGATCCCCTCTATCACTTCTCTGCCATATTGAATCAGGATTCGACACGCCTCTTCGGCGGTGTTCGCGGGTCTGGCCCAGTTCGGAGTAACCCGCGTCTCGGTGACCTGGGAACCGTTCGTTCTATCAGTAATCACTATCCATCCGGTGAAGCTAGTTTGCCCAGGGGTATTCGGCACGTTCGCATGGATCTCGATGCCGGGCCTATATTCGGAAAGCTGGCTCGTCACGGTCGTCTCCTTGGTGATTTAGCGGAATCCTAGCATGAGCGCAATCATTAGCCCTTGCGGCACATATCGCTACCTGCTGAAGCGCCAGGCCGAATCGATGTCGCCGATGAAGTCGACCGCGCTGTTCGTCATGCTGAACCCGAGCACGGCGGATGCGATGCTCGACGATCCGACGATCCGTCGATGCCGCGGCTTCGCGAAACTGTGGGACTGCAACGGCCTCGCCGTCGCGAACCTGTATGCGCTGCGCTCGACTGACCCGGCCGCGCTGTGGTCACACCCCGATCCGGTCGGCCCCGACAACGACGACTATCTGTGGAACTTCGCGCGCGAATGCGGCGACGTTGTGTGCGCGTGGGGATCGAATGCCAAACCTGAGCGCGCCGCTCGTGTCGCCAGCATCTTGACCGACGCTGGCGCGCGCCTCTGGTGTGTCGGTACGACGAAGGACGGTTCGCCGCGCCATCCGCTTTACGTGCGCGCGGAACACCCCCTTATCGAATGGAGTCCGCGATGACCGACAACGTCAAGAGTCTGGAGCCGGTGGCGTGGGAATGCTCGTCACCTGAAGGCGAAAAGCCCGCGTTGGCTTTCCTCACATCCAAGAAGCCCACCGTCGAGCACTGCGAGAATCAAGGCTGGCGCGTGCCGCCTCTAAAATGCCGCCCCTGTTGATGACAATTTAATGAACGTCGGGTTATCCACAGAAACGGTGGATAACCCTGTGCACAGCGGCGCTGGCAGCGCAATGGCGAACGATGCGGAGCGGTATCGGTGGCTGCGCGCAAACGGCTTCAGCTTCGCCGAGCTAGCGACGCGGTCGGATACCTATAACGGCAACTATGGTGGCGAACTTGACGATGCTATCGACGCCGCTATCGCGGCATCCGCAAAGAAGGGAGATAAAGCGTGAGCGATGCGCGAGTCGGTCAGAACGCCATGGCTGCAATCTGGAACAGTGCGCCTACACCAACGAGGGCGAGGCAGGGCCTGACTAGTTTCTGTTGCCGATGCATCGCGATTCTCTTCACCTTGTCCGGTTCTCCAATAAGGCTCACAGAGCCATCCGGATTGTATTTGGGCGCAGGGCAGGCGAAATCCAGGCGGCGCCGATTCCGCCGAAGGTAGTAAGGGCAAGTCCTATAACGTTCAGAACCGTGCTGGCCATGGTTTCTTTTCCAGAATTTTTGCCGGAATACTAGCATGAGCGAGAACAGCAAAATCGAATGGACCGATCACACGTTCAATCCGTAGGAAGGCTGTCAGAAGGTCGGGCCCGGCTGCGATTACTGCTATGCCGAGACGCGCAACGCTCGCTTCGCCGGCGGTACGGCGATCAACTGGGTCCCGGGCGCGCCGCGCCGCCGCACGTCCGTCGCAAACTGGCGCAAGCCGCTGCAGTGGAACAAGGCGCACACCGAGTTCTATGCGCAGCATGGCCGCCGCCAGCGCGTCTCTTGCGCGTCGCTCGCCGATGTGTTCGACAACGCCGTCGATCCGGCGTGGCGCCGAGACCTGTTAGACCTCATTGAGCTCACGCCCAACCTCAATTGGCTGCTGCTGACGAAGCGCGTCGGCAACGCATTCGAGATGATCGCTCGCGCACGCTCACGCGACTGGCTCGCTGGCTGCGACAACGTCTGGCTCGGCGGCGACGGTCGTCAACCAGGCCGAGGCCGACCGTGACATTCCAAAGCTGCTCGAGGTGCCGGCCCGCGTGCGGTTCTTGTCGATCGAGCCGATGCTGGGGCCCATCAATCTCGATCGCATCTATCTCGATCTCTCTCACACTGCGTGGATCGACTGGGTCATCTGCGGCGGCGAAAGCGGCCACGGCGCACCCCCGATGCATCCGGATTGGGCTCGTGCGCTCCGCGATCAATGCGCGGCCGCTGGCGTGCTGTTCCTCTTCAAGCAATGGGGCGAATGGGAAATCGCAACGGTCGAGAACGGCCATTACGACGGGGATATGGCGCGCAACAACGCTCATTGGGTACACCTCGACGGCGTAATGGCGAAGCCCAGTTTGCTGCGGCCGGGCTATCCGCATGCCGATATGGCGTACGGAATGGTCAAGGTCGGAAAGAAAGCCTCCGGGCGCCTGCTTGACGGTCGCACGCACAATCAGTGTCCGGAGCGCGATGATCCTACCCGTTGCCGACCTTGGTCCCTTCCACTCCGAGCGACACGAGCTTCACGATGTATTCCAGAGCCTCAGTCTCAGAAAGACCACCTTTGAGAAGCGGCTCGATGCTTACGTGGTGCGGCGGGAGAAGACCTCCCTGCCCTCCAGGTGGCGGCTGGACCATGATCGATGCTTCTGCTTTTGCAGCGATCAGCATCACAACAATCTGATGACCATGAACAACATTTCTTCTGTTCGGAGCGGTCATGGCTGTCTCCTGCGGGCATTTTCGAGGATCGTAGCGTTAGCATTTGGAATAGTAGGCCAGGAAGTCTACAACCCAAGCACGCGTTTCGCTTCGGCCTCGGCCAATGCAAGCGCCTCACTTTCCGTAGGCATCGGCCGACCACAACCGCGCCCTGTGGTCTGTCCGACGATGCTCCCATGTTTGGCCGTCTGGACGCGAATATAGCCTTTGAACATTCCTCCGGGAGCAGGCATAACGCAAGCCTCGACGGTCTTATTTCCCTTCGTTTCCTTGAACGCCATATCGCCTCCTCAGGTGACGACAAATCCTAGCATGACCGAAGCAGCACAACGAGTAATCCATAAGGGACACCCATTAGCCGGCCGGAGTCAAGGGTAAAAAAAGTACCCCGCAAACAGTTGCGTCAATTCTCGGTGACAACAGCGCGCCACCTTCATTCGTGCAAACACTAACCGCGCCCGTTTTCTCACTCGTTGGTTGCGAACCGAATCGCACCAGACACCCGTCGGGATCAAGCCTGTCGCAATGCTCCGCGACTGCCCTGGCGGCAGTGCCGCCCCAGAGAAACTTTGGTGCCAGGCCGTGTCCAGGGGAGTGCTTGCATTCCCTGTGGCTATCGCCATGACGACGCCAGTCCTTTGATGGCTCACGGCCTGTGCGATTCAGTGTTCTGCATCCGTTCAGATGGCACAAGGGCGGCGTCCAACTCATTCGGGTGGCTTCACACCAGTCCCTTGTCCTGGCTCGCCGCCCCTGGCCAAACCGTTATCCAAAACACAGATGGACATCGAAGGGTTTCTGGTCTCGCAGCACGTGGTAGCACGCCCGCGCAAGCTTGTGTGCCAGAGCCTTGATCGCCAGGACGCGGTTCGTCCTGCTCTTCTTGCGATCGTAAAAGTTTCTGGCCTGCGGGCAGTAACGCATCGCGAAGTTCGCTGCCTCCACAAACGCCCACGCGAGATACTTGTTGCCGTTCCTGGTATTGCCTTCACCCTTCTTCCTGCCGTTACTCTCCCTCAGGCTGTCAACACAGCGACAGTAGGAACTGAAATTGCCGACCTGGGCAAAGCGGCTGATCGAGCCGGTCTCGAGCATGATTGTGGTCGCGAGCGTGTCGCCGATGCCCGGCACCGTCCTGAGCAGGTGGTACTCGGCACGCAGGCTCACGCGTTCCCTCAGTCGCTTCTCCAGCGCCTCAATCTGCTGCCCCAGCGCCTGGCTGACCGCGCGGTTGGCCTCCACGGCCAGCGCGACATCGGGCGCAAAGGCAAATTCATCGACCTGGCCGGCTGTCAGCCGTTTGACTGCCTCGCCATTTATTCGGCTCCCCGTCTGCCGCATCAGGATGCCCTCGATCGAAAGGATCTGCGCTGTGCGATAGCGCACCAGCTGCATGCGCTTGCGTGCCAGGTCGCGTGCGCCGCGTTCCTCGCGCGGATAGACATAGCCCTCGGGCAGCAACCCGAGCCTCAGTAGCTGCGCCAGATAGGCCGCATCGGCGAAATCGCCGCTGTGCTTGAGACCGTCGTATTTCCTGATGGCAGCAGGATGGGCCAGGTGTACCCGGTAGCCTGTGTCCATCAGCCCATCCACCAGCCAGTACCAGTTGTACGTGCTCTCGACGACCACACCCGCCAGTTCTTGCCGGTACGGCTCAAGCGTCGCCGCGATCTACGCGAGCTCGTTTGGCACGCGTTTCTGGTACACGATCCGGTCGTTCTCGTCGCTGACGATCACCACGCAGTTGTTCGAATGCAGGTCTATGCCACAATAGTTCATGTCGGTCTCCGCAGGGTCAAAGTGCGTTTCGCAAACTGACTTTAACCCTCGTCGCATAACCGCGGCGAGGAGGCCGGCTACATGATCATCATTCGAGCTTTCCGAAAGCAGCCGTCCGAACGAGACCACTTCAGACTTAAAACAGCTTCATCAATTTACTGATGGAAACGAATGCGAGTTGTGTCAGCCACCCTTAAGGTCACTCCCCACAGGTCTACCGACACTCTCCCGTAATGTGCCAGTTTCACGAGCGCAAGTCTGCATAGGAGTGGTTTCCCTTTTAACCGCATGCAGGTCAAGTAACTGAATAAATTGCCTGTCTGAACTTCCATGTTCGTGGCTCATACGAAGCAAGCGTCCCTCATCTTCAGACTCAAACAATGCGTCGCCCGAAGGTGCTGGCAATACAGACATCAATGGTGAGGGATAGTCGGGAATCTGCCTTAGTGTGCCATGTGAAAATAGTTTCTTCGCGTCAGATTCTGACATCGTAGAACCCAGTACATAGACAAGCCCGACAACGGTACCGGATCCTTCAAATCCAAAAATGATGATCTTTTCGGGCGACTCTCGCTCCGCGATTTTGCAGTTCGCGTGCTGCCCATTCGACATCAGGTTGATATAGCCTCCCCGCGCCCGACGTAGTTCGGTGACCAGTTCTCGCCAAGGGTCTTCGACATGACATGCTTCGCTTCTTCGAGCGGCCGTCCGAGCATGTCGTCTGGCATCGGACAGCTTTGCGCAGAAGCTGCCAATCGCCGTTCGATCGATGCTCGCGCTACCGCGAACGGCAGGACGCACCCTGAGCGGACGGCTGGGCTGCCAGATAACAGCCATTCGAGTTACGGTGATCTATCTTGGCACAGGGGTCTTGTACGGCCGGCGAGGGAAATGAGCAGCACCGGCCGGCGGCCGTAGTGATCCGACAGGACACCGAGAACGGGCGCGAAGACAAACTGCATCAACGCGTACAGCGCGAGCATCGCGCCGAAAACAGCGAGGACACCTCGTCCGTGCCGCTCATCGAACGCAGCAGTCCCGGCAGGATCGGAAAGATCAGTGCGATGCCCGCCGCGTCGAGCGCGACGGTGGCAAAGATCACGACCAGCGGCCAGCTCATATCCGACCGGTCACGCCACCAGCGTCGAGGTCACCGCGTCCACCTCCAACGCGGTCGCTTCGTCGTCCGCGATCGTCGCAGCCGCCGGATGGAGGAGGTCAGGCCGCTGCCGTCGCGCTACGGCCAGAAACGGATCATGGGGGATCGGATGCCAGAGCCAATACGCCTCCGGCCGCTGCGCAGTGAACCCGGCGATAGGAATGGCGAGCCTTTGGGTGAGATCGGAAGCCGCAGCGTGCTTAGGCATCGATGCGTGGTACTCGATCGGATCGAGAATGTTCATCGAAAAGCCCTGCGCGTCCCGGCGCGATGCAAAGCCCGGAAGGATCGGCGTTCCGGATCGCGCGTATCTCGCTGGTCCAGGCGGATAGTTGAACTCGGAATCATGCGCCATGGCGACAATGCCTTTGTATTTGGCGCTTGGGTAGACATCCACGACCATCAATACGACACCATTGTTCTCAAGAGCGTTCGAAATCTCGGCTCCGGTGTGCCTTCGCCCGATCGCTATCGGTGTTCCGCAACCGGCATGCCGACCTGCATCAATCCAGCGCTCGGTGGGCGTCGGCTTATGGCCGATCGCATAGACGAAGGCGATGTTGAATCCTCGATCGATGAGATGCGCCGCGAACAGTTCGATGCTGCCTATGTGGGGGACCGCAAGGATGCAGCCGTTACGTGATTTCGACAGAACCTGAGCGAGACGGTCCAGAGCCTCGTCGGGAATGTTGGCCTCGACGTCCAGCGCTCTGCGCCGGTCGTGTTGCAAGTTGCCGAGATCGAAGAGGACGGTGACCCAGGCTGCCAGCCCTTCGATCACATGGTCATGGGTCGCGGTGCCACCGCGGATGATGCTTTGGCGAAGGAACATGTTGTTGACCATTGAACTGGGCCCGCAGGCGATGACTTCAGCAATGTCTCGCGCGAGAGATGGCTGACGGGCTATGGGGACGGCCGGCGCCAGGCGGTCGACGAGGTTTACGACTGCGGTTTGGATGTCTCCGTGCCCACGCGGCAGTGGCGTGATAGCGCCGGTGCGGATAGGTGGGACGAGCACGTGCTCGTGGTTTATGGTGCTGGTCATTCCCTTTTTCCTTGTGTGACACACCGAATTCGGGGCTCTCAGTCGAGTGCGTCGCGAAATTTCATATTGACCGATAACGGCGACTTTTCGGCTGCGCGACATTTCTTGACATCAAATTCACGCAAAATAGGTCAATTGCAAAAAGCCGCTGATCCGCGAGTTTCAGCGGCTTTTTCTTTGCGCTCGCACCACGCGACCGGAAAGTGGGTCACCGGTCGCTGAACGCCAGCCAACATCGGCTCGTCCCCGCTGCATCAACCTTCCATTCGAAGTCGCCGACGCGCTCTCGCCCCGCCAATCGACCCAATCCCCAAACGCAGTCGTCGCCCTATGACTGCCCTAAGCCTGTCTTGTCACACTTGCGCCCATCCCAATCATCTCGACTGAGAGACCACGATGAACGCGCTATCGACGACATCGCCACCGACAAGCTGGCAAAGCAAAGTCCCCGAAATTGCCCTGTCCTTTTGGATCACCAAGCCGACTGGCCGCACTATTGGCCTGGCTAGCGGGCCGTCACTTCGCCTGTCAGCAGACATTTTGGTCAACGGTGGACGCAAGCGAGCGGGCGTCCACAATGCCCCATCTCAAAACGTCGATTTTCGACCGGTAAATGACCGTTCGCTGACTAAAGTGGACGCCTGAGCGTCAATTTGGGCGCGGTAACGACCGGCCGTAATTGGCCGTTCCCAGAAGAGTCATCAGCCACTCAGGTCAGTGGCATGTAGCCGCGCGTTTTCGCTCATTTCGCAGGCATCGCTGAAAGCGGTTCGAGCCCGCTCCTCGAAATCGCAGACGCCGCGTCCGGCGACGACAGAAAATGGATCAGCGCCTCTGCACCGGGCGGATTTTTCGCATTGGTGGCGATTCCCCCGGAGAACACCGTGTACCTCTGCACTTCTGCTGGCAGACTGCCGACCACCGTCACCCCTTTCACCGGCAACAGTTCGACGATCTCCTGAATTCCGATCTCAGCTTCTCCATTCGCAACGGCATCGGCGACCTGCGCGACCTGAAGCATGCGGCTCTTGCTCCCCATCGGCCCCGCGATGCCGAGACGCCGGAACAGTTCGTCGCCGACATAGACGCCGCTCGGGCTGTCCGGATAGACGACAGACTTCGCTGCAAGCAGCGCTCGCCGCAATGCGTCGGCCGAGCTGATATCCGGCTTGGGGCTTCCCTCGCGAACCACCATGCCGATTGCCGATCGTGCGAAGTCCACCTTACTGTCAGGCAAGACCTTGCCGGCATTGATCTGTTCGTCGAGTGCATAGCCAACCACGATCAGCACGTCGGCCCACTCGCCGCGCGCAAACCGCACAGGGATCGCATTCGCGGCCGTACCCACCGCGGGCCCCCAGACGGTGATCAGCTTACGGCCGGAGGCCTCCTCGAATTGCGGGCCCAGTTCGCGATAGGCCGACGCAAACCCGCCCGAAATCATCACCTTGACCTCGTCTGCCATTGCGATGCAGCTACTCAGTAACGCGCCCGCTACGCAGAATGCAAGTGCGCGAATGCTCAGCTTGCACATGGCCACGGCCCCGCCCCAATCTCCATAGGATGACCCTGTCCGGATATACATCGTGTACGGATGCCAGTCATCATGTTAGCCGGCATCGAATGCGGCAGCGAGCCTGCCGCATACCGTTCTGCTTCACCCTACCGCAGTCGACGGGCGCTGTTCGACCCTCTCCGGTCATAGACGGCTGCTCTAATTCGACGGCCACTTTCAAGGGCACAGCGGTCATCCGTGCCGTCAACGCGAGGGCGATTGCGTTCATCGTCGCGTGGCAGCTGTCAGGTTCCCCCTGTGAGGATTAGTCTTTTAGCGTACTACCATACCGTTACGCGTTAGAGCTTCTGTTTTTCGAATCACTGCACAGGCGAAGAGGCGTCCGCATACCGCTGAATTGGAAGTTACGCCGCCCCGCCCAGAGTTAGTCGAACGGAGGGCAGAATGCAAACACGACTGACACAAATGCTCGGCATTGAGCATCCCATCCTCTCCGCGCCGATGGCGTTTGCCGCTGGCGGCAAGCTTGCCGCGGCCGTGTCCGGCGCGGGCGGGCTCGGCATGATCGGCGGTGGCTATGGAGACCCAAGTTGGCTCGAGCAGGAATTTGCCGACGCAGGAAGTGCCCGCGTTGGCTGCGGATTTATTACGTGGTCGCTGGCGCAAAAGCCGCAGCTGCTTGAACTCGTGCTCGCACACGCGCCCGTTGGGGTCATGCTGTCTTTCGGCAATCTCACGTCATTTGCGCGACAAATCAAGGCAACCGGCACCAGGCTGATCTGCCAGGTACAGACATTGGAGTTGGCTCGCGAAGCGGTCGCCGCTGGCGCAGACGTGATCGTCGCGCAAGGCGCGGAAGCAGGAGGTCACGGGGCCGTACGAGCGACGTTCACGTTGGTGCCGGAGCTTGCGGACTACCTCTCAGTTGCAGCACCAGACACTGTGCTTGTCGCGGCCGGCGGGATCGGCGACGGCCGCGGGCTTGCGGCAGCATTGATGCTAGGTGCTGACGGCGTTCTTATCGGTACGCGTTTCCTGGCGAGCACAGAAGCGCTGATAGCGCAGAGCCTGCAGGCGGCAGTGCTCGCTGCCGATGGAGATTCGACAATCCGCACGAGGGTTGTCGACATTGCTCGCCGAATCGAGTGGCCGGAGGCGATCACCGGGCGCGTGCTCAAGACTCGCTTCACGATGGACTGGCACGGCCGCGAGGCAAAGCTCTCGGAGCCAGCGATCCTTAAACACGAAGAGATCCGCTACCGGAACGCCCTGAACGCCGGCGACGTTGACAATGCCTCTGTGTTCGCCGGTGAGGCGGTCGGCCTGATTCGCGATATTGCACCGGCAGGCGACATCCTCCATCGGATCGTTCGTCAGGCTGAGGATTTACTCGGACGTCCGGCAAACGCGCCGAACAGCCTGCCAGCTTAGAAGCTTTCGCCAACCCCTCGCGCAAGCAGGTGCGACCCACCGTCGTGGTTGCCGCGACCAATACCACGGTATGCCAACATTGCAGGGATGGCGAAACTTCACGCGGCCTGATCGCTTCGGCTGATCAACCGCCAGTCGGCGCAGATCTGTGAACGTCCGAAATTTGAGTGGAGCGGCCGCTTGAATGGCAAGCTGAGCGCGAAAGGGAATGGCTGCAGTTGGCCTTACGCTGCCCGCCGAGGGCTGTTTGGCATGAGTGGCTTACGCTCTTACGCTGACGTGTCGACGTACATCCGCGCTGGCAGCCTACAGCCATTGGAGTGCCATATCGCAGCATAGTACGGCATAATCCGGCCGATTCTGGCAAGGCTCCCGGAATGGCCAGCATCTTTTGTCGACCTCAACCGGTCGGCTTTTTTCGACCTGAGCATGCAGCGACCAGCGCTTTCAAGTCGCCACTCTTTACCCAGCAACCACGCGACACCAAAGCGGCCTTCTCGGACACAGATCCGATCGCCGGAAAGCTGTCACTGATCTGTACTCCCTCCCGCCGCCCTTCTTGCTCGATTAACCAGATCGTTCGCCGAAGAGGTCTTCCAGCAGTCTTCCACAGATTCGCACCAGGCGATCGCCTCCTTGGCACACACATGGGGAGGCGCATTCAAGCTTCAGGTCGCACTCGAAATTTTCCTGGGTTGTTTCTCCAAACAGGTTCGCTGCAGTTTTGCATTACCTGAAATTCTCAGTGCGCCGCGAGCCGCTGCATGGTCGAGAGGTCGCAGGCCTCACCGTCCACTTCAACCACACGCTGATGGGCGTCGAAATACACCGAGTGCGTCTGCGAAGCAGCACGCCCGAAGTCGTATTCGAAGCACCGAATCCCGTCCGCCTGCGCTTCCGAATCAGGCTGTCCGACGGCCTGCACAACTTCCTGCCCGGACATGCCGACGCTCACCCGACTCGCGAGCAGCTCGGACGATCGCGCGGCGCATCCGGTGACGACGATCACCAGCATGCCGCATGCTGCCGGAGCGCAACAACGAAGTAGGCTCATCGCATCCCTCCTGATGTTGCAATTCTGCACAATCCACACGGCGCGCACAGCCAGGTGAATGCCCAAGCCCTATTCACCCGACGCCAATCGTCCAGCGCGCCATCGGCGATCTCTTGCCATACGATCTCGACGCCTGTTCACATTCGCCCAGGCAGATCGCCCCGATTGGGGGCACCGGGTCCTCGTCGACGGCGAGAACCGAATTCCTGCCGACCATGGATAGCTCACGGCAGCGACGTCGCTCGGCATGACCGTTGGCCGTGCGTGGTGCTCGTGCGCATGACTGAGATGCAGCGGCCTACTATCGTTCAAAACCCTTGTTTCGCGTACGAGGCCAAGTACGTCGAGATCGCGGTGGTCCGGTCATCCAGCCCGGTTTCTCGGGGACAGCAGCTCGGCGGCCATTGCGGCCATTGCGGTCATTGGAGATCAATCAAATTAGGCGGCCGCCAATGAAACCGCCTCGCGCCATATGCAGCCGTTTAACCGAACTTCACCAGATTCAACGTCGGCAACGGACCACCCGGAAACTGCACGAGCCGCGCGCCAATCGCGAGAGGGCCAAGATCGATACCAAAAAAGCCGAGCCGTTCGATGAGCTCGCCGATCTTTGTGTTCGCCTGCGCATCATCGCCTGAATAGAACAGCACGCGCATGCCGCCTTCGCTTGCGGGATCATGGGCAACGAGACGAGCCTGCAGATGGTTGAACGCTTTCACCACTCTTGCGCCGGGCACGAGGTCGGCGAAGACGTCCGACGACAGCCTGCCATTCAGATCAATGGGTTTGAAAAGCGGCGCTTCGATCGGGTTGTTCGTATCGACGACGATACGTCCTTCGAAGTCCGGCAATCCATCGAGTGCGGCGGGCAGCTTCGACCAGTTCACTGCGACGAAAACAATCTCCTTCGATGCCGCCTCTTCACGCGTGCCAGCCGTAACGTTCGGGCCAAGCGCGGCAACGGTGTCTTTCAGGCTAGCCGGGCCGCGGCTGTTCGATAGCATGACGGCAATACCTTGTCGCGCAAGCGCAGTGGCAATGGCAGCCCCGATCTGGCCGGCCCCGATGATTCCAATTTCGGACATGACAACTCTCCTTCTGATGTGGATGAATGTGATTGGTTGGAGCAACTATGCCTAAATGGAAGCACAACGATTAGTCGTAGATGACTTGTTATACTTTCAAGCATTGCTTGAAGGTGATCGAATGGAAACGCTCGTGAATCTCGAATCGTTCGTGCGTAGCGCCGAGCATGGAAGTTTCTCGGAGGCGGCGCGCTGGTTGTCCCTCACGCCCGCAGCCGTCAGCAGGAATGTCGCCATGCTCGAACGCAATCTCGGCGTGCGCCTGTTCCAGCGATCGACCCGGCGCCTCACGCTGACGGAGGCAGGCGAATCGTTTCGCTCTGCAATTACGGGCAATCTGGCGGGAATTCAGGCGGCCATCGAAGGCATCTCCAGCCTGGGCGGTGAGCCTGCCGGAACACTCAAGGTCAGTCTGCCGCCGACCTTTGGCATGGCCCATGTCCTGCCGCTCTTGCCCGGCTTTCTCAAACGCTATCCGCTCGTGCGTCCAGAGTGGCACTTCGAGAATCGGCAGGTTGATCTTGTTGGGGAAGGCTATGACGTGGCGATCGGTGGCGGCTTCGAGCTGTCTCCGTCCGTGGTCGCGCGCACGCTGGTGCCGGTGCATGTCATTGCCGTGGCATCGCCGGCTTATATGATGGGCCGGAAACGTCCGCGCGATCCTGGCGGTTTGCACGCTTTCAGCGGCATCGTGATGCGGTCGCTGCAGACCGGCCGTATTCGCCAGTGGACGATGCGTGATATGTCGGGCCGGGAAGAGCCTGCGCACCTTCAGGAGTCGACCGTCGTCAACGATCCTGCAGCCATGCGCGAGGCCGCCTTGCTCGGCCTGGGTATCGCCATGCTCGCCACTGCCGATGTGCTCCCGGCTCTCGAAAGCGGGGCGCTGGTGCGACTCGTGCCCCGCTGGTACTCGGATGCTGGCGCGATATCCGTCTACTACGCGTCTCGCACGCTGCTACCAGCAAAGACACGCACGTTCATCGACTGGATCGTCGAGAGTTTTGAAGAACAGCGGCTTGCGGAACGGTTCGCGGGCAGTCTGGCTTAGAGGCGGGTGCGTTGGCTGTTGTGTGTGAGGGCGGCTTCCCCACGAGACGGGGGACAACACCGAATCGCAAATGAGAGGTATGCGTCCTGAGCCATCCGGCGGGAACGAGACCTACCAGATGTCGTGTCCGTTTCCGAACCCTCTCCGGCCGTTCAGGCCGATTGAACATTAACGACGGCTTTCAAGATCACACCCATCATTCGCGGCTGTTCGGACATGGAGGCCGCGCGAGAGCGAGGATTCGCGGTGGTCGGAGCCCATGACACGCAGCATTGCGCAAATTGGACTCCAGAGCGTTGCGGCGGCAATTGCCACCGCGCGGATTGCAGTTTCTTGCAGCGCCGGTGAACTGACTACCTGGCGGCGGGCTGCGGCGCGGCAGCGCGCGGATGCTGGCCACACCTTCGTGTTCGGACTCTCGGACGGACGGGTAATTGATGGCAGTCGCAGTCGCAACAGTGCCCGCTTCCTGAATCACGCATGCGCACCGAACTGCGAAGCGATTGAATCGGGTGATCGCGTCTCCATCCACGCCCTCGCCGACATCGCGCCCGGCTGCGAACTGTTTATTGACTATGATCTGGTAATCGACGGCGAACCCACCGATCAGATCAGGCAACAGTACGCATGCCGCTGTAACTCGCCCGGGTGCCGGCGAACCATGCTTAGCGCGTCAGATGGTTGACGTCGGCCGATGCGAATGACTCGATCACTCGCTTATGATCCAGGTCACCGCACGGCCGGTGGTTCCGCGTCGGTCGGGACGCCGGCCAGGTGCCGGAACAGTGCCAGCGCCCGGTTCGCCGTAGAAGCCTCGTGCCCGCTCGCAATGAAACTGCTGGTTTGTCGGTCGATGCGCACGAGAATGTACAGGCCCCATATGTCGTTCGCCTGGTGCTGTGCAAACACCACCGTCTGCAGCGCAGCCGGCTCAAACAGCGTTAGTCCGAACGCACGGACCGGCGACACATTTTCATCGGCCAGCGCCACCCGGTGCGGACTGCGCTCTAGCACCCGCACCCGGTACACCAAGGGGCCGGAGCGGCTGTCGTCCACCCAGTAGTAAAAGCTTCGACCGGGTTGCAGTTCCGACGGGCGGAAATCACCCCGCCGTTCCGCGCCCTCGGTGGGTCCGTCCAGCGCAGCTGCATCGAGGAACAACGGACGCCATTTCTTGTCGGTCGTGGACCAGTAGCGCACGGTGCGCAGGGTGGAGACCGCCCCGGCCCGTGCCAACAGGGTCTCCGGACCGTCGGCGACGCGGACCAGGCCTGCGAGCGCGACGACAACCCGGGAACGAGACGCGGCAGG
The DNA here is from genome assembly GCF_013426915.1 of Paraburkholderia sp. PGU19. Classification (GTDB taxonomy): domain Bacteria; phylum Pseudomonadota; class Gammaproteobacteria; order Burkholderiales; family Burkholderiaceae; genus Paraburkholderia. Next base: position 136,686 of record NZ_AP023182.1, read on the forward strand.
CCATCCGGTGCACGAGGACGGCCGCCACACGCCTTTATCGAGGTCCTCGGCGCGGAGGATCGCCATCGCAGGTTGCGCGCCCGGCGACTCGTAGGCCGGCACCGGCGGTGTCCCGCACGGCGGCGTTGGCAGCGGGGTTGCCACGGCGAAGCCGGCGGCCACCAGCGTCGCGCAGCAGGCGGCTGCCTTCAGGCTTTGCGTACCACGAGGACGCGCAACGTTCACCCCTACTTACCTCCCATCAGCGGCTCGACCAACAACTTGACGTAGATCGTATCTAGTCCGTCGTCGCAACCAGTTCTTAAAATTAAATTGCGGAGCACCGCAGGCTCTTATCGACAGACGCTCACCGGCCACTCACGATCTATTCCGTTTGCAAAGACTTCCTCCAAGCGTCATGCGACCCTCTTGGGGAAAGCAATAAATGCCAGACCTTCCGAATACCTCGGCAAGGGATACCTTGTCTCCGCGAGCGGCGGCAAGTTTTGCAAGCGCTTCGTAGCGCGGGACGTGGTAGTCGCCCAGATTGCCGATGAAGAAAAGAAGACGCATTGGAACCCGACAAGCACGGTTGAACCACAGGGGATGTCGAACGTGGCATTCGTGCCGCAGCAGGAATCAATCCTGCCACAGGGTGAGTGCCGTCGATACGGTCGCGACTGCAAGCGCCAACGCGCAACGGTAGGCGCATCTTGAACGGGTGCGCTGGCGGCATCGCAGATGGCAAACGGGGGAATGCCGGGATTCTGTTGGCCGCCACCCTACTCGTGGTTTATAAAAAGTAAAGTCGATCCCGCACGCGCCGAGCATCAGTGATGTTCCGACTGACTCATTTCACGCGGACCCGCCTCGCCCGGATGTGGGCACTCCGCTTGCTGCATGCGTTCGGTTCCCCAATCGGTTCGACAAGTGCGAGTGGCAGACATAGTCATCCGCTACCGGAACAATGCTTCGATGCAGTCATTGTTTCTTCTTTCTTCGCGCTTACCATGAGGTCGAACCCGAGTCCGCCTGAGCGACTGAAATGCCAAAGCTTCCCGCAGTATTCATGGTAGGCGCGTTTCCACCGCCTGTTCATGGGCTGTCGATGGCGAACGAAGCAATCGCCGAGCGCTTGGACGGCCGCGCCCGGATCGTCAAATTCGACACTGTAGGGGCGCGAGTAAGATCTGAATGGGCAGGCCGTCTCTGCCGGCTCGGCACTGGGTGGGCCGTCTTGCGTTTCGCGGTCATGGCAGCCGTGCGGCGACCATCGTCAATCTATATCGGTCTCTCAGGTGGGCCTGGTCAATTGTACGATGGGATGTTCGCGTTAATTGGAAACCTGCTGCACGTCCCGGTGTTCATTCACCATCACAGCTTCCGGTACATCAACAGACCATCACGTTTGACGCGACTGGTCTTCGATCTTGCGGGCAACGCAACCCACATCGTGTTGTGCCCCGATATGGCGGTGCGCCTAAAACAGCTGTACCCGACATCGGTTGGGGAAACGCTGGTGTTGTCCAATACCTCATTGTTTCCAGCAGCGCCAGGTGGGCACGCACGGGTACGCGGAGAGCGTCCGCTGACACTGGGATTTTTGTCGAATATCACACGCGAGAAAGGGGTCTTCGTATTTTTCGACGTGCTTTCCGCACTCGATCGACGAGGTCTTCAAGTTCGAGCAGCAATAGCCGGGCCCGTCGCCGACGCGATCGGGGATGAATTCAATGCGGCGTTAATTCGCCATCCTGGAGCAGATTATGTCGGCCCGGTTTCGGGCGAAAAAAAGACGAACTTCTACAAGTCAATCGACTTGCTGGTTTTTCCATCCAGTTATGAAAACGAGGCCGAACCGCTCACCGTCATCGAGGCAATCGGATTTGGCGTCCCTGTTATCGCATCCGACAAGGGATGCATTCCTTCGACATTGCGGCGGGGCGGCGGAGCCTGCGTTGTCGACGATGAGCGAATGGCAGAACGCATCGCGGATTTCGTGGTCGACGTCGCTAGCTCTCCAGGCGTCTATGAAGCACTCTCGTGTGGTGCGGTGGCGTCTGTGATGAACGAAGCCCCAAGCCAGGCCGCTGCGCTTCGCAAGCTCCTTGGAATGCTGACGCGGACAGATGCGGTAGATGGTCATGTCATTTCGGACCGGCGGATAGGTTCTTAGCGGTGGTTCGAGAGGCCATCGCGCGATACCTCACCGCGATACACAGAAAGCCTTGAGCAACTGCATGAAGCGTCCGCGCTAACAACCAACCCTCAACGCAGCGTTGCCATCGAATGAATCGTTGTTTGCCTATGTTGAAGGCGAGCAATGGCAAAGCTTGACGCGTGCGTCATCGAGCGACACGGCCAGGGCGCCCCGGACTTCCGGTCCGAGGCCTAATAAGTCCAGGCACGTCCAGCCCGAAAGGAGTGCACCGGTTTTCGAAGCGCGCCAGCGGCCCTCGCCGGGTGCAAAAGCATCTTTTGTCGTATAGAAGGCGATGCGTGTGAATGTGGGACGCGGGATCTTTTGTCCCCAAGAGGAAAGCGTGCTTGCGGCGGGCACCAGCCGATTCGGCAGCGGTCCTCCAATCACGCGGTCGTTCTCCAGCGACTGCTGGCGGCGGGCGCTATCGTGCTTGGCAAAGCCAACATGCACGCGCCCGCGTTCGGCATCACGACCACCAACTTCTCGCCAGTTGCTGGCTTCGCGCGCAATCCCTATGACACGAACCGCATGGTTGGCGGCTCTTCAGGTGGGACGGGCGTCGCAATCGCCGCGCGAATGGCACCGGTAGGGCTGGGAACAGATACGGGCGGCTCTGTTCGTATCCCCGCGGCGTTGAACGGCATCGCGGGATTGCGTCCCTCCGTTGGCAATGGCGGGGCGGAGCGTCGTTATGACGGAACCGGGGTGCTTCCGCTGAGCCACACCCGCGACACGGTTGGCCCTATGGGCCGCACCCTCGAAGACGTCGCGCTTCTCGACGCTGTCATCACCGGCACTGACGTGCCGACAGCAGCATCGTTGAGTGGCCTTCGCTTCGGCATCCCTGCGACGTACTGGGACGTGGTGGACAACGAGGTGCTGCAAATAATGAATGCGGCAAAGGCGAAACTCCAGGCTGCCGGCGTGACCTTTGTTTCAGTCGACTTGTCGACCATCCGTGACCTGGGCGCGAAGGTTGGATTCACCGTAGTCTTCCACGAGGCCTGGCTCGAGATTCCAAGTTACCTGGCGGCCAGCGGCGGCAGCGACATCACGCTCGCTCAAATCTCCGCTGCGATTGCGAGTCCCGACGTCAAAGGCGGATTCGCGAACGTTGGATCCGCTGAACCGGCAGCGGCTTACCCAGACGCGGTGAACGTCTATCGCCCGCAGATACGTGCGCTCTTCGATGCGTATTTCGCGTCGAACCAAATCGACGCCATCTTCGCACCGATGACGCCGTTGCCCGCTGTGCCCAGCGACCTCGTCAACGGTTCGTCGACCGTCAGCGTCAATGGTGGACCTCCGGTCGACGAGTTCGGCACGTTCATCAGAAACGCCGACCCAGGTAGCATCACCGGCATACCCGGTGTCACAGTTCGGGCTGGCCGCACCGCCTCAGGCCTGCCCGTCGGAATGGCTCTCGACGGCCCCGTTGGAAGCGATAAGCGGCTGCTCTCCATTGGCATGGCCGCTGAGAAGTTGCTCAGCGTCTTGCCGGCACCAAACGTCTGAAGCGCCGTCTTCAGGACATGCGCCATCGCTTGCGAGGCGCCGTTAGGCGCGCCTTCTGCCGGGGAAATCCGTTTCCGGGTCGAGGCCGTGGAATCGCAAATGCCTGCGCAAGAAATTCCGCAAGAAGAGAAGGCCCACTTCGCCGCTTGTTCCTGGGACGCCTGCCAAGGGCGGCATTCCTTCGCCAATCCATCCCTCAGGTGCGTGCATTGGCGGCAACTGGTTGAAAGCGGCTCCCACATGTAATGCCCAAGTACTTCGTCGGCACCCTCGGCCGCGTGATGTACATCGGCGTCGAAACGGTCGGTCGGGCAAGCGACCTTCAGCCAGTGCGATGCAAGCGCTGCAACGGTACGCGGGTTACCGCCCAGAAGCTTTCGCGAGATGCGCGTAGGCAAGCGTCCACCCATTGGGCCAACTGCTCATCCGACGGCTCGGTGGGAAGGTACCCGAAATAGAAAACTGGATTGGTTGAATTGACCTCTGCCAGTACGACGCGCCATGCCTGCTGCGTCGGCACACTTTTCTGCCAAACAATCCTGTCGCGGCGGAAGCCAACGTGCTTGCTCAGGCCGACAAGGAGCATGAGTCGCCGCTGTAGCGTCTCAGGAAGTTCCTTCATGACAGAGTCCATAAGTCACCCCTCTCCCAATCACCGGCCGCACGTTGCCATCCGATTCGGGCCGAGACCAGCGCGTGTCAGGCGAATGCGCAGGTTAGCGTGGCCACTTGGGCTTCATCGCGCAAATCGTTGTCGCTCTGCCGTTCAGATCGACAACAGCAGGCGGGTTTCGCAAACGAGTCGGCCCAGTCCGCGAAAGACCCGCTATCAACTTGCGCTCTAATGACCGCTGTCGGGGTTGCATTGTGGCAGGTGCCCACATCCCAGACGGGTCAGACCACCGCTCGCACTGGTGCTCCCGGATACACCACCATATCCGGATGTGCCCGGAGAGGTGCTGGCCGATGTGCCGGGAGAGGCATTGGTAGACGCCGATACCGATTGAGCATCTTGCTGCCCTGACGTGTCCTGAGCTTGCACTGCGCTCGCTAACGAGAGTGTGCCCAGGAGCGCTGCAGACATGAGAAACGTCGTCTTCATGGCTTACCTCCTTTACGACATCAGGTTTCAGTTTTGCAGCCGCTATGACACAGGCAATGGGTGAGCGGCCGGCATGCAGGACAGACGCCGGCGATTCCACCTGTTGCCGGAACCCGGTTGCGGTAGCCGTTATTTCTGGTTTTGGTCTTCCACCGGGTCCAGGTAGAGACAGGTAACGCGGTAATTCCGCGATTGGCGTTCGAGGAGACAGGCGCACCAGAAGAACCGCCAAGGGGCCGGTAAGCCCGGTGCGCAAGAAGGGAGGCGCACAACTTAACCATACGTCGTCTCTCGGAGAAGATACCAAGCCTTTCGTTATATAGCCCAAGCGATTCGTCATATGGCGACCCACTAACGGGCTTCAGGGTAACAATCACCCGCGGTGTTTCGTTTCGCGATGCAATTGTTCACGATTAAGCATCATTGCTCTCTGAACTCGGAGCCGTCCGCGCACCAAGGCGATGTAGCTGTCCAGTTGATAGCCGCATCTCTATCAGAGAAACACGATTCCATTATCCTCATATATTTAGTAAGGATTGCGACACGTATTGCGTCTAAGTCAGTTTCAGAAACAACTGAACTCAGCGTTCGCTTTAGACAGTCCGACCGCTGTCAGTAAGAGGCCATCTATTCGTGAAACGAACAGATTATTGCGAATACCATTGAAAGTTATTCGCATGTGTCTATATAAGCTTGCTTGCGCGGCGTCCTTATTCCGTAGCGCCTTCTGCCATATGCCGTCCTTTTATATGCCTCGTGGGTTGCAATCATGCAATCGCTGCCCTAGCCTTTACCCATATATTGAAGGCACCCTCACTTCATCATGAGCTTGTAGTGGTGTCCGGGGCGATGTAGTGAATGAATACGAATCGGCAGCTATGGACATCTGCTTCCAGCGCACACTAACGATACCCCGTCAGTAGCGCGCTGGTGCATGCGACGTGTCCGGCGTACCTGTGCACTAGCTTCCGCCTCGAACTGTGCGGTTATTCGTCACAATTTTTACCCTTCCCGTCCGGATGACAAGCGCGGGAGGTTGCCAGCGACACGAATCGAGAAACTACACATCTTAATACGGAGTCGAATTATGAAGGCGCGCATCATTGCTCTGACAATCGCGATACTATTCGCAAATCCCGTCACTTATGCGCAAGGGACCGACAACCGTGTCTACGCGCCCAATGAGCTTATTCTGGGTATGACCTACGGCGACTGGTCGGCCGCTTGGTGGCAATTCTATTTGCAAATCCCCAACGTTAGTAACAGCCACCCGTTCGTGGCTACTGCCAATACCACCTGCAACAACGGCAACCAACCAGCCGGGCCCGTCTTCTTCCTGGCTGCCGTTGGCACGCAAACGTCACCACCACCGCAGGTCGTTCGCAGTTGCACGGTGCCAGCAGGAAGCCCGATTCTGGTTCCTATTGTCAATAATGAAACGTCCAATCTGGAAATAAATGGGAGTGACGCCGACCTCCGTACGGCGGCATTCTCGCCGTTCCCGCTATCCTCCCCTCCAACTATGACCGTGTCGCTCGATGGGACGAGCATCGGTTCTTTAAGCCAGTTCCGTTTTGAATCGCCTGTTTTCCCTTTCACAGCGCCTTCGCCAATCTCGACCTTCTTCTTTTATACGAGAACCGTTTCGGCTTCGAGCAGCCGTTCACCTCTTTCCGTGTCGGATGGCTATTGGATTGCGATCAAGCCGTTGCCTGTGGGTCTGCATACCTTGAGTTTTTCCGCCAGCCTTCCCGGAATCATCAATATCAACATGCTCTACCATCTCAACGTCCAATAGCGCTGAGAGTACATTGTGGTGATGGCTGGAAGTGACGCATCCGTGAGCGCCGCACGCTCACCGAACCGAGTCTTCAGCAACGCATTCCTGATATACAAGCCCTGTTTTTAGGAACAGACGGAAGACCTTTCCGATAGCGACGGCGACCATGACCCGTGACGGCCCTGATGCTGACGTTCGCGGCAACCCCTGCGCCGCGCAATTCGCTGTGATATCGCCAAGCGACGCGTTACGCGGCCAGCGAACCGTCGCATTGAGTTGCATGCATCTGGAAAACTTATTGCCAGGAAATCCGCAAATGAATGCCTTCGTCTTATTTTTCAGGAGAGCATTGCACGCAACAGCTGCAATATTGGCCGCGACGACATTGACCGCATGTGGCGGAGACAACTCAGGTCCCGCCGGTTCCGCGGTCGACAATTCGGCGTCGTCGACGTCCGCAAACGGAGGATAGTGCACCTTAGACGAGCCCAGCGTTCCATGACTTTGTTGTCCACACCAAGTAGCGAATACGAACGGAGGCATCAAATGATTACATGTACTCTTGCTTGTTCGCATCATCGCCCGCTCCCGGCGAGACGCTGGGCTGAATGCCGTAATGTGCTTCGCTCCATGCTGCTGTCCGCAGTCGTTTCGATGACTGCCTGGACAGCCGGACACACGAGCGTTAATGCCCAGGTTGTGAATCAGCCGTCGCCGCCGGCTACGGACGAACTGTTCGTTGGCGACTTTGGAGACAATACCGTCAAGCGGTTTAACGCATCGACTGGTGCCTATCTCGGTACTTTCGTTTCTACTGGGGCTGCAGGCCTGAATGGACCAATGGGAATGATTTTTAGCGACGGGCAGCTTGTGCTCCTTAACCAAAATGCCATCACCAACAACAACGGCGAGATTTTGCTCTTTGACAGCGCAACCGGTATGTTCACAAACAAGCTTGTCGCGTCCAGTGACCATAACGCACCGTTCTTTCCACAGACTGGCATCGTTCGCGGAGGACCCAAGGACCGTTTCTACGTCGCGGATATTGGCACCAAGGGAGGCAGCTGTGCGGCTGAAGGCAACGTCAAGCAATACAACCCTTTCGGTGCTTTTGTGGGCAACCTTAACCGTATAGCATTCAAGCCCGAGTTTCATCCGAGGGGCGTGGTGTTCGGACCGGACGGTCTTTTGTATGTCTCATCAGTAGGATGTCTGATTCCGGGTGACCCGCTATTTGCCCCCTGAAGGGATACATCTTGCGGTTCAGTGCCCAGACCAACCAGTTCGTTGACGTCTTTGCATCCAATAATACTGTTCCCGACTTGCACCGCCCGGAGGGATTGGTTTTCGACAGTGCAGGCAACTTGTGGGTGACGAGTTTTCGTGCAAACGCGAACGATACTGACAAGGTCCTCAAACTAGACGGCAAAACGGGAGCGCTTCTCGACGAGCTGGTGCTAACGAATCCAAACGGCGCCAGAGCTTTCGCCCAGGCAATCATTTTCGGACCAGGCGGCTATCTGTATGTACCTATTACGGGAAATGACTCACAGACGACAGGCGAGGTACGGCGCTGCAATCCCTCGACAATGAAATGCGTCCCCTTTGTTCCAACCAATGCCGCAGGCGGCCCGCTACAGTCACCGTGGTTCCTGATTTTCAGGAAAAGCGACCCGGCGACGCTTAACTACCAGAACTAGATGGGATGCCTGGGGTATCAATTCGTTCGGCCTTGAACCCCTTGGAAGAAGCCATCTCATGGACTGGAAAGATGCGGGGCATTCGGGGCATGTTGCACGTTTTGACCAACGTCGACACGAAGGCGAATACGGGATGGAAAAAGATTGACACCCTGCGCATTTGGCGCAGCAAGCAACCAAGTTGTGGAATAGGAGATATATCGTGGCAACTTATCTCAGCCTGTGGAACTTCTCGGACCAGGGCATCCGTGCAGTGAAGGACACCACGAAGCGAGCCGGCACAATGAAAGAGATGGCGCAGAAGGCCGGTGTGACCGTGAAGGACATCTATTGGACCCTGGGAACCTACGACGGCGTGGTTCTTTTCGAGGCCCAAAACGAAGAAGCTGTTGCCGCTCTTGGACTGGCGCTCGGCGCGCTGGGGAACGTGCGCACACAGACCGTGCGTGCATTCTCGCTTGACGAGATGAATGGTGTCCTTGGCAAACTGCCTTGAGCGCAAAATTGGGGCACGTCGCACAGGCTGCCCACGCGCTGTGTCGGACTCTGAAGGCGACACACCGGTTCCCGTGCTTGCACCGGGCAACGGCAAGACGAAGACCGGTCGCTTGTGGGTGTACGTGCGCGATGATCGTGCGTTATGCAATGGCGAAGCTCGATCATCGTCTTGCCCGCAGTATAGGAGCCACGACCGGTTCGGTGTGACCTCGATCGATCAAGTTAGCCGTTGAAATTGGGAACGGCAAACACGCATCTACTCTGTAGTAGTGTGTGACAATCGGCTAACCGAGGAGGAACCGACGTTCAAATGGCTAATTCCAGGAGCGGCCGGAGTTGGCCGATGACCTGCCCGTCAGCTCACGCCTGATGCAGAACCCTTTGACCTCCCCTCTCACTTGCTGGCCGATTAGGCGGGCAAGCATGGAAAGATGATCGAACGAATACCCCTTACAGCGGTGAATCTGGTGGAAGGACAATTCGAACGCGACCAGAGAAATGCAGAACCTGTCCCGCCGTACGGCCGATGGTGCTGCCTTGAACCAGGTGAAAAGCCTTTCGTGCATCAATGGGGATTCGTATGCACCTTTCGTAGGTGCACGTCGCGTGGAAGCGGGCGCTCAAGCTCAGGGCATTGACAAGCGGGAGCAACCTTCGTCGACCGAGCGCGGAGAGGCGTCGACGCGGAAACCGCCAGCTCATAGCCCTGAGCCGCCTGAAATTAGTCTAGCAGATCGGGGCCATTCAATGCGCGCTGTCGAAATAGCTGACGCGACCGGCACCGGCCCGCCAACTGTGACCACGTACCCGATGTCGGGCGCGGGTATCGACGGGTCCGCATTCGACAACGCAAGCATGTTAGACCCTGCCTGAAATGGCACATAGACGGTAACGGCGCCCACCCGTCCGTCGCCGCCAGTCGCAGGGAAAGCGAGCGTGGTCGGCCGTTTGCCATTCATGGCGAGTTGCGCGTAGGCGGTCTGTGCCCTGTCGTTGACATAGCCGATTTCGACGAAGCCCCCACGCGCGGTCGACGCGCTCCCGCGAAAATACGCCGTACCGAGCCGCGTAACTTTCTCGCCGCCCGGGCAGGCTGGACAACGCGAGTAGGCAGCTGTCCCGGCCAGCGGGCCCGGTTGCCACGCTACCGGGACTGTATCGGTGCCGCTCACCGTGAGCATAGTCACGCCTCCGGCGGGCACGTCCGGCGCTGTATAGGACGCGGTGAATCGACCAAGGTCTTTTCGGGCCCACACGTCGCGCACCGTCGCCTGCGATGACGGAGCGAAGCCGAGTGCGTCCCATGTGACCGCCATCGGCGCATCCGTCGCCGAGTTGTTGAAGAGGACGACCGCTCGCTGTCCCGCCCCGGCCAGCAGCTTCGCCCAGACCTGCAGCCCGCCGGCCTGTGCCACCAGCAGCCCTTGCAGGCCCAATCCATCCTGATCGATCGCAAGCACGTCGGGATTCGTCAGCAGGCTTGCCGTGTCGGCGGCGAGCGGCTTCGCCAGATCGTTGCCGAGAATCATCGGCGCGCCTGCTATCGCCCACAGGCTGACGTGCGCCTGATCGTGAACGGCGGACATCCCCATTGCGGCGACCATCATGTCGGGGTCGTTGTAGTAGCCGGTATGCTGACCTTCCGGGTGATAGTTGCCGGCCAGGTTATAGGTGACGCTGCCGAAGTCCGGTGTAATGTCGCGTGTGGTTCGCCACATCGTGCCCACCCCGGCACCCCACACCCACGGCCCTTCGCCGTAGTCGGGAAACGATTTGTCGGTGGGGATCGTGCCCCCGTCGCACAGGCTGAACGTCATCAGCTGGCCAGTCTGCGAATAGGCGCGTCGGATGGCTTGCGCGATCGACCGGTAGGTTGTCTGCGGATCGTAGTTTTCTGCCGCGCCCCCGCAAAAGTCGACCTTGACGAAATCAAATCCCCATTGCGCAAATTGCAGAAAATCGTGATCGTAGTGTGCGAAGTCGCTTCCGACGAAATGCGTACCATCCGCTCGCTTGCCGCAGCCTCGCGGACCCGCATCGATATAAATGCCCGCCTTCAGGCCCTTGCCATGGATATAACGGGCAATGGCCTGCATTCCGCCGGGCCATTGCGTCGTGTCGACGATGAAATTACCGCTTTCATCTCTCTGCCCTGAGCGCCACCAGCCTTCGTCGATGTTCACATACCGGTATCCGGCTCCCGAAGTGATGTGTGTGTTCAGCGCCGCCACCCCGTCGGCTTCGTCCTTGATGACGTCATGGTTCACGCCTTCACCGAGGCTGTTCCAGGATGACCAGCCCATCGGCGGTGGGGGCACGCGTACCTGCGTTGCGCGTAGAGCGGGCGCGGGCAGGTTTGTGGGCGTGGATCGTGCTGCCTCTGTAGTGCCTGACCCAACGACGCGCCCGCAAGCGCACAGGCTCGAAATCAGCCACAGAACAAGGAACACGCGCTGATGGCAACATGGTCGCATAGCCGTCTGGTTCGCACGAGGTCTGTTTGAACATTTGAACCAGGTGTCGCGCAAGGACATCCCTCCGTCGGGTGCGCCTGGTTTCCCTGCCTGCCCGAGCATCATGTGCGAAATCAGCCAGCCGCTTTCAATTGATGGTCTCGCCACTCCATCGGTCGCGGTTGCGCCAGAACGATCACAGCGGGCAGGTTTCGCGTTCCGGATAATCGACGCATTCCTCATGTGGACACCCGATGATGCGATTGACGGATACGACCGATCGGGCGCCATGATGGTCGATGAACCGGACGATCTGTTCGGTGACTGTCGGATCGGTCCTCGCATCGCCGGCTGGACAAAACCACCGCCCAATGGGATCGGCATCCGCACCTTCGTACGATTTCCGTGTCGCCATGTACGCGTCGAACAGGCACGCATGCAGGTGACTGAGTTGCTGCCGCAGGCTCACCAGTTCGTGCTGGTCACCTTCATGCTCCCGGCTCAGCATCTCCGCCAGCAAGGTCATCGAGGCGTCTACTTCACCGTACGGCGTGACGGTCACCGCGGCTCTTGCTCGTCCACGTCGGTCAATGCTTCAGGAACGAAGACCCAGCGCGCAGGGCCGGTGATTGTTGCGTTCTGAATGGCATGGCAGAGTCGTCTACCTGATGAGCGTGACCGTCAGCGCAGGCTTGTCCGCCAACCTCGTTATCGATTAGTTTCAATGCGTGCCTCCAAAGACAATCATCCGGTCAGGGAACGAAAAGCCTGTCTTTGAGCTTATAACATGCAGCGCACGCATTTGCGAAGTAGCCCCGCGTTTGTTGCACATGGGGCGTCTTTCGCTCGATTACTCCAATTACAACGGAGCGCCGACGCTGCTAAACAACGGCAGTTTGCTTGAGGACCTGCGAGGCCACTTCATCCACGGCAGCCTTGGTCAACTTGACGATTTCATCGACTTCGGCACGCGTCGTCACGAGCGGCGGCGCAAAGCCGAGAATGTCGCCATGCGGCATCGCGCGTGCAATGAGTCCGTATTGCAGCGCAGCGGCCGACACGCGCGGGCCGACCTTCAATGCGGTATCGAATGGACGGCGCTCTTCCTTATTCGCCATGAATTCGAGTGCGGCGAGCATCCCTGCGCCGCGCACTTCGCCGACGAGTACGTCCAGCCATGCCCCATCGGGCCGAATTCCTGCGAGCCCTGAGCTATCACATCCCAGACCTTATCGCCGACGATAACGGCCGACAGCGGCGCATACGCGCTCGTCAAGCCCTTCGCGACCGTGATCAGGTCCGGCTCGATGCATGTCCGGTTCCGATGCGAACGAAACGCAGATCAAGATCGTCTGGTACTACAACAACGTAAAAGGCCGTCCGAACAAGAAGAAGATCATTTCGGGCCAGCGTGGCTATCACGGGTCTGGCATCGTGACGGGCAGCCTGACAGGCCTGCCGAGTTTCCATCAGCACTTTGATTTGCCCATCGATCGCGTCAAGCATACGGTATGTCCGCATTGGTATCGTCAGGCCCCCGCTGGCATGAGCGATGCGCAGTTCGTCGACTATTGCGTCGAAGAACTGGAGAAGCTGATCGCGAAGGAAGGTGCGGATACGATCGCCGCTTTCATCGGCGAACCGGTGATGGGCACGGGCGGCATACTGCCGCCGCCGGCCGGTTACGGGCTGTCTGACGGCCGTGTCATCGATGGCAGTCGCGGCGGCAACAGCGCCCGTTTCCTGAACCATGCGTGCGCACCCAACTGCGAGGCGATCGAGACGGGCGATCGAGTCTTCATCCACGCACTCACCGGCATCATGCCCGGCGAAGAACTTTTCATTGACTACAGTCTCGCGATTGACGGCGAGATGCCTGAAGACATTCGTGTCCAGTACGCGTGTCATTGCGGCGACCCCGTCTGCCGTGGATCGATGCTTGGCAGTGCATTGACTGCGACGTCACTACAGCGTTGCCCACACGCATATGGCCGACTGCATGACGATAGTTGGCTTGTATATGTCGGCAGCACTTGTTTGCACTTTGCGCTCCCAGCCGACGCTCGCCGCTGGGCAGGTACCATCGATTGTCGTCAAATTGGCAACGGTCGGTATGGGTGTCGAGCAGCCGCTCGGCATCTCAACTCAATGACAAAACATCGGCCGGAGCTGACGTTCGGCGATCGGAGTCGTGCGGCTGCTGCTAATCGCTTTGCTGACTTTCGCAAACTGGCGTCGGCGAATGTCAGCTCGCTCTGTCAATGAACGAGTCTTAACAACAGCAGCGATTCGTCGCCCACAGCACAAGGCCGTCGATTTAAGCGCGGGCGCTGAACATCGTCGCGCCTGACATGCACAGATCAATAGTTAGCACCCGATGGCAAAAAAGCCGTCAATACTTTTCGATGAGCGAAACGAGGTGCGCGAGCATTTCGTCCGCGTTGTCGACACCGCTGCGGGCATTGGCCTCATGTGCTTCACGCGCACGCCGCCACTCGTTTGTGAACGCTATTTTTTCCCGACTGGCCTTCTGCGAGATGTCAAACGTGACGCTGTTCTCGAGTTCGCCGATCAAGATGTAAAGCTCGTGCGCAGTTTGGCTGCCATTGATCAGGTCGAGCAGGTCCTTGTTGATCAACTGGACGGCCGCGGTGATATCGGTGGACGCACCAGTGATGAGCAGGGAGAGGCTGGCCTGAAATTTCAGCTTGTCGGTGGCCTGGTGGTAGTTGTTTTTGTCCATCTCGGAGAAGATGCGCAGGACCTCTGGGTCGTGGACCCATTGCTGGCGCAACTTGCGCAGGTTGGCGCGAACGATCTCGATCGCTTTGTTGATGGAGGCATCGTCTGGCACGAGGTTCGCGACGGAACTGTTCACCTCGGTGATCAAGCGCTGGTATAGAGCCTCGTCGCTGCTGGGTAGTCGGGCGCAACCTCTGGACATCAGCGCCGCCTTGATCACTGCACCGGTCCCGGCACCGTGCTTGGCAACCACTTTCTGGATGACAAGTTCGCCATAGGGCTTTATCTCCTCGTCGTAGTGCACCAGATGGCGGCGGTCCAGATCCATCCCTTGATCAGCTTTGGGAATCAGTTTTTTGGCTCGGGTATTAAAGTCGGGCCGCCCCACAATCTTGACGTTGCCGGTGAGATCGACGGAGACCTTGAATTCCTTCTTCTTCTTCGCTTTGGTCTTGGCGACGCTGCCCTTGAGCGGGCTCACCAGCTTCTGATTCGCGACAGTCTGATTTTGGTTCATCTTGCCCATGGCCGCTCCGTAGAATTTCAGGTCGTCGATGCAGGATGCGGGGATCGGATCATTCGTCGAATCCTGTCCCGCCCAAGGTCCTCTTCAGTTGGCCCACGCAGGGAACGATGCGCAACGACATCGCCGCGTCGCTATAGTCTACGGCGTTTCAGGGCTCGACACTTTCATCGTCTGCCGCTGAAACGGCTCGGGCACAAGGCGAAAGCGGCTACCAAATGACGAATCCCATAGCTGGGGGAACTATGCGGCTTCGCCTCGCTGAGTTGCGAACCGGTTCTTCTCGAATGTCATGGGACTGACGTAGTCGAGCGTAGAGTGTAATCGGCGCGCATTGTAAAAGCCGATCCAATCAATCCCCTCATCCATTGCGGCGCGCCGCGTGGCGAAGCGTCGTCCGTCCATGCGCGCTACTTTCAACGAATCCCACAGACTCTCAGTCCGCGCACTCCCTACAATCGCCGCGTCGGGTCATCGACGAAAGCATGCCATAGTTCTTCAACGTATCCTGAAACAGGCCACTGCAGTTCTGGGCGCCCCGCTCGCTATGCACGATTACGCCGACTTCAGGGCGTCTCCTGAAACACGCCATACAGAGATTCGTTTTTCGGGGGCAAGCTCAGGTGCGCGTCGTGCGTGACCCTCCATAATCGCGCCTGGCTGGAAGAGCAGGCACTTGCGCACCACTAGAGGAAGAAACCTCATTACCTCCTCGTCGGCCTGAGCTGACGTTCATGTGTCGCAGTTGGTAAGGCAGCTTATGGCTGCTCTTTTGCCATTCGCACCGCCGCGACCGCGAATGTCATCTCTCGCTGCAGTTGGAATGGTACTTGCCGCCCCCTATGCGCAGGTCGAAATTATGCGCAGATCGTATCGGGCGGCAGGCGAGAGCAAATCGTGTCGAATGGATTTAGCTGCGCATGGGCAGTTGTGATGCCGTCGGCGCGGCTACGAGGGACCTGATCTGCGGTCCCAATGGCAGTCGTGCGCATGCCGCAAAGCGGTCGTCAGCGAGCAAGGTCGCTCACGAGTTCAGGCACGACCGTAAATAGATCCCCAACCAGACCGTAATCCGCGACACTGAAAATTGGCGCTTCTTCGTCCTTGTTGATGGCAACGATCACCTTCGAGTCTTTCATGCCCGCCAGATGCTGGATCGCGCCGGAAATGCCGACCGCGATGTAAAGCTGCGGCGCAACGATCTTGCCGGTTTGACCGACCTGATAGTCGTTCGGCACGTAGCCAGCATCGACGGCTGCGCGCGATGCGCCCATTGCCGCGCCAAGCTTGTCGGCCAGCGGCTCCAGCACTTTCGTGTAGTTCTCGCCGCTGCCCAGACCACGACCGCCCGACACGATGACATGCGCCGACGTCAGTTCCGGACGATCCAGCTTCGTCACTTCGCGGCTCACGAACTGCGAGATGCCCGTATCGGCCGCTGCTTCGATCTTTTCGACCGACGCGCTGCCGCCTTCCGCTGCAACCGGGTCAAAGCCCGTCGAACGCACCGTGATGACCTTGATCGGATCTTGAGATTGCACGATCGCGATGGCGTTGCCAGCGTAGATCGGACGCTCGAACGTATCGGCCGAATCAACCGCCGTGATGTCGCTGACCTGCGCGACGTCCAGCTTCGCCGCGATACGCGGCGCGATGTTCTTGCCGTAAGCCGTCGCCGGCGCGAGGATGTGCGAATAATCCTTCGCGATATTCAGCACCGTCGCCTCGACGTTTTCCGCGAGGCCTGCCGCCAGTTGCGGCGCGTCGGCGAGCAGCACCTTCGCCACGCCCGCCACCTTCGCAGCAGCGTCAGCCGCGCCTTGCGCGTTGTGGCCCGCCACCAGCACATGAACCTCGCCACCGATCTTCTGCGCGGCAGCAACCGTATTGAGCGTCGCTGCCTTCAGCGCCGCGTTGTCGTGTTCAGCAATTACCAGAATCGTCATTTCATTCGTCTCCGCGTGTCCGTCGATCAAAGCACTTTGGCTTCGGTCTTCAGCTTCTCGACCAGCGTCTTCACATCGGCCACCTTCACACCAGCCGAGCGCTTCGGCGGCTCGCTGACCTTCAGCGTCTTCAGACGCGGCGTGACATCGACGCCCAGGTCTTCGGGCTTCACGATTTCGAGCGGCTTCTTCTTTGCCTTCATGATGTTCGGCAGCGTCACGTAGCGCGGCTCGTTCAGGCGCAGATCGGTCGTGATCACAGCCGGAAGCGTGAGCGACAATGTTTCCGCGCCGCCATCCACTTCACGCGACACCGTCGCCTTGCCATCCGCCACCACAACCTTCGATGCAAACGTCGCTTGCGGCAGATTCGCCAGCGCAGCGAGCATCTGGCCCGTCTGGTTGGAATCGTCGTCGATGGCCTGCTTGCCGAGAATCACCAGCTGCGGCTGTTCCTTGTCGACCAGCGCCTTGAGCAGTTTCGCCACGGCCAGCGGCTGCAGATCTTCGCCCGATTCGATCAGGATCGCGCGATCCGCGCCGATCGCCAGCGCCGTGCGCAGCGTTTCCTGACATTGCGTCACGCCCGCCGACACAGCGATCACTTCCGTCGCCAC
This sequence comes from Paraburkholderia sp. PGU19, assembly GCF_013426915.1. Classification (GTDB taxonomy): domain Bacteria; phylum Pseudomonadota; class Gammaproteobacteria; order Burkholderiales; family Burkholderiaceae; genus Paraburkholderia. The sequence goes on from NZ_AP023182.1 coordinate 153,744, forward strand.
GCCCGCTTCACGCAGACGCACGGCTTTTTCGACGGCGATTTCGTCGAACGGATTCATCGACATCTTCACATTCGCAATGTCGACGCCCGTGTTGTCCGACTTCACACGGACCTTCACGTTGTAGTCAACCACTCGTTTGACTGCCACAAGAATCTTCATGGTCTCCACATCCTAAATTTGCCAGCCAGCTTTTAGTCCCTCATAGACGGCCTCCTCCGCGGTACGGGGCGCCATGCAGTCACCGATCGCAATCAGTTCCACCGACGATTCTGGCTGCCCGTCGATCCACGACCGCACCTCGTCCTCAAGCACATTTTCGGGCCTGTGGCCGTGGCATAGCACGAGGGTGTCGATGTTCTCGAATACGATCGCCTCGTCACTGGTGGTGTGCTGCATGAACACGGTGTCGCCGTCACAGCCATAGAGTCGTGCATACGGTGTGACTCTGATCTGCTGGCGATGAAGTTCGGCAGCTATGTTGTCGCGCACATACAGGGGCAACGTTTCACCCGCGTGCGTGCCGTTGACGGCGAGCTGTACCTCCGAGCCTGCGCGCGTCAGCGCCTCCGCGATGCCCGGTCCGATCCAGTCGCAGCGCCAGTCGACCACCAGAACACGAGGGCCAGCTGTGGCCTCGCCGCGCAACACTTGCCAGGCATCGACAACCTGCACGCCACCATCGTGTTCGAAGTCGGGTATGTAGGGTTTTGCGCCCGTCGCGAGAATGATCACGTCGGGTTGCTCAGACCTCACCAGCGACTCGCCGACCCGGGTGTTCCTGACAACGCGTGCCCCCGACAGTTCGAGCTCGCGCGCAAGATTCGTGACGATACCGCCGAACTCGTTCCGGCGCGGCAGCAACTGCGCGAGCAGCGCCTGGCCACCGAGCCGGCTGTCCGCCTCGTACAGCGTCACGTCGTGGCCGCGGCGGGCAGCCGTGGCAGCCGCCTTCATGCCAGCCGGTCCGCCGCCGACAACCATGACCTTCCGGCGTCGCGTGGCGGGTTGCATTTCGCCATACGTCAGCTCCCGCCCGGTCTCGGGGTGCTGGATGCATGAAATCGGATAGCCACGATGGAAGTGCCCGATGCATGCCTGATTGCAGGCGATGCACGCACGGATATCGTCGGTCCTGCCGGCCTTTGCCTTGGCCGGCATTGACGGATCGCAGATCAGCGCGCGCGTCATCCCGCACACGTCGGCCTGACCGTTCGCGATGACCGCTTCGGCCTCATGCGGCTGATTGATGCGTCCACCGACAAATACTGGAATCGTGAGGCGTTCCTTGAACACCTTGGAGTCGGGTGCAACGTATGCGTTGGCGAACGCCATCGGCGGAACGATGTGAATGGCGCCGCCAAGGGAAGCGGAGGTACCCGCGATGATGTTCACGTAGTCCAGCATGGGCTCTAGCTGAATACAGGCCTCAAGCGCGTCTTCCGCCGTCAGCCCGGCTGCGTCGCGCTCGCCGGCACTTATCCGCAGACCGATTACGAACGAGTCGGTAGTCTGTCGACGCATCTCGGCGAGCACTTCGCGCAGAAATCTCAAGCGATTGTCGAGGCTGCTGCCGTATTCGTCGTTCCTGCGATTGACCAGCGGATTCAGGAATTGTGAAGGCAGATAACCATGGCTCGCTACGAATTCCACGCCATCGAGCCCGGCTTCATTCATGCGTCGCGCCGCCTGACCGTATCCATGGACGATCTCACCGATCATCTCGCGCGTCATCGCACGAGGCATCACATGAAACCGCTCATTCGGGGTACTCGATGGCGCGTAGGCCACCGCGAGCAGGCCGTCAGCCGACTCCATCAGCTCGCGACCCGGATGAAAAAGCTGCGTGAACAGCCGGCAGCCGTGAGCATGGACCGCGTCGGCCAGTCGCCGGTATCCAGGAATGCAGCCGTCGTCCGTCGCCATGAGCAGATGCGATGTATATCGTGCGGTCTCATGCACGCCCGCCACCTGCATCACGATAAGGCCAGCGCCGCCACGTGCGCGAGCCTCGTGATAAGCGACGAGCGCGTCGTTGACCCGCCCGTCGGTCGGCATTGTTGTGTCGTGCCCGGTGGACATGATCCGGTTTTTCAGCGATGAACCTCGGATCTGTAAAGGCGAGAACAACTTGGGAAACTGGATGGCGCTCATGATCAGCTGAAGTTTTTGGGTCGGCAAATGGGAAATCAATGCGTGTGAAGTGCGGACGGAGCTCACGCCAGTGCGTGGCGTTCCTTCCAGTCGACCGGCGCAAGTGCATAAAACACTGTGGCACTGTCTCCTTCGTAGCGAAGCGGTGTGTTCTCAGGAATCCAGAGTATGTCGCCGGTCGTGGCTTCGAATGCCTTGTCCCCGACCCTGAGCCTGAAGACTCCATCGAGCACGACAATCAGTTCGTCGTAGAGCACCGTCCACTCAATGGAAACGTTGTCGAAACGGGCGACACCCGCCCCATCGTGTGACTGTGCTGGGGGCCAAAAGGCGGGCGATCGAAGCCGAACCGACTCCCTGGTCGCCGTATGGTTCGAAAGCGAGCGAGTTGCGCTTGAACTGGATCACGTCGGACATACGTCTATCTCCTCACACGGGTACTTATGGTTTGTCCCGAAGGCAGGATGGGTCGAGACACTGGCGAGCATTTTTTATCTCACAGTAAAAAAACGCAACGTTTTTTTACTAGGGATATTTCCCGAGTCCAGGCAGGCGTCGTCCCAGCAGGACGCGCGCAGACCCGCGCATTCGCGGTAAGCGCGGTCAGTTATGCCTTAGCGGTGGTTCCCGCAGGAACTTGATGTGAAGGGGGGCGGCAAGGATTCTGGGGGCGCGAGGCGTTTGACTGCGCTGTCGTACGCCGGCCCTGCCGGGCAGGGCCGGCGCTTGCCTTACGCAATGGTTAGTAGCTCGGCGGAGAAATGGCCCAGATCACGACGGTCTCGATCGCTCCGGGATTGCGGTACCGGTGTGCGAGTCGTGATGAGAAGGCGACACTATCGCCCTCGCTGAGGAGGAAGTGCTTGTCTTCGCCAATCCAGATTTCAAATCGCCCTGTCTGGACATACAGCACCTCATCGCCCTCATGGGAATAACTCTGCGGGCTTTCCCCACCTGGCGGAATGCGAACATGCAGCATCTCCAGCTGCATGTCCATTCTGGCTGTCAGCAATTCATCGACAATGCCCTGCTCATACCGCATCTGCAGGCGGTTTCCACGGCGTACGACGTAGCCCTCCTCACCAGCAGGAACGGGCGTATTGCCGGAAAAAAACCACTGCACCGTTACGCCGAGGGCCTTTGCCACGTTGACCAGCGCAGCAATCGAGGGCGACGCAAGGTCGCGTTCCAGCTGGCTGATGTAGCCCGCTGACAGGTTCGTGCTCTCGGCCAGCTGCATGAGGGTCATCTGACGACGCTTGCGCAGCCCGCGGATCCGCTCGCCAAGGATCGGTGTTTCCGCCGCGCTCGTAACCTCGTCTGAAGACAGGGTCGAGCTTGCGCGGCTGTTTTTCTGATAGGCCATGCGAATGATCGCTCCTTTCATCCACCCGGAAGGAGTGGGTCCAAAAAAGGCTATCCGGACGCCGTCCATGCTCGTCAGCGGTGGTCGACATTGCAAAAACAGACGTGCCATGCCCCTTCAGCGCGGGCACGTCGCATTGTTACACAGGCCGACGATGTTCTGAGCTGTAAGTAAAAATACTAGTCCATTTTTTTACTCCCGGAAAATCATTTCGGGTACATTCACGTCGACGGCAGACGACTTGTTGACTTCAACCGGGTCAACAGCGCCGCTTCTGGTTGCCTCGCCCCAACGCGCAAATTTTCTAGTGCTACCGGAAAGGCCGCAAGCGCGAACACAAGACGGAGATACCGCTTCGCGCATAGCGAGCATTCTCCGGATTCGGGGGCCAGAGCTACCAATCGCACCTCATTGGATATCGAATCTATGAATCAGACTGCAAATGTGCTTGTCAGCTTCCGCGGCGTACGGAAGACCTATGACGGCGAAACGCTCGTCGTCAAGCAACTCGATCTGGACATCTATCAGGGAGAATTCCTGACGCTGCTCGGACCGTCCGGCTCTGGCAAGACGACCTGCCTGATGATGCTCGCGGGCTTCGAATTTCCGACAGGCGGCGAGATCTGGCTCGACGGACAGTTGCTCAACAACGTGCCGCCGCACAAGCGCAACATCGGCATGGTGTTTCAGAACTACGCGCTATTCCCGCATCTCACCGTCGAACAGAACGTCGCGTATCCGCTGAGCGTGCGCAAGCTGCCCGCCAACGAACGCGCGCACAAGGTCAATAACGCACTGAAGATGGTGCGCATGGAAGGCTTTGCGAAGCGTTATCCCACGCAACTGTCGGGCGGCCAGCAGCAGCGCATCGCGCTCGCTCGCGCGCTGGTCTTCGAGCCCAAGCTCGTGCTGATGGACGAGCCGCTCGGCGCGCTCGACAAACAGTTGCGCGAGCACATGCAATACGAACTGAAATCGCTGCACGAAAAGCTCGGCGTCACGTTCGTCTACGTCACGCACGATCAGGGCGAAGCGCTGACGATGTCCGACCGCGTCGCTGTGTTCGACAAGGGCATCGTGCAGCAGCTCGACACCGTCGACAGCCTCTACGAAGCGCCGTGCAACGAGTTCGTCGCGAACTTCATTGGCGACAGCAACCGGTTGCGCGGCACGATCGCGAATGTCGAGGGCGACTACTGCGAGTTTCATCTGCTCGATGGCACCCGGCTCGTTGGGCGCCACATCGGCCGTGCGAAGGCGGGCGCACAGGGCGTCGCGTGCATCCGGCCGGAGCGCATGAAGCTTGCGGCGGGTGCGTCGAAACCTGGCGCAAATGCGCTGGCAGGCGAAGCGCGCGGTCTCATCTATTTCGGCGACCACGTGCGTATGCGCTGCGGCCTGCCTGAACAGGAGGAGTGCTTCGTGAAAGTGCCGCTTGGCACGGAGGCGCTCGAAGGCTTCGCGCCGGGCGCACCAGTTGGGCTCGAGTTTGCACCCGAACATCTGCGCATCTTTGCATGAGCCAAATAAAGACGGCGGTCACATCGAACGCCGTATCCACCATCACAAAGGAGACGACGACATCATGAGCAGGATCGGAAAAACGGGCTGTACGGCCATCGCGGCAGTCACACTCGCACTAGGTACATTTCACGCTGGAGCCACTGAGCTTACGGTCGCAAATGCGGGGGGCGCAAACGGCGATGCCCAGAAAGCCGCCTTTTACCACCCCTTCGAAGCGCAGACTGGCACAAAGATCGTCCCGGTTGAATACAACATGGAACTCGCCAGGATCAAGGCGATGGTCGAGACGAAGCGCGTGACGTGGGACGTTGTCGAGACTGAAACGGGTGATGTCGGCCGCGGCTGTGATGAGGGCCTGTACGAAAAGCTCGACTGGTCGAAGATCGCAAAGAGTGGTGATCTGATGCCGTATGCGAAGCAGACCTGTGCCGCCGGGATGTTCGTCTGGTCAACCGCGCTGGCTTACAACGGAGACAAGCTGAAGACTCCGCCGGCCGGCTGGGCCGACTTCTGGGACGTCAAGAAATTCCCGGGCAAGCGTGGCATGCGCAAGGGGGCGCACTACAACCTTGAGATCGCGCTGATGGCGGACGGTGTCGCGCCGAAGGACGTGTACAAGGTTCTTGCAACGAAGGAAGGTCAGGACCGCGCGTTCAGGAAGCTCGAGGCGCTCAAGCCGAACATCCAGTGGTGGGAAGCCGGTGCACAGCCGCCGCAGTACCTCGTTGCGGGCGATGTGGCGATGTCGACGGTCTATAACGGTCGTATCGATGCCGCCCAGAAGGAAGGCAAGAACCTGAAGGTCGTATGGAGCGGCAGCATCTTCGATATTGAATGGTGGGCAATTCCGAAGGGCGATCCCAACAGGGAACTCGCGCAGCAGTTCATCGCGTTCACGCTGTCATCCAAACCACAGGGCGACTTCGCCAAAAGCATCGCGTACGGCCCGGTCAACCAGGCGGCAATTAAATCGCTTGACGCAAAGACGCTCGCGAATCTGCCGAACTCGCCAGCCAACGCCAGCAACGCGTTGAAGATGGACATCACGTTCTGGGCTGACCACGGCGACGAACTGGAGCAGCGCTTCGCGTCGTGGGCTTCGAAGTAGGCTGGAACTGTATCGGTGCGGAATTGTAGTCCGTACCGAACGGATGCAAGACCCGCGCACCCGTCCAGAGGCGGCGCGCGGCAATACGCAAGGCAGGAGAAAGGTGTGACAACGATGACGATCGCCGCCGACCCGGCCCCGAGTCGACCAACAAACTCAAGCGCGAACTGAAGGCCGCCGAAGCGAAGAAGCGCGCGATGGCGCTGCTGCTGATCGCGCCGCTCGCGATATTTCTGCTGATGATCTTCGTGGTGCCGATCGGCGCGTTGTTGACGCGCGCGGTGCAGAACCCCGAGATCGCGACGGCGCTGCCGCACACGGTGACGGCATTGCGCGACTGGGATCGCAAGTCCGCGCCGACAGACGCTGCATACGCCGCGCTCGCCACCGATCTCACCGCCGTCGCCGACGGCGAAGCTATGGGCGCGCTGGCGCGCCGCCTGAACACGGAGATTCCGGGCTATCGTTCGCTCGTCGCGAAGACGGCGCGCGCGATGCCGCTGAACGACGACGCGGGCCACGCACTGCCGCCCGCTCAGGTGAAGGCAAAGATTCTCGAAGTCGACGAACGTTGGGGCGATGCGAAATACTGGCAAGCGATTGCCAAAAACGGCAGCACGATTTCGCCGTTCTATCTGCTCGCCTCGCTCGATCACAAGCAGGACGCGTTTGGCCACATCATTCCGACCGACCCCGAGCAGCAGATCTATCTCGCCGTGTTCAGTCGCACGTTCGTGATCGGTTTCGCGGTGACGGTGTTCGCGCTGCTGCTCGGTTATCCGCTCGCGTACTGGATTTCGACGCTCAACGAACGGCGCGCGAATCTCGTGATGATCCTCGTGCTGATTCCGTTCTGGACGTCGATCCTCGTGCGCGTCGCCGCGTGGATCGTGATTCTGCAAAGCGAAGGGCTCGTCAACAAGGCGTTGATCGGCTCGGGGCTGATACATGATCCGCTGGCGTTGCTGTTCAATCGCGTCGGCGTCCATATCTCGATGACGCACATTCTGCTGCCGTTCATGATCCTGCCGCTCTACAGCGTGATGAAGTCGATTCCGCCGACCTATCAGCGCGCGGCGATTTCGCTCGGCTCGCATCCGTTCGCAGCGTTCTGGCGCGTGTATGTGCCGCAGACGTATCCGGGCATCGGCGCGGGCGCGCTGCTCGTGTTCATTCTCGCGATCGGCTACTACATCACGCCAGCGCTGCTCGGCGGACCGAACGATCAGATGGTCAGCTACTACGTCGCGTACTTCACCAACGTGACGATCAACTGGGGCATGGCGTGCGCGCTCGGCGGGCTGCTGCTCGCGGCGACGCTCGTGCTGTATGTGATCTACGGACGCTTTACGCGTTCGAACGTGAGCCTTGGTTGAGGAGCGACGCGATGAAATTTGCCAAACCGATGTTCGCGCCGCATACGTCGATAGTCGAGCGCGTGTGGTATTTCACGTTGCGCGGGCTTGCCGTGCTGACGCTGCTGTATCTGATTCTGCCCGTGCTCACGATCGTGCCCCTGTCGTTTTCGTCGAGTACGTTTCTCGTCTATCCGATTCCGGGCTGGTCGCTGCGCTGGTATCAGAACCTGATCGCCTCCGACGAATGGCGGATGGCCGCGAAGAACAGCTTTATCGTCGCGCCGTCGGCGACCGTGCTGGCGACGGTGCTCGGCACGCTCGCGGCGATCGGTCTGACGAAGGCGAACTTCAAGGGCAAGGCGCTGCTGATGGCGATCCTGATTTCGCCGATGATCGTGCCCGTCGTCGTGGTCGGCGTCGGCATGTATCTGTTCTTTGCGCCGCTGGGACTGGCCAATACGTATATCGGCCTGATCATGGCGCATGCATCGCTGGGTGTGCCGTTCGTCGTGACGACAGTGGCGGCTACCTTGCAGGGCTTCAACGACAACCTCGTGCGGGCAAGCCTGTCGCTTGGAGCGAACCCTGTGAAGACGTTTTTCAGCATCACGCTGCCGGTGATCGCGCCGGGCGTGATTTCAGGCGCGCTGTTCGCGTTCGCGACGTCGTTCGACGAAGTGGTCGTCACGCTGTTCCTCGCGGGCGCCGATCAGACGACGTTGCCGCGGCAGATGTTCACAGGCATTCGCGAGAACATCAGCCCGACCATTGCCGCGCTGGCGACGATTCTTATCGTGTTTTCGACTTGTCTGCTGCTCGCGCTCGAATGGCTGCGTGGAAGGAATGCGGCGCGGGCGGCGTGATTGCTTTTGTTGGTGACCGGAGTTCGCCGTACGGCAGTCCTTCGGTCGCCGGATCCGAACGGCTCTTTGTGGCCCGTAGCACCGGTTCGATGAATGTGCTGTCGTGAGGACGTTGCACCACTCAATGGCAGCTTTCCGAACGCGTACTGCTGGCAACCTTTAGTCGTTCACCATCGGCATTGCACGGTCATTTCCGCAGCCGCTCCGAATCAAACTGGGGACCTCCAAACGTGGGTCGTGTGATTCCCGAGTAATCAGTATCTCGAAGGAGTCAACTGAGTCGCATCAAGCGCCTGAAAGTGGTTGGAGGACCGCAAAGCGATCATCTGTTCCCGCTTCGGCCCTATCTGCTCGTACATAGGACTTTCATTCCTCACTCGCCCTGTCCCTCGCCTCATCCAAACCGAACACAATAAACAGGCGGCAAATGCGCTGAAATCAATTGCCAGCTTTCGCCGCCGTCGTCGGACGTCCATAGCGAGCCTGTGGTCGACCCCATCGCAAGGCGCGTGCCGTTCTCATCTACGGCAAGCCCGTGGCGATACACCAGGTCATACGCCGGTGCGGGCGGCAACCCGTTCGAGAAACGCTCGAACGTGCGGCCGCCGTCGCGTGTGCGCGTGACGATGAACTGAGCGTCCATCGGGATGCGGCACTGGTCTTTCACGGCAGGCACGAACCACGCGGTGTCCGGCTCGCGCGGATGTACGGCAACCGCGAAGCCGAAGCTCGATGGCTGCGCTTCGATCCGCTGCCAGTGTGCAGCGCCGTCGGTCGATCGGAAAATCGCACAGTGATGCTGCGCCCACAGCGCATCCGGGCTTGCTGGACATTGCACGACACGGTGCGGGTCCTGCACGTTGGCATCGCGGCGCCGCTCCGGCGGCATGTAGTCAGCCTCCATGCCCTCGGCACTCACGCGCCAGGTCGCGCCGCCGTCGGCCGTTTGCCAGACTCCGCCGCACGATACGCCGATTGTCACGTGCCGGCTGTCGCGCGGATCAACCATCACGGAATGGATGCCGGGCGCGTCGTAGCCACCGCCAAACCATTCTCGGCGCTCTGGGCGATCCCACAGGGCACGGTTGAGCACCCATGTGTCTCCGCCATCGCCGGAACGGAAGAGCCCGCCGGGAATCGTGCCGGCCCACAGGACGCCCGGCTCGTCCGGGCCGCCTGTTTCGAGTGACCAGATTTGCTGAAGCGTCCAGGGAGGGGTCGGCGGGCTGGGCATGGCAGCGCTCGCATTGTCCGCGCCGGTATCCGTACTCGCGTGCACGCCGTCACCGTCACGTGTCTCGTCGGCAGGCTCCGGCGGGTAGACAGGAACCGCGCACTCTTCCCAATCCGCCATGCCCGCACGCCGGCGATGCAGTTTCACGCCGAAGTGGCCGAGATTGAGCGCCGCATACAGCGATCTGTCGCGCATATCAGCCAGCACCATACTCACTGGCTCGCCGGCGAAACAGGGCTCATCGAATGTCCAGCCGCCCGCACCATCGGCTTTCAGAACGAACAGGCCCTTGCGGGTCGCGACAAGCAATCGGTCGCTCATGGCGAGTTACTCCTCGAGTACGGATGGCCCTCTTACCCACCCGACAGGGCCTGTACGACATAAATCCGGCTTTGCTCGCCGAGGGCATCGGACAGATGTTGGCGGTCGAGCACCCGCCGGCCGTCGACGAACACGGCGAGATGCCGCCGTAGTGAGCCCTGATCGTCAAGGATGTAGCCGCGCAGTCGAGGTTGGGCGGCGAAGACGGCCTCGAGCGCTTCGCCGAGCGTGCGCGCTTCGATCTCGCGCTCGGGCGTTGCGATATGTCGTTGAATCGATGCAGCGAAAAAGATGTGCGCCATGACGGGGGCGCGGCGCGGGAATGGCCACGTGAACTGGTTCTATAAGTTTAGGCGATCCGCCGTGTGCATTGTGGCGTCGCCATCCACCAGACGATAGGTCTCGATAAATTGCCGCGCGGCATGACTCGCCGCCCTTCACGTATCGGCAAGATGAGGTTGACCCGACGACCGTCACTGAGCTACTCGAGAATAAAGACGCCTTATGGGAGCTTCAAATGCGATGCTCAGAAGTCATCGGCCGTAACCGCAATCCTTGACGTCTTTATCTGCAGGACTTTGCATCGACCACTTTCAGGATCGCCTCAAGATTGTCCCGTAGAGCCTTCAGATCCTGGTCGGCAGACCCGTCAGACCCGAAGACATCGGCGAGGCACTCTTGCGTCACCTGAACCATCAGTATGGTCTCGGGATGCAGATGATTGAAAAACGGATCGCCGTCGCGACGCAAGATCGGCATTCCATTTGATGCAGTCATTGAAGCCATCCCGTTCCATTTGGTGTTGTGATATTTCAGGCGCCGCAAACAGCTGAGCTACCCATTATGCAGAAAGAATCATACGTCGAGATACATCACGTTCTGATACGTTGGTCGTCATTTACCGCCGCCGCAAGCATCATACGATCGCGATTGACGGGCGCATACGTTTTGCAAGCGCGCGGCCAATACGCGCGGTCGCCGGGATAAATGCGCAGGCCTGTCAACACGCAAGATCCCGCTTTTGGTGAGATGCCTGTTCGCCACACCTAATCAAGTCTGCCGGTGATCGACAGCGATAGCGCACGCAATGTCGCAAGTTCCGTGATCAACGCACCAAGCGCGCTATGCTCAGTGCGTGACGCTTCCTCGCCCACACGCTTTGCGGCGTGCAACGCGCGCAGCCATTCCTCGAGCACGACGACACTCGAATCGATGCGCTCCGGACCGCTGCGTTCGAATGCAAGCTCGGCGGTCACCTGTTCCCAGCCGCGTGCCCTATCCGGAGCTGTTGTCGCACCACTGCATCGCCCAACGCTGCGCCGCTTCGATAGCGTCCGCGTCGGAGGGATAGTCGCCGAGGTCGCCCGAATATTTCACTTCGACGGCGTCTCCGGTCGCCGAGTCGCGCCGGTAGATCTTTGCTCGGGCGTAGTAACGACCGCCTTCATCAAGAGGCGACGCGTTGATGTGAAACTCCCTATAGTCGAATTGCATGGCCGTCTCCGAAAAGTTGCTCTACTCGTCGTCGCGCTGGATAAGCTTCGGCCGGCCCGCCGCATCTGGACCCATGTTCACCAGGTTATTTCGGTAGTCACAGTCGCGACAAATAAAAAAGAATCCGCTTTCGTCGGTTTGGGCTTCGACCTGATTGAACGAGAAACGTGCATTGCAGTTTCGGCAAGTCCACATGGCTATCTCCGCCGCCGTTTGCGCCGCTTGGGTGGTTGCCCGGGTTCCGAGGGTCGGCGCGGCAATTCAAGACTCTTGTTCTTTAAGCAGCTTGTTAGCAAGGGCGCGCGCTCCAGCTCAATGTTGCCCAGCGTTCAGCAGCACCCAGACTTGTTTTCCCGGCTCGCCTTTGAGGATACGCGCAAATGCGGCGCCGCATCGTGTGCAGGTGTAGTGCCGCGCGACCTGGGCGTCTTTCACTGCCCCGGCTCCGACCAGAGTCAACGTATCGTGAGGACGGACCGCCGACGGCTGTCCGTAAAGATCAGCGCATGGTGCGCAGGTTGAATCCAGAGTTCCACATTAGAACTCCTGCAGCGTACGCCGACCAGGGATATAAGGCATGTGCGGAACGACCTCAGCCATTGTTCACGAAACCGCCGCCCTGGAGCCTCGTCTCATCGCGCTGCATGCGCTCGATCGCCCAGGATCCGGCTTCAGACATTGCCTCGTCGCGACTATCGAATTCGGCGGGGATTCGGTGCTTAACAGAAGGCGTAAATTCCTTCGTATGGTCTGCCTTCCGCTCGAAAAACACGAAAGCCTCCCATTTACCGTTTTCAAGCGGCGCAGCAAAGGCCCACGCAAAGTACCCGTTTTCTTCGAAGAACACGTTATCGGGCACGGCAGTCTCCTGGCTAGTTATATACCGCAGGAATCCTAGCATGGGCGCCATCCTCAGCCCGCGCGGCGCGTACCGCTACTTGCTGAAGCGTCAGGCCGAATCGATGGCACCGATGAAGTCGACCGCATTGTTCATCATGTTGAACCCGAGCACAGCGGACGCCACGCTCGACGATCCAACGGTCCGTCGGTGCCGTGGCTTCGCGAAGCTTTGGGACTACAATGGCCTCGCCGTCGCGAGCCTGTATGCGCTGCGCTCGACCAACCCAGCCGCGCTGTGGGCGCATCACGATCCAGTCCGCCCCGACAACGACGACTACCTATGGATCGTCCTGCGCGAATGCGGTGATGTCGTGTGCGCGTGGGGATCGAATGCCAAGCCTCAGCGCGCCCCTCGTGTCGCCAGCAGCAGGTCGTTCAGCCTTCAAAATCAGTCGAGAGATGGTGCCGTCATATCTTCGCCAGTGGTGCGCCGATCGAAGATCCACTGTGCTTCAGCTTTGACATCGTCGTGATCGCCTTGAAGTAATTCGAGCAGCAGATCCGTCTTGCCTTCGAAGTTTGAATAGAACGCGCCGCGCGAATATCCGGCTGTGGCCGCGATATCTTCGACGCTCGCCGCAATGAGACCCTTCGTCGAAAACATATCGCGCGCTGCATTCAGCAAACGTTCGCGCGTCTGCTCCTTGCTTTGCTCTCTGGCCAGACGCTTCGGTTTCACTGGCGAAAGATCTCGTTGGAATGTGCGGCGCGCAATATGCTATGCCGCCTTCATCATGTCCTCCACGACCTTCTTCGCATCGCCGAACACCATCATCGTCTTGTCCATGTAGAACAGTTCGTTGTCGAGACCGGCATAACCCGGCGCCGTCGACGCAGGACATCGTACAGCTCGTCGTTGTACCGACAGGCTTGCTCAATGACGTCGCGAACGTGTTACCCGCTACCCCCGCCTTCAGTTTTTGTCACCCTCTCAGGGCCTGGCGTACATTGCCCCTGGCCGCCGCCAGGCGCACCTTCGCCGCCTCCGCATCAATGCCACATTTGAGCGCCACAATCGCCACCTTTACCTGATATCCGCATAAGACAAGCGTATGGCGGGCAATTTCCTCCGATACGCCCGTCGCGTGCATGGTCAGGCTGATAGCCCGGTGCACCAGCTTTGCATTGACCGGGCGCAGGTCGACCATAAGGTTTCCATATACCTTGTTCAATCCCACCATCAAGGCACTCGAGAAACTGTTCAAGGCAATCTTCTGTGCCGTCCCGGCCTTCAGACGCGTACTACCCGAAATGATTTCCGCCCCGGTCACAAGCGCAATGCCGATTTGTGCGGCAGTCAGCACCGGGGCGTTCGGGTTATTTGCGAATCCGATCGTGAGTGAACCGCTGGCCCGTGCCGCACGAAGCGCTCCCAGCACGTAAGGGGTACAACCCGACGCCGCAATTGCGAGCACCACGTCGTTGGCTGTCGGCCGCACAGCCAGCAGATCCGCCTCGCCTTGCTGATCGTTGTCCTCGGCGCCCTCCACTGCATCGGCAAGTGCGTCGGCACCGCCAGCCACCAGAGCAATCGCGCGAGACCGAGGCCACGAGAAGGTTGGATACAGTTCTACCGCATCAAGCAGTCCAAGACGCCCAGAGGTGCCGGCACCCACGTAGATCAGACGGCCTCCTGCCGCAATTCGGGGATCGATTCACGTACCGCTTCGGCCAACCGTACGCGGACAGCCCAGACCGCCTGAGCGGCGTTAAGCTGATCCTCAACCAGAACCTCGACCAGCCGATCGACAGGGTACAGGTCAAGGTCGGGATGCTGCGGGTGCGGATTTTCTGTACTGTTTTGCATCGCGATTCATCCCGGGCGAAAATTCGGTCGCCAAAGGTGGAGTTGTCCACATAACCACGTGTCACCCATTTATTACACCCTTTCCTAGATTATTCCGATTCAACAACTCCCAAAAGGCTTGTTTGCGCAGCATCCTTCGCCCCTCGTAAAGGGCTGGTTTTTGTGATGTTTATCTCCGATTCCATCTGTCCGTGCAACAACCGTCTGCGGTCCGCCGCACGAACAGAATCAATTTTTCGGCTTGCCGCTGCAAGCAGCGACCAGATGGTCGTGACGCGCATGTCGTACCGCTCTCATCATGGTCCGGTATTTCTGCACGACGTGGAGCCAACCCGCGCTATTGAGATAAGCTTTCTCTTGTGAATAGCTGCGCTTTGCCCAATTAACGAGAACGCGGGGGACGAGCAGGTAACGATCGCGGCGCAAACGCGGCACTACTAACCAACCCATCATCATTATGGTGCGGCGAGATGCGCTGATTCCTTCAATCCGTGATAACTGCCTGGTTATCACGGTAATCACGTCCACGATGACGGGTCATCGGAACGGTGTCGGACCCACAACTGCCACACAAGTACGCGACCCGTTCGACTGTTTGCGTGTCGTAAGCGGCCGTTCATCCGTGACTGGAACTGCGGCGCGTGGCAACGCCGAAGGCAGCACGATCAGACCGTCGCTTTGGCGTTGGTTCGCGCTACGACTACAAATCGATCCGGCGGCAAGAAAAGTATCAGGTCGCTCCGGACGGGTTGACCTCAGCGGTCACATGAGAAAGACCTTTGAAATGGGCCAATTCGGCATGAAAGAACGCTGGCCCGTGCTGCGTCTTGTCCGTCGCAACCGACAACACTGCGCCCATGTGACCGGGACCGAGGCAGACATGAAGATCGAGAACCGTGTCGCCAGCGTTCTCGCCGGTTCGGCGCACATCATTAGCCAGGCGTCGGTCGTGATTCATATCCAGCAGGATTGCGCCCGTGTCGCGCAGCAACCCGTAAGACCAGTTCGCAATCACGAGGGCACCAACGATCCCGGCCGCAGGATCCATCCAGACCCAGCCAAACCGCCATGCGAGCAGGAGACCAACAATCGTCAGAACCGAGACGGCAGCGTCGGCCATCACATGAACATAGGCGGCGCGGATGTTGTGATCCCGCGTCACCGCAGCATGCACCTGCGCGTGATGCCAGCGCCTGTTTAGCCCGCACGTTCATACGCCCATCACTTACACCCACGCACATTTCCCGGGCATTCGCCGTCACTCGCATTGATGGCCTACGCATAGCGCACTACTCTGATTTAAGACGCTCTTTGCCTATGCAGGTCCGAACCGTGAGAACGAAACGCACACTCTGGGCCCTTGCTGCCATTGCGATTCTCCTTGGCGCCTGTGTTTATGCCTTCTTCTGGCTGCCGTACCTGAGCGGTGACTGACAACTCTGGTCTCCCTTCGATCAGCACGTTAATCGTAGATTCGAACCGCGGTCCTACGCGGTCCGCATCCCTGGATTCCTTACCGCTATCTCCGTGGTAACGGCGACCACAGAATCGTGCGTGCCAGATGGCCCTTTGCCGGAAGCGCACACCCGCTGAACTGCCTGTTGATGGCGTCGTCGCCTCCGTGAGGCCGTACCGGCTCGAGCTGCTGCCGATTCCTACGAGTTCTCCCGATAACCGCATAGGTATTGCGTCGAAAGCGCGCCGCTGCGCGGCAAATTTCCCCTTGAGGGGATGCGCCGCCAATCGCCACTCCGTTGAAAAATACAGTTTGTAGATTTCACTACACTGGTGTAGTTTACGCTACATGAACACTCTGACAGTCTGGTCCCTACTGGTCCTCACCCTTCCAACCGAGAATGCCACAGCGCGCATGCGCTTCTGGCGAACACTGAAAGCAAAGGGATGTGCTGTGCTGCGCGACGGCATCTATCTACTGCCTTACACCGAAGAGCGCGAACAGATGCTCCGCGAACTGGCGGACGCCATCGCGGATAGTGGTGGCACCGCACATCTGCTGCGCGCACCGAGCCTCGATACCGTGCAGGACCAGGAATTCCGGGCGCTTTTCGATCGCGGTGAAGATCACGCCGGGTTCACGCGCTCACTGAACGACGCGCGCAAGACCGTTTCCGGCCAGTCGGCGGCCAATCTGACAAAGTTGCTTCGGAAACTGCGCAAGGACTACGAAGCGATCGTAGCGACCGACTACTTCCCGGGCGACGCCTCGACACGCGCCGAGGCAGCGTGGCAGGACTTTATCGGTCTGGTCGACACCGTGCTGTCGCCTGGTGAGCCCCATTCTGCCGAACGTCCGATCCGAAGCCTGTCAGTCGGTGACTATCAGGGCCGCACCTGGGCAACGCGCCAGCACATGTGGGTCGATCGCGTGGCGAGCGCCTGGCTGATCCGGCGCTTCATCGATCGCGATGCCCGGTTCATCTGGCTCACATCGCCGGGTGCCTGCCCGGCCAACGTGCTTGGCTTTGACTTCGACGGTGCGGCGTTCACACATGTCGGTGAGCGCGTGACCTTCGAGGTGCTGATTGCGAGCTTTGGTCTCGACAAGGACCCGGCACTGCTTCGGCTTGGCGAGATGGTTCATACCCTTGACGTCGGCGGCGCCCCCGTTCCCGAAGCAATCGGTTTCGAAGCCGTGATGGCGGGCGCGCGGGAACACGCGGCCGACGACGATCAACTTCTCGACGAGATGGGCCGCGTCCTGGATTTGCTCTACACGCACTTTGCGTCGGCTGCGAAATCCCGCGACGCTGGAGGTCGATCATGAGCACGACGGCTACGACGCCCGTTTACACGCTCGGCCAACTGATCCTCTATATGCTTCGACTCGGCACGTTCGGGTTTGGTGGTCCAGTGGCGCTTGTCGGCTACATGCATCGCGATCTCGTTGAGCAGCGCGGCTGGATCAGCGAGTCGGATTACCGTGAGGGTCTGGCACTCGCGCAGATGATGCCTGGACCGCTGGCCGCACAGCTCGGCATTTACATGGGCCACGTGCACTATCACCTCATCGGCGCGACGCTCGCTGGCATCGCGTTCGTGTTGCCGTCGTTCCTGATGGTCGTCGGCCTCGGCTGGGCCTACGCACATTTCGGGGGCCTCTCCTGGATGCAGGCCGCCTTCTATGGCGTGGGTGCTGCCGTTGTCGGCATCATCGCGATGAGCGCCTACAAGCTCACCGCGCGGACTCTCGGCAAAAACTGGCTTCTGTGGGCGATCTATCTGACGCTCGCGGCGGTGACCGTCATCACCGAATCCGAAATCGCGTGGCTTTTCATTGCGGGTGGCCTAATCAACTGGTTCGTTATTGCTCCGCCGAGATGGCTGACGAAGAGTGGCCTGAACGCCATTGCGGCTACGCAGTTGCCCGTTGCAAGCGGAATACTAGGCGGTCTCGACTGGCCACTACTCGGCCAGATCGGATTGTTCTTCGCGAAGGCCGGTGCCTTCGTGTTCGGCTCCGGGCTGGCGATTGTGCCGTTCCTTTACGGCGGTGTGGTCACCGAACATCACTGGCTTAATGACAAGCAGTTCGTCGATGCCGTCGCCGTCGCGATGATTACGCCAGGACCGGTCGTGATCACGGTGGGCTTCATCGGCTATCTGGTCGCAGGTCTCGCGGGTGCCTGCGTTGCCGCGCTTGGCACCTTCCTGCCGTGCTATCTCTTCACCGTGCTGCCGGCACCGTATTTCAAGAAGTACGGCAAGCTGCCCGCCGTCAAGGCATTCGTCGACGGCATCACGGCCGCCGCTGTTGGCGCGATTAGCGGCTCGGTGATCGTCATTGCGCGGCGCTCCATTGTCGACTGGCCGACCGTTCTGCTGGCGCTGGCTACTGCGCTGCTGTGGCGTTTCAAGAAGCTGCAGGAACCGGTCATCGTTATCGCTGCTGCGCTCATCGGTCTTGTTGTGTACCCGCTCATCCATTCGCACGCCGTCTGATTGCATGCGCGTGCGTACACATGCGAGGACAGCACTCATGGCAACACGTCGCACTTTCCTCCACAACGCGGCTGCCGTCGGCGCCGGTGTCCTGCTCACACAGGCGCAAAACGCACACGCGGCTGACGAACCCGGCTTTGTCGACAGGCTGACCGACGCGGACGGCAAATATGTGGCCGGTCCGCTGCCCTTCGCCTACGACGCGCTCGAACCCGCGATCGATGCCCGCACTGTCGAACTGCACTACAACTTTCATCACAAGCCCGCGGTGGTTGCCGCCAACAAGGCGGAGGATGCACTTGCGAAAGCCCGCGATTCGAACGACTTCGCGCTCGTGAAGTTTTACGAGAAGGAGCTCGCCTTCCAGCTGTCCAGCCACATCCTGCATACGGCTTACTGGACGAGCATCTCGGGGAAAGGCGGTGAACCGAAGGGCGATCTCGCAAGGGCAATCGACAGGACCTTCGGTTCCTATGCGAAGTTCAAGGGGCAGCTGATCGCTGCAACGGTCGCAGTTGAGGCGTCAGGCTGGGGTGTGGTCGGCTATCACCCGGCAACAGGCAAGCTGATGATCCTGCAATGCGAAAACCATCAGAAACTCACAGCGTGGGGCATCCAGCCCGTCCTCGTCCTCGATGTGTTCGAGCATGCCTACTACCTGAAATACCAGAACCGGCGCAACGACTACGTCAACCAGCTTTTCAGCATCATCAACTGGGACAATGCCGCGTCGAGACTACGGGCGGCAATGCCCGCTCAAAAAATAGCCTGACATGTACCCCGAGCATATTCGGCGGTTGGCATGGGTATCCTGACTCGCCCGGCCTTGCTCCTTCCCGATGGAGTCGAGCGCAGTGCCCTGATCCTGCTCGTTGCCCGTGGACTACGTGGCACGTGCGATGGCTTTATCGCCGTGCTGCTACCCGGCTATCTGCTGGCGATGGGCTTTGGACAACTGGCTGTCGGACTCATCAGCACGACCACCCTGTTCGGCTCGGCTTTCGCGACCGTGCTGGTGGGTCTCGTCGGCAATCGCTTTGCGCCGCGAGGTCTGCTGCGCTTCGCGGCTGCGCTTATGTTCGCCACCGGTCTGGCGTTCGCGGGGCTGTCGTCGCTGTGGCCACTGCTCATTGTTGCGTTCGTCGGTACGTTGAACCCGAGTTCGGGCGATGTCAGCCTGTTTCTTCCACTTGAACACGCGCGGCTTGCGGAGTCTGCGACAGGCGATGCACGTACCGCACTGTTCGCGCGCTATAGCCTGGTCGGTGCGTTGTCTGCGGCACTCGGGGCCCTCGCGGCCGGATTGCCCGACTGGATCTCTGCCCACGCGGCGGTCACACCGCTCGCGGCGATCCGCGCCATGTTTCTCGTCTACTCGACAACAGGATTCATCGTCTGGGTACTTTACGGGCATCTACCCGCGCCCCATGTGTCGGCCGATAGAACGCACGTACCGCTTGGGCCGTCACGCGGAATCGTCATGCGCCTTGCGCTGCTGTTCAGCATCGATGCCTTTGCTGGTGGCCTTCTCGTCAACTCGCTGCTGACCTTGTGGTTGATCGAGCGGTTTGGACTGTCGCTCGGCGCGGCAGGTCAGTTCTTTTTCTGGGCGGGGCTACTCAGCGCGGGTTCCCAGCTCGCCGCAGCGCCGTTATCGCGCCGGATTGGCTTGCTCAATACGATGGTGTTCACACACATCCCGTCGAGCGTATGCCTCATTGCCGCAGCGTTTTCGCCGTCGCTCGCGCTAACCCTAGCGCTGCTTCTCGTGCGCAGCGCCCTCTCGCAGATGGATGTGCCGACTCGCAGCGCGTACGTCATGTCGATCGTCACACCGGCTGAACGGCCCGCTGCAGCCAGCTTCACCGCGGTGCCACGAAGCCTCGCGGCAGCGCTCGCACCGGTGCTATCCGGGATGCTTCTCGGCCTGGGATGGCTCGGTGCTCCGCTGGTCGCGTGCGGTCTACTCAAGATTGCCTATGACCTTTCGTTGCTCGTCTCATTCCGCCGCGTTCGGCCAGACGGAGGGTCTTCATGACGCGCAAACCGATATCCCGCCGCAGAGCCGTGCTTTTGTATGTAGTTTTCTGCGTGCTGTCCGTTGTCGCGGGTGTTTTCGTGTATCGCGTTCCTCAGGCCGCCAACTCATCGGGGACCGCTACCTTGCCGCTGACGCATGTCGCTGACGTGCCCTTACCGGGGCGCTCGACCCGTCTCGACTATGAGAGCTTCGATCCCGTTCGTCATCTGCTGTTCATCGCGCATCTGGGCGACAGCGAAGTCATCGTCGTTGACACAGAAAATTTGCACGTAGTTGCTCGCATCGGCAATATTGCCGCAGTGCATGGCGTACTCGTTGTGCCTGAGTTGTCGCGCGTCTATGCGTCAGCAACTGGCTCGAATGAAGTCGTTGCCATTGACGAGCGTACGCTGAAGATCACCGCACGCATGCCGGGTGGCGTCTATCCGGACGGGATGGCCTACGCGCCGGACACTCATAAACTCTACGTGTCGGACGAGACGGGTGGGACCGAAACAGTGATCGACACCCAATCCAATCGTCGCATCAACACGATCCAGATGGGCGGCACCGTCGGCAACACACACTACGACGCCGTCTCTCGGCACGTCTTCGTAAACGCGCAGTCACAGCGACAACTTGTCGAAATCGATCCAGCGAATGATGCGGTCGTTGCACGGATCGATTTACCGGGTGCTAAGGGCAACCACGGGCTGTACATCGTTCCGCAGTTTCACCTCGCGTTTATCGCCTGCGAAGACAACGCCAGGCTACTGGTGTTGGACCTGCTCACGAGAAAGGTCATCCAGTCGTTTGACGTCGGCGACGACCCTGACGTACTCGCGTTCGATCCCGGTCGAGGCACGCTTTATGTGGCGGGTGAAGCAGGCATCGTGTCCATGTTCGCCGTTGAGTCGTCGACTGTGTCGAAGACTGGCGAGGGCAGCATCGGCTCTAACGCGCACGTGGTTGGCATCGATCCATCGACACATCATGTCTTTTTCCCGCTGAAGAACGTCGACGGTCGTCCAGTGCTCCGTGTGATGGCACCACGGTGAGTTTTTGTGTCACCGGAAACGATGGCAGAAGGAGGTTAGACATGAAAGCGGTCCCCATGCTGGCGGTACTACTCGCAGCAACCTCCGCCATGGCTGCCGCACCGCACGTGAGCGATGGCAGGCTGGTCGACGAGCACGGGATGACCTTGTACGTGTTCGACGGAAAGGGAGCCCCAGACGCCAGATCGTGCGAAGGCGACTGCGAAAGAAACTTCCCCCGAGCACTAGCTGCGCCGGGCGACAGACCTACTGGTGACCTGACCGTGATGCCGATGCCTAACGGTGGATCACAGTGGGCCTTCAAGGGAAAGCCTTTACATCGTGGCCTGATGGACAAAAAACCAGGTGATCACGCAGGGGACGGTCTAAACGAGGTCTGGCACAGCGTGCTGATATGAGAGCGAGTTGCGAGGCCCCGCGTGGTTACGATTGGCCGAGATCGGCGGCCAAGCGGTCATCCGCGAATAGCGACGGAACGGCCGAAATTGGCCGACTGCCTGTCCAACGCGGTCGGCAGACACTGGCCGGTTACTACCTCGTACAACGGGCATTCGCTTCCCGATCCTCATGGTCGCGACAGGCATCTCAGCGAGCCACCATTCCGGGGTCGCCGTTCTGACTAAACAGGCTATCAGGGTGCTTCATTACCTACCCTTGGATTCACAACGGATCAGCGTCGCAAGATACACACAGATGGCTCAACTCATACGGCGGTCCCGATCGCCTGCTCCCGAAGGCGCCGCCGAACGATGGGTAATATCTCAAGCGATATAGCCTGATCGCCAGGCACCAAACGGTTTGACATTCTCATACCGTTCCTTACAATCGATAGCCTGTTGCATCGCAACAATCAACAGACGTATCGGTTCCCTGATCGCGTGGTTCTCGACCTCCGCCGTTGTCGAAGTCGTCGCCCGCAGATATCCCCGTACGTTCGATCGTATTATTTCTGCCGAGTGCGAAACTCGGAACGCATCTTTAATTCGTCCTACTTATTTTCACAATTTCTTTCAGACGAAGTCATGACTCCCGGTAATACCAAGGCAGGCAATCCTAGTCCATACACCTTCCGCGATATCGATGCGGCAATTGCCCATCTTGAAGCCGTGCTGGATAAGGAGGGCGCGAGTTCACTGTTTTCGCGAGCGTACTGGCGCGAGAGGATTCTCCAGGCATCCTCTACAACTGGGCTAGCCCCGAAGCAGCGGCAGCGTCTGCATCGTCTGCTGGAGCGAATTGAAACGTTTTGAGCGGCTCGTTCTCCCGGTTCACGTAATGCACGTGTGTCTTATCTCCCTTCCACTGGACACGCGTCAACCTCCGAATGCCATCCCGGAGCGATCCGTCGGCGTGTCGGCGCCATTAGCGTACGGTGCTGCTGGACGAAATGCCGGAGAAGGTGCCTTCGACAAAAGTGCGATGTATGGATTCGACGCTGACAGTCGTCTAAGGCTTGACTGAACCAGAGGGCGTTCGAGCATCCGCAGACGACCTGAGCGCGGCCTCGTGGCGTCCCATGCCAAACATGCTGAGTGCGGCGACGATAGCGGGAATCGCCACGAGCACGAACACAACGGACAGGCCCAGGTGCATGGCTAGCAGCACTCCGCCAATCATCGAGCCCACGATCGAACCCACCCGGCCAATGCCTAGCGCCCAGCTCACGCCGGAGGCGCGGCTGGAGGTTGGATAGTAGGCTGCCGCCAGCGCATTGGCGCCAGTCTGCGAGCCTCCGGTTCCAAGACCAGCCCCAAAGACTGCGAACACCAGCATCGGCAACGACGAAGCGATGCCGATGAGCAGGACAAACACGGCGGCAACAAGGTAAGAGCTTGCGAGTACCAGACAGGGACTGTGCCTGTCCATCAGGCGGCCGATCACCACGGCGCCGACTGTGCTGCCCAAGGGCAGCGCTGCGGCGATCAGCGCAGTCAGACCCAGAGGGACGCCTGTGTTGTTAATGACCGTGGGCAGCCAGCTGGTGAGAAGGTAATACACCAGCAGACTCATGAAGAAGGTGAGCCAGAGGCAGACCGTGCCGACGATCACGCCCTTGCCGAAAAGGTTGCGGACGGGAGAACCCGTGACCTTGTTCTCGGGGACCGTGAACGTCGCATGGTCGAGCGGCTCCAGCGGCGCAATGCGCCGGAGCGTGCGAGCCACCTGCGCCTGCATCCGGCCGGACAGTGCCAGGTACCGGACAGACTCGGGCAGCAGCCACACCAGAACCGGCACCAGCAACAACGGCACTGCCCCACCGAATAGCAGCACGCCCTGCCAGCCATGCAGGGGAATGATCTGCGAGGCGACCACACCTCCTGATGCCCCGCCTAACGTGAAGCCGCAGAACATGCCCGTCACCAGTAGCGAGCGCTGTTTCTCTGGACCGAATTCGGATGTGATCGTGATGGCCGTCGGCATGGCTCCGCCAAGACCCAGGCCGGTCAGGAATCGCAATAGTATGAGTTCGCGCAGAGAAGTCGCAAAGGCGGACCACAGGCACATGACACCGAAAAACGCCACTGAAAGGCAGAGTATGGGCTTGCGCCCGAACCGGTCGGCGAGTGGACCGAACAGGAGCGCGCCTATCATCAGACCGAACAGGCCGCCGCCGAACAAAGGCGCCAACTGAAGCGCACTCAATGCCCATTGCTTCCTGATAGCTGGCGCGATAAATCCGGCGGTCGCCGTGTCGAAACCATCGAACGCGACTGTCAGGAAACACAGCGCGACGATCAGCAGCTGATACGTCGACAGCCTGTGCGAATTGATGAAGTCCTGAACGTCGACCGTTCTGCTCGTTGCCATGGCGTTCTCCCTGTAGCCGCTAAATCCAGGCTGTTTCTTTGACAAGGGTGCTGGCAGGAAGCTTGTCCCGCGTGTTCTACTGGCTCCGCCTCCGGTAGCCTTGGAGGTTGCTCTCGCGCGATCAGCGATGGACCTGATCGCGCGTCAGGATTGAAACTCTGGAATGTCGGGTTTGGCGCCCCACATGCAAAAGCCGGTGGAATCAAACGGGAACCGGCGGGGACAGTAACTTGCTTCCTCATCCGGTCTGATCAGACGAACGCCTGTCGAGTATTCATAAGTCATTCCGTCAGGCCCCTCGAAGTAGAGAAAGATGGCGCCCGACGTCGGATGCCGCCCTGGTCCGAACCGAATGGGTATGCCCTGTTCACGCAGGGTGTACCAGGCGCGCATGAGATCGTCGATGCTTGCAACCTGGTGATTGATATGTTGGATGCCGGCGAACGGGGACGGAAAGAGGGCGATCCGGTGATGTACCTCGTCAATTCTCAGCAGCGGTGCAGATCCGATCCAGTCGCTCACGCGCGCATTGCACAGTTTCGTCCAGAAGATCTCGTCACGTCCGGGATCGCTGGTGCGCAGGCCGACGTGGCTGAAGCCGGTGATTCCGGCGTCGCGTGACGGAAAATAGCGACGGCCGCTATACAAGGCGCCGAACACCAGTTCGATCTGGTTGCCCGATGGATCCTTGAAACTGATGAAAGCGCGTACGCGACGTTGATCGCACTCGTCTCGACTGCCGGCGTGTACGCGGAAGCTATTCTGCTCTAACACCGCACCTGCCCGTTCGGGCGCTTCGATCGTGACGACATCGAATGCAATCGTCTGGTCATTCGGATCGCCCTCGAAGTAGACCAGCGTGTGATCGCGCTCATCCGAGCGCAGGTAGGCCCACCCACCCTCGCGGCGCACCAGCTGCAATCCAAGGATATCGGCGGCATACTTCGCCGCGGCGTCGATGTCACGTGTACCGAGCCGAACATACCGGAGTTCGTGCAAATTGATCATGAACGGGACCCTGCGGTTTGCCTATCTCCAAGGATAGGCGGCCCCCACTATGCGGGCCCAATTTTCATGGCTGCTCGCCTTGGGCCTGCTTTGGGCTGGAGATGGAAAGAGCGCTGTCCGGCGAAGGGTTTGATGCCGCCCCGTCCCGGAGGATATGCGGAAGCTCGCACGATCGTCTCGGGTCTACGTCGCGCTTATCGAAGGATTTTGGGTCGCAACAAATGCGAGCGGCCCCGTCTTTCACCCGCGAATGTCTGCCGCCTAAGGCGGACGAGACGTTCGAGCGTCCGCCCCGGCGCACCGGCCAATGCCTCAAGTTGGCCGAACCCGCTCCAACCCAGCCGATCAGCCGTTCGGAAATCAGATCAACGATTGAGCTCAGCCAATAGAAGCGGTCTCCTGGAACAGGCCGCTTGAAGAGGACGCAAGTTAAACGAGCAGTCGTTCACCTCAACGCGAGGTATAGCAGCATTACGAGGGTGAGCAAGAGCAAGTACGTGTCCGTCGACGCTTCCCTTTGAAGGGGTACTGTGCATATCACCCTCGCTACACAAACGACCATTGCCAGCAGAGCCAGAAAGAATAGCGGGAGAAGCCACAGCGGAAATGGAAACTCCGCCTTCCATTTGCGGAGAGTGACTACGAAGAAGAAAAGACCCCGAAGCAACCCACGGGTTGCAATCAGTTGTTTTGCGGCTACGCAGTCTTGCCGAGCCCTTAAGCAAGCAACTTGCTCAGAGCACCGTCTATGACTTCACCGCTCTGTCGTCAAGGCTTCGCCCTCGTCCGACCCTGTCTGTGTCTTCTCCACACGTTCAATCTGCACGCGCATCGACCGCGCGTCTGGCAAACTCAAGACTTGCGCCGCAGCGTAAGAGAGATCGATAATCCGGCCTCTGACGTATGGTCCGCGATCGTTGATGCGAACGACAACCGACTTCCCGGTAGCCAACGATCTAACGCGCACATAGCTGCCGAGCGGTAATGTTCGATGGGCGGCAGTCAAGGCGCCGCCATCGTAGCGTTCTCCGTTTGCGGTCAGATGCCCCTGGAACGTTGCCGAATACCATGACGCCTCGCCGGATTGCAACATTTCGTGCTCGTGCCGAGGGTGACAGGGATCAGCTCTGCACGCTGCATGCTTGGACGGAATCTCTCCGCAAGCAGTGAACAAAGCACAGATTCCCAAGACTCCCAAATAGCGAAGTAATAGCACCATAACCCACCCAACAGTTATTGAGACGTGGTTCTAACGGTCTCCAAATGTTCGCGCTGGTGGCGTGCCCGGGTTACGTAACACCTAGACAATATTCTAGGTGACAACGTCCGACTATAAGTCAACGGCCGCTACAGCTGAACTCGCTTCCGCTTTGGCGACCGCACGTGCCATCACTCGCCTGTTAGTGATCAGCATGAAGGTCATGGACGTAAAGCGTGTCTGCTTCGATCACCCTTGCGTGAATATCGTGTGCTTCGATATCGCCCGCCTGCACCGCCGGTGCATGGATATCTTCGCCGTGCGGCCCCCGGGCTCCCCTTCCACCCTGTAGACAACCCTGGCATGCACGCTTTCGGCATGCACATCATGCGCCCGGATCACGCTGGCTCGCACGACATCGCTATGGATATCATGCGCGTAAAGCACCTGGGACCGGAGATGTTCGCGGCGATAGCGCGGAACATACACGTTCTCGTACCACGTTTGCTGCACGAAGTAGACCGGTTGGCTACACGCACCGTACCTGCGGCAATACTCGCGCCAGTTCTTAGCCTGATAGGCGGGGACGTAGACATAGAGCGGTTCAGGGATGACACCCGCCGGCACCGGCTCGATCACGACCGGCTGAGCGTACATGAGCTGTGGATGCGGCGCATCACCGAGATTGATGCGCCCATAGAAACCGGGCTGTCCAACGCTAACAGATACGCCGACGTTTGCCGCAAGCACTGGTGCGGCAAGCGCCGCCGTTACGGCCGCCAGAAGAAGACGTTTCATGCTTTATGTTCCTGGGATTGTTCGCCCTTGGGCGCGGCAACGGCGCACTGTGCGCGGTGCGTGATGTTAGCGAGCCGGAATCGATGCGGTTGTGAGCGAGTGTAAGCGATCGTTTCAGCTTGCCTGATCGCCAGCATGGGCCGCTCCTTTAGAACGAGGCTCAGTCAAGACGATCTGAGGCAGACGATTACGCTCTGGCCGACGACGCACGAACGACGACCTTGGGCGTAGGGGTCCGCAGCAGAGAGGCAGTAAGCCGGCGTCTTGGCGATACTGGCTGTCACGGCCAAACCGCGTCTTCGATGAGCCCGTATGCACAGGCTTACCCACAGAATTTGTGGATAATTTTGGGACAGACAAGAACGATTGGTAAGCAAACGCTTTGCTATCCAGTGGCAGTTTTCTGGGGCGGAGCCGACGGCTGAACGTCCGCTCGATCGAAGCGCGGGTGTCGCTTCATGGCCGTGCACTGCCTCACGCAAATCGGCATGCGCAGCGCGAACCGTGCAAGCCGGGGATCGACGGTACGCGACCCGAATCAGCCTATCCGGCTGGCGCGAAGTCTATGGCCGGTTCCGGAACCTGAACCGCCTTTCAACGCACTCTGGTTTCGCATGCTCCAGAATGATTGCACGAGGTGTAGACAGGACTATCGGCGAGCAAATCGGGACTCCACCTTGATTAATTTCTACTGCCGTACGGAAGCGACGGTCGTTGAACTGGTGAGCAGTAGAACCGCCTGGTTTTCTTCACCCGCTTGTATATCAAAGAGTTACGCTTCACGAATCATCCATATCGAGACTGTCGAGCAGCGCGATCGCTGCCGTAACATCCTGGCAATCCAGACCTTCGGTGAAAGCGCTGACAACCGGCCGGAGCAAGTCCCGCGCCTCCCGGCGCTTTCCGTTGGCTTTCCACAAGCCTGTACGGCAATAGACTGCGCAACTAATTATGTGACACAGTAAGACTTCTATGGGGCATTGGAAGTCAAGCCCTTTGGCGGTCCCGTTTTCCGTCAGTGATCTCCCGTTGGCTGGCGCGGCAGGTTATCCACGGCCGGCCGGCGGGTCGCCCGTCACGACCACGACGCTGGCCGGCGGTGGATAACCTGCCTGATCATATGATCTGTACTCCTCCGTATAAATCGAGCGTTTTACAGCAGCGAGGCCGGGGTGCCTGAAGTCCGGACATGACCGGACCAACTTCTATCCGTGCCGGCACCAGGCCGGGCACCACATACCGCATGCGCAAGGCGCTGGAACCACCCCAGTACGGACGCGCCCCATCTAAAACTACGGTTACCTCCGAAGGTAACCCGCTTACTGTCCGGGCGCGCTGAACCTTCAATGCTGTTGGCGTTCGACGTTGGCTGCTCAGGTCGCCAGCACCTTCCTGGCAGGTGACTTGAGGGTTGCCCCGAGGGGAATCTCGCCGAATTCCAGATAGCGCCACAGCGCGACAGCCAGACGTCTCGCAAGCGCCACGATGCCGATGCGTCGTACTCGCTTGCCGCCGCCTGCGAAGCGCTCGTTGAACCAGTGGCTCAGCTGGCTGGCGGGCTGGAAGCGCAGCCAGCTCCAGGCCAGTTCCACCACTAGCCATCGGGCTCGCTTGTTGCCGATCTTGCTGATGCCCTGCTCAACTTCACTCGTACCGCTGGCATAGGGCGTCGGGGCCAAGCCCAGGCAGCCGGCCACTTCGCGGCGGTTGTGAAACTGCCGCCAGCCGAACAGTTCCCTGACCAGGGTCCAGGCGCTGCCGATGCCGATACCCGATAGGCGCGCGAGCAGCGCGATGACGGGTTGCGCGCCGCTGCGAACCTCATGCTGCTGCTGTGACTCGAGCGTCCTGATCTGCCTGGCAGCGAGCGAGAGCCGCTCACATTCGCGGTCGATTTCGGCGCGCAGGCCCGGCAGCAGTTGCGGGGCGTGCTGCGCCCACCAGTGTGTCCACGCGCGCCCACCGATGCGCTCGACCCTCAGATTGTGGAGTACCAGCAGCGAGCGGATCCGGTTGCTGTGGGCGGTGCGTTCCTGCCGCAGGCGATCGAGTTCCCGGTGTACCCGCCGGTCATCTTCCTGTTCGGGAGTAGGGATGCGCGCGACCGCCCATACCCGGCGTTCACCACCGTAGTAGCGCATCAGCATCGACAGCAGCTTGTCGCTGTCGAGACGGTCGGTCTTGGCGCGACGTCTGCGCCGGTTCACTTCGATACTGGCGGAATCGACCACCAGGTTCTTGATCTGATGTTCCTCAAGCCAGCGGTGCAGCCAGAAGCCATCACGCCCGGCTTCATAACAGCTACGTACCGGAGCGTCGGTGGCCAGATGGCAGCGCACCTTGGCCCTCGCAATCGCCATGAAGACTGCGGCCGTATCGCCGGCGGCCACTGTGCAGCGGCTCGGCGCGCGCACCCCATCGCCCAGCGAGAGCTTCCAGTTCCTGTCACCCAGTTCGAAGGCGACATACAGCGATCCGGTGATGGTTGTATCCTGCCCGTGAAGGGTCGTGCGAGGCGCATTCATTTGCGTACTCCTCTCGGAAAACGGGTATCGGAATCCTCGTTTTACTCCAGGAGGCTTACTTCCGCGGCCCTTCCATAGTATCTAAGAGGATGGCATATGGGCAAGGGGCACTTTTAGTGTTCAAACCCCGTGCGGCATGCGCGCGGGGAAACTGTCTTGAGGTGCGTTGAAGATCTCGATAGGATCGCGCATCGGCTGACAGTGAGACCCTTGATTCCGCTGGCAATGGGTGAAGACATCAGGGAAGGAATCCGTAGCCGCCTCACCGACATCGTTATCTGAATGTCGGCACAGGCAGCGCAAGCAACGTTGACCATCGAGAATCGAAATGGCCGATCTCGTGACGTGACTGGAACCGACGCCGGGATAAAGGCCGCTTTCGAGGCGCACCGGTCATCGTCATATGCGCCTTCGTAACTGGTGATATGACCCAGGGCGTCGTCTGCCTTTCGGCATTGCGTCCTCAACTGCTCGACCTCGTCCCCGCCTTGAACGAACGCCAATCATGGTTTAGGAGACACGCTGCCGCTTAAGCAGACTCGAACGCGTCGATCGGTGATTGCCGCCGCTGCCCGATAACGTTAGCGGCAATCCTGTCGTTGCAGACGCTCAGTCATAAGATGATGTATCCGTGCCCCGCCTCCTAGTTAAACATTTCCGGCCGCAAGTCGCTTACCTCGATGATCACATCGGCCGGCAGATTAGCTCTACGTGCGGCGGCACGGATGGCGTCGGCGTTGGGCGCCTCATACAGGCAATAAGTTTTCTTCTTGTCCGCGCTGAGAAATGAAAAGAGCCACTCGACGCCTTCCTCGTCGTTGATTCTCTTCACAGATGCAGCGCTTTCGCCTGTGACCTCAAGTTGCTCTGCAAAATTACGTTCAATCATAAAACGCGGCATGTGATTCTCCTTGAATAGCGACTGCACATTGCACGTCCAACTGTGCAAGCCTGTGCTAGCTTTTGAGCCCTGTTCCTGTCTGCGCGCCAGCGATGCGCTTGACGAGCGCGAACATCTTGAGTTTTTTTGCTGTGGCCACCGCCATCGAGAGCAGGTCTTGCGCGCGTGCTCTATCTCCGATGCCATTGCGTGCCGCCAGCATGAGCGCGTATTCGTGACGGCCATGCGCGAGCCAGGGCCACGCTCTCAAGCGCTCGTCCATGCGCAGCGCGTATTCGAAATGCCGTTCGGCGGCTGACCAGTCGCCAAGAGCATGAGCCAGCATGCCAAGAAACCGTGCCGCAGATCCGCAGCAGAGCGTAAAGACCGGAACCGTGACGACCTGATCCTGGAACGGCAGAAGAAGGGCATAGATGCGTCCGGCATGTTCGACGTCCCGCAGGCGGGCAGCAACCTCCGCCAGATAGGTCAGCGTGACAAGCCGCTTGCTGTCCACGGGGATGCTGGATTCCGATTCCGCAAGCCGAACGAGATTGTCGCGGGCTTGCGCCTCGAAGCCGAGATCACTGCAAATCAACATGAACCCTGGCCGCCACGTAGCGTCCTCGGAATGCTCGTCGACAAACCGCTTGAAGATCGGCGCGACCTCGGCGAGCCGGCCCTGTTCGCGACGTATCGCGAACATCTGCATGCCGTAGACACCTGTAGCGAGATTTGCGTCAGCATTCTGCGCCATATGCAACGAGTCACGCGTCTTGTGCTCTGCCTCGGAGAAGTCACCGACGAGTATGGCGCGCATCGCCTGCGCCCCCGTCACGCACCACTTGTCGAGGAAGTGCTGTCCGCTAGTGGCGATCTGCCGATACCGTTCCAGCGCGCTCTCGAAGCGGTCCACCTCGCCGATCTCCAGGTAGCCAGCGAGACATCGCGCGCATGCGTGCCCGATAGTGTGCGCATCGCCGAGATCTTCCGCCATCTGCCTCAACTCCAGCAACACGCTTTCACGCTCCTGAAACCTGTTCGCAGGTAACGGGAGCGCCCCGACATGCATCAATTCGCACGCCAATGCATCGAACAGGCTCGGCAGATCGTTCAGGCGCCTGGCGAGGGCGACAGCCTCCTCGGCAAATTCACTACTTTGTTCGCGTGCACCCGTCATATGAACGGTGCGTATGAGGCGACTCAACAGGCGGCAACGCTCGACCGACTCTTCGGTTCCAATCAGGGTGAGCGCCTCCTTCAGCAATGAAAGTGATTCGTCGCCGGAACCTTCGAGGAACGTCTCGGCGGTGTCGAACTCTAACGCAGCCTGTACGAGATACGACGTGAGCTTCCGTTCGCGGGCAATTCGGGCCGCCTCGCGGAAGGTCGCGATCGCCTCGCGTTGTGCCAGTCTGAGCTCTGCCCTGCCCCTCGTCAGCAGCAGACTCAGCAGGTGCCTGGCCCGATCCGACTCACTGCAGGAGCATCGGCTGATCAGTTCAAGTCCGCGTTGCACATGGGCGATAGCCTCGTCGCAGGCAGCGCCCGCAAGCGCCCGTTCCCCGGCACGCTGCCAATAGCCGATCGCGCGATCCGGCAGATCGGCCGCAGCGAAGTTCTGAGCGATCAATTCGGGTTGCCGCTCGACGATGTCCGGATAATGTTCTTCAAGAGCAGCAGCGATTAGCGCGTGGTAATGGCGGCGGCGTGCAAGCAGCAGGGATTGGTATGCAATCTCCTGGATCAATGCATGCCGGAACAAATAGGTGTCTCCTTCCGCGAGTTTCCCTGAAGCAGGAACAATGATTTCGGCAGCGATCAGACGGTCGAGCGATCCCTGCAGTTCGTCCTCTGACCTGGACGCGATCAGGCCAAGCAACTTCCTGCCAAATTCACGTCCCACTGTGGCTGCGACCTGCGCGGTTTCCTTGACGGCGGGCTCCAGTCGGTCGAGCCGCGACAGCAGCGAGCCCTGCAGCGTGTCCGGAATCACGATTACCTGCGGCGCGCTTTTCAACTCGTAGCCGACGCCGGCATCCTCCAACAGATCGCTTTGGAGAATGGCCTTTGTTAGTTCCTCGACGAAGAGCGGCACGCCGTCCGTCTTCGAGACGATCTGATCGCGCACGAGATCCGGAAGCTGCTTGCCACCCGTCAGCCGCTCGATCATCGCAACGCAATCGCGGCGCGATAGCCGATCGAGATTGAGTTGAACGAGATGAGGGTAAGTCCATCCCGGTTCGAACTCGGGTCGCGCAGTGATAAGTACCAGCAGCCGGGCGGACACCAGTTGTTCAACCACGAGCCGAACAAACTCGAGAGATGACGGGTCGATCCAGTGTGCATCCTCGACAACGACAAGTACCGGTTGAACGCGCGTTGACGTTTCGAGCAAAGCCACCAGCAGGTCCAGCGTCCGTCGCTTGAAGGAAGGCGACGATGTGTCAATTGCCGGATGGCGCGCGCCTGTCGGAATCCCAAGCAGGATCGTAAGAACCAGAAGCGTCTCGTCGACTTCGCCGCCGAGTCTTGCGATTCCAGCCTCCAGCCGCTGCAGATTCGACGCATCAGACGCGTCGGGGGCGACGTCAAAAGTGCGCTGTAGCCAGCGTTGTACCGGCCAAAAAGGGCTGTTTCGATAGTGCGCGGAACAGTGAAGCGAAACGATTGTATGCGCGTCTTTACTCATGCTCTCGCAGAGCGCCCGCAGCAAGCGAGATTTGCCGATCCCCGGCTCGCCGGTCAACAGTACGCAACGCATTTCGCCATCGACGCTCTGCTTCCAGCGCCGCCGGATCATGTCGAGTTCCGCAGCCCGGCCGATGAGTGGCGTCATCCCATGGATCGTCCTGATTTCGAAGCGGTCGATCGTATCCGCTTGCGCCAGCACACGTTGGACCCGGACCGGACCCGTGACCCCTTTCAATTCGCGCCAGCCAAGATTTTCAAGCTCGAACGATCCTTCGATCAGGTGTTGGACGGTCGGTCCCACAACGATTGCGTCGGGGGGAGCTAGCGACTGCAGCCTTGCGGCGATGATTGGCGCTTCTCCGACGATCGCCCGGTGATCCAGCGAAGATCCAGCGCCAATCGCGCCGGCGACGACAAGTCCCGCTTCGATCCCGATCCGCGCCTGCAGGCGCACGCCGTACTGAGTTTCGATGAGTTCGTTGGCCTCGCGGAGCGCCGCTATGGCAGCGAGGGCGGCAAGTACTGCACGTATTGCATCGTCTTCGTGCGCATTCGGATAGCCGAAATACACGAGCAGGCCGTCGCCGATATAAAGCGCGATATGGCCTTCATGAGCCTCGATCGCGCGTGCGCAGGCTTGATGGTAGACCCCTAGCAGACGTCGCATGTCCTCTGGATCGAATCGCTCCGCTAGCGCTGTCGAATCGATGAGGTCGATGAACATCACTGTGATTTGCCGCCTCTCGGCCTCGACGGCTTCTGATGCGGGCGGCGAAGGCAAGTCTCCACTTTGCTCCGCCCGCCGGAGCGAATGTGTGTGGGCATCGTTCAGCGCCGCAAGTCCTTTTGCAAGTCGCTTGCGATCGCCAAGCGTAAGGCCGAGTTCCTTCAGATCGCCCTCGGAAAGATCGCTGAGCACATCCCAGTCGATCCCTTGCGAGGTGAACTTTGCAGCGTACGCGCCGAGGCCAATCTGCGCTAA
Source organism: Paraburkholderia sp. PGU19 (assembly GCF_013426915.1). GTDB lineage: Bacteria > Pseudomonadota > Gammaproteobacteria > Burkholderiales > Burkholderiaceae > Paraburkholderia. The sequence continues at coordinate 187,801 of NZ_AP023182.1, forward strand.
CCATATCGTCAGATCGTCGGTCATTGTGGATCTCTGGAGCACCCATCCAACGTTATCATCGGCGCGGCAGCGCGACTTGTCCATGCGGTTTCGCGCCTCGTTACCGCGAGTATCCAGACAGGCGTGTGCGATTGGACTTATTAAGTAGGCGAAACGAACATTGCGGCTTGGCCGGTATCGACCCCTCACATGTCCAGTCCGAGACCGACTTCCTGCATGCGTAACCGCTCTATTGTTAGTGCTTCTTCGTCTTCGACAATCGAATGGCCGGTGACTTGGGCAGAGACGACGTCTGAACGTCCAAGCGTCCGGAAAAGCGAATGACGCTTCCTGGCCGGTAGCACCAGTTCAATGACGGTTGCGGAGGACCGCCGTCGAAATCTTCAACGGCAGCCAGGGCGATTTCTGTGAGTGAGTACGGCCTTCGCAGTCGCGGCAAATCTTCGTCATAGTGCCCACCAACCGTCGGCGCTTCGGATCGCCTTGTTCATTTCCGAGATCAGCCCCTTGTACCAGGGTATCTCGCGTATGTTCCAGGCAAGCGCCACGCCACCGCTTGCTGTACGCTTGGCGAAGCACGCAACGTGCTCACCGGCCTGGTAGGAGAACCCGGATGGCCTCGCCTGAAGAGATTAACGCCGACATGCTCGCCTTCTGGAACGGCAATGGCGGCGACATCTGGGTGGCTCGGCAGGAGCATACCGACATCACGCTTGCGCCGGTGACTAACGCCTTGCTTGTCTATGCCGCTCCGCGAGCCGGCGAACGGGTAGTGGATATAGGCTGTGGTTGTGGCGCGCCCACGCTGGAATTCGCGCGCGCCGTGGGTCCGTCCGGCCGCGTGGCGGGGTTGGACATTTCCGGACCAATGCTTGCAGAGGGTGCAAGGCGCGCGAGCGTCGCCGGCATCGTCAATATCGATTGGCGGCAGACCGATCCGGCAACCGCTGCGCTGGACAAATACGATTTGCTGATCTCCGCCTTCGGAGTGATGTTCTTCGGCGACCCGGTGGCTGCGTTCGCCAACATGCGCCGCGCAGCCGCTCCAGACGCACGCATGGCGCTCCTGTGCTGGCGCTCGCTGGCTGAAAATCCATGGATGGAAGTGCCGATGACCGCAGCCGCGTGGCACCTGCCGCCGAGGCCGCAGCCGGTGCCGAACGCTCCCGGAATGTTCGCCTTCGCCGATCGGGACCACGTGACCGAGGTCGTCACGGCGGCCGGTTGGGCGCCGCCGCGCTTCGAGAAACTCGACATGGACCTAGATATTGCCGCTGGCCGCGGGCTGGAGGAGGCGGTGGTTCAGTCAACCCAAATCGGCGCCGTGAACAGTTGGTTGCGCAACCAGCCCGCGGAGGTCGTCTGTGCCGTCACTACCTCTGTTCACGAGGCGCTTGGGCCTTATGCAGACGGCGCGAGCGTGCGATTGCCCGGCGCGATGTGGTTAATCAGCAGCGCGCCTGCCTGAACGAGCCCTGCTACTCATTGGCCTTCGCCGAGCGTGAATGCGCCATTGGCCTTTCCATCAGATCCCGCGCGACTCCATCGTAACTATCCGAAGGCCATCAACGTTGCTGGTCTGAAGTTTATCCAAAGATTGGAAGCCGTTTCGCTGATAGAATGATAGTGCCGATCCAGTATGGCAGCATAGGCGGATTACCGCAGCGTGCGAATCTGCTTTTGCCCATGTGACCACCTGTTGCACCAGCAAGCTCCCAAATCCTTTTCGTCGGTGAACCGTATCGACCCAAAGGCCTCCGACGCTATATTCGTCATCGTCCTTCTTCACGCCGAAAACGAAAGCGGCAACGCTTTCGGCATGCTCAACGATGAACATTCGAGACCCCTCCGGCGTCGTGACTTTGCTTGCGAAGGTATTCCAGCACACGTCGTCGCGAGCGCTGGTTTCATCCACAGTCTCCCAGTAGGACTGAGGGTCGCAACCAAGCTCCCTCGGACGAAGAGCCTTTAACAGGCGCCATTCGTCTGGCTGTAGGCATCTGATGATGAACTCAGAGGTGGTCACGGCCAAACCTCGCGCGGACATGCTCGACTCGGCAACGGGGCAATTGAATGACGCTTCCTAGGCCGAACCCTGCCGTCCTGCCCGAACAAGAGATTCTTTATCGACCCTCCCTGGATGGCACCGACAGTCAGCGCAAGCCGCGCTGCTTGCTTTCTAACGTTTTCACAACCCGGTTGCCACCGGCAGCTTTGCGTCGCCAGGTCAGCCCGTGCCCCGATGGTATCTGCCGGCACGGCGAAGTGGAGTGACCTGAGCTCCGGTCCCGAGGGCGGCCCGGGCCGGAGGAGCCTTCGCCTGAACGCGGTGAAATTAAGTATGAACATATGAGTATATGCACGCCTCTTGACACTATGATTTTCATAGTTATACTGAGCCTGTAGGATGCGGCGCCCGCAATCGGCCTACTGATACGGCTCGGTCATTTACTGCAAGCGGGCCGCGTGCTCGACCCAACGGCTCGACGCATCGCTGAATTTACCGGCATCGCGTCTTGAAGTAGTCGCGCCCCATGTGGTCACAGAGCTCCGACCTGCTACACGTCGAAGAGCGCATGACCATCATTCAGGAATACTATTGAAGGAGCAATCGATGTTCAGTCACGTTGTGGTCGGCACCAACGACCTTGAAAAAACCAGGAGATTCTACGATGCCGTGCTGGGCTCCCTCGGCTATGGCGAGGGTTTGAACCGGGCCGCCGGCGGCTACGTCTATGCCGCCGGCAATAGTTCTTTCATCGTGACGGAGCCACTTGATGGCCAGCCGGCTACCCATGCCAACGGCGGCACGATCGGCTTTACCTGCCAGTCAACTGACCAGGTCGATCTCTGGCACGCCACAGGGATCGCCAATGGCGGCAAATCGGTCGAGGACCCTCCGGGCGTACGTGAGACCCCGGCTGGGTCGCTTTATCTCGCTTATCTGCGCGATCCGGATGGCAACAAGCTCTGCGCCCTGTATCGCATACCCGCTTAACGTACGCCGCATTGCCGCGTGTTGACTCACGTGGCAAGTGCGGCTGCCATCAATATCACTTTGATAGTCGCCATTGCAGCGTCACCCTGCGCGCGCCGCAGACTCGCACGCTCTTATTGGAGAATCACCATGTCGTTTGTATCGTCAACGCCAACCTGGCGCAGGTTTGTTGCATCCGTCGCGGCCGCACTGGGCCTTACCCTCGCCACGGCCTTCAGTTGCGCCCATGCCGTTCCTGCTGCCGGCCTGCCTTCCACGAAACAGCCCGCAACGACTGACGACGCCTCCATCCGTCCGCTGCCCAAAGTCCATGTGCCGCAGGCCGCCCTTGACGAGCTTCGCCGGCGGATTGCCGCCACGCAATGGCCGGAAAAGGAAACCGTCGCAGACTCTTCGCAGGGCGTGCCGCTCGCGACCATGCAGAATCTCGCACGCTATTGGGCGACCGATTATGACTGGCGTAAAGCGGAGGCGAAGCTCAATGCCCTTCCGCAGTTCGTGACGACCATCGACGGAGTAGACATACATTTCATCCATGTTCGTTCGAAGAACCCCAATGCGCTTCCATTGATCATCAACCATGGTTGGCCCGGCTCCGTGCTTGAACAGATCAAGCTGATTGGACCGTTGACAGATCCGGTCGCGTATGGCGGGAAGGCCGAAGACTCGTTCGATGTCGTCATCCCGTCGATGCCGGGCTACGGCTTTTCCGGCAAACCGACAACAACCGGCTGGGGTCCCGAGCACATGGCGCGCGCCTGGGCCGAGTTGATGCGCCGTCTCGGATATCAGCACTACGTCGCTCAGGGCGGCGACTGGGGTGCGTTCGTCGTCGATCAGATGGGCTTGCAGGCACCTCCCGGACTGCTCGGCATTCACACCAACATGCCCGCGACGGTTCCTGCTGACGTCGACAAGGCACTACAGATCGGCGCACCGGCGCCAGCCGGTCTGTCAGCGGACGAGACCCGCGCTTACGGGCAGCTCGCCCAGACCTTCAAGGAAGTGGACTACGCCCGCTTGATGGGGTCGCGTCCACAGACGCTTTATGGTATTGACGATTCACCCGTCGGCCTCGCCGCATGGCTCCTCGACCACAATGATGCCAATGCGCAGCCGGCTGCCGCAGTCGCCGAGGCTCTGAACCGGAGTTCGAGCCCCACAGGCGAACTGACGCGTGACGAAATCCTCGACAACATCACACTGTATTGGCTGACCAACACGGGCGTGTCTGCGTCTCGCCTCTACTGGGAATATAAGGGTGGCTTCTTTAACGCCAAAGGCGTCAAGATCCCGGTGGCCGTAAGCGTGTTCCCCGGCGAGCAATATCAGGCGCCGCGGAGCTGGACAGAGAAGGCCTACCCGAACCTCATCTACTATCACCGAGCTGAGAAAGGCGGCCACTTCGCCGCGTGGGAGCAGCCGATGATCTTCGCTCAGGAACTGAGGGCAGCCTTCAGGCCACTGCGCTGAGCTAGTCGAAGCAAGCGGGAATGCGGCGGGGTGCCGTGCTGGCCAATCAACCACCTGGCCGAAGTGTTCGAGGACGGACAGGTGGTGGCGCACGGCATGCCGGTGGTGCTGCCGCATCGTGGTGCGCCCGGGGTATTCGAAGTATGGGTGAATATTCCCTGAATGGGTGTTCGATCCTTGGCACCCGTTCGCTTCGCTCGGAGCCGGTCATTCGCCGTGGACCACGACTGATACGACAGGCCGCCCCAGCAGCCGACCAAGCAGCATTCCCCTGCGCATATTGATTGGCTGGGTCAGGCGGCTACACGTTGCTTTCCGGACATTCGCGCCTCAGCAGCCGCATCACCGACTTTCCCGGCAACTCCGCGCCAGCGATGTGCCATCGACGGTACGCAGGTGCATCAATGGCCTAGTATCATCTGTGAGGCCTTTTCCGCTACCATCATCGTCGGTGCGTTGATGTTGCCTGATGTGATGTTCGGGAAGATGGAGGCGTCAACGACCCGCAGGCTGCGAGTGCCGTGAACCTGCAATTCACTGTTCACGACTGACTCCCGTGGGTCGCTTCCCATTGCGCACGAACCACAAAGGTGATAAATCGACCCGCTCTGCTCACGGAAGAACTGCAGCATGCTGTCGTCGTCGGAAACACTCGTGCCCGGTTTGACTTCCGTTTTCGTCACTTCAGCCAGTCCAGCCGTCGACGCCAGACGCCGTATGAGCCTGCTGCCCGCAATCGCCTCTGCCCGGTCATTTTCGGTCGCGAGATAATTCGGATCGATCAGCGGAGCTTCGTGAACGTCGGGACTCTTCAACTGAACGGTGCCTCGGCTGGTTGGACGGCACGGCGCGAAAAACATCGTATAGCCGGAATACGGTTCGATCTTCGGCATGCCCGGCGACTCCGGCAGCACATACGACAAGGGGTTGAAGTAAATCTGCATGTTCGGATGCTGCTGCGCCTCGCTCGTGCGGAAGAATCCCCCGGCTTTCACGGTAGTCGCGAAAGCGCCTCGGCCTTGGAGCAGGTACTGCAACATCGCACGCGCCTGTTGGGGCAAGGTCTTCAGTTCATCGTTGACGGTCGGGCGGCTGGCCTCGAAATAATAAGAGGCACATAAATGGTCTTGCAGGTTGCGGCCGACGGCAGGTGCATCATGGATAACCGGTATCTGATGCTGGCCGAGCAGTGCTGCGTCGCCAATGCCGGAACACTGAAGCAGCTTGGGCGTTTCCACCGCGCCTGCCGAAAGAATCAATTCGCGCCTGGCGCGAAACACCTGGCGATGGCCCCGCAACAACACGCTGACACCAATCGCAGTCTTGTTCGGGTTGAATAGCACGCGCTCGACGAGGGCGTCGGTCTCCACGACCAGATTGGTACGCTTCATCGCGGGCCGCAAATAAGCAGCACACGACGAATCGCGCTGGCCATCGCGCGTATTGATGTCGTAGACACCCGCGCCTTCGAACTGCGCGCCATTGAAGTCGTCGTTGCGAGGAAAGCCCAATTCATCGCACGCCCGAAAAAAGTTCTCACAGATGGGATGAACGGGATCGCGCGTAATGCGGATTTTTCCACTACTGCTATGCCAGCTGGTGTCGCCGAGCGGATGGGACTCAAGACGCTTGAACCAGGGCAGCACATCATCGAAAGACCAACCCGGATTGCCACGGGCCGCCCAGTCGTCGAAATCCCGGCGCTGCCCTCGCACATAGATCATTGCATTGATCGAGCCCGATCCGCCGAGAACCTTGCCGCGCGGCGTATAGACACGTTGATTCATCAATTGCTGCTGAACCGTCGTGTAATAGCGCCAGTTGTACCTGGGGTGGTAGAACAGTTTCGCGAAGCCAAGCGGCATTCTTACCCACATGGACTTTTCCACGCCGCCCGCCTCCAGCAGCAACACCCTGTACTGGCCAGACGCGCTCAGCCTGTCGGCCAGGATGCAGCCTGCAGAGCCGGCGCCCACAATGATGTAATCGAATTCGGACATGGTGTTCGACTTATTCGCCCTGATTGCCAGCTTTCTTGCGTTGAGCGACGATGCTCACCAGGCCCAGCAGCGCCGAACCCATCATCAGCGAGAGCGAGATCGCGTTCAGTTCCGGCGTCGAGCCCTGCCGCATCCGGTTGAACATGGCGATCGTCAGTGGCGCATCCGAGCCCACCAGCATCAGTGTCGTGCTGAAGTTCTCAAACGACATCAGGAACGCCACGAGGCCACAGCCAATCATCGACGGATACAAAAACGGCAATGTGATGGTTCTCAACACCTGTGCTGGACTCGCACCCAGATTCAGCGCGGCTTCCTCCAGCGAGCGATCGAATTTGCGCAGTCTGGCCGAAATCACCAGCGTGGCAATCGTCGCGATAAAGGAGAACTGGCCGAAGATGATCAACAGCAGGCCTGGGCGCAACGCGTCGACGGTCACATCGAAGTGACCTTCGATGAGATTCGCAATGTTGCTCGAGAATGCAAGGATCGAGATACCCAGAATGACGCCAGGAATGACGAGTGGCAGCAGCATCAGCATGTAGCAAAAGCTCTTCCATCTGAAGTCGTAGCGTTCGAACAGGAACGCCGTTGTCGTGCCGCAGAAAATCGACAGCACCGTGACCATCAGCGCCACGATTAGCGAATTGCCCATGCTGCTCACGATTTCGCTGTCGAAGAACATACCCGTTCGGGGCGTCCCTTGGCCCACGAACCAGTCCAATGTCCATCCTTTCCACGGCAGAGAGGGAATCGAGGAGTCATTGAACGCGAACGCAGCCACCACCAGCAACGGCAGGGCGAGATACGCCAGAAACAGAGCGACGTACCCGTTATAGGCCCACGACAGCGACTTCTTGTTCGGAATAGTACGCAGCATGTTATTGCCCCCTGGCCAGTGAACTGGACAAGGACTGTCCGGTGATTTTCAAGCCAATCCAGACAATGACACTGGATGTCAGCAACAATACGAAGCCAAACGCGGAACCCAATTCCCAGTTGAATCGCGTGATGAATTGCGTATAGATCTGCTCCGTGAACCATTGACTGCTTTTCCCGCCCATCAGCGTCGGCGTCAGATAGTTGCCCAGATTCAACATGAACACGATGATGCATCCCGCGACGATGCCGGGCATCGCATGGGGAATGACGATTTTTCGCATCACGTCGAAGCCGTTGCCGCCCAGATCGTACCCGGCCTCGACGAGCGAATCGTCAAGGCTCTCGAGGACGGACGTCAGAGGAACGATCATAAACAGCATGGAGGTATAAACCAGCCCCACGATCATCGCCGCGTCGTTGTACAGAAACTCGATGGGGCCATCGATCAAACCGATGTACTGCAGGAACCGGGACAATAAGCCCGTTTCGCGCAGAATGATCATCCACCCGAATACGCGGACCAGTTCACCCACCCAGAACGGCAACAGACACGCCAGATAAAGAGACTTTTTCGAACGTCCACGGGCAATCTTCGCAATGTAGTAAGCGATGGGCCACGAAATAACCAGCGTCAGTGCGGTCGAAAAGATCGAAATCGTAATGGTGCGTACGAGCGTGACCAGATAAACACGCTCACCAAAGAACTCACGGTAATTGGCGAGGCTGAAGTGATTCGAATGTTGCGAAGCCGAATCGTGAAAAGACAGCATCAGCAGATTGAAATGGGGCAGCAGGATGATCACGAACATCCATAGCATGAATGGCGTGAGCACCAGATAGAACGACAGACGCCGGCTCGCCGCCCCGTCCGCCAGGCTCAGGGTGGCGTCACTCATTGGCGTCCCCCATTTGCTGCCGGGAAGCCAATCAGTTGATCGGCCGCAAAGCTGATGCGAACTTCGGCGCCCTGCACGAGGCCGCGGTTGTTGAGGTTTTGCGGCAAAGCCACGGGGATCAGATCACCTGACGTCACGCGAACCATCGCGCGGCTATTGGCGCCGTTGAACAGCAGGCTCTCCAACGTGCCTTTCATGAGGTTGAACTCAGCGGCGGCGGGAGGGCGGCTGCGCTGGCGAGATCGATGTTGATGGCCTCTGGGCGCAGGAACAGATCGAGATGGTCGCCACATCTGGCGTGGATACCGTCGCCGGTGGCTGCGCGGAACGTCTGGCCGGTCTGCGTGCGTACGGCAAGCGCGCGTGCATGAACCTCCGTGACCTGCCCGCTCCATCGGTGACTGTCACCGACAAAACCCGCCACGAAGGCGCTTGCGGGCGCGTAGTACAGCTCCTGGGGACTGGCGACCTGCTCGAAGCGCCCCTTGTTCATCACGGCCACCTGGTCGGACATCACCAGTGCTTCGGACTGGTCGTGCGTGATGTACACGAAGGTCGTGCCGAACTGGCTCTGCAACTGCTTGAGTTCCAGCTTCATGTGCTCGCGCAGTTTCAGGTCCAGCGCACCGAGTGGTTCGTCGAGGAGCAGAACTGCGGGCTCCAGCACCATGCACCGCGCGATGGCCACGCGCTGACGCTGACCACCTGAAAGCTGCGTGACCTGCTTGCCGCCGATGCCGGGCAAGCCGACGCGCTCGAGTGCATCGTTCACTTTCTTGTCGATCGCACTCTGGGTGAAGCCGCCCTTGCGCTTCAGGCCATACGCGATGTTTTGAGCGACATTCATCATCGGGAACAACGCAAGGTGCTGAAACACCATGTTCACCGGCCGCTTGTTCGGCGGGGTCTTGAGCACCGAGTGCCCTTTGATCAGGATGTCGCCGGAGGTGGGATTACCGAAGCCCGCCACCATGCGCAGCAACGTGGTCTTCCCGCAGCCCGAAGGGCCGAGGATCGAGAAAAACGATCCCTGCTTGACACTTAGAGAAATTCGGTCGACGGCAACGTGATTGCCAAAAGTCTTCACCACATCCCTACATTCAAGGTCGTGCAGACCTGTGCAAATGCTATCTCGTTTCATCTCTTTGCGTGCCTGTGCGAACGGGCTCATCGACTTGGAGCACGGAGAGAGAACGCGGGGCACCCTCTCCGGACATATAGAGTGGCGAATTACCGCGCCGCTATGCGATCAAGAATCTTTCCTTCGCGAGACTCCAGGCCGGGCGGGATCGGCGGAAACCACTTGATATTCGCAATGGCCTGGGGCGGATAGACCTTGCCGATCGACTCGCGCAGCTTTTCGGGAACGCGGTCTTGAGCGCCGACAGCAGCCGACATGCTGTTGGAAGACTGCATCACGAGGGCAGCATTCTCGGGGCGCATGACGAAATTGATCCACTTGTAGGCAGCGTCATCCGCCTTGCCTTTCGCCGGGAGGACAAACGTGTCGACCCATCCCAAAGGCTTCCTGTCGTAGCCGATGGGCATGTTCTCACCCTGCAGCTTGAACGCGAGCGAGTCCCATCCCTCAGCGGCGACGATCTCGCCTGAACGCATCATGTTCAGCAGATCATCGGTGTTGTTCCAGTAGGTCTTGACGTTCGTCTTGCACTCCGCCAGCTTCTGGCCCGCCTTTTCGATGATTGCCTGATATTTGTCGGGGTTGCTGTACGCGGCAAACGGATCGTCGCCATCGGCAAAGGCCATCAGGATCAGCGCCGGCCGTCTTATCCGCATCGAGATCTTGCCTTTGTACTGGACGTTGCACATCTCGCCGATGTTCGACACTTTCCCGGCCTTGGTCTCGTTGGTCAGGACGCCCAGCGTGCCCCACAGATAAGGCAGTGCATAGACCTTCCCGTCGATCGTCGTATTGTCTTTGGTTGCGCTCAGCAGGCTGGGGATGAACAGGTTCTTATTGACCTTAGAAAGATCGATAGGCTTGTAGATATGGAAATCGGCCTGCGGTCCCGCAATGCGGTCCTGGCTCGGTTGTGCGAGGTCAAAACCGGCACCGCCCGTTGCCCGAAGTTTTGAAATGATGTCTTCGTTATTGGAAAGAGTGACCTGCACGTCGATGCCGGTCTCCTGCTTGAATTTCTTGACGAGCGCGTCAGGGGCGTAGTCGCCCCATGTCAGCAGCCGGAGTGTTTCGGCAGACGCTGTCGCGTTGAACACCAGACCCGCCACCAGCATGGCGAGCAATCTCTTTCCGTTAGCCATACGTTGTCTCCTACGTTACGTTTTTTGTGTGCCGCCGCCGGACCACAGGAAGTCGGTCGGATTCAAGCGGAGCAGGTGTTACGCTACGCCCGCTCTTGGCCCGGCAAGAAGACCCATTTTGGAAAAATGTAGCAGACCATTTTGCATAATGGGCCGCTACGACCGTCCACAGACGCTCTGGGGCCGGCCCAAGGCCGAAATGTTGTGCTGTCCACCAATCAGCCAAGAAGACTGGAAAACCCTGATACGGGGCATCGAAAATTTTGCTGGGCATCTAGCGATTACACAGCGTCAAAACAGACTGACTCTCAAAATGGACTGGTACTTTTTCCAGAATGGACGTTTCCGACAATACTATTCTGGAGAAAAGATAGCGGACAGCGGGACCCAACCGGGCACGCGATTGCGCCCGAGATCGATACGCAACCTGCACAACCGAGAGCCATTGCTGGAGTGAACAACGAATGAAAATTAGCCGCCTGGAGACTTTTAGCAATAAGCACGTGGGATTTGTCCGCGTCACGACCGACACCGGATTACAGGGCTGGGGGCAGACGTCAACCTACAACGCGGATATCACGGCTCAGGTGTTTCACAGGCAAATCGCGCCGTGGGCATTGGGCCAGGATGCACTCGACATCGAGCATCTGGTGAACATCATCCCCGAGCGGGAGCATAAGTTTCCCTGTTCGTATCTTTACCGCGCGTTGACGGGACTCGACACCGCACTATGGGACCTGAGAGGCAAGCTCGAAAATAAAAGCGTATGTGAACTGTTGGGCGGCACCCCGCGAGCCTTTCCCGTCTACGCTTCCAGCATGAAGCGCGGAGAGATCACGCCAAAGGACGAGGCCGCGCGCCTTGCGAGACTGCGTGACGAGTTCGGCTTCTCAGCATTCAAGTTTCGTGTCGGCAAGGAGTGCGGCCACGATCAGGATGAGTGGCCGGGCCGCACCACCGAAATTGTTCCCGCCGTCAGGAAGGCGTTGGGAAGCGACGTTCGTTTGCTCGTCGACGGGAACAGCGCCTATTCGCCCCGCAAGGCCATCGAAGTGGGACGCATGCTGGAGGACTATGGCGTGATCCATTTCGAGGAACCCTGTCCGTACTGGGAGCATCATTGGACAAGAGAGGTCGCGCAAACGCTGAAGCTGGATGTCACCGGCGGCGAACAGGACTGCGATCTCACGCTGTGGCGCTACATGATCGACAATCGGATCGTGGACATCGTGCAACCGGACGTCTGCTATATCGGTGGCGTCACGCGCATGTTGAAGGTCGCGCGCATGGCTGAAGAGGCAGGCATCAAGGTGACGCCGCATTCGGCCAATCACTCGATGGTCACACTGTTCACGCTTCATATCATGGGTGCGCTGAAAAACGCGGGTGCCTATGTCGAGTATTCGATCGAAGGCGAAGACTACTATCCGTGGGAGCGTGGCCTGTTCCGCTCGTATCTCGACGTGAAGGACGGTATGGTGCAGATCCCGTCCGAGCCGGGATGGGGTTTGGAAGTCAATCCGGATTGGCTGGCAAAATCCAGCTATGCCGTCAGCGAGGTCAACGTATGAACCGCACCCTGAACGAACTCGTCGCCGAAGCACGCGAGAGCGGCACCCTGGAAGGCCTGCCGCAAGATCATTTCATCGATGGTCAGTACCGGCCGGGTACGACGGAAGAACACCTGGAGACCTTCGACCCCGGCACGGGAAAGCCGTTCGCGCGGTTCGCAGCGGGCGGCGAGAGCGACATTGACCGGGCCGTCGTTGCAGCCAATCGCGCGCTGCGCGAAGACTGGGGAAAGGCGACGCCGGCACAACGCAGCCGCGTGCTCACGGCGATCGCACAAGAGGTCAGGGAGCACGCCGATCGTCTCGCGGTCGTCGAGAGCCTGGATAGCGGCAAGCGTCTTGTCGAGGCACAGGCCGACGTGCGCGGCGTGATACGCACCTTCGAGTACTACGCTGGCGCAGCCGACAAGATTCAAGGGGACAGTCTCCCGTTAGGCGCCGATTATGTGGGATTCACTGTCGAGGAGCCCGTAGGCGTCGCCGCGCAGATCATCCCGTGGAACTATCCGGTCGGTACAGCCGCGCGCGGCATCGCTCCCGCACTGGCTGCCGGTTGCGCTGTCGTGGCAAAGCCGGCTGAACAGACGCCCCTGTCCGCGCTGCTTCTCGCGGAGTTGGCCTGGCGGGCCGGCTTGCCTCGCGGGGTGCTCAATGTGGTCACGGGAACGGGCGCGGCGGCGGGCGCGGCGCTCGTATCGCACCCGGATGTCCATCACATTACGTTCACCGGTTCTGTTGCGACGGGTCAGCACGTGATGCGCTCGGCTGCGGACAATATCACCCGCGTGCTGCTCGAACTGGGCGGCAAATCTCCGGTGGCCGTACTGGCCGATTGCGACGTCGAGGCGGCGCTCGACGGCGTCTTAGGCGCGATCTACGAGAACGCTGGCCAGATCTGTTCTGCCGGTTCACGTCTGATCATCGAGCGCGGGCTGCATGACATGTTCATGGACCGTCTGCTTCAACGCATCCAGAAGCTGCGTCTTGGTCATGGGCTGGCCAACCCTGATGTTGGCCCGGTCAATTCGGCACAGCATCTGAGCAGGATCGACCAGCATGTATCTGCCGCAGCGGGCCGTGGAAATCTGCTGTTGACGGGTGGTAAGACCGTTCGACCTGATAGCGCGCCGGGAGGCTGGTTCTACGCACCCACCGTCATTGCCGCCGAATCCGCGGGGGACCCTGTCGTGCAAGAGGAGATCTTCGGCCCTGTTCTCGTCGTTCAAAAGGCGGATGACCTCGACGAAGTGATTGCGCTGGCCAACGGCACGGACTATGCACTGGTTGCGGGCATCTATACGAGCGACATCAGCAAGGCCTATCGCTTTGCACGCCAGGTCGATGCGGGACAGGTGTATATCAACGAGTACTTTGCCGGAGGCATTGAAGTTCCATTCGGCGGCAACCGGAAGTCAGGCTTTGGCCGCGAGAAGGGTCTGGAAGGGATCAAGAGCTATTGCAAGCTGAAGAGCGTTGTCGCGAAAATCTGATCGTCGCGCGTCGAAACCAGTTTGAACGGGTCAAGCGCCGTTCAAACTGGTGAGGTGCGCTGCAGTGGTCAGTCTTGCAGCGAAGCGTGGGCACGCGTCCTTCGAATCGATATCGCGCTGGCATGCTCCAGAATTGCCTTTAGCTCGATAACAGCATGTTCGATCTGCGCAGGCGTATAAGCCGAGAAGCCCATTGCGATCCCCTTCTGCTCCACGGGGTCGATGCAAAAGCGGCTGATCGGCGTGAGCACAATGCCCTTATGGGCCGCAGCACCACAAAGCGTATCGAGGTCCAGGTCGCACTTCAGATAGGCTACCGTATGCAGGCCTGTGCGCGTCGGCGCCACCTCCAGCCACGGTGACAGATGTGTGCCGACGGCCGTTTCCAGCGCGTCGTATCGTTCGGCGTACAGCTTGCGCATCCTGCGGATGTGGGTCGCAAAATGCCCTTCACTGATGAAATCAGCCATGATCGCCTGAACATGCGTGGGAACGCCCGGCGAAAAGGCTTCCAGACTCGTGTGGAAGAACGGAACTAAAGGCAGCGGCGCGAGAATGAACCCAAGCCGCAACGAAGGGAAGACCGATTTGCTGAAGCTGCCGACATAGATCACCCGTTCACCCGCATCCATCTCCTTCAGCGTGGGTAGAGGCTTGTCTGTCACGCAGAAATCGCCCACCCAGTCGTCCTCGATGATCCAGGCTTCGCTCGCCTCCGCGGCTTTGAGCAATCCGAAGCGCCTTTCAAGGCTCATTTTGACGCCCAGTGGTTGCTGATGGGACGGCGTCACAAAAGCCAGCTTGAAGGACGGCGCCTTCTCCAGGCCGCACTGCACGCGCAAGCCCGATTCATCGACAGGTACGGCCACGACATCCGCGCCCGCGAGCATGAAGCAGTTACGGGCACCGATATGGCCGGGGTTTTCAAACCAGACTTTGTCGCCCGGATCGACGAGCATGTCCGCGATCAACTGAAATGCGTATTGCGCGCCGCTCACGATAAATATTTGCTGCGGGTCACAGCCAATTCCCCGATTGACGCGCAAATGGGCAGCGATCGCTTCGCGCAGCTTTCCATACCCGTGCGGATCAGGGTAACTGAGCATCTGGTTGCGAGCATTGCGCAGATGCTTGCCTGAAAGGCGGACCCACTGCGCCATCGGAAACGCGTCGAAGGCAGGCATGCCGGTGGTAAAAGGGCGATGCTTATGCACGAGCCGCGTTCCGAATTGCGAGGCCATGGTCAAGGCCTTGGCCAGTTTGGTGCTCGCGACGGGATGGATGTTCAACTGCGTGTCCGCGAGCGCAGCGCGCGAACTGAGCGCCTGACTGACCTGAGTCCCGGCGCCGACGCGCGACTCGAGGAGGCCTTCCGCCACCAACCGCTCGAAGGTCTCGACAATCGTTGCCCGCGCGACGCCCAGTTCGGTCGCCATCGTACGGGTAGACGGCAGACGATCACCGGCCGACAGTGCGCCCTCGAGTATCAGTTCCTTGAGTTGCTGATAGATCTGGGTGGACAGTGCCTGGGAGCTGTCGCGGTCCAGCGCCATTGATTGCAGCAACATACCTCGTGAACGTTTAACCATCTTCCTCTTCCCCAAGCGTGAGTCCTGTGCTGCGCGTCTGTTGGCGGAGGTTGGCTGTGTGCAGCGTATCCTCATCTCAGATGCATCGTGGTTTTCCCGTACCCGTTTGCTTCTTGTCGTATCGACGGGAGTTGCTACCGGACCATGCTGAGTGTAACCGGACACGTACCCCGACACATGCCAATCGCCGCACAGGGCCTATTGATCGACGGCGTTACAACATCCGGCGGACCTCCTCGCCTTCCAGTCACAGCACCGTCTGCAGCCTGGGCGCAAATGTCCCGAAAGGCGCACACAGCCGCCTCACTGTCGGCAGTGGCCGAATTGTGCGCGTAGTACGTCCGTCAGGTTCCGGAGGTACTGCAGCCGTTTAAACGGCAGGTTTCCCCGCTCGCTTGCGTAAGCCAGATCAGTGTTCTAACGTTACTCGATAGTCTCGCCAGGAACGAAGCATTGAGCGGGAAGCAAAACGCACGAGGCCCCATCGTGTTCGACCAGCTCACAGCAGCGGGCACGATTTTCCTCCGCCGTGCGGCGTCGTGCTCCCTGCGCGACGTTCATGGACTTCAGACATGACCCGATCCAGTCCAGCCCGGAATGTGTCAACCAGACCGCCTGCCCCTCGCCTGTCGGTGCTCAGCCACATACAGATCGCGTCGCTGTGGTTTGCGCTCTTTACCCAATGGATGACGGTCGTTCCGGTGCTCGTGCCGGCACAGGTTGCCGAAATGCTCGGACGTGATGCCGCGTTGAAGGAGGGCGTGGCCGGCTCCGTCATTGCGTCCGGCGCATTCATTGCGATGCTCGTGGCGCCACTGGCCGGGGCGCTTTCAGATCGCTGTTCTGCAAAACAAGGACGTCGGCGACCGTTTCTCATCGTCGGCGTGTTCGGCACCTCGGTCGCACTGATATGGCTTGCTTCATTCAACGGCGCGGGGAGCGTATGGCTGTATGCACTGGCGTTCCTGCATCTCCAATTCTGGTGGAACTGGGCAGCGGGTCCGTACGCCGGTCTGGTGCCCGATGTCGTGCCGAAACAGGAAGCCAACCGCGCGAGCGCGTGGCTCAACGTGATGACCGTACTCGGCACCATCACTGGCAACGTGGTGCTCGTTGCGTTTTATTCTCCGCGTCACCTGTACCCCACGGTTGCCACGTTCATTGCGATCATGCTGCTCTGCCTTTGGCTGACGATTTGCGGCTCGCGCGAGCCGACGCCCGCCGGATCCCGCGAACGGTTCGAGCTCTTCGCGTTCATCCGCTCGTTCTATCTCGATCCACGCCTTCACCGAAACTTCTACTGGGTGCTGGTAACCCGCCTGTTCGGTAACATGGGAATCTGGTCAATCTTCACCTTCATGTTGTACTACCTGCAGGACGTGATCGGCATTCGTCATCCGACCAGTCTCCTGAATGGGCTGCTTGGTGTCGGCGTGGTGCTAGCGATTCCGGCCAGCCTGCTGGGCGCACGACTCGCCGACCGCCATGGCGTCGTCCCGGTTGTCCGCCTGACGAGCTGGATCATGGCCGGGGCTGCAATCGGCTTTGTCCTGCTGGCGTTGCATCCGAACCTGTTGCTGGTGATCACGGTCGGGCTGGTTTTCTGCGTCGCTTACGGCACCTATCAAGCCGTCGACTGGGCACTCGCGCTGCAAGTGTTGCCAGACAATGCGTCTAGCGGCAAGGACATGGGCATCTGGCAAGTGTCGATGGTGCTACCGCAGATCCTCGGCCCTGTCGCGACCGGGTGGATGCTGTCATGGGTCAAGGCGTTTGCCGGCGCCGGACCCGCCTACGTCGCCGCGTTCGCCGTCGCAGCGGGGTGGTTCGTGCTGGCGGCGTGGCTCGTCTCGCGCATCAGGATTGATTCGCGGCAACACTTATCCACCGGCCTTGCCGGGCGAAAATGATATGGCACCCACCTCGCCCATTGCGTTCTCATCCCG
Organism: Paraburkholderia sp. PGU19; assembly: GCF_013426915.1. Lineage (GTDB taxonomy): Bacteria > Pseudomonadota > Gammaproteobacteria > Burkholderiales > Burkholderiaceae > Paraburkholderia. The sequence continues at coordinate 204,929 of NZ_AP023182.1, forward strand.
GCATCATGACCAGTAATCAATGGCACTGCCCTCGACGTCGACGTTCGCGCAGAATTGTGTGACAAGGTGCGGCGTGGGTGATTGTTCGGCCGGAGCGGTTTCATTTGCAACACTCCCGCTGCTCACGCAGCGATCATTGTGATGCATCGATCGGTTGAATCCGCCAACGTTAAGCGGACGTCGTGGATCTCCTCTATCCCAGCTAAATATCTCAACGACGAGGACGTGACCGGGCGACATATCCATCAACGCCTTATAGAGCAGCAGATTGTCGCCGGGACGAGTCTTGACGGTAAACGCAGTGCCAACCAGCTTCCCGCTGCGGTGATAGCGCGTGAGTCCCACCACGCCCGACACGCGCTGAAGGCTGTCGCTGATGTGCGGCGTCATGACCTCCCGCAGGGCGTCGACGATTTCGGACGACGCCAGTGCAGGCGGCGGATGAATATTGAACTCGAAACTCGGCACGGCAACGCTCCTCATCGGTGACGGATTCATCCCGCAAACGCGCGGGAAAGCATGTGAAGCCGCAGCCAATATCGTGCATGTCGTCCTGTTCTGTACATTCCGAAGATCGGAACGGATCGTTCTGCCGGCCGTATCGAACGTACCGGGTTCTATGGGCGAGACGTCCGCTTGCGCGCCGCAGGTACCTTCCCTGCCTGAACGATTCTGCTCCTGGACAGCGCCTCGATCGCCGTGTCGACGATCGGATTCGCCCGCTCGGTCGACCACGCGACGGCCGTAGTGACGACGGTGACCGACTCCTTGAGCGGCCGGAACACCACATTGTCCGCCGCCATCTTTTTCAATGAGTCAGGCACGAGCGCGATGCCTTGTCCACATCCGACAAACGCGATTTGCGACGCAACCGAGCGCACTTCGTGCAACACGCGTGGCGAAAACCCTGCGCTGCGACAGGTCGCGATGATGCCGTCGTAGTAATTCGGACTGTAGTGACGCGAAAACATGACGAATGCTTCGTCCGTGAGCGAGGCAAGACGCACACGCGGCAGTTCCGCAAACCGATGCGACTTCGGCAGGGCCACCGCGAGATGGTCCTGCTTGAGCGCCAGCGATTGAATCGACGGCCCCTGTTCACCCTCGAGGCGTGCGAATGCGAGATCGATGTCGCCGCGCTCGAGCGCGGGTACGGCTTCCATACTGTCGATTTCTTTGACCGACACGGTCAGTTGTGGAAACTGCGCTTTCAGGCGCTCGATGAAAGGCGGAAGCGTATCGATCATCGCGGATGCAATCGCGCCGATCGTCAATACACCGCTATTTCCCTGCGTCGCTTCCTGTACCGCGAGTTCGAGGCGTTCGAGTTGCTCCGCGAATTTCCGGACGGCCGGCAAGATGGCGGCGCCGACCTGCGTCAGCTTCGCGCCATGCCGTCCGCGCTCGAACAGCTTGACCTTCAGCGCCTGTTCGAGCACCTGAATCTGTTCGGTCAATGGCGGTTGTGACATGCCGAGCCGCTGTGCCGCGCGGCCGAAATGCTGTTCTTCGGCGACCGCCAGGAACAGCCATAGATGGCGGACGAGTCGAAAGTTGATCATGGCATTGATAGCTTCGGCGTATGAAAGTGTTCCGTTCTTCGGAATTTACATATGTGACTCTAACGCCGAGACTGCAGGCTCCGCAACGCCTCCTGTCACGACCATGACGACCCATTCCCTGCTCGACCGGCTTGCCTCGCTGGATTCCAACACGGTTTCTGACACACTCGATTTTCTCGGCCTTCCCGGCGCCACCTTCGGCATCCGGCCGCTGTGGGACTGCCCGCGCATCGTCGGGCGCGCGAGCACGATCCAGCTCGGACCCAAGACCGATGCCGCGCCGGCTGTTCATCTCATCACACCTGTGATCGACGAGATTCACACGGACGATCGCGTTCTGGTCATTGCGGGCGGACTCGAAGGCATTTCGTGCTGGGGCGACATCATCGCCAACGCGGCGACCGCGAAAAAGATCCGCGGCTCGGTGATCGATGGATGCAGCCGAGACATCGAAGGCAGCGAGTCGATCGGCTATCCCGTGTTCGGACGCGGCATCACAATGATCAGCGCACGCAATCGCGCCGCCCAGATCAGTTCCGGCAAGCCGGTGACGTTCGCGGGCGTCGTCGTGCATGAAGACGATTACGTCATCGCGGATCGCTGCGGCACCGTGTTCGTGCCTGCCGCGCGTATCGAAGAAGTGATCGAACTCGGCGAACGGATCGCGAAACGTCAGGACGGCATGGTGAAGGCCGTTCGGGCGGGCCGCTCCGTCGCCGACGTGATGCACGACGAGGAATTCGAAGCCATTTACGTCAAGGAAGCCAAATGAGTGCTGAAGACAAGGAACTCGTCGCTCTCTTCGAAGGACTGGACACGCCCGGTGTCTCCGATGCGATGGACACGCTCGGCCTGCCCGGTCAATGTCTCGGCATCGCTGCACTGGATGACTATCGCAAGACGGTCGTCGGTCCGGCCTTCACGGTGAAGTATGTGAGCGCAGGCACGCCGCCGGGCTGTGTGGGCGATTTCATCGACAATGTCGCGGCTGGCGACGTGATCGTCATCGACAACGACGGTCGACGGACTGCACTGTCTGGGGCGACATCATGACCCAGTATGCAGGCGCGCGACACATCGCGGCGACCGTGATCGACGGCGTGTGTCGCGACGTGGCCAAAGCGCTCGACGACGGCTACCCTATGCTCACCCGCGGACGCTTCATGCGTACCGGCAAGGATTGCGTGCAGGTCGAGTCAATCAATGCGCCAATTTCGATCGGCACGGCACGCGTGAGCGCACGCGACATCGTCGTCGCGGATGCGAACGGCGTTGTCGTCGTGCCGCGCGATCGTGCACGCGAGGTCGCCGCGCTCGCGTGCACCATCGAAGCGACGGAGTCGCAGATCCGCACGCGTATTGCGGATGGCATGACGCTAGGCGAAGCGCGTGCCGCACTCGGCTATCACACCTTGCAGAGGAAACCGTGATGGACGCTTTTGCTCATCGTCTGAACATGAATCTCGCGCGTGCGCAGCCTTCGGCAACCTACCGGATGATGGATCGAGCCGCCGCGCGGCGCGCGAGCGGTGCAAGCGTCATTTCGTTGAGTGCGGGCGAACCCGACTTCGATACGCCTGAACACGTTCGGGAAGCGGCCATCGAAGCGATCCGGGCTGGCCACACGCGCTACACCCAGGTTGCGGGCATGCGCAGCCTGCACGAAGCCGTCGCCGCGAAGTTCCAGCGAGAGAATGGACTGGACGTCGGCTGGCAGGACACCATCGTGTGCAGCGGCGGCAAGCAGGTCATCTACAACGCGCTCGCGGCAACGCTCAACGAGGGCGATGAAGTCATCGTGCCCGCCCCGTACTGGGTGAGTTATCCAGAGATGGTCAGCCTCTGCGGCGCCCAGCCGGTCGTGGTATCGTGCGGCGTCGAGAGCAGTTTCAAACTGACACCGCACGCGCTGTCGCAAGCGATCGGACCGCGCACGCGATGGCTCATCCTCAACTCGCCGTCGAATCCGACTGGTGCGGTCTATACGCGCGATGAACTCGCCGCGCTGGCGGACGTATTACTCGCGCATCCGCATGTCCTCGTGCTGTCCGATGATATCTATGAACATCTGATCTTCGATGGCGTGCCGTTCCATACGATTGCACAGGTCGAGCCTCGGCTCGCCGCACGCACGCTGACGATGAATGGCGTGTCCAAAGCCTACGCGATGACGGGCTGGCGCATCGGCTACGGAACAGGTCCACGCTGGCTGCTCGATGCAATGGAAAAACTGCAGAGCCAGCAGACCTCGGGCGCGAGTTCGATCTCTCAACATGCCGCGCTTGCCGCACTGACTGGCACGCAGGACTGCATTACCAAATCACGCATTGCGTTCGAACAAAGACGAAACCTGGTGGTCGATCTGATCAATGTCGCCACAGGATTGACGTGCTCGAGACCGGGCGGCGCGTTTTATGCATTTGCGTCATGTTCCGCCCTGCTCGGCATGACCACTCCAGCCGGCAAGGTGCTTCGAAGCGACGAGGATGTTGCGACGGCCTTGCTCGACGAAGCGGGCATAGCGACGGTTCATGGCAGCGCGTTTGGCGTCGGCCACTACATCCGCATAGCGTATGCGCTCGACGACGCCGCGCTGACCGACGCATGCCGCATCATTGGATCATTTTGCTCGTCGCTTTCACGAGGTGTTGCCGCACATGGCTGAACTCGAAAAGGAAAACGTAAAGATCGAGGTCCAAGGTGTGGCGCTCGATCTCGCAGTCATGCAGCGCGCGGGCAACCACGTGCCTATTCTCTTTCTGCACGGATTCGGTTCGACGAAGGAAGACTATGCCGATATTTCACGCTACCCGGCCTTCGACGGTCATCCTGTCATCGCTTATGATGCGCCCGGCTGTGGCGCGACGAGCTGCGCGGATATGTCAAAGATATCGGTGCCCTTTCTTGTCGAAACTGCAAAGGCCGTGCTTGCGCACTACCAGATCGATCGCTTCCATCTCGTGGGCCATTCGATGGGCGGACTGACTGCCCTTATGCTCGCCGACGAAATGCCCGAGCGGGTGCTTAGCTTCGTCGATATTGAAGGCAATGTCGCTCCGGAAGACTGCTTTCTCAGTCGGCAGGTGATCGACTACCCTGCTGAGACCTCGCGATCCTTCTTCGACTCGTTCATGGAACGCACATGGCATTCGCCTTTCTTCTCATGTCCGCTCTATGCCGTAAGCTTGCAGCACAAGGTGCGCGCTGAGGCCGTGCCCTACATTTTCCGCTCGATGGTGGAACTCTCGGATAGTGCTGGTCTCATGGACCGCTTCCTTGGGCTGCCGTTTCCCCGGATGTTCATGTACGGCGAGCAGAACGCATCACTTTCTTACCTTCCAACGCTTCGCGAGCACGGCATCCAACTCGCCGAAGTGAGCCACAGCGGACACTTTCCGATGTACTCGAATCCGGTCGAGATGTGGCGATGGATCGCGCACGCTGTCGGGCTGGCGCAGCGCTGACGGGAGAGCGGCGTCGCACGACCGATTGCGGGCGGCGTAGTTGTACCGATCTTCCGTAACCGACCCATACTGCCGTTCGGGCTGCTACATCTCTATTTCCCAATACCAAGAAGGAATTCGCGATCGGACTCAGGCATTGAATTGAGCCATTCCGATTCGGCTCCAGGTTCGGGCAACACCTTACCGTACTCAACCATCTGGGACGGCGGTAACTCCGAGAGATACACCCAAACGGAGCGCTCTTCGGCCCTGTCGCGTTTGCCAAAAGCGTGACGAGAGCTTCGAGCAAGCCCCTCTTCTGATCCGCGCTTCTGCCCGCACGGATCTGTCCTTGGACGAATAACTGATCCGACACGAGCGGTGCTCCGCCGAGGAAGTGATTGCCAGCCGGAATGGCCTGAAAAATCACCTGCGCGAAAAAGCCTTGCGCGCCGGTCGCATCACTGTGTACGCGTGTAATGCCTCGCGCGATCTCTTGCTTCAGCGGATCGGTAAGCCGCCCAGCGGCCGCCATCACGGTATAAGTCGGCATGTTGCTCTCCTGTCGCGATTGCACGCTACGATGTGGATTCGCAAATTTCAAAGTTAGGGCGAGGGATACGCCTCGTCTCTCACGGCCGCGACGCGATATCGCGAGGGATCTGTTTCCGCGCCGGAAAAACGGTGACTCGAAATTAATGCGCCTGGCTATCGACAGATTGTGACCCATTCAGCGTTACCGATCCATCAATCGATACACGTTGATCCCGCTCTCCGTAGAGCACCGTGTGCATCATCGACCGATCGAGCTCCCCCTCCCACGCCGACACCACGACAACCGCTACTGCATTGCCAATGACGTTCACCAACGAGCGGCACTCTGCCATGAAGCGATCGATACCCAGGATGAGCACCATTGCTGCCACAGGGACGGTAGGCACAACTGCTACTCTGGATGACACCGATGCCTCAAACCATGTCGAATCGGCAGGGTTTTCAGGTCATCGGGAAATCCATGAAAAAAGGACCGGACACAACGCATCCAGTCCTTTTACGAACTTGCCCGACGACCGGGCTCAGTTTGTGCGCGCTTTCAGTTTCGCCACCAGGACATCACCGAATTCCGGTGCCGACATCGGCTGCTGACCCGTAATCAGTTCGCGATCGACGACCACGTTGCTGTGCCAGTTCGCGACCGTATCGACATGCGCGCCCGCTTCTGCGAGTGCATTCACTGGGTAGAACTGAACGTCGCCGCCGAGACCGTTCGGGCCTTCAAGTTGCTGCTCTTCACCCGTTGAGAAGACGGTCATGCGGTAACCGGCATACGGCCAGCCTGCAGCGAGAGAATTCGCCTTGCCATCATTGGCGATCATCGATGCGACGAAGGCGTCCGGGTCCTTCAGCGTGGACAGCAGCACGATGGGTCCGTGGCAGATGATTCCAGTCGGACGGCCGCTGTCATGAAAGCTGACCAGGATCTTGCCGAGATTGCGATCCTTCAGCAGATCGACCATCGGGGCGTGGCCACCCGGAATGAAGAGCCCGACATATCCGCCTGTTCCCTCGGCGACCACCGAAGCGAGCGTCTTGGGATGCTTCAGCTGCGCGATGCCTTGCGCGTACTTCAGTGCGTCAGCGCGCGCTGCATCGTCGCCGCCAAAAAACATCTTGTTGTTCGAATTGACGTCCATGACGGGCATGTCGCCCTTCGGGTTCGCGATGACCGGCTCGTAGCCTGCCTCGACAAGCTTGCGATACGGCACGACGAACTCGTTCAGGTAGTAGCCGGTCTCGTAGCGCTTGCCATCGCGCAGGTCGAGCTCATGCGCGCTCGACATCACAACGAGAACCTTGCCGCGTGACTTTGCCGACGCGCCCACCGGCAATGCAAAGGCGGTGGCCATCGCGAGCGCAGCGGCGCCGAATTTAAGGAGGTTCATGATCAGGCTCTTTTGCAATAGGGTGACGGACTTACTTGGCGGTCGTGGCGTTCGACGTGTAGCGCGGCGCGGCCTTGGCGTTCGCGAACCGGGGAGCCAGCGCGCGACGGTCGGCTTCCCACTTCGTCCAGTCGTCACCATCGTGCAGCGTCGGGATGGTCACGAGTTCGCCCTGATCGAGGCCCGCGAGCGCGGCATCCACCACGTCGTCGGCTGTCATCGTGCTCGCGGCTTCCTTTTGCTTCGCATAGCCGGCGACGTCCCAGAACCCGGTTGCCGTCGCTGCCGGCAGCACGGTCTGCACACGCACGCCCTTGCCCGCGAGGTCGCGTTGAAGCGCATGACCGAAGCTCAGCACGTATGATTTCGAGGCGCTGTACACACCGTTCAGCAGCTCGACTGCAATGCCGACCACCGAACTGATGTTGATGATGGTGCCCGAGCCCTTGGCGACGAACGCAGGCGCAACCGCATAGGTGAGACGCGTCAATGCCGTTATGTTCAGGTTGATCATCGATTCCATGGAGTCGACGTGACCATCGAGTACCGATGCGACCGAGCCGACGCCCGCGTTGTTCACCAGCATCGTGATGCGGGGGTCTTCGCGAAGCTGGGTCTCGATTTTCGCGAGCGCAGCCTTGTCGTTGAGATCGGCGGCGATCGTTTCGATCGAGCGGCCCGTCTCTTTCGTGAGGCGCTCTGCGAGAGCGTTCAGTCGGCTCTGGTTGCGTGCCACCAGAATGAGGTCGAAGCCGCGCCTGGCGAGACGGTCAGCGTAGATGGCGCCGATGCCAGCCGATGCGCCAGTGATCAGCGCGAAACCGTTCGTAGAGGAAGTCATTTTCAGTCCTTTGAGTAGGTGGTTGAACCAACAGGGCGTCGGTTCATGAAGCGAATTCTGAGCTCGGCCGCCTACGACCTCAATGCCATATATGCAAGGATTTCGGCCACACGTTCGACCACATTGTTGTCCGTTATGTGCTACCTTCAACGAATCAGGCCATGACTCGCGAGGCATCAATGCATACCGTCGGACTCGTCGTCTATCCCAACTTCCAGTCGCTCGCGCTCGCAGTGGCGAGCGTCTTCGAATACGCCAATCTGCTGCGCGGCGAAGCAGCTTACGAATTCAGCATCGTGTCCGAGCACGGTGGACCTATCGCTTCGTCCCAGGGTTTTTCGGTTCATAGCGAACCACTTGCCAAAGAGGGCTACGACACCCTCATCGTGGCGGGCGACAACGAATGCCGACTTCCCTCGGCTGCGCTGGTGGATTACCTTCGCGAAGCGCCGCGCCAATCGCGACGAATTGCGTCGATCTGTACCGGTGCATTTGTTCTGGCTGCTGCAGGTCTGCTGGAAGGAAAGCGCGCGACGACACACTGGTTCCACGCGCGCGACTTCCAGAAGCAGTATCCGAACGTACAGCTCGAAGAAGATCGCATCTTCGTCGTGGATGGACAGATCTGGACGTCGGCCGGCATGAGCGCAGGCGTGGATCTCGCGCTTGCGATCGTTGAAAACGACTTCGGGTTGGACACCTCGCGCATGGTTGCGCGCAAGCTCGTGCTTTACCAGCGTCGCGGTGGCGGTCAGTCGCAGTTTTCGGCCCTGCTGGAAATGAGCGCGCGCTCAGACCGCGTTCAGATGGCGCTTGCCTACGCGAGCGAGAACCTGGCGAGCGATTTGTCGGTCGAGCGGCTGGCCGAAGCGGCACGGCTCAGTCCGCGTCAGTTCAGCCGCGTGTTTCGTGAGGAAACGGGCCAATCGCCCGCGAAGGCAGTCGAGCGGCTTCGCGTTGAAGCCGCTCGACTGATGATGGAGACGACTCGTCACCCGATCGAGATCGTTGCGAGAGAGACAGGCTTTGGCGACCGGGAGCGGATGCGTCAAGCGTTCCTGCGTGCATTCGGTCAGCCACCGCAAACCATACAGCGGGCGTCGGGTGTCACACCCCTTGCGCTTTAAGCGTAGTTCGCCTTACTGCTCGCCCGGCGTCCACTCCGGGCTATAGCCGCCCAACGCCGGGTGATACATCTCATCCCCGGAATGCTGGGTGAATTCGACGTTGAGCCGGTCTTCACGCAGGCCAAGAATTTCGATGCAATGTGCGCACAGGGCTTTGGCCACATCCATACGCAGTTCGGGCGTCCTGCCCTTTCTGATGTCCAGCATCATGACCGCGACCGGGGTGGGCTCTTCACCGGCCTCGGGAATCCGCCAGACACCGCCATCTCCCAGCTCACGAATCGCGACGCTGATACGCCTGATGTCGACCGACATCATCCGCGCGTAGGTCTCGCTCATCTTCAGCGCCAGGCGCCGCTTGTCTTCCACTGAATAGTGGTCGGTTACGTCGAGTTGCAGGTAGGGCATGGTCGTCACACTCCTTGAAAGCCCCATTTTTCCACTGGACATGGTGCCTCTCCAATGTCAGATGCGCAAGGTTTCCGGACATGCGAGTAATCGCGGTTGCTCGCTGAGGATCACTTTGTAGACGCGGCGGGACCGTTTGCGCGGGCGCCTTCGCATGCGGCACGATGAACCTTATCTCGGAATAGCGAAGCGGCACACCCGACAGCATGAGGAGGACGTGCGAGACGTCACACGCACGAGCGTCCGCTCGCGGCGCGCGTTGCCGCAAAGCCCACGTTCGGTGTGCTGTGGCTGGAACGAGAAAACATATCCGGCGCGAAGCGGGCAAATAGGTCACACGCTCTCGTGCCCGTGGGTCGTGTCGCTCAAATGCGGACATACCGCCCAGTCCGGACTTCGAACCATCTACCCCTCGAATCATATTGACAAGCGTGCATCAAACCACAAATATTGTCAGGAAACTTTGTTGACGCATGGGAATCACGGAGAGCAGCCAGATCATTGACCACCGCCGGCGTCGCCGGCACGACAAGGAGTTGCCGAGATGGAACACGCAATCCGCAAGCGTATTAATCAGATGTTCTTGCGCGACCGGCGCATGGCGCAAATCGCTCTTCTGGCGCTCTGGGTCACTTTGGGCTACGTCTACTTCGCGATGACCGCCCAGACAACGGATACGTCCGTACGCGTCGCGCTCACCATCGGCGTGGGCGCCGTGCTCGTTTTCAACTCCGCATCGATCCTTGCCATGATCCGCCATTACGAGGAAGACAAGGACCACATCTACGGCCTCGACATACGCCACCTGGACGAAAACCGCGCCAGCAAGGCAGAGCTCGCAAGACGCGACGACGAGTCGCTCAATCCAGCCGTCGAGTAAGCGTTCGAGCCTTATTTTCATCGTGTTTCGATGCACCCTCAGTTGCCACGCCGGCAACTGAGCGGTACCCGAATGCCGACCCGCGAGGAAAAACACACTATGGAAACCGATTACGTCCCGCCCATTCAGAAAGGCTTCGGCCAGCTTGTCGACAGCGTCTTTCTCCTCTTGCTCGTGTACTGCAGCCTGCTTGCGCCGCTGTTGCTCAAGGCACCCGACAAGCCACCCGAAGCGCAAACGGCCAAAACGCAGGTGTCGTGGCGAGAACTCGGACAAAACCCGGCGATGGAAGCGCAATGGCGCAAGCTTGGCTACGACGCCGAGCAGGCCAAGCCCATCATTACCACCCGTTTCGACTATCAGATCGAACCCGTCTCGCTCATCGTGACGGCACTCGTGATCATCGGCTATTTCGGGTTCGTGTTGCGTGTGTCGGACAAGCAATATCGGCAGGTGATCGCGGAAAAATTTGGGGAGTGACGTCATGAACTTCTTGCAATGGTCGAGCAATGCCGCGTGGGGCCTGTCGATCCTGATCTTCGCGTGGATCCTCATCGACGCCTTCAAGGTCGGGCGCGACTACAACGACGACTTCCTGATGAGTTCCACGGAAGGCAAGGAATAAGCAAACCTTAGGCATCAACCCGCGGAGGAGCGGCTCATGAGTGACGCAACAGCAGGACAGACAGGCGAGCGCATCGCGTTGCTGAAAGTGTTGGGACCGATTCACGTGTGGGCGCTCGGCGTCGGCATCGTGCTCGTCGGCGAGTTCATGGGATGGAACTTCTCCGTCGCTAAAGGCGGCGCATATGGATCGCTGATCGCATGCTGGATCATCGGCCTGCTCTATACGTGCGTGGCCATGATCGACTCGGAAGTGACGTCCACCGTCGCCGCGGCGGGCGGACAGTACACGCAGGCAAAGCACATCATCGGGCCGCTCATGGCGTTCAACGTGGGGCTCTATCTCGTGATGGCGTACACGATGCTCGAAGCCGCGGATGCGCTCGTGGTCGGCGATCTGATCAAGGCCGTGGCTGCCGACTCAGGCTACGCCAACTTCGACTCGCGACCGTTCACGCTTGTGACGATTGCGTTTCTCGCGCTCCTCAACTATCGCGGCGTGTTTGTGACGCTCACGGTCAACTTCGTGATCACGGCCGTCGCGTTCATCGCGATCGTCGTGCTGTTCCTGGGTGTCGCGCCCTGGCATCCGGGGCAAACGCTGATTCATCACGAACTGCTCACGCAGTTGCCCTATGGGTGGCTCGGCGTCGTCGCCGCCTTGCAGTTCGGCATGTGGTATTACCTCGGCATCGAAGGCACCTGTCAGGCGGCGGAGGAGGTCCGCTCGGCGGGCCGCTCGATTCCGCTTGGAACGATGTGCGGCATGATTACGCTGCTCATCGCGGCTGCCATGACCTGGTATGTCGCCACGGGACTCATGCCGTGGGAGTATCTGGGCCAGGCGGTGACCCCGCTCTACGACGCCGCGCGTCTGTCGGGGAGCAAGTCCTTGCAGACACTGCTGTTCGTGGGCACCCTGTTCTCGGCAGTCGCATCCGCTAACGGCTGCATCAACGACGCGTCGCGAGCATGGTTCTCGATGTCGCGCGACCGGTATATGCCGATGTGGTTCGGCGCCGTGCACCCGCGCTATCGCACGCCTTACCGCGCGATCATCTTTCTCGTGCCGATCGCCATTTCGTTCGCGTTCACGGGCCTGCTCGACCAGGTGATCACGTTTTCGATTCTCTCCGGGCTGCTCGGTTACACGTTCATGTCGATCAATATCGTCAAGTTCCGCCGGCAGTGGCCGCTTGGCAGCATCAATCGCGGCTACGTCCATCCATTCCATCCCATTCCCGCGATAGTGCTGGCAGTACTGTGCACCGCGACTTACTTCGCGACCTATTTGGGCTATGGCGCTTCACTGCTGTCGATCATGGCGTTCTATATCACGGCCTCGATCTGGTTCGCGTTGCATCGCTACAAGTACGTGAAGCGCGGCGATCAGTTCACGATGGACTGGCCACGCCCGAAGAATTATTGATGCGGCCCGCGCCAACATGGAGCGCTTCGACATGCAAACGATGGGCATCGCACTGGCCGTTCTGTTTCTCGCCACGCTTGGCCTGATGTACCGGCGCGATCGCAACGCACTGAGAGCGGAGCGCGGCAAGCTGTTCGATGCTTGCCTCGCGCTCTTCGAGCAGCATCGGCTGAAGCAGGACGCCGTCGCCTGGCCTGCGCTTGCTGGGCGCTATAGCGGGCATGAAGTGCACATCGAGCCGCTCGTCGACGACGTCGCCTTTCGCAAGGTACCGTCGCTCTGGCTGCTCGTCACGGTGAAACGCACATTGCCCATCACGGGTGCCGTCGATCTGCTCGCGCGCGCACAGAACACGGAATTCTATTCACCCGCCGACGGTTTGCCCGTGCGGGTCATGACGCCGCATACGTGGCCTGGCCCAATCACGATCAAAGCCGACAGACCCGCTGCCGAACTTCCGCTTGCCGCGCTCGATCCTCATGTGAAGCGGTTCTTTGCCGACCCGCGCGCGAAGGAAATGCTCGTCACCCGCCATGGCGTGAGGATGGTCTATCAGGCGCATGCCGCAGACCGAGGTGACTATCTGGTGTTACGCCGGGCCGTGTTTCGAGAGGCACGGCTCCCCGCAGCGCTCGTCAAGTCGCTGCTGGATCAGGCCATGCATGTATGCGCCGACGTGATGAAGGGAGGTGTCCATGGGCAAGCGTGAGGCCACACGCAGCAGACGGCCGTTGCACCCTTATCTCGTGCTGGTGGCGGCAGTCCTTTTGCCCGGCGCGGGCCAGGTGATCAACCGGATGCCGATGCGCGCGCTGATCATGATGTTCTTCATGCTGTCGCTAGGGTTTGTCACGATGCAGCTCGCCGCGCCCGAACGGTCTTTTGCTGGACGGCATGCCGGTGGGCTTTTTGTCTACGCCATCGCGGTGATGGACGCGTATTTCATCGCGAGATTGCGGTGGGAGATGTTTCGAAATCGCGCTGTTGCCTGATCGCCTGCATCACGTCTACCTCGCTCTCCGCCTGAATCCAGTTGCTTCGTGAGGGGTAAATGTACTCCCTTCACGACAGCCCTACCTCACCGGTTATACCCCGTCGACAGGATTGAGCATTTGTCCCAGATCGGAAACGATCTTACCTACGGAGACAATGCTGCGTAACTTCAATTCGTCCTGTTCACGAATTCCCACGATGCGCACTCCCCTCCAATTCATACCGTCCATTTCACGGAGTGTCATATGGCAAATTCATGGCGCATCTCAGCGCTCGCGGACCGTCATCGCGCGTTGGGCTCTCAGCTGGAGGACTGGAACGGCATGGGCACCGCGTGGACCTATTCCACGGATCTCGCCGACCATCACGAAGCCATCCGCACCAGAGCGGGACTGATGGATGTCTCCGGCCTGAAGAAAGTGCACTACGTGGGCCCTCATGCCGAGTCCCTGCTCGATTGGGCGACGACACGCGACATCGGCAAGCTCTACCCGGGCAAGTCCGCCTACGCCGCCATCCTCAACGAGGAGGGCAAGTTTGTCGACGACTGCATCGTGTACCGCACGGGTCCCAACGCGTTCATGGTCGTGCATGGAGCCGGCACGGGCTACGAACGCCTGGTGCGTTCCGCGCAGGGCCGTCAGGTCGCCGTGCTGTTTGACGATGACCTGCATGACCTGTCGTTGCAGGGACCGCGTGCTGTCGAGTTTCTGGCGGAACATGTGCCCGGCATACGCGACCTGCCCTACTTCCATCATGTGCAGACACGTCTTTTTGGCCGGCCAGTGATGATCTCGCGCACCGGCTATACGGGCGAGCGCGGCTACGAAATCTTCTGCAAGGCCGCCGATGCCCCGCTGATCTGGGACACCATCCTGCAAAAGGGCGCCGGGTTCGGCATCGTGCCGTGCGCGTTCCTTGCGTTGGACTGGCTGCGCGTCGAGAGTTACCTGCTCTTCTTCCCCTACGATAACTCCGAGATGTACCCATTCGCGGATGAAAAAGCCGGCGATACCTTGTGGGAACTGGGTCTCGACTTTACCGTTTCGCCTGGCAAGACCGAATTCTGTGGCGCGCGAGAGCATTTCCGGCTCGCCGGAAAAGAGCGCTTCCGGATCTACGGTGTCGATGTGGACGCCTCCCGACCTGCGGCTGCTGGCGACACCCTGTGGCACAACGGCGAACAGGTCGGCGTGATCACATGCGGCATGTACTCGCGGCTCACCGGCCGTTCACTCGCCATTGCGCGCCTGAACGTCGCCCAGGCCCGGGAAGGCGTTGCGCTCGATGTGAAAGGCAGTCTCGAAGCCCATGCGAGCGCGGCAGCGCTGCCATTCGACGATCCCGACAAGAAAAAGCGCACGGCAGTCGGGTAAGCCGGTTGACAATAACCGTCACCCAGCCGTCCGCCGCAAACTGAACCTTCAAAACTAAAGAGCACTGCCGTGACGAAACGTCCGGTTTGTGCTCAAGGAGACGTAAATTGAGTGCAACCGAAGAAATTCACCGCCTGGAGGGACTGTCCGACGACGGCGTGCGGTCAACCCTCAAGCGTTCGCTGACGTGGAAGGACGCCTTCTGGGTAGCGAGCGGCTCGCCGGCCTTTGTTCTTTTTACGCTGGGCGCCATTGCCGCGACCGTCGGCCAGCCAGCGTGGATCATCTGGATCGCGTCCATCACCATCGGGTTCATTCAGTGCTTCACGTATGCGGAAATCTCCGGGCTCTTTCCTCATAAATCCGGTGGCGCGTCAATCTATGGCGCGATTGCATGGGTCCGTTATTCGAAGTTTCTTGCGCCCGTCTCGGTGTGGTGCAACTGGTTTGCGTGGTCGCCCGTGCTCGCACTCGGTACGGGTCTCGGTGCAAGCTATGTTCTCTCGACGCTCTTTCCCGCAGACGCCGCGATCAACACGTGGTCATTTACCCTGCTGAAGCTCGACTTCATCAAGGAGGGCCTGAATCTTCGCATCAACTCGACTTTCATTCTGGGTGCAGCACTCCTGCTGCTGACATTCTTCGTTCAGCATCACGGCGCAGAACGCGCCGCCAAACTGCAAAAGTACATGGGCATTACCGCCCTCGTTCCGTTGACTGTGTTCGGCCTCGAGCCGTTGATCACGGGCAGCGTGCACATGAGCAACTGGTTTCCGCTGCTGCCGCTTGCGCACGACGCCAAACGCAACGTCGTGCCGGGAACATGGAACACGGCGGGCCTGACGCTGATGATCGGTGGCCTCTTTGTGGCCGGCTGGTCGACCTATGGTTTCGAGACGGCCGTCTGCTATACGCGTGAATTCAAGAACCCTAAAACGGACACGTTCAAGGCGATCTTCTATTCCGGTTTGCTGTGCCTCGCAGTGTATATCCTCGTGCCGCTGTCGTTTCAGGGCGCCATGGGACTCAAGGGCCTGCTCGCACCCGACATCTATGACGGCACGGGCGTCGCGGCGGCCATGGCGAGAATCATCGGCGGCGGCGCGGCGATCTTCTACCTGATCGTCGTCATGCTCGTCTTCACGCTACTGCTGTCGGTGATGACGTCGATGATGGGCTCCTCCCGCACGCTGTATCAGGCATCGGTTGACGGCTGGCTGCCGCGCTACCTGTCGCACGTGAACGAACACGGCGCACCGACGCGCGCGATGTGGACCGACCTGTGCTTCAACCTGATCCTGCTGATGATGTCGGACAATGTCGCGGTACTCGCCATGTCCAATGTCTGCTACTTCGGATTTGTTTTCCTGAACCTTCAGGCGGGCTGGATTCACCGGCTCGACCGTCCGAACTGGGTACGCCCGTTCAAATGCCCGAACTGGCTGCTGGCGCTCGGCGCGCTGTGCGGGTTTATCGATCTCGTGTGCATTGGCGCAGGCGCGGATATCTGGGGGCCGGGCACGTTGCGTAATGGCTTGGTAGCAATCGCGCTGATCATCCCTGTCTTCGTCTTTCGGCACTATGTGCAGGACAAGGGTCGCTTCCCGGACGCGATGCTGGACGACATGGAACTGAAACCCGAGGACGGCACGACGAAACGGCGCGCCGGCTGGCTGCCCTATCTGACGCTGGTCGCGGCCGTGCTCGTGATCTGGCTGTCGCATCACTTCGCCGTGTTTCCGGCGTAATGGATGTCCCGTCCGCTGTCTACCTGTGAGGTCGTGCGTGAACAGAACCGAATATATAGCCAGAATCAAGGCGGCCTTCGAAGGCGAACTCTATGGAGAAGCATGGTTCGCCGCGATGGCCCGCGACGCAGTGGCCCCGGACAGACAGCGCAAGCTTGCCGTCATGGCACAGCTCGAATATCAGACGCGTATGCGCATGAGGCCTCTGATCGCCCGTCTTCGCATCACGGGGATCGATGAGGCGGCTCAACGTGAAAAGGGAATCAAGCTTGCCCGGCAACACGCTGGGCAGCCGTGGCCCGCATTCATCGCGTGGTTTATCGTGGAGATCGGCCGATTCGTTGCGCTCTACGACGAGATGGAACGCAACAGCGCGAAAGAGGACGCCGCGATACTGACGGCACTGGCGCGTCATGAACGCGCGTTGCTCGAATTTGCCCGCCTTGAAGCGCAAGGCATGTCCGACCGTTCGCTCGAGCCCGTGCTCGCGCTGCTGGACGAGCGGGACTGTGCCAGTCAGCTCTGAATGCAGCGCTCACTTGTCCCCGCCCGCCTCGCCACCGACTTCCCAGCCTGAAGCGGCCAGTACGTGATCAAGCACTTTCTTCGGGTCGATCGTGCCGTCGCCGATCGATGCGCAGCCCACACGGGTTGAAACCCGGAACTCGTGGCCCTCCACCCGAACGGGCGCCTCGATCAATCTCCGAAGATTGTCCCGGAGTTCGTCCAGCGCCGCGTCCGGGCTGGTCGTCATGCGCTGCGCCAATTGTTGCGCGTTGCCGCACCAGCCGAGCGCGTCCGCGCTGAAATCGACGACCAGCACCACGAACACGTGCGGGTCGAGCAGCGCTGCGCAGTTGAGTTGCCCTTGTGTCACCTCGAGCCGCCTGCCAAATTCGATCAGCACCCGATCGGCGTAGTCCTGGCCGAAGCGCGTCGCCACCTGTTCGAGTTCGCCTACGTTGATCGCGAAAATTGCACAGGGCAGCGGCATTCGCAACGAAATGGCCGCGGAAAACTCCATCCGGTCGATGAGCATCGACACGCTGGTGAGCCCCGTCGAGTGCTCGAACGTCAAGCGCCGGTTGGCATTTTCTTCGACCATCTGCCTGCGCGCGACTTCGACGATGAATCCTTCCAGCCCCATCAGTTCGTCGCGTGCCGAATAGACGCCGCAGCCCTGATCCCAAACCCATTTGGTCTGTCCCGAACGGTCCACGATCCGGTAGGTCAGCTCATACGGTTCGCGAGCAAGGACCCGCGCCCGCACCTCATTCCAGACGAATTCGCGGTCGTCCGGGTGAATCAGCGAGCGGAATGTGATCCGGCTTTCGTCGATCAGCTCGATCGCCTCATAGCCGGTCAGTTCAAAGCACCCTTCACTGACGAATTCCATCGACCAGTCGCGGTTGTTCTGGCCACGATAAATCATCGCGCGCAGATTGGACAGCAAGGTGCGCAGGCTGCGCCGGCTTGCGCGCAGCGCGTCTTCGTTGCGCCGCCGGTTCGAGATATCCGTCGCGAGACCGACGGCGCCGACCAGAATGCCTTCGTCATTGGTCACGGCGTGGCAGCGCAGTTCGACGTGAGCCGTCGTATTGTCGGCACGGATGAGCCGCGCTTCCGTCACCAGTTCGCTGAGGTGTCCGTCGAGCAACACCTTCACGCGTGCGTTCAAAGTCTCGGCGTCTTCGGGGTGAAAATACGACGAGAACAGTTTGAGCTCCGCGTCGCTGCCAACAGCACGCACGAGAGAGCGCCACGCGGGATTCGAAAAGACCAGCCGCAACTCGCGGTCGACACGAAACAGCGCTTGAGGCAATTGCAGAACGGCTTCCTGGCAGTGTTGCAGGAGTTGCACTTCGCTGCGCTGCGCGTCCGCGCTCAAATACGGAGCGGGAAACTGCAGGAGCGTCATGCGCGAACCGCGTGCGCGCAGCGCCGTGACGGGATGCAGACGAAAACTGCCGTCGCCATAGGCGATCCGCAGCGAGCCCGAGGTGCGCTCTTCGCCATCGCGCGATTGCGTGAGCAACGCGGTCAGATCGAGCAACGATTGCGGATGCACGAGATTGCTAAACGGCATGCCAACGATTTCGTCTGCGTACGACTCCCAGTGGGCATGTTTGAGAAAGGCGCTGTTGACGAACACGAGCGCGTCGTTATCGAGCAGCACGGCGGGCGTGGAGAGGTTGGCGGCAAAGGCGCCCAGTTCGGGCGACTGGCTTGCGCGCCTGGCGCGCGGCGCGGTACGGCGCGCGCCATATGCCATGATGAGCAGAAATGCCGCAAGCCCCCCTGCCAGCCCAATCGAGACATACAATAGATCACTGCTGCCGGGACTGTAGCCAAGTCTGGGAATCACCAGTGCAGCTACGGCAGCCAACAAGACCGTGGCGAACAGATAAACCGACATGACGTTCTCGCTTCGAAAAACAGGATCACTGATCGTAAGCGCTGCGCTCTACCACTTCACCCGCCCATGACTACCGACCAGTCCGCGACCGTTCACCGCTATCCGCTCTACGCGAAGGTCTGTGCGCTGCTCGCCTGCATCGTCGCCCTGATTGCGCTGCTCTACGTGAGCGCGTTCATGCAGAAGGGAGGATATGAAGGCTTCCGGCAAACGCTGTTCTCACTCGACGAAGCCGTGAGATTGCGCACCACGGCAACGACACTGCAGACACGCTCGCAAGACACGGCACACACGTTGACCGAGCTGGCCGACTCGCTTGTCCGCAACGATACGCTACTGAACGACTGGAGGCAACGCGGCGCGCCAACCCCGGAAATCGCGGCGCTGTTGCCGGCCTCGACAGTACCGGCTGCGCCCGACACCGAGCCCGCCAAAACTCTCGCGGCACTCAAAGCACTGCGCGTCCAGATCGCGTACCAGGCCCAGGTGCATTCGGCCGTGCTCGGGTTGCTACAGGCCTGTACGGCTTTCCTGTTGATCTTCGGCGTGGTGTCGCTTGCATGGGGCGCGCGCCGCGCGCTCGTCACACGGCCGCACGCGGCCTTGCGGGCGCTGGCGGAAACCGGGCAGACGGTACCGCAAGGCCGTGATGAAATAGACCGCCTGCTCAAGCTCCAGGCGCAGCTCGCCGTCCGGCTGCGCACCGAGCAGGATGAGTCGACCCAGCTCAAACGGATCGTCGAAGACTACATTGCCTTCGCCGACCAGTCGCTCGAACTGCTCCATCACATCTGCGCACAGCTTGCCGAAGAAGAGCCCTCGGGCCGCACGCTTGAGGCCCTGCTGCAACGTCTCGTCGGCGTCCTGCGGGTGAAGCGCATTGCGCTGGTGATGACGGAATCGACCGCCCAACTGCTCGATGTCGATTCCGTCGTTTCCCCGAACGGCGATGTGCCGTCCATCGTACGCGCACGCGTCACGAGTGAACTGATGACGCTCGTCGGCACCCACACGTTCTCACCCCTTGACGACGGCGAAGTACCACCGCGTGTGCTGGCCGCGCCAGTGCGGGTGCCACTCGCCACCTATGGCGTGCTCATCGCGGAAGGCGAGCCGGACACGCACTTCGAGCAGCGCCACCTGTATCTGCTGGAAACGATTGCCAGCGTGCTGGCGCATGCGATATCGAACGTCAGCCGCGACGTGCGGGACCGGCGCATGGCGCTCTTCGAGGAACGCAATTCCATTGCGCGTGAACTGCATGACTCGCTCGCGCAATCGCTGTCGTACATGAAGATCCAGCTTGCCCGCCTGCAAGCCGTGCTGCCACCCGAACTCTCGCAGAGCGACATCGCCGAAATCGCGCAAGGCATCCGCGAAGGCATCGACAGCGCTTATCGGCAGCTACGCGAACTGCTCACCACTTTCCGCTCGCCGATGCATGCGCACGGCCTCGCTTCCACGCTCGAAGATCTGGCCGAAGAATTCGGTTCGCGCAGCGAGGTACAAATCTCGATTGACAACCGTGTGCCGCGCATGCGCCTCACGGTCAACGAAGAAATGCACGTCGCGCAGATCGTGCGGGAAGCGCTGACCAACGTGATCCGCCATGCGCGTGCCACGACGGCCCAGGTGCAACTGATGTCGGACGGCCACACGATGACCGTGTCGATCGACGACGACGGCCGGGGTATCGACCGCACTCAGGGCGATGAACATCACTACGGCCTCGCGATCATGCGCGAGCGCGCCCGCAGCCTCGGCGGGCGGCTCGAACTGAAGCCGGCCGAACAGGGCTCGCGTGTTGTATTGAACTTCGTGCCCGCCGCGCTGGCCGCTCATAAGGCACGCGGCGTCAGTGGCGCAACCAGTCGTTGAGCGGGCTGCCAGGCTAGAACTTCTGCAACAAGCCGATTCGGGCGACCACCTGATTTCCCGACGAGGACAGGCCATTCGAACCAATGATATGCGCAGCATCGAGATCCGTTCCCGTGCTTGCGTTGGTGTGTTGCCATGCGCCCTGGACGTAGACCGAGGTTCGCTTGCTGAGGCTGTAGTTCAGCATGAGCGCGACCTGATGCCAGTTCGGACTGTCGCTCCCCGCGTCGGATTCAAGCCGTCCATGCGTGAACGTGTAGGCCCCCGTCAGCGAGAGGTCCGGCATGAAGAAATACTGCCCGTTGATCTCGACGTTATCGAATTTCCACGACGTCCAGGTCTGCGTTCCGATGTTCGGCGCATACGCGTTGGCAGCGGGTGAAGTCACGTCGACGTGCGAATACGCGAGCGATACATTGGCGTTTTCGGAAAACGTCCATTTCACGCCGGCATCGATATTCTGCTGCTTCGGCGCGACGAACACGGCGTCCGAGGAAACCGCCCCGCCCTCGGTGGTACCGACTCCGTTCAGATGCAGGTAGGCGACAGCAAGGGAAAGCGGGCCAGCGCTATAAGTCAGCCCTGCGCTGTAAGCGCGATTCGCGGAGAAGTTGGTCGTATTGCTGAAGCCGTACACGCCTTCCACCTGAAAACCATACAGAGTCGGGGAGACGTACTTGACGGAGTTGCTAAGCCGGAAATCGAAATCCGCATTGTCATTGTCGAATGGATGGGCCGCGAGATCACCGATCGAGTTTCCCGCGGCGGTGAACGGGCTCCACATATCGACGGTTGCATCATACTGCCGGCCGAGCGTGAGCGTGCCTGCGGGTGTCGACGACAGGCCAACGAATGCCTGTCTCCCGAACAGGCGGCCGCCTTCGTTAAGCTGACCGGTATTCAGATTGACGCCACTTTCGAGGGTAAAGATCGCGCTGAGTCCCCCGCCAAGATCTTCACTGCCCTTCAGGCCAAAACTGGTTTCCGCTGTGTCGCCGCTCACCATGGCGAACGCATGGTGTCCACCGGAATTGCTGGTGTAGTTCAGACCGGTGTCGAGCACGCCGTAGAGCGTGACGGAGCTTTGCGCATAACTGTTTCCACTCAGGCAGCAAGCCAGCAGCATTGCATGACGATAGAGGTGTTTCATCCAGGTTTCCCTTTGGCGAATAGGTCTCCGGACACCCGGCGTGCGGCTGTCCATGCGCGTACTCATCGCGCCGTCAAAACGGCGCGATGAGCATTTCGATCAGACTGGGGAAGAACGACAGCAGACTACAGATACGGCTCGGAGATGGCGGGCAATTCGCCGGGCACTTCGGCATCCGCCTGTACACCCATGAACGCAGCAAGGCGCCGCGAAAAATGATCACGCACGTGAAGTTGACGCCCGCAACCGCAGCAGGCGACCACGTTTCGCGTGACGGCGTCGTTGAACGCGTGACAGTGAATGCAGTACACGCGCCGCTGCAAAGTACCGCTCTGCTGAACCTTCACAGCTTCCGTCGCAAGCCCATGATGCTGCGCGATGCGCCGGATCGACCAGATGAACGGCTCGCTGCCGAG
The DNA here is from genome assembly GCF_013426915.1 of Paraburkholderia sp. PGU19. Classification (GTDB taxonomy): domain Bacteria; phylum Pseudomonadota; class Gammaproteobacteria; order Burkholderiales; family Burkholderiaceae; genus Paraburkholderia. Next base: position 227,163 of record NZ_AP023182.1, read on the forward strand.
CGCGTAGATGCGCAGGCCGATCGTCGCCGTCGTCGTATCGCGCAGCGCCAGGTCGAACGCGGCGTAAAGTGCTGCCTCGTCGGCGAATGTGCGCTCCTTCACCCTGTGGAAGGTGATACCCGCACCATGCCTTGTGGGGTCATTCACCTCCCACATGCTCATTGGCGCGAGCCCCGCGAGCGCAACACTTACGCGCACCCGATCCTCGGCGCTCGCCCCGTTCGTCACGAGCCAATGGCGCGTGCCGTGCAGGTCGGGAGCCAGCGGCGTGTATTCGGGCCGGCTTTTGTTAGTCGACGTCATGACTGTTCCATCCCTTCAACAAGAGGTTCAGTAGATGGCGAGGCTATGCGTCACCACGATCACCACGATGCCCGCCGCCACCGTCACGTATGGCAAGATGCCCGCGCGCTTCGCCACGCGTTGTGAGCCGAGGAGCTGCATGTCCTCTTTCATTGCCTCGGGGAAGTGCCCTTTGTCGGTCACGTAGTGGCGGAACAGGAACACAGGCACGATCAGCGCGGCAAAGCACAGTCCCGAGACGAGCGTGCCCGCGCCCCAGATGTCCGCGCCCATGCCGAGCAGCGCAAGATTGACGAACGAGAACAGCGTACCGAGCGCGAGCAGCCAGTTTGGCGCACGGAACGGCCGGCTCCAGTCCGGGCGGTCCAGCCGGTGAATCCACGCGGAATTCAGGTTCAGGAAGTTGAAGATGATGTAGCCGACGTTCGACATCGCCAGCACGAACACATAGTCCGACATCAGCAGCAGGACAAGGTTGAAGCACAGGTCCGTCCACATGGCTCGCGTCGGCGCGCCGTGTTCATTCACGTGCGACAGGTACTTCGGCAACCAGCCATCGACGGATGCCTGGTAGAGCGTGCGCGAAGACCCCGCCATCGACGTCATGATGGCCAGCACGAGCGCCAGCACCAGCATCACGATCAGAACGCGCTCGACCAGCAGGCCGCCGTGAATCATCGGCGCCATGGCTTTTGCGACGCCCATGCCGCTATAGATATCGGGCGAAAGCATGCCGTCGTAGATTGCGGGCGTGACGATATTGCCGGCGGCGTCCTTGACTGCGGGCGTCACCATATGGCCGAGACCTAGCACGCCCTGAAACGCCAGCGGCACAATGGTGAACACGAAGATGCACAAGAGGCCCGAATACAGAATGGCCTTGAACGTATCGACCTTCGGATTGCGGAATTCACGCGTGTAGCAGACGGCCGTTTCAAAGCCGTAGGTGGACCACGCCGCGATGAACAGCCCGCCCGCCATCAGCGTGATGCCCGCGCGATTCCAACTGCCGTCGACGATCTGACCGGCGCTGTCCTTCGCAAACGGCACGAGCGGAAGCAGATTGTGCAGCGGCAGATCGCCGCTAATGAGCGGCACCGTGCCGACGAGGATCAGTGGGACCAGGGCGGCAATGCCCAGTATCGTCTGGATTCGCGCGGCGTTCAGGATGCCCCGGTGCTGGATGGCGAAGGTGATGAGCAGCACCACCGCGCCGAGTATGAAGGTCGAGTTGATCCGCAGGCTCAGGCCCGAACGGAGCCAGTCGAGACTCACCAGCGTGATCTGCCAGGTATTGATCGCCGCATCCGCTGGAAACAGCACGGAGAGGATATACCCCGCCGCGAGCCCGGAGCCGATGGCCAGCACGGGCGACCACGCGAACCAATTGCACCAGACGGAGAGCGGCGCGAACAGCTTCGAATAGCGCACCCACGCAATCGCGCCATACACCGAGGCGCCACCCGACTTGTGCGGGAAAAGACCCGCGATCTCCGCATACGAGAAAGACTGAATAAAGCCAAGGCCAATCGAGACGATCCATACCGCCCACGACAGCTTGCCGACCGTCGCCGCGATCGAGCCTATTGAAAAGAGCACGAGCGCGGGCACGCCGCTCGCCACCCAGAATGCACCCGTCCAGCTGATCTTTCGATGTAAGGTACCGTCCGCCGTTTCGGCGGCATAGTCTTCGGAGACCGCGCTCATAACTGTCTTCCTTTTGGGTGGAATGCCGATTGTGGGAATCGTCCCGCGTGAATGCGTCCGCGCCGCGCCGTTGCGACGCGAACGCGGGAAGAAAAACACTGCAACAGCTTGTCGTTGAGTAAGACGTAAAACCCCGTGACGCAGTAGCTAGACCAACTCCACCCCGAGACGATCGACCTCGGGATGCGTGCCGACCGACAAGGCCGAGCCGTCGTCCAACGGCGCGAGCCAGTCGATGGCCGTCTGCCGGTAGCGTGTAATGCCCTTGTACTCGGCCAATTCCGGCGGCAACGACGAGAGCACGCGATGCAGTCGCTTGCCCCATTTCGGCACACGCGCCAGGTCGCCGAGGGCAATCAGATAGCAGCGCACGCCGAACAGAATCGCGTTACTGCGCGGAAGGCGGAACAGCGTTTGCAATTCCACCCGCAGATGCAGCTTGTCGCCGATGTTTTGCGGCGTCACGCTTGCCCGGTCCGCGCCCCATTCGGGGTAACTTTCGGGCGAGGTATCGAGCCGCGGATTGACCGTCATCGTCCAGTTCAACCGGCGCACGGGCGCGCCCAGTTGCATGCGCAACAGAAACTTGAGCGCGCGCTCGAAGATGCCCGCCTGATGCGCAAGCGGCACGGGGCCATGCCATTCGACGAAGTTCATCCCCAGGTCGAAATCGAGCGACCAGTCGGCCTGAGTCGTGACCATGCCGCCGTCCATGAACAGATTGTCGTCACGCTGGTCGATCAGAACGAAATCGCCTTGCGCCTGGCGCGTGATGTACTCGAAGGGCGCACAGGGCAACGTGCTGTCGTCACCGAACGTGAAGCTCTGTTCCAGCCCGAGCGGACGATTCGTCCATTTCCATTGGTCGCCGTTGCGCTCCAGCATGAAGTGCCCGGGATAATCCTCCGCGAGGCTTTCCATGATCAGTTCGAGCGTGTCCCATTGCGCCGGACCCATGTGATCGAGCACCTGACAGCGCAGCGGATCGCGTTCGAGTGTCAGCGCGCGTTCGCGGCATTCGGCGACATAGTGTTCGTCAATATCGAACGTGCTCCGGAACACGGGCGAATTGCCGTCCTTCACATGCGGCTCAATATTGACCGAGTACATGTACTTGTCCTCGTGAAACGGAAACGGAAAGCGCAGGATCGCTTCGTCGCTGTTCCGGAACGTGAAGGTATCGCGGAAGGTTTCGTCGGTCTTGAAATCGATTGCCATGATGCCCCCTTGCCTAGATGTTCAGCACGAGACGCTCGCCCCGCGCGCGTGACACGCACGGCAGCATCTGGCCCCCCGTGGCCCGCTCGGTTTCGCCGAGGCAGAAATCCCGATGCTCCGGCTCGCCGTCGAGCACCTCCAGCGCGCACGTGCCGCATGCGCCGCCACGGCACATGTAGGGTGCGTCGACGCCCTCGCGTTCCAGTGCCTCCAGCAAGCTCTCGTCGCTGCGCACGCGAATCTCGCGGCCGCTTTGCGCCAGCACGGCGATGAAAGGCGCGCCATGCGAGCCGCCGCCGAAGCTCTCCTGGTGAAAATGGCTGGCGGGCCAGCCCAACTCGCGGGCCGTGCTGGCCACACCGTTCATCAGGCCTTCGGGCCCGCAGGTATAGAGATGCGTGCCAGCCGGTTGCGCAGCGAGCATGTCGCCAAAGCGTTCCTTCGCATCGCACAGATCGGTGTAGACAGCGACGCCCCCCGTAGTGCGCTTCGCGATCACCTCCGTGAACGCCGCTTCGTCTTCCGGGCGGCAGCACAGGTGCATCTCGACACGGGCGCGCGCCAGAGCCAGTTCGGGCAGCATCGACAGAAACGGTGTGAGGCCAATGCCGCCCGCAATCATCACGTGCTTGACGCCGCATCGTGCGATCGGAAAGAAATTCGACGGCATCGAGATGTCGAGCTCGCTGCCCTCACGCACTTCGCTGTGCATGAAGGCCGAGCCGCCGCGCGACTGAGGCACGCGCCGCACCATGATCTGATACGCGTCGCGTGCGCCGGCGGGCGTCGTCAGCGAATAGGCGTTGCGCCAGATGCGCTCCTTGCCGCGCATCGTCACGACGACGTGGCTGCCTGCCGAATACGCCGGCAGGCGACTTTGATTGGCGCTTTCGAGCGTAAAGCGTCGCACGTCTTGCGTCACCGGCTCGACGTGCGTGACACGCACGGGGATCGTTCTCGATGCATTCATGCCGTCGACACCTCCATAGGTCCGGGTGGATGGATGCGGGAGGACGCGAGCGGCAAGCCATGCCGTGCCTTCGCGTCGTTGCATTCATGGAAGAAGCATCGGCCGGCAATAAAGCGTTATCAATGATTCAGTGGGGGTAGTCCCTGCGCAGTAATGGTTGCCTCGCGCTACCCTGCCCGGCGCGTCAAAAGCATAGCCACGAGGTCCCGGTGCGTCGCTGCGCGAGCCGCACCAGCATTGGCTTTCCCGCCTTCTTTACCAACCTCTTTCGGCAATGTTGCAGTCTCATTTCGACGCTGCACGCCCTCTTTTTCTGATTGCACCGGCGCATCCGGAGTAGTGCGTACTACCCCTAGGAGGTAGTGCCACCGGGCGATTGTGGGTCGAAATTGAACAGCAGAGACTTGCGGTCATCGATGCGGGCGTAGTCACGCCGTCCGATACCACCGCCTTCGCAACACGACACGCGTGCAGTCATCCCCAGAAACGGGTTCCACTTTCGGGAAAACATCATGACAAGGCAATCCATTCTCAACGTCCGTCATCGTGAGCTCGGCTCGAAGCTCGATGGCGATTCCTGGAACGACATGCCGATTCCCTGGTACTACTCGGGCGATCCGTATGACGACGTCGTCGCTGTGCGTACGGCAGCCGGCCTCTACGACATCAGCGCACTGAACATCGTGCGCGTGACGGGTCCCGATGCAGCCGCCGTGATCGACAGCCTCTGCGCGATCGACGTGAGCCGCATGAAGCCCGGCACGGCCCGGCTCGCCGCCGAGGTCGACGAGCGTGGCGGCCTCTGCGACGACCTGATGGTGATCTACGATGCTCCGCAGCATTTTCGGCTCTCGCACGGCGGCGGCACGACACAGACGCAGCTCGAGCGCGCCGCGCACAAACGCAACGTCGAATGGCGCCAGGATTTCGATGTCCATATGCTGTCGCTGCAAGGTCCGCGCTCGACCGACATCCTGCAAGCGCACATCGGCATCGAACTGAACAAGCTGCCTTATTTCGCGCACGTCGAAACCCAACTCTTCGGCCGCAAGATCATCGTCTCGCGCGGCGGCTACTCGGGTGAACAGGGCTTCGAAGTGTCGTGCGCGTCGACCGACGCCGTCGCGCTGTGGGACAACATTCTCGACGCAGGCAAGCCGTACGGCGCCGTGCCCGCTTCGTGGATGTCGCTCGAAATCGCGCGTATCGAAGCTGCCCTGCTCTTCTATCCGTTCGACATGCCCGAAGGCGACACCACCCCGTGGGAAGTCAATCTCGACTGGATGGTCGATGTCGACAAGGCGGGCGACTACGTCGGCAAGGCAGCCCTGCTCGCGGCGCGCGGCAAGGAGCGCGTCAAGCAGGCGGGCGTCGTCGTCAAGCACGATGCAGCCGTAAGCGCCGGCTCGCCGATCTATATCGGCGACGAGCAGGTGGGCGTCGTGACCAGCGCGATTTTCAGCCGCTATCTGATGCAGTCGCTTGCGATGGTGCACCTGAAGCCGAACCACACGGCGCTCGGAACGAAGCTCGAGATTCGTGATGCGGCGGGCAAGTTCAGCGGTGTGGTCAGCAAGACACCGTTCTACGACCCGATGCGCCTGCGCACCCGCGTCGCCGCCTGACCCCGCAGCACCCACGATACGGCGGCGGGCGCAATACGACGCACGGCGTTCCGCCACCCAACGAGAAAGACAGAGGCAGAGCGAAGTACAACAACTGTCCAGGGCACCCAACCGGCGCCCCGCCTTTGTCTCATGTAGTCCAAGTTAAAGGAGACACTTTCCATGCCCCGCGATCCCCGTCATGACGTGCTGTTCGAGCCGATCCAGATTGGCCCCAAGACCCTGCGCAACCGCTTCTATCAGGTTCCGCACTGTATCGGCGCAGGCAGCAACCTGCCGGGCTTTCAGGCGGCGCACCGCTCGATGAAGGCTGAAGGCGGATGGGCCGCGATGAACACCGAATACTGCTCGATCCACCCCGAGTCGGACGACACGCACCGTCTGTCGGCGCGTATCTGGGACGAAGGCGATGTGCGCAACCTCCGTGCGATGACGGAAGAGGTCCACAAATACGGCGCGCTGGCGGGCATCGAAATGTGGTACGGCGGCGCGCACGCCCCCTGCATGGAAAGCCGCGCAACGCCGCGCGGTCCGAGCCAGTACGCGTCCGAGTTCGAAACGCTCACGTACTGCAAGGAGATGGATCTCGACGACATCCGCGACGTCCAGCAGTTCTACGTCGACGCGGCGCTGCGCGCCCGCGATGCCGGCTTCGACATCGTCTACGTGTACGGCGCGCACTCCTACCTGCCGCTGCAATTCCTTTCGCCGTACTACAACAAGCGCACCGACGGCTACGGCGGCTCGCTCGAAAACCGCGCGCGCTTCTGGCTCGAAACGCTGGAAAAAGTGCGCCGCGCAGTGGGCAGCGACTGCGCGATCGCGACGCGCTTCGCCGTCGACTCGCTGTACGGCAGCGGCGGCATCGAAGTCGAGAAGGACGGCATGAAGTTCGTCGAGATGGCCGATTCGCTGGTCGACCTGTGGGACGTCGATGTGGGTGACATCGCCGAATGGGGCGAAGACGCCGGCCCGTCGCGCTTCAATTTGCAGGGCCACCAGATTCCGTGGACGCGCTTTATCAAGCAGGTTTCGAAGAAACCCGTGCTCGGCGTCGGCCGTTTCACCGACCCTGAAAAGATGACCGAGATCGTCACCAAGGGAATCGCCGACATCATCGGCGCGGCCCGTCCGTCGATTGCCGATCCGTTCCTGCCGAAGAAAGTCGACGAAGGCCGCATCGACGATATCCGCGTCTGCATTGGCTGCAATGTGTGCATCTCGCGCTGGGAAATCGGCGGCCCGCCGATGATCTGCACGCAGAACGCGACAGCCGGCGAAGAGTATCGCCGCGGCTGGCATCCGGAAAAATTCGCCGAGTGCGGCTCGAACGATTCCGTCCTCGTGGTCGGCGCGGGCCCGTCCGGCTCCGAATGCGCACGCGTGCTGATGCAACGCGGCTACACGGTTCACCTCGTCGATCAGGCCGACAAGATCGGCGGCCATCTGAACAGCGTGGTCACGTTGCCGGGACTCGGCGAATGGGGTTATCACCGCGACTACCGCGAGACGCAAATCACCAAGCTCCTGAAGAAGAACCGCCACAGCCAGCTTGCGCTGGGTCAGAAGCCGCTCACGGCCGACGACGTGCTCGATTACGGCGCCGAAAAGGTCGTGATCGCAACGGGCGCGCATTGGGTGGGCGACGGCACCAACTGCCTCACGCACGATCCGATTCCGGGCGCCGATGCATCGCTGCCGGACCAGCTGACACCGGAACAGGTGATCGCCGGCAAGAAGCCGATCGGCAAGCGCGTCGTCATCCTGAATGCCGACACGTACTTCATGGCGCCGAGTCTTGCCGAAAAGCTCGCCGTGGCCGGTCACGAAGTGACGATCGTCAGTGGCGTGCATCTCGCGAACTACATGCACTTCACGCTCGAATATCCGAACATGATGCGCCGCCTGCATGAACTGGGCGTGCATGAACTCGGCGACCACTTCGCAAGCCGCATCGAGCCAGGCCGCATCGAGATCTACAACATCTGGGGCGATGGCTCCCGCCGCACCTACAAGGGCGCAGGACAACTGCCGCGCGACGCGAACAAGACCCACCGCTGGCTCGAATTCGATTCGCTCGTGCTCGTGACGGGCCGCCGCTCTAACGACGGTCTGTATCGCGAACTGAAGCAACGCCAGGGCGAATGGGACGGCAAGGGCATCAAGGCCGTGTACCTGATCGGCGATGCCGAAGCGCCGCGCCTGATTGCGGACGCGACCTTCACGGGCCACCGCGTCGCGCGTGAGATCGAAGAGAAGAACGCCCAGATCCCACTGCCGTACAAGCGTGAAGTGGCCGTCTGGGGCACGCCGCACAAACCCGGCGGTACCTTCGAGATCGTCTACAAGAAGTAAGCGGCTGCACACGGCAGTCTGAACGCCACGCGCATCGCGCCATGCGGGTCATCCGGATCGGGTGGCCCGCACGGCGAGTGCCTTGGCGCAGGATCCCCTTTACTCTTTCAACGGACGAGCCCATGTCGAGCGCAGCGACTTTCGACCCCGTCAACGTCACCCGGATCCTCTTCGAGGGCTTCCCCACGTTCGCGATCGTGCTGTTCTATCTGGCCGGCGTCGCCGCGATGGCCGCGTTCGCATGGGGCGTCTACATCCAGGTGCGCAAGTACCGGCGCGGCAAGCCCGTAACCGGTCCCATCGATCTGCGAGCGCGTGTCGGCGCGATGGTGCGGGTCGTGCTCAATCACCGCACGATCGCGCGCCGCGACCCGGCGGCAGGCCGCGCGCACCGCTTCATTTTCTACGGCTTCGCGGTTCTGTTTGCCGGCACGGCCACCGTCACGGTCGACTACGACATCACGGCGCGCTTTCTCGGCTTTCACTTCTGGAACGGCAACTTCTATCTGTTTTTCAAGCTGGCGATGAACCTCGCCGGCCTGTCGCTGATTGGCGGTCTGATCTACATGATGGTGCGGCGCGGCTGGATCAAGCCGCCGAAACTCAATTACGCACGCCCCGACCGGCAGCCGGGCGACCCCGACTACGACCGCAGCGGATATCGCCGCGAAGACTGGGCGTTCCTGTGGTCGCTCGTGTTGATCGGTATTACGGGCTTCGTGCTGAGCGGGTTGCGGCTGGTTTGGCTGCAGGATCGCGCCATCGTGTGGGAGACGCGCTGGTGGTCGCCCGTTGCCGCCCTGCTCGCCGAGATCATGCGCGGCGCGGGACTCAGCGCTTCGGCCGCCTACGCGCTGCGCACGGGCCTGTGGTGGTTCCACGGCGCGCTCGCCCTCACCTTCATTGCGCTGATTCCGTACACGAAGGTCAAGCACATCTTCACCGCGAGCGGGTCGCTTCTGATGCGCGATCCTCTCGCTGCGCAGCGCCTGCCGAAAGTCGAACCGGACGCCGAGCGCGCCGGCTACAAGACCATCACCGACTTCACATGGAAGCATCTGCTCAATCTCGATGCCTGCACCAAATGCGGCCGCTGTCATGAAGCCTGCCCCGCCCGCGCAGTGGGTGCGCCGTTGTCGCCACGCGACGTGATCCTGTCGCTGCGCGAATTCGCGAACGATGCGCTGGAGAAAAACACGCTGCCCGAAGAAGTGAAGCTCGACGTGCATGGCAAGGACATCGGCCAGGTGTTCATGGAAACGATCTGGTCGTGCCGGACCTGCATGGCGTGCGTCGAGATCTGCCCCGTTGCCGTCGAGCACGTACCCATCATCGTGCAGCTGCGCCGCAAGCTGGTTGAAGACGGTGAAATGGAACCGCAGGTGCAAAAGACGCTGCAGGCGATCCACAAGAATGGCAACTCGTTCAACGAATCGAAGCGCAAACGCGCCGCGTGGACCAAGACCCTGCCGTTCACGATCAAGGACGCACGCAAGGAGCCCGTCGATCTGCTGTGGTTCGTCGGCGACTATGCGTCGTTCGATCCGCGCAACCAGCGCGTCACGCAGGCCTTTGCGACGCTGCTGCACAATTCAGGCGTGGATTTCGGCCTGCTGTTCGAAGGCGAATCGAATGCGGGCAACGACGTACGGCGCGTCGGCGAAGAAGGCCTGTATGAATTGCTCGCCGCGCAGAACATCGCGACGCTCGGCACCTCACAATTCGGCCGCATCATCACGACGGACCCGCACTCGTACAACACGATCCGCAACGAGTACCCGGACTTCGGCGGAAATTTCGAAATCGAGCATTACACGAGTGTGGTGGCCCGCATGCTGGCCGAAGGCAAGATGCGCCCGAAGCGCAAGCTCGGCTATCGCGTGACCTTCCATGATCCGTGCCATCTTGGCCGCTTCAACAAGGGCTATGACGCGCCGCGCCAGATCATCGAAGCACTCGGATGCGAGCTGGTCGAAATGGGCCGCTCGCGCGACAACTCTTTCTGCTGTGGCGCAGGCGGCGGACGTATCTGGATGAACGATCCCGTCGGTCAGGAGAAGCCTTCACAGAACCGTATGAAGGAAGCGGCGGCTATCGAGGGACTGGAGGTATTCGTCGTGTGCTGCCCGAAAGACCTCACGATGTTCGAGGACGCACTCAAGACGAGCGGCTACGAAGGACGCTTCATCGTGCGCGAACTGATCGAGCTGATTGCCGAGAGTCTGACGGAAGTCGACGGCAATGCCCCGCCTGCGGACGATGTCCGCGTGACGGCCGACGTCTGATGAGCGCCGCGCGATAACCGCCATGACGACCTTTCCCCGCCCTGCCGAAGCAGAACCCTGCGCCGCGAATGCGGCGCGCGAGGGTGCGCGGCTGCGTCGCCACTGGCGGGAACTGATGCGGCTCGCGCTCGACGCCTCCGATGTATTCACGTCCGCGATGCTTTACCCGCACGCGACAAGCGCGGATCGCAAGCGGCTCGAAGCCCGCATGTTCGGCTCACGCAGCGACCGGCTCGCGCTCGCGGCGTTCCCACACGCGCCTTCGGTGGCGCTCGCGCGACTTGCCACGCTCGCCGCAACGGATGCGGATGCCACGCTCGCGACGCGTCTTGCCCGCAACGCTGCGACGCCCGCCGAGGCACTGCAAACGCTCGCCGCTGCGTTCGTCACGAATCGCGCCGAGAGCGACGCCGACTATCGACGGATCGTGCAACGCGTCGCGCAACTGATCGCGCGACACCCGCTGGCGCCGCCCGCGCTGCTTGCGACGCTCGCCGCTAGCGCCGACAGCATCGAGACGTTGCGCTCGTTGTGCGAGAACGTGGGCGTGCAGACGGATCTGCTCGCGCAACTGGCCGGCCGCGGCATTGAACCGCTGCAACGGCTGCTCGCCATTCACTTCGCGACCGATGCGCACACGCTGCATCAGCTGTGGCGGAATACGCGCGAAAGCGCAGTGCGCGCTCAGGTACTGCGCCACGCCGCGTGCCCGCTCGAGCTGTTGCGCAGCATCCCCGCGTCCAGTCCCGAGCGGCGCAGTCTCGCGTTGAACGTGCGGACCACGGGCGAAATTCTGACTGCGCTTGCGCGCGACGATGACCCCGCCGTACGGCGCGCCGCCGCTACCAATCCCACCACGCCCGCAGGCGCACTCGTTCTGCTGTGCTTCGATGCCGACACGCTGGTCCGCCGTGCGGTCGCCGTGCGTGACGACCTGCCGCTCAAGGTCGTGGATTGGCTTGCCGAAGACGGCGACGTGTGGGTGCGCAGCGGTCTCGCGCGCAATCGCGCGTGCCCGCGTATCTGGCTCGACCGGCTCGCGCGTGATCGCGAAGCGGATGTGCGCCGCTCGGTGACGCGTCACGCCTTGTGCCCGGCGCCGCTGCTCTCGCTGCTCGCGAACGACGAGGTCGCGTGGGTACGCGCGGGCGTCGCGCTGCGCAACGAGCTGCCGGGTGCCGTGCTGCACCGGCTGATACAGGACACCGATATCGACGTGCTGGCGGGCGTTGCACGCCATGGCGGCACGCCACAGGCGACGCTCTCGCGTCTTGCCGAACATGCGTCGGCCGATGTACGGCGGGCCGTCATCCTGAATCGTCATACGCATCGGCGTGTGTTGCTGCCGTTGCGCGACGAATCGTATCCGCTGCACCGCGTGCTCGTGTTCATGCATCCCAGCCTGACCGACGCGGACCGCTGGCGCATGCGCTTCGAACCTGACACGGAGGCCCGAGCGCGCATGTTCGGCCATCTGGCGAGCGCACTCGCCGCCGCTCTCGATCGCAAGCGCCAGCACAGCTTTGCCGCTGGCGCAGCCGATACACCTGAGACATGCACACATCAACTGACCACATCAGTGGAGGAGGCAGGATGAAGATACTCGTCACGATCAAGCAGGTCGCGTCACTCGATGAAGATTTCGAGCTGCGCGACGACGACCGCGATGTCGAAGCAGACTTTCATGTTTTCGACCTCAACGAATGGGATCACTACGCGCTCGAAGAAGCACTGCGTCTGAAGGAGAGCGGCAATAGCGACGCCATCGAGGTCGTGGTCGTCACCGTGGGTCCCGACCGGGCCGACGAAGAACTGCGCAAGTGTCTGGCCAAAGGCGCGGATCGCGCGATCCGCGTGTGGAGCGACGAACTGGAAGAGGCGGACCCGATCGGCATTGCCCGCGCGCTTGCAGCGCTTGCACGCCGCGAAGCCCCCGACATGATCTTCGCCGGCGTGCAGGCCTCCGACCACGCGTACGGCGCAACGGGCATGGCGCTCGCAGGCCTGCTCGACTGGCCGCACGCGGCTGTCGTGGCGGGTCTGGAATACACGCCCGGCGCGGGCACGGCGAGCGCGCGTCGCGAGCTCGAAGGCGGTGCATACGCAAATGTCACCGTGCAATGCCCTGCTGTCCTGACGCTGCAACTGGGTATCAACACGCCGCGCTACGCGTCGCTGCGCGGCATCAAGCAGGCGGCGTCACGGCCAATCGAAACCATTGCGCCCGACGCGCTCGGCTTACTCGCCGGTGAAACGGGCACGCAAGGCTCGCTCTCGCGCATCAGGCGCGTGTATGTGCCCGAACTCGGCCGCGCGCAGATGATCGAGGGCACACCAGCCGAACAGGCCGCCCGCCTCGCGGGCATCATCAAGGAATTTCGGGGGAAGCGTAATGAGCGGGATCCTGGTTATTGCTGAACATCGTCAGGGACAGTTGCGCCCTGTGAGCGTCGAAGTGATCGGCGCAGCTGTCGCGGCGCGCGAAGCGGGCGGCGAACGCGTGACGGTCGCCGTGCTGGGCGCGACGCCCGCCACGTTCGTCGAAGCGCTCAAGCTCGCGGGTGTCGACGAGATCGTCACCGTGCAGACCGCGAACGACGCGTTCGATCCTGATACCTATCAGGCTGTTGCGCACGCACTGATCGAGGCACGCAAGCCGTCGCTCGTGCTGCTGCCCCATACGATCGATACGCTGGGTTACGCCGCGCCCCTCGCGGTCAAAGGGAACTACGGCTTCACCACCGATGCGTTCGGACTGGCGCGCGACGGCGAAAGCTGGATCGCCACACGCTCCGGCTACGGGCAAAAGGTCAACATGGAGATCGAGTTTCCTGGCCGCGCCACGGTAGTCGTGACCATCCGGCCGGGCGCCTTCAAGGCCCCCGACAGCGCGGGTGCGCCCGAAGTCAGTCAGTTCGACGCCCCTGCCGTCACGCCGCGCAGCCAGCACATTTCGTTCGAGGAACCCGCCGCGAGCAGCGACGTGGATATTCCCGGCGCGGAATTCATCACGTCGATTGGCCGTGGCATTGGCGAAGAAACCCATGTCGAACAGTTCCGCGAACTTGCCAGTTCGCTGGGCGCAACGCTTGGCTGTTCGCGCCCCATCGCCGACTCCGGCTGGCTGCCCAAGGCCCATCAGGTCGGCCAGTCCGGCAAGACGGCGGCGAACTGCAAGCTCTACCTCGCTCTGGGCATCTCGGGCTCCGTGCAGCACATGGCGGGCATGAAACACGTCGAGAACATCATCGCCGTCAACACCGACCCTGAGGCGTCGATCTTCTCGATTGCGAAGTACGGCATCGTGGGTGACATCTTCGACATTGCCGAAGAACTGCGCGGACACTTCTAGGCACTCGCACTATGGAAAACCCGGAATGTGCCTGCATTCCGGGTACATAATTATTTTTCAATTGATTTAAGTTGTTAAACTCAGGTTCGCAACAAACTGGCAACAAAAACAACAAGCCACCGCTCGCACGTTCAAGACATCGCACTGCGCCACACCGCGCAGTTTATGCAGCCATGAGCCCAGGAAGAGCAGATGGTCCCTCACACAGTACTTCTCATCGACGACCACGCGTTGTTTCGCAAGGGCGTCGCGCAACTGATCCAGATGAACCCGGCGTTCGCGGTCGCGGGCGAAGCGACCTCGGGCCACGATGGCATCGAGATGGCCGTCCGGCTCAAGCCGGATGTCGTCCTGATCGACCTGAACATGCCGCGCATGAACGGTATCGAAACGCTGGAAGGCATGCGCGAAGCAGGCGTTGACGCGCGTTTCATCATGCTGACGGTATCCGACAATGAGCGCGATGTGGTGGCCGCGTTGCGCGCGGGCGCGCACGGCTATCTGTTGAAGGACATGGACCCCGAAGACCTGTGCATATCGCTGCAAAAGGCGCTCAAGGGCACGGCCGTCCTGAGCGAGTCCGTCACGGGCAGTCTCGTTCATGCGCTCTCGGGCGGCCAGCGCATTCCCGCGGCGCAGAACGATCTGACGGCACGCGAGGTCGAGGTGTTCGACCATCTGGTGGCGGGCCTGTGCAACAAGGCCATCGCGCGCAAGCTCGATATCAGCGTGGGGACGGTGAAGGTGCACGTCAAGCACGTGTTGCGCAAGCTCGATCTTCACTCGCGTCTTGAAGCCGTCCTGTGGCAGCAGGAGCACGGCTCGCGTTCGCACCACTGACACAGCGGGGCGCCTTCGCGCCGCCCTGCTTTCCCTTCATTACACCGCTTCTGCCGCGTTCGCCACGCACGCGGCAGCGCCGTGCTGCGCGCTCGCCTGCCTTGTCGCGTCGTCACTCTCGTTTACCTCTACTCCCCGGGAGGTAGTCCATCAGGGCTGATTGTCACGCCGAATTGGATTGCCAATAATGGGCTTCAATGTGGCGAGCATGTCCGCATGCATGACCGCCCGCGTTTTTCCCGGAGATGTCCACCATGTCGTCATGCCAGCCGCTCGCGGAAAAGGGTAACCAGGTCGAAGCTATCATGCGCGAGCGTGTTCGTGGCGGATTCGCTCCGAGCGCGCCCGTGGTCCGCTCATGGACGCGTTGCATCGAAGACTATGGACTCGATCCTGAAGCGTGCGTGGCGCCACCCGTGATGACAAGCGCGGAGCTTGCGCTGCGCCGCGAGCAGAGCGCCGATCTGATCGATTGCGCGAAGCTCGAAATGGCGACGCTCTATCAGCAGCTCGGCGATACCGAGCTTGCGGTCGTGATGACGGACGCCGATGGCGTCATCCTCCATCTCGCGTCGTCGCCCGAATTCGCGGGCGAAGTCGAAGACTGGGGATTGTGCGCGGGCGCCATATGGAACGAACGGGCAGCGGGCACCAACGGCATGGGCACCTGTCTCGCCGAAGGAAAAAGCATCGCCGTGCGCCAGCACGAACACTTCTACCGGCGCTACACCACGCTGACGTGCGCGGCCGCGCCCGTATTCGACGAACGCGGCACGATCGCGGGCGTGCTCGACGTCACGAGCCGCTCACCGCTATTGCAGCAACATTCGCTCGTGCTGGTCGGCATGTCCCGGCAGATGATCGAAAACCGCCTGCTCGATGCACGTCATACGCAGGCCTACCGGATCCAGTTTCACAGCCGCCCTGAGTTCGTCGGCACGCTGCACGCGGGAAAGCTCACTGTCGATGAGGACGGCACGATACTCGGCGCCAATCGCAGCGCACTCGTGCAACTAGGTTTCGTGACGCTCGATGAGATCGCAGGACAATCCGTTACCGAAATCTTCAATGCATCACTGAATGAGATCGTCGCACGCAGCGCACGCAGTTCGTTTTATCCCGTCGCGATCTATCGCACGCACGGGTCAAGCCGCTTTTTTGTCGTCGCGCAGGAACCGCGCGATCGAGCCGCGCGCGACGCGATCGCGCCGGCGCCTGCCACCGCTTCCTTCGACGACGCGGCGCCAGATCAACCCGCGACGCCCGCACCCGCCCGACGGCCAGCGCGCATCACTCGGCCCACGGGCGCATCGCGTGTCGAATTCGGCGACGCGCAGATTGCCAGCCAGTTCGATCTAGGCGCACGCGTGATCGATCGCGGCATTTCCGTGCTGGTTCACGGCGAGACGGGCAGCGGCAAGGAAGTGTTCGCCAATGCGCTGCATGCGGCAAGCGAGCGCAACAGCGGTCCGTTTGTCGCCGTCAACTGTGCTTCGTTGCCCGAACATCTGATCGAGAGCGAACTGTTCGGCTACCGTGCCGGCGCCTTTACCGGCGCGCAACGCGAAGGGCGGCGCGGCAAGATTCTGCAAGCCGATGGCGGCACGCTCTTTCTCGACGAGATCGGCGACATGCCGCTCGCGTTGCAGGCGCGCCTGTTGCGGGTGCTGGAAGAACGCGAAGTCACGCCGCTCGGTTCCGAAACCGTCGTCAAGGTGGACTTTCAACTCGTGAGTGCGAGCCACCGTGATCTCGCGGAACTGGTTGAAAGTGGTCAGTTTCGCGAGGATCTGTACTACCGCCTCAACGGTGTGATGCTCGAACTGCCTCCGCTGCGCGCGCGCAAGGACAAGCTGGCGTTGATCCGCCATCTGCTCGAAAAAGAGAACACCCCTGCCCTGCGGATTTCAGCGGACGTGCGCCAGATTCTGCTCGATAGCGACTGGCCCGGGAATATCCGCCAGCTTCGCAACGTGCTGCGCACGGCGGCCGCCCTTTGCGATGGCGATGAACTCACCACGGCTCATCTACCCGCGTGGCTCGTGCATCGGGAAAAGAACCTGCACCGTCAGCCAGCGGCCAGCACGGCATCGGTGCCGCAAGAAACCGACGACGCCGACGATGCAGAAGGCGAAGCAAGCATCGCCGCGCCGCTCAATGCGATCCTGCTGGCCGAACGCGAAGCACTGCTCGCGCTGCTGGACAAGCATCGCTGGAACGTGAGCCAGGTCGCGATCGCGCTCGGCATCACGCGCAATACGCTGTACCGCAAAATGAGGCGCGTGAACATCAAGACGTGACGCGCCTTCCTTTCACTCAATTCAGCTGGCTTGCGGGTATCTCCTGCCCGGCGATGCCGTGATCGATACGCGTTGAACCGTGCCATATGCGCGGCCCGCCTATCAGCTCCGTCAACTCGGCGATCGTGTCGATCACGCGCATGCACGGCAATTCACTCACCGGGTGGTCGCTGCTGTATCCATAGCTGACACACACCATCGGCATGCCTGCCGCCTGCGCCGCGAGCGCATCCGTCACGCAATCGCCGACAAAGAGCGTATGCGCCGGATCGACACCGAGCGCCTCGCAGGCATGCAGAAGCGGATCGGGATCGGGCTTGTGCGGCAAGCGCGCATCCCCGTCGACGATCATGTCGAACCATGCGTGCAGGCCGAAGCGCCACATCAGCGGCTCGACAAAGCGCGACTCCTTGTTGGTGACCACGCCGAGCTTGAGGCCCATGCCGCGCAAGCTGTCGAGCGTCGATTCGATGCCGGGATACAGTTGCGTCAGTTGATCTTCATGGCGGCAAAGCTGGTGGTAGCACGTCTCGTAGCGGCGCAGAACGAGATCGAGCGTCGAAGCACGTGCTTCCACACCCAACAGCGTCAACGCCCGATCGATAAGTATCGCGGAGCCGCCGCCAATCAAGGTCTGTGCAACGCCGGGCGCGAGAAGGGGAAAACCGTTTTCGGTCAGCGCCCGGTTGAGCGCATTGCCGATGTCCGGCGAGGTATGCAACAGCGTGCCGTCGAGATCGAACAGCACGGCATCGATCGGCAGATTGCGCGGCATGACTTGCATGAGTGTGTCTCCTGTTGACAGCTAGGGGGTACTTTCCGGCAGACCGTTCAGGCCGCGCGCTTCTGGCGGTCGATCATCTGCAGGATCATGGGCGTGAAGATCAGTTGCATCGCGAGCCCCATCTTGCCGCCTGGCACGACGATGACATTGGGCCGGCTCATGAAGGAGTCGTGCAGCATCGTCAGCAGATAGGGAAAGTCGATGCCCTTCGGGTTGGTAAAACGGATGACGACAAAGCTCTCGTCGGCGCTCGGAATGTCGCGGGCGGTAAAGGGGTTTGACGTGTCCACCGTCGGCACGCGCTGAAAGTTGACATGCGTACGGCTGAACTGAGGACAGATATGGTGAGCGTAGTCCGGCATCCGGCGCAAGATCGTGTCCATCACGGCTTCCTGCGAATAGCCACGCAGTGTCTTGTCCCGATGCAGCTTCTGGATCCATTCGAGGTTGATGATGGGGACGACGCCCACGAGCAGATCGGCGTGTTGCGCCACATCGATGCCGCGGCCAATGAAACCGCCGTGCAGTCCCTCGTAGAAAAGCAGATCGGTAGGCGGCTCGATGTCCGTCCACGGCCCGAACATGCCGGGTTCGAGATCGTATTCGGCAGCTTCCGCTTCGTCGTGCAGATACTTGCGCACCCGCCCGCGTCCCGTCGCCGCATACTCGCAAAACAACGCCGCGAGTTCTTCCAGCAGGTTCGCTTCCGGGCCGAAGTGGCTGAACTGGCGGCGGGTTTCCTCCGCATCTTTCATCGCGACGCGCATCGCAGCACGGTCGAAGCGATGGAATGCGTCGCCTTCGACAATCTGCGCATTGAGCTTCTCGCGCCGGAAAATGTGCTGAAAGCTGTTCATCACGGTCGTCGTCCCTGCCCCGCTCGAACCCGTTACCGCGACAATCGGATGTTTGATCGACATGCTCTCACTCCATCTTGCAGCGCTTCGCGCATGAACATCCGGCCGCCCACTGCGCGACGCGTCGGCCCGTTATCGACATGCAAACGGACGCGCGCTACACGCGCGCCTCGGGACGAAACAACGAGCGCTCGTTGAAGAGCGGCGACGTGAACGGCGCATCCTCGCCTCGCTCGTGCTCGCGGTGGTAACGCTCGATGCGCTCGACTTCGCGCTGCGTGCCGAGAAACATCGGCGTACAGCCATGCGTATCGGCCGCCACATCAAGCACCCGCACGCGCCCGGTGCTGGCGCACCCCCCCGCCTGCTCGACCAGCCACGCCAGCGCCTGCGCCTGATACAGCAACGGCTGACGCGAGGCGCGCGGCGCGCAGCGGCTTGCGCGCGGATAAAGACACAGGCCGCCGCGCAACAGCGTGCGATGCGTATCGGCGACCAGCGACGCAATCCAGCGCGTGTCGATGTCGCGCTGGCGCACGCCCGCGCTGCCGTCCCTGCACTCGCTCACATAGCGCTGCACGGGTGGCTCCCAAAATCGCTCGTTGCCGCCATTGATCGCCAGTTCGACTCCGTGTTCGGGAATGCGGATCGCCTCGTGCGTCAGTACGAATTCGCCGCGTTCGCGGCACAGCGTGAAGCCATGCGTGCCGCGCCCGACGGTGATCACGAGGAGCGTCGCCGGTCCATAGAGCGCGTAGCCGGCTGCAAGCTGTTTCGTGCCTGTGATCACACACCCGCCGCCCGCCGTGCTGGCGCCCGCGTGCCGTATCGAGAAAATGCTGCCGAGCGTCGCGTTCGAATCGGCATTGGCTGCGCCGTCGAGGGGATCGGCGAACAGCACGTACCGGCCCGACGACGTTGCGCGCACGGACTGCATGTACGGCGAAACCATGCCCGCGATCTCCGCGCTGCGCTCGCACATTGACGTCATCACATCGTTTGCGGCAACGCTCAACGCATCCTGAATCGAAGCCGTGGGTCCGCGCACGACCGTCTGCGCCGCGCCAATCGCGCCCTGCGCAATACGCGCCGCGATGGCTTCTACCGCGTGCGCGATCGCCTCGATCACGGTGCATAGTCCGGCGGCGTCAGTGGCATGCAAGCCGCCCGGTGCCGACGCGCGACGGGAAGCAAGATGGTCGGCGAGGAAACTCGACAGTGTTACTTGAGCAGGGTTCACGGTTGCCTCGTGTCGCGTTGATTGAACGGGAAGCCTGGTGCAATTCGTGCATTCATCGTGACTCCTCGATCGTCGGTTGCTTGCGATGACCCTCTGGCAAACACGGTAAGCCAGTGGACCTTCAAGAGAAATTCAGTAATTTTTATTTGCGCTGTAAGCGATGCTTATCTGCTGCGGGAGTCCTGATCATGCTTAACCTGCTCCGCAATCTCACGCTGCGCCAGTTGCAGATATTCTCGGCGGCATCCCAGTACGAGAGCTTTGCCCGCGCCGCCGAAGACCTGCACCTGACGCAGCCCGCCGTCTCGATGCAGATCAAGCAGCTCGAAGAGGCCATCGGGCTGCCGCTGTTCGAACGCATCGGCCGGCGGCTCACGCTCACGGAAGCGGGCGCCACGCTCTCGCACCACGCGAAGCGGATTCTCGGCGACATCAAGGACGCCGAAGATGCGATGCGTTCGCTCTCTTCGGCGGATGGCGGCACCATTTCCATCGGCCTTGTCAGCACCGCCCGCTACTTCATGCCACGGCAAATCTCACGTTATGCGGAGCGTTATCCGAAAGTCGATATCCGCTTTTCGATTGGCAACCGCGATGCGCTGCTGCGCCAGCTGCAAGACAACGCGATCGATCTCGCCGTAATGGGACGCCCGCCCGCCGAACTCGACGCGCACTGCGAACCGCTCGCCTACAACCCGCACGTGATCGCCGCGAGCACGACACATCCGTTCGTCGATGCACCGCGCTTCGACTTGCACGAATTGCGCCATGACACCTTCCTGATGCGTGAACCGGGGTCCGACACGGCGGCCGTCGCGATGGAAATGTTCCAGCATCATCTCTTCACACCCGCTCGAAGGCTCGCGCTCGACAGCCACGAAACCGTCAAGCAGGCCGTGGTCGCGGGCATGGGCGTGAGCGTCTTGCCGCTGCACACGCTGCGCCTCGAACTGCTGGCGCGCGAGGTGTCGATCCTGCAAGTGAACGGCACGCCCATCGATCGCGTCTGGCATGTGGTGCACATGAACGCGAAGCAGATGTCGCCCGCCTGCGTCGCCTTCCGGCGTTTCCTGATCGAGAAGACGGGCGCGTATCTGGAAGGGCAGTTCGCCGACCTCACGCCGCCCACCCATGCCGCGAGTCCCTTCGCTCAGACATGAAGCAAAGTGTCACCGATTCTGCACAAGGTTCGACAGTGCAACTCGCTGCCCGCCGGGCGTCCTGCTGGGAATTCACGCTGCGTGCGCGCACAGCGCACAGGCGCTTGAAGTCGAAGACGGCGCACATGGCATAACGCTTGCGTTGAAGGCCCCGGAACATGCACCCGTCAAGGGATTGGGGAACGCGCATATGAGCCGACATGCGATGGCTGAATCGACTGCGAAGCACACCAGCATCGTCACCGTGAATGCGCCCGGCCGGCTGCACCTGGGGTTTCTCGATCCGGGTGCGTCGTTGGGGCGACGCTTCGGCAGCCTGGGGCTCGTGATCGGTGGCATCAGCACGACGCTCGACGCACGGCTTTCTGTCGACGACGACGATCACTACACTGCCGAGCCTGGCGCTCGCGATGAGCTGCCGCGCGTGCGTGCGCACATCGAGACGCTGCGTAACCTGACGGGCAACGATGCGCCCATCGACGTGCGGCTACGGCGTACGTTGCCCGCGCATGCGGGCCTCGGCTCCGGCACGCAACTCGCGCTCACGGTCGGGCACGCGTTTGCTCGCCTGCATGGGCTAGACCTGAGCGCAACACAACTGGCGCCCGCGCTCGCGCGCGGTGCGCGCTCGGGCGTGGGTATCGCCGGGTTCGAACGGGGCGGTCTGATCGTCGATGGCGGTCCGCGTGGGCCGGGCGTGCTGCCGCCCGTGCTTGCGCGATTTGACTTCCCTTCTTCATGGCGCGTGATGCTCGTGTTCGACGAATCGCGCACAGGGCTCTCGGGACCAGCGGAGCGCCAGGCGCTCGCCGCCTTGCCGCCGTTTCCGCAGACGCTCGCCGCGCACGCCTGTCACCTGACCTTGATGCAGATCCTGCCCGCCGTCGCGGAACGCGAGTTCGCGCCGTTCGCGCAAGGCGTGAGCGCGCTGCAGGACGGCATCGGCCGCTATTTCGCCGAATCGCAAGGCGGTATCTATACCAGCCCCGCAGTCGGGCGGGTGCTCGACTGGATCGGCGCGCGCTACTGTGCGGGCGTAGGTCAGAGTTCGTGGGGACCGACGGGCTTCGCCATCATGGAATCGCAGGAAGAAGCCGAACACGCCTTGCGCTCGGCGCGCGAGGCGGCGGCAATCGACCCCGGACTGCGAGTCGAGATAGTCAGCGGACTCAACTCGGGGGCCACTGTCACCTGGGCATCGGCCCAGGATTGATCCACCCTGTTTGACGAGGAAACATGGAACGCAAACATATTCTCCACATGTTCACGCCCGGTCGGCAGATGAGCCCGTTCGATGTGAACATGGCCGTCGATGCCGGATACCAGGTCGTCGTGCCGTACACCGATGTCGATGCCAGGATGATCGGACCGCTGACCCAGGATGCCATTTTCTCGCGCGGTCCCAAAGGGGTCGCGCATACGGGCATCTTTATCGGTGGACGCGATGTGATGCTGGCCGTGGACATGCAGCGCCTGTCGCGCGAGGCCATGGTGCCGCCGTTCGAAGTCTCCGTGTTCGCTGACCCGAGCGGATCGTTCACGACGGCGGCGGCGCTCGTGGCGAGTGTCGAATGGCAATTGCGCAGTACCTTCGACACGGGTCTCGACGGCAAGCGCATTCTCGTCTTCGGCGGCACGGGACCCGTGGGGCTCATCGCCGGCGTGCTCGCCGCGCAGGCAGGCGCGCGCGTGGCACTGGCCAGCAGCCGTGGGCTCGATGCCGCGCGGGATGCATGCGAGCGTGCCGGCGCGCGCTTTGGCGCGCAACTCGAAGGCGCGGATGCGAGCCGTGCGGACGCGCTCGACGCGACCTTGAGTTCCGTCGACGTCGTATTCGCCACGGCCGCCGCTGGTGTCGAAGTGATGAGCGCGCAGCAGGTGAACCGCGCTGCCCGCCTGCTCGTGGCCGCCGATGTGAACGCCGTGCCGCCCGCAGGGATCGCGGGCGTCGGCGTGATGGACAACGGCAAGCGCCTCGGTCAGCACGACGCGCTCGGCATCGGCGCGCTCGCGATCGGCAATGTCAAGTACGAAGTGCAGCAGCGGCTCTTCATGCAGATGCTCGCCGCGAAAGAGAAGGTCTATCTCGGCTTCGACGACGCGCTCGACATGGCCCGCCGCGTGGTCACCGAGCGCTCGCCGCTCGCCACGGCCTGAGGGCATCATGTCGCCCCCTGTCGTCGTCGTTGCCTCGCTCTGCGCCCGCATGCTGGCCGAATCGGCGCGGCGCGCGGGCTGGCGCGTGATCGTGCTCGATCTGTTCGGCGACACCGATACGCGGCGCGCGTCGGGCATGTGGCATCCCATCGGCGACGCGGCGTCGTTGTCGATCGATCCGCAGCGCGTGCGCGAAGCGCTCGACACCGCAAGTCGAACGCCGAATGTGATTGGCTGGATCGCGGGCGCAGGTTTCGAAGCGCATCGCGATCTGCTCGACGACAGGCGCATCCCACTTGCAATGATCGGCAATGCGCGTGAATCGTATGATGCCGTGCGCGACCCGGCGCGATTCTTTGCGCTGCTGGACGATGCAGGCATCCCTCATCCCGAGACGCAGTGGCAAGCGCCCATCGACCCGGCGGGATGGCTCGAAAAGGACGCCAATGGGACGGGCGGCATGCATATTCGCCATGCGGCGCAGTGGCACGCAGCCGATGGCCCGACGCCATCGGGCGATGGCCGGTATTTTCAACGTCATCAGCCTGGCCGTTCGATGTCAGCGCTTTTCATTGCCGATACGCGCAAGGCCACGATCATCGGGTTCAACGAACAACTGATCGTTCCGCATGGCGGGCAGCCGTTCGTTTATGGCGGCGCGATCGGCCCTGTCGACGTGCCGGATGCCGTTCGTCAGCAGATCACAGCCGCAATCGATTCAATCGTCTCGCGCACGCGGCTCAAGGGGCTCAACAGTCTCGACTTCATTGTCGATGGCGAGCGTTGCTTCGTGCTCGAAGTCAATGCAAGACCGTCGGCCACGATGTCACTCTATGAGCGCGTCTCCAACCGTTCGCTGCTGTCGCTGCATGTGCGCGCGTGCGCAGGCGCAGCACTCGACACCGACACATCGGGCATCTATGAGCACACGGCATCGCTATGCGCAGAGCAGATCGTCTTCGCCGATCGCGACCGCACGGTGTCGCCCGAATTTGTCCAGCGCGCGCTGAATCTCGGCTGGTGCCACGACATCCCCGTCACCGGCAGTTTCATCGCGGCAGGCGCGCCGTTGTGCAGCGTATCGGCTTTCTGTGCGCACGGCACCCAGACGGCCACCGTGCGCGCCGAACTCGCCGCCCGCGCGGCAACCATCGCATCCATCGACACCACCAGGAAACCTGGCCATGCAGACCTCCTCCTCCCTCGCTGACGTTTCGACATCGGCGGCTGCGTCGTCTTCGACTCTGAGCGTCAACACACTCGTGCGGCCTTTGATCGCCAGTCTGCTGGAACGGCACGCGGAACTGGGCATCGCAGTTCAGCGCGACGCACGCGGCGTCACAATCGTCGACGCCGGTATCGACACGCCCGGCAGCGTCGCCGCCGGCATCGCGATCGGCGAAATATGCATGGGCGGCCTGGGCCGGGTCACGCTGCGTGCCGCCGCGTCACGCAACGCGGCGCACGAATGGCCGACGTTCGTCGACATCGCCAGCGCGCAACCCGTGCTGGCTTGCCTCGCCTCGCAGTACGCGGGCTGGAGCCTCGCAGCCAGCAAGGAGGAAACGGGCGGCAAGAAGTTCTTTGCGCTCGGCTCAGGACCAGCACGCGCGCTCGCCTGCAAGGAACCGCTTTTCGATGAACTGGCTTATCGCGACGTCGTGGCGACGGGCTGTCTCGTGCTCGAAGTGGACCGCGCGCCACCCGCAGTCGTCATCGAGAAGATCCTGCGCGACTGCAAGCTGCAGCCGCGCAATCTGACGCTGATTCTCACGCCGACAGCAAGCCGCGCGGGCACCACGCAAGTGGTCGCGCGCGCACTCGAAGTCGCGCTGCACAAAGCGCATGAACTGGGTTTCCCGCTCAGCGACATTGGCGAAGGTTCCGCCAGCGCGCCGTTGCCGCCGCCCGCCCAGGACCCTGTCGAAGCCATGGGCCGCACCAACGATGCGATCCTGTACGGAGGCCGTGTCCATCTCACCGTGACGGGCAGTGACGAAGCCGCCCGCGAGCTTGCGCGAGCGCTGCCCTCGTCGGCGTCGAAAGACTTTGGCCGCCCGTTTGCAGATGTATTCAAGGAGTACGAATACGATTTCTACAAGATCGATCCCGCGCTCTTCGCGCCCGCCGAAGTCTGGGTGAGCAATCTCGCCACAGGGCGCACCTTCCACGCGGGCACGACCCGTTTCGATCTTCTGCGTCCGCTCTGGCTCGAAGAGGTCTGAGATGATAGGCACCGCGCTCTGCGTCGCGATCATGACGGACGAAACCGGCTGGCATACGTCGCGCCTCAAGCGCGCACTGCGCGCACGCGGCGCGACCGGCCGCTGCATCGATCTTGCCGATTGCCGCTTCGACACCATGTACGCACCGCACGGACTCGCGATTCCGGGCTATGGGCGCGGACTGCCTGATGCCGTCATCGTGCGCGGCATCGCGGGCGGAACGTTCGAACAGGTCACCGTGCGGCTTGGCATCCTGCACGCGCTGCGGGAACTCGGCGTACCCGTCTACAACGACGCACGCGCGATCGAACGCAGCGTCGATAAATCGATGACCACGTTTCTGCTGCATCGGGCGGGCATTCCTACGCCGCCGACCTGGGTCACCGAATCCGCCCCGTTCGCACAACGCGTGCTGATGCGGGAAAGCGCCACAGGTCATGATCTCGTGATAAAGCCGCTATTTGGCTCGCAAGGCAAAGGCGTTGCACGGATCGGCGCGACTAGCGAGGGTTGTGAACCGCTGCCTGCACTGAAAGCGTATGGGCAACTCGCGTATTTGCAGCGTCTGGTCAGGCCCATCAGCACGCCCGGCTACGACTGGCGCGTGATGGTGATCGGCGGCAAGGCCGTGACTGCCATGCGCAGGGTCAGCGAACACTGGGTGCATAACGTCGCACAAGGCGCACGCTGCGAAGCGGCGGAACTCGACGAACCGCTCGCGACACTCGCCGAACGCGCCAGCGCCGCGCTCGGACTCGACTACGCGGGCGTCGACCTGATTCCGTGCGACGACAATCCGTACTGCGCGACTGTCATCGAAGTCAATGGCGTCGCGGCGTGGCGCGGGCTGCAAACGGTGACACCGTTCGATATCGCGGGCTGTATCGTCGATGATCTGTTGAACCGCCGGATGGCGCTTGCGGATCAAGCAAGCCACGTCAAGGAAGTCGCGTGATGTTCGATGCCCGCCCTCATCTGATCGAGGAAGCGTTCGTGTGGGCGTGCACGCTCGACGTCGCGTGTGCAAAGCCCGGCAACGTCAGCTTCGGCGCGCCCGGCCACAGGATGACGGCCGATCTCTTCATCGCCAGCGCACAAGCGGCTAGTGCTGCGTTGACGGGTCGAGGCACTTCGGTGGGTGAGCGGATCGAACGCGCGGTGAGTCTGTCGATGGGCGCCGCCGGGTGCAATACCAACCTGGGTATCGTGTTGCTGTGCGCGCCGCTCGCGCACGCGTTCGAAGCGATGCAGCCAATGGACGCCACACCCACCGCGCACGATACCCGCCTCGCGATACGCGCAACGCTCTCCCGTCTGGATATCGCGGATGCATGCGCCGCCTATCGCGCGATTGCGCTCGCCAATCCGGGCGGTCTCGGCGACGCGCCCAGCCAGAATGTCGGGACCGAACCGACCGTTGATCTGCTCAGCGCGATGGCGCTCGCGAGCGACCGCGACAGCATCGCGCGGCAATACGCGAACGGTTTCGTCGATGTGCTCGGATTTGGACTCATGCAGTTTCGCGCCGGATTGGATGATGGACCCGTCGATCAGCCGCGTCTGTTGCGAGCGGTGCTCAGAACCTGGCTTGGCTTTCTATCGCACTGGCCCGACTCGCATATCACGCGCAAGCACGGTATCGCGCTTGCGCGGCAGGTCAGCGACGATGCCCGCGCATGGCACGCTCAGACCGCGCTGGACCCCGTCAAGCTCGCCGCATGGGACAACGTGCTGAAACGCGACGGCATCAATCCGGGCACGAGCGCGGATCTCACGGTCGCGACGCTGTTTGCGGCCGCTTGCCTCGACCCGTCACTACTGCGCGTTGCCTGCGCGCCAGCCGAAAGCTGCATATAGGTGCGGGCACGCGAAGTCCGCGCATACCGCACGTGCTTCACGCATGCAGTGCTCACGGCCATCGCACGGTTCGCTCGATCGTCACGCCCACCGCTTTCACGTTCGCGAACTTGTTCGGCTTGGCAAGCGACACGCGCACCCAGTGCGCGCCAAAATCGACGAGCAGCATCTGCGCGACCGACTCCGCCAGCGCCTCCAGCAATTGCATCTTGTGCGCGGCGAGCAGCGACTCCAACGCAGTGTGCACCTTGCTGTAATCGATCGTATCGCCGATCCGGTCCGTGTCGCAGGCGTGACTGTGCGGCACGCCTGCCCACAGATCCATGCGCACGGGTTGCCGGTCGTGCAGTTCGTCGGGATCGATGCCGATCACCGTCTCGCCCTCAAAGCCTTCGATAAAGATGAGGTCCATCTCGGATGAAGCGAGATGCGGCCGCTCAATCACATTCCTGTCGATCACGTTCATTGGGGTTCCTCATAGACGGTCCGTCGCGTCTTCTCATGCAAGAAGCGGCCCAGGCACGAATGTCGCAAGCGGAATGTCGCAAGCAATTGACACGAACGCCCTCGCAGGAACCCACACGCATCGCGCAAGCACGCCACGCCGCCGCATCAGGCACGAGTCCCGGCCGGCAAGACAGCGCGTCACGCGGCAAGAGATTGATGACGAGGGGTCGCAATATGTATCGCAAACTGAACAACCTGGCTGCCGGACCGACCATGACCCACACGCGCTCCTTGCCCTACGACATCGAATCCGCTCCAGCCCGCTTTGCGTGGGCGGTGACGGGCTCCGGTCACGGGCTGGTCGAATCGCTGGAGATCGCGGCCACGCTTCTGCCGCACGTCGATCTGTTCCTGTCGCGCGCGGCGCAAGAGGTACTGCCGCTGTACCAGATCGACCTCGCGCAACTCAAGCAGCGCTTCCGGGTATTCCGCGACAACAGCGCGAGCGCCGTGCCCGTCGGGATGCTATACGACGAGACGCGCTATCACACGGTCGTCGTCGCGCCCGCCACCAGCAACACCGTCGCCAAATGCGCGTTCGGCATCTCCGACACGCTGCCGACCAACATGTTCGCGCAGGCGGGCAAGCTGGGCATCCCGGGCATCGTGTTCGCATGCGATACCCAGCCTGTCGTCGTGACGAAGAGTCCGCTCGACTGGGTAGAACTGCGGCCACGCAATATCGAACTCGACAACGTAGCGCGCTTGAGGCAGATCGATCATTGCCACGTCGTGTGCTCGCTCGACGAACTGCGCGCCGCGCTCGACGCACGCATCGCCGACATTCGCATCTCGACGGGCGCACCCGACCCGTGCTGCGCGAGCGCCTGATGGAACACATCGTCTTCCTCACAGGCCGCCTTGCGCAACCGGGACTCGAACGCGTGTTGCACAGTCTCGCGCCAGCGCCATTCAGCTGGGAGATTCGCGAGATCGGCCTTCAGGTCGCGGCGCTCATGACAGCGGATATGATCCGCCGCCGCGTCGCCGCCCCGCTTGCGGCCGACCGCGTGATCGTCCCCGGCCGATGCCGCGGCGATCTCGACGCGCTGTCCGCACACTACGGCATCCCCGTGCAGCGCGGCCCCGAAGAGCTGAAGGATCTCCCCGCATGGTTCGATTGCACGGCACGCCCCGTGGACCTGTCGAAACACGATATCGCGATCTTCGCGGAGATCGTCGATGCGCCGCGTCTCGGCGTCGATGCAATCTGCGCGCGCGCGGCGCAGTTACAGGCCGACGGCGCGGACGTGATCGACCTCGGTTGTCTGCCAGCTACGCCATTCCCGCATCTCGCCGATGCCGTCCATGCGTTGAAAGCTCAAGGGTTCAGGGTCAGCGTGGACTCGATGGATGTGAAGGAACTGGTGCGCGGCGGCCGCGCGGGCGCGGACTATCTGCTGAGCCTGACTGCCGACACGCTCTGGGTTCTCAACGAAGTCGGCTCGACGCCCGTGCTGATTCCGCGCAAGCCCGGCGATGAAGTATCGTTATACGAAGCTATCGATATGATGATGCAACAGGGCCGGCCCTTTCTCGCCGACCCGATCCTCGACCCGCTGCCCTTCGGGCTTTTGAAATCGCTCACACGCTATCAGCGGCTGCGTGAACGCTATCCCGACGCGCCGCTGCTGATGGGCACCGGCAACGTCACCGAACTCACGGAAGCCGACACCAGCGGCATCCACGCGATCCTGCTCGGCATCGGCGTTGAATTGAACATCGCGGGCATTCTCACCACGCAGGTGAGCGGCCATGCGCGCTGCGCGATACGCGAAGCCGACGTCGCCCGACGCATGATGTACGCGGCCCGCGAACTCCAGACGCTTCCCAAAGGCCTCACTGACCAGTTGATGACGGTGCACGCCAGGCGACCTTTCCCCGATACGCCCGAAGAAATCGCGGCGACGGCAGCGGCCATCCGCGACCCGAACTTCCGCGTGCAGGTATCGACTCAGGGCGTGCACGTGTACAACCGCGACGGCCATCATCTCGCCACGGATGCGTTCGCTCTGTGGCCACATCTGCATCTGGAAGCAGACGGCGCGCACGCGTTCTACATGGGTGTCGAACTCGCGCGCGCCGAACTCGCCTGGCGGCTTGGGAAGCGCTATAGCCAGGATCAGCCGCTGGAATGGGGATGCGCGAGCGAGCACGGCGCGAGCGATCTGCTCGCGCAATGTGCCCCCGGCACGACACGCAGAAAGGAAGCCTGACGATGATCCACGAAACCATAGTCACGACTCTATCGCCCGAAGGCAAACCGCATAGCGCTCCAATGGGCATACGCCACGAAGGCGACACGTTCATCCTGATGCCGTTTCTGCCATCCGCGACATTCGACAACATCGTTGCGACGGGCTGTGCCGTCGTCAACTTCACGACCGACGTACGCGTGTTTGCCGGCTGCGTCACGGGCCGCCGTACGTGGCCGACGCTTCCCGTCCATCACGTGCCGTGCGTGCGGCTCGCCGACACACTGGCGCACGCCGAACTGCGTCTGGTCTCGGTCGGCGGCGATCCGCAACGCCCCACGCTGGTCATGGAACGCGTCGCCATGTGCACGGACGCGCCGTTCACCGGTTTCAACCGCGCGCAGGGCGCTGTCATCGAAGGCGCGGTGCTCGTCAGCCGGCTCGCCATGCTGCCGCGCGAGAAAGTGGAATCGGAAATCGCGTACCTATCCATCGCCATCGACAAGACGGCTGGCCCGAGCGAACAGCAGGCCTGGCAGTGGCTGATGGAAGCGGTCGATGTCTTTTACGCGCGGCCGGCTGCGACCGCTCAAGTCTTTTCAGAGGAGGCCCTATGATTCGTATGCTCGCCAGTGTGCGCGACCTCGGCGAGGCGCGCGACGCCGCCCAGGCCGGCGCGGATCTGATCGATCTGAAGGAGCCTGGCGCGGGCGCGCTCGGCGCTGTCGCAGCGCCGCGGATCGCGCACGTCGTGCAGTCCCTGCGCGCCGAGCATCCCGGCCTGCCAATCAGCGCCGCCGTCGGCGATCTGCGTCCGGGAGACCACGCATCGCTCGAATATCGCGCGTCGCAAGTCGGACGCTGCGGCGTCGATTATGTGAAAGCAGGCATACCCGCCGATAGCGCTTCGTTCGATCTCGCACTCCGAAGCCTCACGTATATGCGAAGCATGCACTGGAATATGGTGCCCGTGCTGCTGGTGGACAACGGCCTCGATCTGCGGATCGTCGAACAGGCATGCGAACTGCGTTTTGCGGGCGTGATGGTGGATACGGCCAGCAAGCGACGCGGCGATCTGTTTCAATGCGTCCCGCTTGCCGTGCTCGACAGCATGGTGCAGATCGCCCGCGTCCACAACGTGATGGCAGGGCTGGCGGGCGCGCTGCTCAGCAAACACGTGCCGTTGATCCGCGCGCTCGGCCCCGACATCGCCGGTTTCCGCACGGCGCTGTGTGACGGGTCGCGCACCGGCCGGCTCAATGCGGCACGCGTGCGCGATCTGCGCGCGCAGCTTCTGGGCTCCGCGCGCGCGGCCAACGATACCGGCTTCGAGGTACGGGCTCAGTCGGCTGTCGCGTGAAGCAGGCGGTCGCGCACGCGCGACCCGTCGTTCCGGTTCACGATGTCGACGGGATACGGCGCGTCGCGCGTGAAGCCGGCGAACGAGCGGTCGACGATGCCCTGCGCCGCATAAGCTTCGATCGTGCATGTCGGTTCGACCTCACACGACTTCACGATCACGAGCCGCTCGGCATTCAGCCGGTTGGCGAGCCATGCGGCGAGACTGTCGGAGCTGACGTCCCACGTGGTCAACCGGTTGGGTTCCTGAAACAGCAGGTCGAGCGGCGCCCACACGGCGACGCGCCCAGCGCGCAACGCCTCGCGAATCTGCGCATCCGTCGCGGCGATCACGAGACGACGACACAGGCCCTGCATCATCAGCGCGTATTGCGCCATCCCGAGCACGGCCATGTTGTGCGCGGCGACATCGTCGAAACGCCAGACGGCCTGATGCTCGCGTGCCTGGTCGGCGAACTCGCCGCCTCCCGGCACGATCACGACCCGTCCACCGCCGAATTCGCTCAAGTGCTGCAGCCATTCTTTGAGCAACGGGTCGCGGCTCAGACTGCCGCCAATTTTCACCACCCACATAGGCGCTCCGTGTGCGGAGATGGTAGTTGTTCAGACCGTTGCGTCGGCCATGTGCGCTTCGTCAGCGCGCAGAAGGGCGACAGCGACGGCTGGCGCGCAGACCTGAGTCCAGCCGGCAGCCGTTCCGTCCGCTTTCGTCAGCGAAGAGAAGGCGATCACATCGCGCCCGAACTGCGCCGCAAGCTCATCCGCGAGGAACGCACCGCAGCCCGCTGACACCAGCACCACATCGTGCCCCAGCCCGACGCGCCCGAGCACCTGGGCGAGATTCGTCGACAGATGCGCAAGCTGTGCCTTGCGCCATTCGCGAGCGAAGCGCTCCCAGTCGGCCATCGATGCATCGCGCGCATCGCGCCCGATCATGCGTGCCAGACGCTGGCAGCTTGCCATGCGGTCCTTCGCCCCGCCGTCGGCCGTGGGATGCTGGTCATGCAGCGGGTCGAGTTCGCCCGTCAGACGGTAGACGTCGGCCGTCGTGGCAAACAGTTCGTTCATCACGTTGTGCGGTTCGCCGCGAAAGCGGATGCGCTGCGAGAGCGCGCACAGCGGCGTACGCACGACACCCTGATAAACAAGCTCGCCGGACCTGAGCCGCCACGCATCATCCATCCCGCGTGAGGCGAGCACGCCTTCGCGGATCGCAATGAAATCCGTGGTCGTGCTGCCGATGTCGACGAGCACGGCGGCGGGGACACGCGAAGCAATCAGTGCCGCCGTCGCATGCCAGTTCGCAGACGCGACATCGGCCCAGTATTCGGGAACGGCTTCGTGCGGCTGCCATCCTGACCGGCCGGCATAGAACGAAGCGTCTCGCCCGAAGCGGCTCGCCAGTTTGCCCGCGAGCGCGGCGACGCCCGCCTCGCGGTTGGCGAAGATGTCCGCCATCTCGCCGCTCATCGTCACCGCATGCTCGGCATCACCGTGATCGGGCCAACGCTGCGCCGCTGCTTCGAATACGGCGTCGAGGTGTGCCATGCCCTGCCAGAGCGGGCAGACCCATTGCATCACATCGCATACGCGCCCCGCCTCGATGCGCGCTGCCTTCACATGCGCGCCGCCGATGTCCCAACCGATCACGAGATCACGCGGCATAGCGCCTCCGGTTGAAGTCGTCGTCCAGATCGAAGTGTTGCGCGACGATGCTTGCCGCGATATTGGATTCCACCGAACCGGCAAGTGCCGCATAGGCGCACGTCACGCGCGGGTTGACTTCGATGACGACGGGGCCGCGTTCCGGATGCCATACGAAATCGACGCCCACGAAACCGGCCATGCCCGGAAGCGCGCGGGCCACGCGCGCCGCGAGCGAGCGGCACGTCCCCGCCATCTCGCTCGACAGGGGAATCGCGTTCGCCGTCAGCCCTTCATAGGCAAGCTGGCCGTCACGCACGCCGATATGTTGCCGGTTGATGCTGAGTAGCTCCGCATGGCCTCGCGTGCAAAGCAGCGAGAGACTGAGCGCATCGCCGCTGATCCATTCTTCCAGCGTCACGCGCTCGTGCGCGGCGGCGCGACGCAGGAACACGTATTCCGCCATCCGGTAGTCGTGAAAGACACGGGTATCGACAGCGCCCGCGCCGTCGTCGGGCTTCACGACCCAGGCGCTCGCGTTGCACGCGGGATCGAGCGGCGCGTCCACCGACCATGCACGCGGCGTGGCGATGCCGGCCAGAGCGAGATGCCGCGCCGTGCGGCGTTTGCTGCTCGCGATGCGCACGGCCGCCGCGTCGCAGCCGATCCATCGGGCGGCCCCGATGGCTTCGCATAGCGCGCTCAGCACACCGTCCGTCTCCGGCGCGATCACCCACACGGCGTCGTGACGACGCGCTTCTGCTGCGATGAAGCGCGTCGGCGAAATCGCAAACGGCGCGGAACACCATTCGATTGCGCGCGATGTATCCGCTGCGTCATGGACTTCGTCATGACCCGCGACGCAGGTCAGCGCGATATGACCTGAACGCGCGAGATCGCGTGCGACGGCATCACGCATCGCCCTGCCCTGCAACCGCAGTTCCGGCGCGACGCATTCATTCACGCAGCCATCGGCGCTGAGATATTCGTATAACAGGATCTTTTTCATCGCTCGCTTCCCGTGCAGGTGATTGCGCTTCCCATCTGCCGTATTCATGTTCCATGCCATCGACCGATGCGCTGCGTGCGAGCAATGGTGTCCATGGTATCGAGCCATGCGCGAACGAACGACGCGTGACAGTCTGCATCGCGCGCGGCGCAAAACACATCGAATGCGCGCCACGCATGCATGCCGCCCAATTCGCGTTTGTCCGGTAAAGCGCAGGCGTTTCGCAGAACCACAACGGATGGCATATGAGTTGCTGTTAGCCGGACATGACCTCTACATGCTCTCCTACGTCCTGGACGTGTCCGTTCTGCCCGCTGTTATGCGATCGTCTTTCGATCGCGACGGGCGAGACGTTGACCCTGACGGGCACCGACTGTCCGCGTGCGACGCAGGCACTCGCGCAGTTCAGCGCGCGTCCCGCGCACGCACAGCCGATGCACGACGGCAAGCCCATCGCATTCGACGATGCCATTAGCCTCGCGGCCCAATGGCTCGCGCAAGCCAGGCAACCGTTGTTCGCGGGCATGGCCACCGATGTAGCCGGCACGCGGGCGCTGTATCGCCTGGCCAACGCGAGCGCCGCTATCATCGATCACGCCCACGGCCGCTCGCTGATGCACGGCCTGACGGCGATGCAGGACCGCGGCGCGTTCACGACCACGCTTTCCGAAGTGCGCGCGCGCTCGGACCTCATCGTCTGTTTCGCGTCGACACCCACGGCGAGATACCCGGCGTTCTTTAAACGCTGCGGGGTCGGCGCAAAGCCGCTCGATGCAACCGTCCCGGCCCGGCGCGACGTGATCTTCGTCGGCAGCGGGATTGACGCGAACCTCGAATGCGCGACGGAGCCGGGAGCGGTCTCTCAACGCGCCATCCCGTTGCAGGGCGATCTGTACGAGACCATTGCGCTGCTGAACGCGCGGATCGATTTGCTTCTGAAAGGCCAGCCGATGCCTGGCAACGCGCCTGCGATTGAGTCGCTGGCCGTGGACATGCTTGCTGCGCGTTACGTCACGTTCGTCTGGAGCGCGGCCGACTTGCCTGGCAGCCATGCGACGCTGCTGGTCGAAGGGCTCGACCGTCTGACCAAGTCGATCAACCTGAAGACACGCGCAGGCTGCCTCGCACTCGGCGGCGACGACGGCGCCGCGACCGTCAACCAGACGCTCACGTGGATGTCCGGTCTGCCGCTGCGCACTGGCGTGCATCGAACCGGCCTCGAACACGATCCGCATCGCTACGACACGCAACGGTTGCTCGACGACCGTGCCGTCGATGCGCTCGTCTGGGTCGCAAGCTTTGGCGCCGACCTGCCGCCGCCACAGACCGACATGCCGACGATCGTGCTGGGTCATCCCGGCCTCGCGGCATCGTCCACGGATCGCCACGGGGCGACGCTCTTCGTGCCCGTCTCGACGCCCGGCATCGGTTCAGCCGGTCATCTGTTCCGCACGGACGGCGGCGTCGTGCTGCCGCTCGTGCCTGTTTATGACGACAGCTTGCCCACCGTCGCGCATATTGCCGCGCAGATCGCGCAGACGCTAGCGGCATCGCAATCCACCACACCATCAACCGCAAAGGAGCCCGCCCGATGAGCACGTTCCGGTTGCGCGGTGGCCGCGTGTACGACCCAGCCTCGCACATCGCCGGGCAGATCAGCGACATCTGCGTGCGTGACGGCCGGATCGTCGATCTGCCCGAACAGGAATCCGTCGATTGCGAATACGACGCCTCGGGCATGGTCATCATGGCGGGTGGCATCGACATGCATTCGCATATCGGCGGCGGCAAGGTCAATCTCGCGCGCCTGCTGATGCCGGAGGACCATCGCGGCCGCCGCGCGCCCGACAATCCACTCGAACTCGCATCGTGCGGCGACTGCACGCCGGGTACACTCGCGACGGGCTACCGGTATGCCGAGATGGGTTACACAGCGGCATTCGAGCCGGCGATGATCGCATCGAACGCGCGCCACACGCACCTCGAAATGGGCGACACGCCGATCATCGATCACGGCGCCTACGTGATGCTCGGCAACGACGAACTGTTCTTGCGCATGCTGGCCGAGAAGACCGACTACGAACGCTTGCGCGACTACGTCGGCTGGTCGATTCACGCGACCCGGGCGCTTGGCGTGAAGGTCGTCAATCCTGGCGGCATTTCGGCATTCAAGTTCAACCAGCGCAGCCTCGATGTCGACGAGCACCATACGCACTACGGCATCACGCCGCGCGACGTGCTGCATGTGCTCTCTCGCGCGCTTACCGACCTCGGCGTGCCGCATCCGCTGCATATTCACGCGAGCAATCTGGGCGTGCCGGGCAATATCGATTCGACGCTCGCCACCATCGATGCGCTCGAAGGCCTGCCCGGCCATCTCACGCATATTCAGTTTCATAGCTACGGCAACGACGGTCCCCGGAAGTTTTCGTCGGCGGCGCACCGGATCGCGGAGGCCGTCAACGCGAACCCGCACATCTCGATCGACGTCGGTCAGATCATGTTCGGTCAGACGGTCACGGCTTCGGGCGACATCATGAAGCAGGTCAAACAGGCCGCCTTCGCGTCGCCGCGTAAATGGATCGCGGGCGATATCGAATGCGATGCCGGCTGCGGCGTGGTCCCGTTTCGCTACCGTGAAACCAGCTACGTCAACGCGCTTCAGTGGACGATCGGCCTGGAGCTTTTCCTGCTGGTGAACAACCCCTGGCAGATCACACTCACGACGGATCATCCGAATGGCGGCCCGTTTACGAGCTATCCCCATCTGATCCGACTGCTGATGGATAAATCGTTCCGCGACGAGCAACTGGCGAAGCTTCATCCCGACGTTGCCGCGCAATCGCCGCTTGCCAGTTTGAAACGGGAACTCGACTTCAACGAGATCGCCATCCTGACCCGCGCCGCGCCCGCCCGGCTGCTTGGCCTGAAAGATCGTGGCCGGCTCGATGCGGGCGCCGCCGCCGATATCGCCGTGTACCGCGAGCACGCCGACCGCGAAGCGATGTTCCGCGCGCCCGTCTATGTGTTCAAGGATGGTGAACTGGTCGCGCGCGACGGCCGCATCGTCGCGACGCCAGTGGGCGGCACGCACTATGTCGAGCCCGAATTCGACCGCTCGATCGAAAAGGTGGTCGAGGAATACGGCGACGCCTATCTCGCGACCAACATGCGGCGCGCGCCCATCAGCCGCGATGAACTGTGCCTGTGCGGCAACGGCGGACGTCTGTTGCCGGCGGCGTGCGGTGTGCATCGCCAACCGCGTGCGGAGTCCCTGTCATGAGCGATATCACTTCGAGCGCGGCGCCCGTTGCCGAACGTCCGGCGGCACCGCGCATCGTGCGCGGCGTCGCGATCGACGACACGTTTGCCGAAGCGTTTCCGATGAAGGCGACGCGCCTGATCGTGACGGCGCGCAACGCCACCTGGGCACGCAACGCGGCTATCGCGGCAACCGGCTTTGCGACATCGGTGATCGCGTGCGGCTGCGAAGCAGGGATCGAGCGCGAACTGTCACCCGACGAAACGCCCGACGGCCGGCCGGGCGTCGCCCTGCTGCTGTTTTCGATGTCCGGCAAGGAACTCGCGAAACAGGTCGAGCGCCGCGTCGGACAGTGTGTGCTGACATGCCCGACGACGGCCGTTTTCGGCGGCATCGCGAATGGAGAGCCCATCGCGCTCGGCAAGAATCTGCGCTTCTTCGGCGACGGCTGGCAGATTTCGAAGCTGATCGACGGCAAGCGCTATTGGCGCGTGCCCGTGATGGACGGCGAATTCGTCGCCGAGGAAACGACAGCCGTCGTCAAAGGCGTGGGCGGCGGCAACCTGCTCTTCCTTGCGCGCGACACCGACGCAGCGCTCATTGCTGCGCAAACGGCCGTTGACGCGATGCGCACGGTGCCGAACGTGATCTTGCCGTTTCCGGGCGGCGTCGTGCGCTCGGGCTCGAAGGTCGGGTCGAAATATTCGGCACTGCCTGCCTCGACCAACGACGCGTTCTGCCCCGGCCTCAGCGAACTCGCACTACGCACCGAACTGACAGGCGATGTCCAGAGCGTGCTCGAAATCGTCATCGACGGATTGAGCGATACGGATGTGGCCACGGCCATGCGTGTCGGCATCGCCGCGGCGACGGGCGCGGACGCTGGCGCGGCGAACGGTCTGGTGCGGATCTCCGCGGGCAACTACGGCGGCAAGCTCGGGCCGTTTCACTTTCATCTGCATCAATTGTGCGACGCGCCGGAGAACCGATGAAGCGCATCACGTTACGTCTGAAGCACGCGCCCAGCCTGCGCATCGACGCGCGCGAACTCGTGCCTGCGCGACTCGCGCAACTGAGCGCCGTTGAAATCGGCAAGATGGCGCTTTGGCATGGCAGCGAGCCGATCGACGTGGGCGATCTGTTCGCTGTGGAGATCGCCGGGGACACGGCGCCCGACATGCCTCAGCTCAGGTTCGAGGGCGATATGCAACGCTTCGACCGGCTTGGCTCGCGCATGGAAGCGGGCCATCTCGTCGTCGATGGCAATGCGGGTGATTTTCTCGGCGCGCAGATGAGCGCGGGGACAATCGTCGTCGAAGGTCATTGCGGGAGCTTCGCCGCCTGTGAACTATCTGGCGGCCGCGTTGAAATTCACGGCAATACCGGCGATTTTGCAGGCGCCGCGTTGCCGGGCGACATGGACGGGATGCGCGGGGGAACGCTCGTGATTCACGGCGATGCGGGCGCGCGGCTGGGTGACCGCATGCGTCGCGGTACGACTGTCGTGTACGGATCGGCGGGCGCGTTCGTGGCGTCGCGCATGGTTGCGGGGACGATCGCCGTGGCGGGCGGGGTCGGCGAACATCCGGCGTATGGAATGCGGCGTGGCTCGCTGCTACTGCTCGATTCCGCGTGGCCTGCAACGCAACGCTTCGCGGAAAACGCCAGCGATATCGATGTATTCTGGCGGCTGCTGGTGCCGACGCTCGCACGGGAAGGCCGCGCGTTTGCCATGTTGTCGCGTGCGCAACCTCCACGGCGGCTACGCGGCGATGTATCGGTGCAAGGCAAGGGCGAAATACTGCTGGCTGGGTAAGTGCTAGATGCCGACTGTCACGCAAGCCCGTTCATCATTCGCCCGACACCCGCTCACCTGCCTCATGGGCTCCGCTGATCAGGCTGTCCCTGAACGCCGATGCGGCAGCCGAAAGCTGTTTGCTCTCGCGATGCACCAGATACAGATACCGGACGATCGGAAAGTGCTCGACATCGAGCACCTTGAGCCGAAGGGTTTCGAGTTCGGCCATGATCGTCGCGAGGGGCACGACTGACAGTCCCATGCCCGCCTGCACGGCCCATTTCACAGCCTCGTTGCTGCTCACTTCCATGCCTGGCCGAAAGCTGGTCCGGTGCTCGGCAAAGAAGCGCTCCATTGCGCGGCGCGTGCCGGAGCCGGATTCGCGCACCAGAAACGTTTCGCGCTCTAGCGCGCCCAGCGCAATGCGGCGCTCGCGCACGAGCGAGTGATCGGGCGGCGCGATCATCACGAGGGGATTCTTCGCCACGCGCACGGCGGCGAGACCTTGCCCTTCGGGCGGCATCCCCATGATCGCGAGATCGGTCTCGTTGTTCGCCAGTTCGTTCAGCACGCACTCTCTGTTACCGACGGAGAGACTCACGTTGACGCCTGGAAAAGCCCGCGTGAACTTCGCGATCAATTGAAGCGCGAGCGGGTTGGTCATCCCGCTCACCACCGACACCTTCAGTTTGCCCTGCTTCATGTCGCGCAGCTGATCGAGCGACGCTTCGAGAAGCGACAACTGTTGCTGCAGCAGTCGCGTATGGCTGTACAGCTCCTTGCCCGCCGCTGTCAGGAAGACGCGCCGTCCGACCTGTTCGAACAGCGGCATACCGATGCCCGTTTCGAGCTGCTTCAGTTGCGACGACACGCCTGGCTGCGTCAGATGAAGCTCCTCCGCTGCGCGCGAAAAACTCAGATGACGCGCACTCGCCTCGAACACCTTTAGCTGGCGCAATGTCAGGTGCAGCATCTCGCTCCCTACCCTCCCACACGCGGCAAAAACGCCTTGATTTCACGCCTCAACTGTACCAGCGGAGGAAGCGTCCGCAATGCCCAAGAAGAGGTACTCCGCGAGGCGCGAGGTCCGGCCGGCAAGGCTCGTACGCATGGTTATGGGTCGGATAAGTAACGCGAATGAGTGTTTTCGGCGGCACGCCACTACCATCGTTTCAACAGGAATACGAAGGGGATACGGAGGGGACGGGCAGCGACGTCCAGCCTGTCTGGTTCATTAAAGAGAGGTTCATACATGTTCAGCTACAAAAACACGATTGCCGTCACCGACCCGGAATTGCGGCAGGCCATCTCGGCGGAAACGCAGCGTCAACAGGATCACATCGAGCTGATCGCATCAGAAAACTATGCGTCGCCCGCTGTGCTGGAAGCGCAGGGATCGCAGCTGACCAACAAGTACGCTGAGGGTTATCCGGGGCGCCGCTACTACGGCGGCTGCGAACACGTCGATGTGGTCGAGCAGCTCGCCATCGATCGCGCGAAGCAGTTGTTCCATGCCGAGTATGCCAATGTGCAGCCGCATTCGGGATCGCAGGCCAATCAGGCCGTGTATCTGTCCGTGCTCAAACCGGGCGACACGATTCTCGGCATGTCGCTCGCCCACGGCGGGCACCTCACGCATGGCGCGTCCGTGAACGTGAGCGGCAAGCTGTTCAATGCCGTGTCGTACGGTCTCAACCCCGATACGGAAGAAATCGACTACGAGCAGGTCGAGGAACTCGCGCAGACTCACAAGCCGCGCATGATCGTCGCGGGCGCTTCTGCCTACTCGCTCGTGATCGACTGGCAGCGGTTTCGCGCGATCGCCGATAGCGTCGGCGCGTCGTTGCTCGTCGACATGGCGCACTATGCGGGTCTCGTCGCGGCGGGGCTTTACCCGAGCCCCGTTGGCATCGCCGATTACGTCACGACGACCACCCACAAGACGCTGCGCGGTCCACGCGGCGGCATGATTCTCGCGGGCGCGCAGGCTGCCAAGGCAATCGACTCGACGATCTTCCCCGGCATTCAGGGCGGCCCGCTGATGCATGTGATCGCGGGCAAGGCGGCCGCGCTGCGCGAAGCAATGACCGACGAGTTTCGCCAGTACCAGCAACAGGTGCTTATCAACGCACGGACGATGGCGCAGACGCTCCAGCAACGCGGCTTGCGGATCGTGTCGGGCCGCACGGATTCACACGTGTTCCTCGTCGATCTGCGCGCGAAAAACGTCACAGGCAAAGAGGCGGAAGCCGCGCTTGGCCGCGCCTTCATCACGGTCAACAAGAACGCGATTCCGAACGATCCGCAAAAACCCTTTGTCACGAGCGGCGTGCGTATCGGTTCGCCCGCCATCACGACACGCGGACTGCGCGAAACGGAAGCGCAACAGCTTGCACACCTGATGGCGGATGTGCTCGAGGCACCGGCCAACGACTTCGTGATCCGCCGCACAGCGGACGCCGTGCTCGCGCTAACCGCGAAGTTTCCTGTGTATCGCGACGCACCCGACGCGCAGCGACACCACGTGCCCACGACACAGGACGACAGCACGGCCGCAGGTCACGCGGCGCACTGAACCACCCGAACGACATCATCCAGACGACAGATCACGATCATCACCCAAGGAGACGAACCATGTCGAATACTTCTGCCACGCGCATCCCTGGACGCAACATTCTCGCCGTCCCCGGTCCGACCAATGTTCCCGACGCCGTGCAACGCGCGATGGTGGTGTCGATGGAAGACCACCGTTCGACGAAATTTCCCGAACTCACGCATGGCCTGCTCTCCGATCTGAAAAAGATCTACCGGACGGCGGAAGGCCAGCCCTTTATTTTTCCGTCGTCGGGTACGGGCGCATGGGAAGCGGCGCTCACCAACACGTTGTCCCCGGGTGACCGGGTCCTGGTGCCGCGCTTTGGCCAGTTCAGCCATCTGTGGGCCGACATGGCGCAGCGCCTGGGCTTCGATGTAGAAATTCTCGACGTCGATTGGGGCGAAGGCGTGCCCGTCGAGCGGATCGGCGAGATCCTGAAGGCCGACCGTCAGCACACCATCAAGGGCATTCTGGCCTGCCACAACGAAACGGCGACGGGCGTGACGAGCGATATCGGCGCACTGCGCCGCGCGATGGATGCGGCGGGCCACCCGGCCTTGCTGTTCGTCGACGGCGTGAGCTCGATTGGCTGCATCGATTTCCGCATGGACGAATGGGGCGTCGATCTGGCCGTGACTGGCTCGCAGAAGGGTTTGATGCTGCCGGCGGGCCTCGGCATCCTGTGCGTGAGCCAGAAGGCGCTGAAGACGATCGGGCACGCGAAATCGCGCCGCTGCTACTTCGATCTCGCCGACATGGTGCGCACCAACGCCACCGGCTATTTCCCGTACACGCCTGCGCTTTCGCTGCTGTACGGGCTGCGCGCCGCGCTCGATCTGCTGTTCCAGGAAGGGCTCGACAACGTGTTCGCGCGACATCACTACCTGGCTTCCGGCGTGCGCGCCGCCATCACGGAAGGCTGGGGACTCGAAGTGTGTGCGAAGGCGCCGAAGTGGCACTCCGATACGGTGTCCGCGATCGTCGTGCCGGAAGGATTCAACGCCGCGCAGGTCATCGACACCGCTTATCGCCGCTACAACCTCGCGCTCGGCGCGGGACTCTCGAAGGTCGCGGGCAAGGTGTTCCGCATCGGACACCTCGGCGACCTGAACGAGCTGATGCTGGTGAGCGCGATTGCAGGCGCCGAAATGGCCATGCTCGATGCCGGTATCGACGTGCGGCCGGGCAGCGGCGTAGGCGCAGCCGGACAGTACTGGCGCACGCACACCCCGGGCGCACAGTCCGCGACGCATGCCGTGACGCAGCCGGTGGCAGAGCCCGTCGTGCGCCGCGCCGCCAACGCATGAACACGGCGGCATGAGCACGGCTGCATGAGCGCGACCGCCTGAACGCGTCTGCCTCAAGCAGGCGCGGCGGGTCGCATCCTTCCCGCCCACACTACGGAACGCACGACACCATGCGACACGAAATCGTTTTTCTCGACCGTTCCACGTTGAATGCCGATGTCCGGCGCCCAACGTTCGACCACCACTGGGTCCAGTACGCGTCGACCTCTGAACACGAGGTCACGCGGCGGCTCGAAGGCGCCACCATCGCGATCACGAACAAGGTGCCGCTGCGAGCCGACATGCTCGACAAGCACCCGTCGATCAAGATGATTGCCGTAGCGGCGACAGGCTATGACGTCGTCGATACGGCGTACTGCCGCGAGCGTGGCATCGCCGTCGCCAACATTCGCGGCTATGCGTCGCACGCGGTGCCCGAGCACACGTTCGCGCTGATCCTCGCGTTGCGGCGCAATCTGCT
The DNA here is from genome assembly GCF_013426915.1 of Paraburkholderia sp. PGU19. Lineage (GTDB taxonomy): Bacteria > Pseudomonadota > Gammaproteobacteria > Burkholderiales > Burkholderiaceae > Paraburkholderia. The sequence goes on from NZ_AP023182.1 coordinate 270,535, forward strand.
CGCTTACCGCAGCGACGTGCTGAGCGGACGCTGGCAGCAGACCAAGCAGTTCTGCTTCTTCGATCATCAGATCCGCGATCTGCATGGCTCGACGCTTGGCATCATCGGCGGCGGCGCGCTGGGCCAGGGCACGGCGCAGATTGCGCGCGGCTTCGGCATGCGCCCGGTGTTCGCCGCGCACGACGCGCAGCGCGCGCGGGTGCCGGGCCTCGAATACGCCGAACTCGACACGGTGCTGCGCGCGTCGGATGTGATCTCGCTGCACGCGCCGCTCACGCCTGCCACGCGCAACCTGATCGGGCTCGACGAGTTGCGCAGCATGAAGCGCAACTGCCTGCTGATCAACACGGCGCGCGGCGGGCTGGTGTGCGAAGCCTCGCTCGCCACGGCACTCAAGGAAGGACTGATCGCCGGGGCAGGCTTCGACGTGCTGAGCCAGGAGCCGCCCGTCGCGGGCAATCCGCTGCTCGAACTCGACCTGCCCAACTTCATCCTGACACCTCACGTCGCATGGGCGTCCGACGACGCCATGCAGTCGCTAGCCGACCAGCTGATCGAGAACATCGAGGCTTTCGCGCGCGGCGTACCGCGCAATCTCGTGACCTGACGGTTCGCAAACCACTCAATCAAACGGAGACATCGACATGGACATTCACGAGTATCAGGCCAAAGACCTGCTGTCTGGCTTCGGCGTGCCGATCCAGCGCGGCGCGGTCGCCTACACGCCGGATCAGGCCGTCTACTGCGCCACGGAACTCGGCGGCTGGCACTGGGCCGTCAAGGCGCAGATTCATTCGGGCGCGCGCGGCAAGGCGGGCGGCATCAAGCTGTGCGAGACCTACCACGACGTGCACGAGGCGGCGACCGCGCTGTTCGGCAAGCAGCTCGTGACGATCCAGACGGGACCGGAAGGCAAGGTCGTCGAGCGCGTGTACGTGGAGGTCGCCGAGAAATTCGAGCGCGAGATCTATCTGGGCATCGTACTCGACCGCAAGGCGGAACGCGTGCGCGTGATCGCTTCCTCACAGGGCGGCATGGATATCGAAGAAGTGGTGCGCACCAACCCAGGCGCCGTGCTTCAGACGGTGGTCGAGCCGGCCGTCGGCTTGCAGCCCTTCCAGGCGCGCGAGATCGCCTTCGGCCTTGGCTTGAACATCAAGCAGGTGAGCCGCGCCGTCAACGCGATCATGGGCGCGTATCGCGCGTTTCGCGACCTCGACGCGACGATGGTCGAGATCAATCCCCTCGTCGTCACCGATGACGACCGCGTGATCGCCCTCGACGCGAAGATTTCCTTCGACGACAACGGCCTGTTTCGCCACCCGCACGTGTCCGAGATGCGCGACGCGGCGCAGGAAGATCCGCGCGAAGCGGAAGCCGCGCAGTTCGGGCTGAACTACGTCGGGCTCGACGGCGATATCGGCTGCATCATCAACGGCGCCGGCCTCGCGATGGCCACCATGGACACGATCAAGTACGCAGGCGGCGAGCCGGCGAACTTCCTCGACGTCGGCGGCGGCGCATCGCCCGAGCGCGTGGCGGCTGCGTTTCGCCTCGTGCTGTCGGACCAGAACGTGTCGGCCGTGCTCGTCAATATTTTCGCCGGCATCAATCGCTGCGACTGGGTTGCCGAAGGCGTCGTGCAGGCGGCCCGCGGCCTGAGAGTGCCCCTCGTCGTGCGTCTGGCGGGTACCAACGTCGAAGAAGGACGACGCATCATCAAGGAAAGCGGCTTGCCCATCATCGCGGCGCAATCGCTGCTGGAAGCGGCGCAAAAGGCCGTCGAGGCCTCCAAGGCACACCGCGCCCGCCAGGCCGGCAACCCCAGATAAGGAGAACGGACATGAGTATCCTGATCGACGAAAACACCCGCGTCATCGTGCAGGGCTTCACGGGCGACAAGGCGTCGTTCCACGCGAAAGAGATGATCGAATACGGCACCAACGTGGTCGGCGGCGTCACGCCGGGCAAAGGCGGACAGCTTCATCTCGAACGCCCCGTGTTCGACACCGTGAAAGATGCCGTGCGCGAAACGGGTGCCACCGCGAGCCTCGTGTTCGTACCGCCGCCTTACTGTGCCGACGCCATCATGGAAGCCGCTGACGCCGGCCTGCAACTCGTCTGTGTGATTACCGACGGCATCCCGGCACAGGACATGATGCGCGTCAAACGCTATCTGCTGCGTTATCCGAAGGAAACCCGCACGATGGTGGTCGGCCCGAACTGCGCAGGCATCATCAGCGCCGGACGCGCGATGCTCGGCATCATGCCGGGCCACATCTACCGGCGCGGCAATATCGGCATCGTGTCGCGCTCGGGCACGCTCGGCTACGAAGCCGCCGCGCAGCTCAATGCGCTTGGCCTCGGCGTCACCACGAGCGTGGGTATCGGCGGCGATCCCATCAACGGCAGCTCGTTCCTCGATCATCTGAAACTGTTCGAGCAGGACCCCGAGACCGAGGCGGTCGTGATGATCGGCGAGATTGGCGGCCCGCAGGAAGCCGAAGCTGCGAAGTGGGTCAGCGAGCATATGACGAAGCCCGTCGTCGGCTATGTGGCCGGTCTGACGGCGCCCAAGGGACGACGCATGGGACACGCGGGCGCGATTATCTCGGCAGCGGGCGACAGCGCGGCGGAGAAGGCGGAAATCATGATGTCCTACGGCCTCTCGGTGGCGCCCAGCGCGTCCGAGCTGGGTTCCACGGTTGCCTCTGTGCTCGAAGAACATGTCACGCGCCGCGTTGCCTGATTGGGGCTATGGCCCAGAAACACAACCCGACCCGCCGCGCGTCGAGGTTGTGCGCCCCTTCCCCGCGAGCAGGCACGCCGACGTCGACCGGCTGCACGAGCTCGCGATCGCGTCGGCTGCCCTGCCCGCGCTCAGCGCGGAAGATTATGAATACGCGGTCATCGAGTTGCTGTCAGAACTGTTGCGCGACATTGCGCGCGGCCGCCAGCCGGAAGTCGAACGCACGCTGATGGGCGAGTCGGCGCATGAATCGATGACGCAACTGATGCGCGAGCGGATGGACGATCGCACCGCGCGTGTGATTCTGAGGCGCATGCTGCAGGCGCAAGGCATGTGGTTCCAGCTGCTCAGCATCGCCGAGCAGAGTACCGCGATGCGCCGCCGCCGGGAGATCGAGATCGAAGGCGGCTACGACAGGTTGCCCGATTCGTTTGCGAGAGTGATTGCCGAAGCGGCCGAAGCGGGCATTCCTGCCGCCGAAGTGCGCGACGCGCTGAGCCAGATGAAGGTGCGCCCGGTGCTGACGGCCCACCCCACGGAAGCCAAGCGTGTCACAGTGCTCGAAATCCATCGACGCATCTACCGGCGTCTGATGGAACTCGAATCGCCACGCTGGACACCGCGCGAACGCTACACGCTCATCCTCGCGCTCAGGAACGATATCGAGCTGTTGTGGATGAGCGGCGAGCTGCGGCTCGAAAAACCCACGGTCGCGCAGGAAGTCGCGTGGGGATTGCACTTTTTCGGCGAGACGCTGTTCGAAGCCGTACCGCTGCTGTTCGACAAGCTGGAGAGCGCGCTCGCGCGCCACTATCCGGGCGAGCGCTTCGACATGCCGCGTTTTTTCCAGTTTGGTTCGTGGATAGGCGGAGACCGCGACGGCAATCCCTTCGTCGATGACAGCGTCACGCGTGCCACGCTGCATGAGAACCGGCTTGCGTGCCTGAAGCGCTACCGGCTGCGTCTCGTCGAACTGACGCAGATGCTGAGTATCACGTCCGAGGCATTGCCTGTGCCGGACAGTTTCCACGAAGCGCTGGCGCGGGCGCTGATGCGCAGCGGCGAGGCCACGTCGATCGCGTCGCGCAATCCGGGCGAACTGTTCCGTCAATACCTGACGTGCATCTTGCGCCGTCTCGACGGGTCGCTTGCCAACGCCAGCCGGCCCGCCGACGGCACGCCCGTTCAAGGTGGCTACACGAGCGCCGACGAGCTTGCCGCCGACCTGCTGGTGATCGAGCAGACGCTCTTTGCGACGGGCAGCGCGCAACTGGCGCACATGCTCGTACGGCCGTTGCGGCAAGAAGTCGAGACGTTTCGCTTCAGCACCGTGCAGCTCGACCTGCGTCAGAACACGACGGTGATCGAGCAGGCGCTGCGCGCGTTGTGGCGCGCGACCTGTGGCACATCCGGCGAGCCGCCCGCCAGCGACTCGCCCGAATGGAAAGCGTGGCTGCTCAGCGAACTGGCTCAACCTTCGGACAGCGAGCAGGAGCGGGAACGCCGCTTCGATTCGCTCCCATTCGACGAGGCACAGACGCTGCAGATTTTCCGCACGGCGCGCGAGATGCGCCAGCAGGTGGATCGCAATGCATTCGGCGCGTTCATTCTGAGCATGACGCATCGGGCGAGCGACGTGCTCGGGGTCTATCTGCTTGCCAAGGAAGCCGGTCTCTTCTCCGACGCAGCCGGGACGGAAAGCTGCACGTTGCCCGTCGTGCCCCTGCTCGAAACCATCGACGACTTGCGCCGCGCGCCCGAAATCCTGCGCGAACTGCTGGCCGTGCCGATGGTCCGCCGCAGCATTCGCGCACAGGGCGGCGTGCAGGAAATCATGATCGGCTATTCGGACTCGAACAAGGACGGCGGATTTTTCGCGAGCAACTGGGAGTTGTCGAAGGCGCAGACGAAGATCAAGCGGCTCGGCGATGAACTGGGCGTCACGATCGCGTTCTTCCACGGACGCGGCGGCTCGGTGAGCCGGGGCGGCATCCCGGCTGGCCGCGCCGTCGCCGCGTTGCCCGCCGGCTCGGTCAAAGGACGTTTTCGCGTGACGGAACAGGGCGAGGTGGTGTCGTTCAAATACGCGAATCGCGGCACGGCGCAGTATCACGTCGAGTTGCTTGCGTCGAGCGTGCTCGAACATACGCTGAAGTCGGAGCGCGAAGAGGCGTTGCTGCCGAAAGGCGAATTCGATGAAGCCATGGAAGCACTCTCGGGCGCGTCGCGGGCCGCGTATGCGAAGTTCATCGAGCAGCCGGGCATGCTCGCGTATTTCCAGGCGGCCAGCCCGCTCGAAGAACTGTCGATGCTCAACATGGGCTCGCGCCCTGCCCGCCGCTTCGGCGCAACGAGCTTGCAGGATCTGCGCGCGATTCCGTGGGTGTTCGCATGGTCGCAGAACCGGCACGCGCTGACGGGCTGGTACGGCGTGGGCAGCGCGCTCGAAGGCTTCCTCTCGGTGCGGCAGGAACGCGGGATCGACCTGCTGCGGCGGATGTTCGATGAATCGCGGCTGTTCCGGCTCGTCATCGACGAGGTCGAAAAGACGCTGACCCAGGTCAATCTCGACATTGCGCGCGAGTACGCGAGCCTCGTGCCCGATGAAGCGACCCGCGAGACCATCTTCGCGCAGATCCAAGCCGAATTCAGGCTCACGGTGAAGATGGTGCAAACGCTCACGGGCTCGTCAGAACTGGGCACGCGCTTTCCGAAGTTCCATGCGCGTCTGCAGCGCCGCTTGCCCGCTATCGATCTCGTTAGCCGCCAGCAGATCGAACTGCTTCGTCTCTACCGTTCGGCACAGACGGAACGACAGCGGCGCGCGTATCAGGTGCCGCTGCTGCTGTCCATCAACTGCATCGCATCGGGCTTCGGCGCGACGGGCTAGGCGCCCGTTGCCGTCATGCCTTCAATGAAATGACTTCAGGAGAACCCGTATGAGTTTCACTGTCATCGAGCAGGCCAAAGCGCGGCTGCACCGTTCCGAGCTGGCCGTGCCCGGCTCGAATCCCGCGATGTTCGAAAAAGCCGCGCGCTCGGCCGCGGACATCATCTTCCTCGACTGCGAGGACGCCGTCGCCCCGGACGACAAGGAACAGGCACGCAAAAACATCGTCGAAGGGCTCAACGATATCGATTGGGGAAGCAAGACGATGATGGTCCGCATCAACGGACTCGATACGCACTACATGTATCGCGATGTCGTCGATATCGTCGAAGCGTGTCCGCGTCTCGACATGATCCTGATTCCAAAGGTCGGCGTGGCCGCGGACGTGTACGCCGTCGATATGCTCGTCACGCAGATCGAGGCAGCCCGCCAGCGCACCCGCCGGATCGGCTTCGAAGTGCTGATCGAAACCGCGCTCGGCATGGCGAACGTCGAGAGCATCGCGCAGTCGAGCCGCCGTCTCGAAGCCATGTCGTTCGGCGTCGCGGATTATGCGGCCTCGACGCGCGCGCGCACGACCGTGATCGGCGGCGTGAATCGCGACTACGGTGTGCTCACAGACAAGAACGAGCGCGGCGAGCGCGATTACTTCTGGGGTGATCAGTGGCACGCCGCGCAAACGCGGATGATGGTCGCCTGCCGCGCCTATGGACTGCGTCCCATCGACGGACCGTTCGGCGATTTCAGCGATCCCGATGGCTACGATGCCGCCGCGCGCCGCGCAGCCGTGCTGGGCTATGAGGGCAAATGGGCGATCCATCCGTCGCAGATCGAACTCGCCAACCGGGTGTTCACGCCCGCTGAAGCGGAAGTGACCAAGGCGCGCCGCATCATGGAGGCAATGGCGCAGGCCGCGAAGGAAGGCAAAGGGGCTGTCTCGCTGGATGGCCGGCTGATCGACGCGGCGAGCATCCGCATGGCCGAGGCGCTGCTCGCGACGGCAGATGCGATCAGCGGCGGCAACAAGCGATAAACGCAAGAAGCGGGCGGCCCGTCCAAGTCTGCGGGCCGCCCTCAACGTACAGCGCGTACAGCGCTCAAGCTATGCCACCGTACTTCAACGTACGCGGTTCATCCGAACGCCAATGCCATCGCCTCGCGTTCCTGACACAGGTAGTCGCCATGCACCTGATCCCACGCCGAAAGAATCGCATCGGCGGCACGATCCGCGTCGTGCTCCGTCGTGGCCCACGAGATGACCGACAGGCGCATCACCGCGCGCCCTTGCCAGCGCGCCGCGCGCACATCGCAGATGCCCTGCGCCTGGATACGTTCGATCGCGCGCAGCGTCAGTTCGTCGGCGAGCGAGACGTCATAAGCCGAGCCGAAGCGCACGATCACCTGGTTCAGTTCGACCTCGTTGAGCAGCGCGACACCGGGACCCAGCGCAAGGCGGCGAGCCATGCGCCGCGCCAGCGCGCAATGGCGTTCGACCATCGCCGCGATGCCCTCCCGGCCGAGCGAGCGCACGAGCGCCCAGAGCGCAAAACCGCGCGCGCGACGCGAAAGCTCCGGCGCGTAGTGCACAGGGTCGCGAACGCCGTCGTCTGCTTGGGGCAGATAGCTCGCGTGAATCGACATCGCGCGCCGGTGAGCGGCGGCATCGCGCACGAACGCGCAGCCGGTTTCATAGGGCGCTTGCAGCCACTTGTGCGCGTCGGCAGCCCATGAATCCGCGTCTTCGATGCCGGCTGCAAGATGCCTGTACTGCGCGCTTGCTCTGACCCACAGCCCGAACGCCGCATCGACGTGAACCCAGCCGCCATGCTCGTGCGCGCAAGCGGCAATCTCGCCGACGGGGTCGAACGCACCTGTCATCATGTGTCCCGCCTGGGCGATCACGATCAGCGGTCCCGAATGTTGCGCGAGCGCCTCCCGCAACGCAGAAACCTGCATGCGGCCCGACTCGTCGGCAGCGATCCGGATGACGCGCCGCTCGCCGATGCCCAGATAGCGCAACGCGGCCAGCACGCCCGCGTGCGCGCCTTCGCCGACGTACACGGAGATGGGCGGCGCGCCGCACAGACCATCGGCCTCGACGTCCCAGCCCGCCTGCCGCAGCACGGCGTCGCGGGCCGCCGCGAGGCAAACAAAATTGCTCATCGTCGCGCCCGTGGTGAAGCCGACGGAGCAGTCGCGCGGCAGGTCCAGCAGATCGAGAAACCAGCCCGCCACCACCTGTTCCGCGACGGCGGCAGCTGGCGCGCCGTGCCAGGTCGCGGCATTTTGTCCCCAGATGCTCGTGAGCCAGTCCGCCGCGACGGCGGCGGGATGCGAGCCGCCCGCGACCCAGCCGAAAAAGCGCGGCCCCGCCGTGCCGAGCAAACCCGGCTCGGCAATGGCCGAGAGCCGCGCGATGACGGCATCGGCGGGCTCGCCTTGTTCCGGCGTCGGGCCGCCGAACGCCGCGTTCAACTCGTGGAAGCTCGCGGTCGGACCCGTTGGGCGCGATGCGCGCGAGTCGTGAAATGCGAGCGCGAGCCGCGCGGCCGTTTCGAGTGCCTTGCGTGTATCGTCAGCCATTAGAGGTCTCCTGCAATCGTCAACGCCGTAATTTTTTGCCCTACCCTGCCGGAACCTGCCAGAAGGGCTGCGGCGGATGAAAGGCCTCCCCATCCGCAAACCGCTCGGCCGATCGCAACGTGTTTTCGATCAGCATCGTGACCGTCATCGGTCCCACGCCACCCGGCACGGGCGTAATCCACGAAGCCCGCTCGCGCACGGGCTCGAAATCGACATCGCCGACGATGCGCCCATCAGGCGTGCGATTGATCCCGACGTCGATCACGATCGCGCCTTCCTTGACCATCTCGGCCTTGATGAGCCCGGGCTTGCCCGCGGCGACCACCAGAATGTCGGCGTGAATGGTGTGTTGGGCCAGGTCGCGCGTTTTCACGTGACACACGGTGACGGTGGCTTCCTTCTGCAGCAGCATCAACGCCATCGGCTTGCCGACGATATTGCTCGCACCCACCACCACGACGTTCTTCCCCGCCACGTCGATACCCGTCGTCTCCAGCAAAAGCTGCACGCCATAGGGCGTGCACGGCGGAAAGATCGAATTGCCGACCACCAGCGCGCCCACGTTGTAGAGATGGAAACCGTCGACGTCCTTGTCGACGACGATGCTTTCCAGCACGCGCCGCACATTGATCTGTGGCGGCAACGGCAGTTGCACCAGAATGCCGTGCGTGCTGCGCTCGACGTTGAGCGCGGCAATACGATCGAGCAGTTCCGTTTCCCGGCAATCCGCGTGGAACCTGTGCATGAACGAGCGCACGCCGCAATCCTCGCAGGCTCGCACCTTGTTCGCGACGTACAGCTCGGACGCGGGGTTGTCGCCGACCAGCACCACGGCGAGACCGGGCACGACACCTCGCGCGGACAGGGCCGCGACGCGCTCGCGAAAGCGCGCGCGCAGCCGTCGCGCGAGGTGCCGGCCGTCGATGATCTGCGCTGTCATCGGGCGCCGTTCAAGCCGGGAATCCAGTTGGTCCCGGCGAGCGGCACACGCGCCATCGCCGCGGCTTCGACCGTGAGCGCCACGAGGTCTTCCGGCTCCAGGTGGTGCACGTTCTGCTTGCCGCACGCACGCGCGATCGTCGTCAGCTCCATGTTCAGCGTCTTCAGATAGTTCTTCAGACGCTTCGCGCCGACGTCGGGCTTCAGACGCTCCTGCAGCACGGGGTCTTGTGTCGTGATGCCGACGGGGCATTTGCCCGTGTGGCAATGGTGACAGAAGCCCGGCGCGGTGCCGAGGCGCGCGTAGTCGTCGAGTGCGCTCACATGCTGGCCGTTCTCGATATACGAGCCGCTATTGCAGCCCAGCGACACTAGCACGCCCTGGCCGATGGCCACGGCATCTGCACCCATCGCCAGCGCCTTCGCGACGTCGGCCCCGCTGCGGATGCCGCCCGAGATGATCAGCTGCACCTGCCCCTTCATGTTGAGGTCTTCGAGCGCATCGACGGCCTGGCGCAACGCGGCGAGCGTCGGAATGCCAACGTTCTCGATGAAGCAGGTCTGCGTCGCGGCCGTGCCGCCCTGCATGCCATCGACGACGATCACGTCCGCGCCCGCATGTACCGCGAGCTTGACGTCATTGAACGTGCGGGTCGCGCCGACCTTGACGTAAATCGGGGTCTGCCAGTCGGTCATCTCGCGCAATTCGAGAATCTTGATCTGCAGATCGTCAGGGCCTGTCCAGTCGGGATGGCGCGATGCCGAACGCTGGTCGATGCCTTCCGGCAGCGTGCGCATTTTCGCCACGCGCGGCGAAATCTTCTGGCCGAGCAACATGCCGCCGCCGCCAGGCTTGGCCCCTTGCCCGATCACGACCTCGATCGCATCGGCCTTGCGCACGTCGTCGGGATTGAAGCCGTAACGCGACGGCAGGCACTGATAGACGAGCGTCTTCGACGATTGCCGTTCTTCGGGCGTCATGCCGCCGTCGCCTGTGGTCGTCGAGGTGCCGAGTTCGGTGGCGGCGCGGCCGAGCGATTCCTTAATGTTCGCCGACAGCGCGCCGAAGCTCATGCCTGCGACGGTGATGGGGATGGCAAGCTCGATCGGCTTCTTCGCGAAGCGCGTGCCGAGCACGGTCTTGGTCACGCACTTTTCGCGGTATCCCTCCAGCGGATAGCGCGACAGCGACGCGCCGAGAAACAGCAGATCGTCGAAGTGCGGCACGCGCCGCTTCGCCCCGAGGCCACGGATCTCATACAGTCCATGTGCCGCGGCGTTCTGGATATAGTCGATCGTCTTGCGGTCGAAGCCCCAGGACTCTTCGGTGGCGATATGTTTCATGTGTACGGGCTTGATTTCCATGGCGGGGTCCCCGGTTCAATATTCCTGATTCGCGTCGGCATTCCAGTGGTACAGCGAGCGGGCCGACGAGACGCGTCTGAATTCCTTGGGATCGAACTCCGCGAATGCGGGGCCCGCTGCGCGCAGCAGTTGCGCGACGGCTTCCACATCGGCAGGTTGCATCGGCTCTTCACGCGCGTCGGCACCGAGCGACTTGACCTTGCCGCGCACATAGATCACCGCCTCGTACAGCGAGTCGCCGAGCGCATCGCCGGCGTCGCCGCAGATCACGATCCGGCCCGCCTGGGCCATGAACGCGGAAAAGCTGCCAACCGATCCCTTCACGACGATGTCCGCGCCCTTCAGCGAGATTCCGCAGCGCAGGCCCGCGTCGCCCTCGATGACGAGCAGCCCGCCGTGCGCCGATGCGCCCGCCGCGTTCGAAGCGAAACCCTTCACGTGCACGCGGCCGCTCATCATGTTCTCGGCCACACCCGTACTGGCGCTGCCCGAGATCGTCACCTTCGCTTCCTTGTTCATGCCGGCGGCGTAATAGCCTGCATGGCCGTCGATCTCGATTTCGATGGGAAGATCGAGCCCGACCGCAATGTTGTGCGCGCCATCGGGATTCGAGATCAGCACCCTGCGCGTGCCCGCTTTGGCGGCCTCGCGGTGCAGGAAGCCATTCACGTCCGTCACCGAAGCGGACGCCAGGTCGAAGTTCACACTGTCCATACGTACATCTCCTCGGGAGCCGGTTCAAAAACGCGGGCGTGCTTGATGTCGGGCAGATGCGCGAGCGAACGGAACTCGGAGGCAATCGCCACGAAATCGTCCGTCTCGGCGACCACGGCCGGCTTGCAGGCGAACGGATCGCGGATCAGCGCGAGCTTGTCGGGCGTGCCCATCAGAAACGTGTAGAAGCCGTCGAGTTGCTCGAAGCCCTTCTGCAACGCCGCTTCGAGGTCGTCGCCTTCGCGCAGCCGGTATTCGAGGAAACGGCAGGCGGCTTCCGTGTCGTTGTCGGTATCGAAGCGGATGCCGTGCGGTTCGAGCATGCGTCTCACGCCGAACGGATTCGACAGCGAGCCGTTGTGCACCAGACAGAAGTCCTCGCCCGCCGTGAAGGGATGCGCGCGATCGGGCGTCACGGCAGATTCCGTCGCCATCCGCGTGTGCCCCACCAGGTGCGTGCCCGTCAGCCCGCTGAACGCGTAACGGTCCGCGACCTGGCCGGGCGTGCCCGTGTCCTTGTACAGGTCGATCATGCGTCCCGTCGACAGCACGTGCAGCCCCGGATGCGTTTCGCGGATCCAGTGCTTGACCGTCTCGGGATCGACAGCCACGCTCAACACCGCGTGATTGTCCTTCACCTGTACCGATGCCTTGGCGCCGAGATGCGCGTTCAGTTCATGAACGAGCCCCTGCCAGTTGAAATCGGCGCCCTCTTCTGTCAGGCCCGAGTACAGGCTGATCTTGCGCACGCCGTCAGCGACGGGCTCCGTGAACACTGCAAGGCCCGCCGAGTCCGGCCCGCGCTCCGTCATGCCCAACAACATAGGCACCATCAATTCGCCGAGCCGCTCGCGCAACTCGGGCTTCTTGACGAGTAGTCCGACAATTCCACACATCGTTATCTCCTCGCGCTCACATTCAAGCGACAAGCTGTTTAGGATTCTTGATCAGAAAAATTCGAGGTAGGTCTTCTGTTCCCAGTCCGACACATGGCGCATGTACTCGATCCACTCCATGTGCTTGAGACGGAGAAACTCGCCGCCCGCCGGCCCCAGCGCCTCGAGCATCACCTCGTCGCGCTCCAGCGCATGCAACGCGGCTTCGAGGTTCTGCGGCAAGATGCTGATGCCGTTCTCCTTGAGGTCACGAGCCGACATCTCGTAGAGGTTGGCATTGCAGGGTTCGCCCGGGTCCAGACGGTTTTCGACGCCATCGAGCCCCGCCGCAATCACGGCAGCCGTCGCGAGATAGGCGTTGCACGCGGCATCCGGCAGGCGCAGTTCGATCCGTCCGCCCGGAATGCGCACCATCGACGAGCGGTTGTTGTCGCCATAGCTCACGTAGGCGGGCGCCCATGTCGCGCCTGTCAACGATCGGCCTACGACGAGACGCTTGTACGAATTCACCGTCGGCGCGCAGATCGCCGCGAGCGCCCCAGCATGCTTCAGAATGCCCGCCGTCCAGTGGTAGGCGAGCTTCGAGAGGCCGAGGCCGCGCTCGTCGTGATCGTCGGCGAACAGGTTCTTCTTGCCGTCGGAAATCGACATGTGCATGTGCATGCCGTTGCCGGGCCGGTTCGCGAAAGGCTTCGGCATGAACGAGCAGACGAGGCCCAGTTCGTTGGCGATCTCCGCGGCCGCCATCTTGAAGAACACGTAGTGATCGCACGACTTCAGGCAGTCGGTGTACGTGTAGTTGATCTCGAACTGGCCGTTCGCGTCTTCATGATCGATCTGATAGACGTCGATGCCCGCCTTGATCAGCGCATCCGTCAAACGCTCCAGGAATTCGCGTGAGCGGGAAAGGCCCTTGTAGTCGTAGCACGGCTTCGGCAATGCATCGGTGTGGTCGCAGGGCGCGATCGTGCCGTCCGGCCCCTTGCGCAGCAGCGAGAACTCCGGCTCGAGCCCTGTGTTCAGAATCCAGCCATGGTCTTCGAGGCGACGAATCTGCTTTTTCAGCGTCACACGGCTTTCGAATGGCCACGGCTCGCGCTTCACATGCCCGTCACAGACGACGCGCGCATAGCCCGGTTGCCAGGGCACGAGTTGCAGAGTATTGATGTCGCCGACGGCCATGAAGTCGGGCCCTTGCGGATCGATACCCAGGCCCCACACGGCAAAGCCCGCGAAGCCGGCTCCCGCCGTGAGAATGCTGTCGAGATGCGCGGCAGGCACGGATTTGGTCTTCGCGACTCCGTGGATGTCGACGAACTGCGCGAGGATGTATTTCACCTCGTTTGCTGCGAGAAATTTCCGGGCGTCTTCGGGGGTCATCTGAATGTCCTTGAACGTGATAAATCCAGGTTTCTGAAAACGCCGGCCCGAGTGCGCGCCCGCGTCGACTACTTGCTCGCTACGGGGTGGCCGACTGGTCGATATCCGTGACAGCAGCGACCCCGACTGGTCCGCCGCCCAGCTCGCCGGCGATGCCCGCGAGCGTCTCCCACAGATACAACCCGTATGTGCCGTCGGCCCATACCCGGTAGTAAGGCTTGCCTGCCCGGGCGCCTGGCATGACGGTGACGGCGACACCCGCCATCGATGTCAGCACGACTGGCCGGGCAGCCAGATCGAGCGCGCCAAAATTGACATTGCAGGTTTGCAGCAGCAGTTCGTTCACGGCTTCGCCGCACAGCACGAACGCCGCATCCTGATGAAGCACGGGGTACACGTGCATGGGCGTCTCGAGATGCGCCATCCTTGCCGAGCTGCCTTGCGTCAGTCCGTCTTCAATCAGGTATTCGGAGACGCCGAGCCGCAACACGACGCCGCCGCCCGCGAGGGGCGCCCAGCTGTTGGGCTGCGCCGGCACGGGGATGTCTTGGGCCTGCAGCCACGCCGCCACGCCCTGCCCCTTGAAGCCGGTGCGAAACAGGAAGGAGACGTCGGCGATGCCGAGCGTCGCGGCGCGCGTGCTGTCGGCGGCATCGACGCACTCCTCGACGCGCATGTTTTCCCGCACGCTCCACTGCGCGTTGGCCGTCTTCGAGGCATCGCATACGGGGCTCATCCGAAGTGGCGCGTTCATGCTGTCTCCTTCCTCGGCGCGGCAGCCTTGGTTGTTACGGCGTCCTTTTGACGCTCGCTCTCAGGGTCATAGAACGGTGTTGGCACCACCGTCGCGGGCACCATCCGGCCGCCGCTCGCGCGGAAGCTGATGCGCGTGCCGGGCTCGGCCTGCCCGGGCCGCACGAACGCAAGGCCGATCGTTTTTTGCAGCGTCGCGCTCCACGCGACACTCGTGACGCGGCCCGCTATCTCGCCGCGTTCGATCACGAGATGACACTCGCGCAGACCGGCATCGCGCACGCCCGCATCGAGTGCGAAACCGACCAGACGCTGTTTGGCAGGCAGCTTGTCGATGATCTGCAGGCTGCGCTTGCCGACGAAGAACGGCTTGTCCATCTTCACGGCCCACTCCATGCCGGCGTCGCGCGGTGTCGTCAGACCGTCGGTGTCCTGGCTCACGATTACGTGTCCCTTTTCGAGCCGCAACAGACGCTGCGCTTCGACGCCGAACGGGCGAATGCCGTGTTCATGACCCGCTTCGAGCAGCGTGCGCCACAGCGCCGCGCCGTACTCGGCGGGAATATGGATTTCGTATCCCCATTCGCCGACGAAACCCACCCGCATCAGACGCGCAGGCACGCGGTTCTGACCGAGGGCGATGCCCGTCACGCGCACGCCGAGGTATGGGAAGGCCGCCGGCGACAGATCGAGATCAACGAGCTTGCCAAGCACGGCGCGCGATGCGGGCCCCGCGAGGTTCACCGCGGCGAACGCGCCCGTCACGTTGACGATGCCGCAGTCGAGCCGCCAGATCGTGTTGAGCCGCGACAGCTCGCGATAGATAGCCGCCGCGCCCGACGTCGTGGTCGTGAAGTAAAAGTGGTCGTCGGCGAGACGCGCGATCACGCCATCGTCGATCACCACGCCCGACTCATCGCACATCACGGCGTAGCGGGTCATGCCAGGCTTCAGGCCCGCGTACTTCGACACGTACACGCGTTCGAGGAACTCCGCGGCCTGCGGACCGCGCACTTCGATCTTGCCGAGCGTGCCCACGTCGATGATGCCCACGCCGTTGCGCACGGCGAGCGCCTCTTCCTCGATGCAGACCGCGCGTTCCTTGCCCGCGACCGCGTAGTACTCAGGGCGCTGCCAGACGCCCGCCGGCATCCACACTGCGCCGAGCAACTGATGCTGCGCGTGCAGCGGCGTGCGCCGTTCCGGGTTGAAGCCACGCCCGGCCAGATGCGACATCGGCACGGGATGAAAGAACGGCCGCGCCGTCGTCGTGCCGACCTCCTGAGGCTCCTTGCCCGTCAGCCGCGCGAGGATGCGCAGGCCATTCATGTTCGAATGCTTGCCCTGGCTCGGCCCCATGCCGTTGGTCGAGAAGCGCTTCAACAGTTCGATGTTGTCGAAGCCTTCCTGCACCGCGTTTTCGAAGTCTTTCAGTTGCAGGTCTTCGTCGAAATCGACGAAGTTCTTGCCGGATGCATGGCCCACGATCGGCCACGGATGCGATGGCGATTCCCGTTCCACGAGACGCAGTTGCGCTGCGCCGCTTGCCTTGCCGTTGCCGGTATGTGCTGCCGCCTGCGCGCCTGCGCGCGCGCCGTCACGCAGCTTGCTGTCGAGCGTGTACACGCCGTTCACGCGGCCGCATGCGAACACACCCGGCGGCAATTGCTCCGGCACGAACTGCTGCACATCGTGATCGAAGTGCATCTTCGTGCCCGCCTGGTACAGCAGATTCGCGGCAGGCGACCAGCCGACGCTCATCAGCAGCGTGTCGCATTCGATCAGCCGGGTCGTTGCCGTCGAATAGCTCAGGCCAGTGTTCGTCGAAAACGCGCCGACGCGCACGCCCGTCAGCCGCTCGCCCGATCGATCCGGCACGGCCTCGACGACACAGCTCGAAGTCAGTACACCCACGCCCTTCGCCCTGAGATCGCGTTCGAGGTCATCGCTCGCATGCGAGGCGCGCAGATCCACCACGGCAACGACTTCGATACCACGCGTCAGCATGTCGAGCGCCGCGCGGTAGCCGTCGGCATTGGCGGCGAGCACGACGGCCCGCTTGCCGGGCGCAACGGCATAACGATAGGCAAGGCGCTGCGCCGCCGACGCCAGCATCACGCCCGGCAGGTCGTTGTTGCGAAACACGGCGGGTTGCTCGAACGCGCCACTCGCGACGATCACCGCTTTCGCGCGCATCTTCGTGATACACGTCGCGTTTACGAGCGGCACCCACAGGTCCGCGTAATAGGCTGCCGCGAGCGTGCCCGTCATCACGCGGATACGCGGATGGCCGAGCACGGCGTTCTCCAGTTCACGGATCGTGTCGAAGCGCTGCTCGTCGCCGCCCAGCTGATAACCACCGCTGCCGCCGATACGCGCGTTCTCGTCGACGATCACGACGTCAGCGCCTTCCCCGGCGGCCGCGAGCGCCGCCGACAAACCGGAGGGACCGGCCCCGATCACCAGCACGTCGCAAAAGCCATATCGCTTCGGTGTGCGGATGTGCGGCGCGTCGAAATCGACCTTGCCGAGACCCGTCATCGTGCGGAACATGCGCTCCCAGCGCGGGAACCAGCGCTTGCTATAAAACGCCTTGTAGTAGAAGCCCACGGGCAGGAACGCCGCGAGCTTGCCGACGACGCGCGCACGATCGCCTTCCACGCCGCCGAACGTATTCACCGAATACCAGTTGCCGCCCGGCGTCAACGCGGTCACATCGGCGCGCACGTTGAGCCGTACGCCGTCCTGCAGCATCACATTGACATCGTGATTGGCGAGCGAAAGGACGCCACGCGGGCGGTGATACTTGAAGCTGCGGCCGAGCACACGCACGCCCGAAGCCCACAGTGCGCTCGAGATCGTGTCGCCGATGAGGCCGCTGTATTGCTTGCCTTCATACGAGAAATCGATGCGTGTATCGCGCTCGATCCATTCGCCGCGGTGAGGAGTCAGACGCATTCAGGCCTCCTCGCCAGCAAGCCACGTGCGCAGCACGAGATCTTTTGCGGTGTCGCGCTCGGCAATGAACCAGGTGTTGCTCGGCGTATGGCACCACCACTCCTGCTTCACGCCCGGCGCGCCGTTGCGGCAGAACACATAGTCAGCCCATTGAGCATCGCTCGCCTGGGTCGGATCAGGCTCGTGACGAATCTCGCCCCAGTAGGCGAACTCCGACACCGGCCGCGCGCCATTTACCGGACAGGTCATGATTTTCATCGTCGTTCTCCTGGTCAGTGGCCAACGGATGCCGCGCCCTTTTCGCCCGTGAGCGAGAAGCGGCGGAACCGGTCGAGCGAGAAGCTCTCGATGAGCGGATGCGTGGTGTCGTTGGCGACCGTGTGGGACATCGTCTTGCCGCACACAGGCGTGGCCTTGAAACCCCAGGTGCCCCAGCCCGAATCCAGATAAAAGCCTTCGACAGGCGTCTTGCCCATGATCGGCGCGAAGTCGGGTGTCATGTCGGCCATCCCCGCCCATTGGCGCATCACCTTGGCCTGCGACAGGAAAGGGAACATCTCGAGCATGTGCGAGGTGAGTCCTTCGACGAAGTCGAGTGTCGAGCGTGTCGAATGCAGTTCGTAGGGATCGAGCGAAGCGCCCATCACGAGTTCGCCTCGCGCCGACTGGCTGATATAGACGTGCAGGCTGCCCGAGACAAGAATCGGATCGAGCCACGGCTTGAGCGGCTCGCTCACCATCGCCTGAAGCGGATGAATGTAGATAGGTGTGCGCAGGCCGACCATGTCCGTCACGCGGGGCGTCGAGCCTGCCACCGCGCACAGCACCTTGTTCGTCGAGATATAGCCGCGCGAAGTCTTCACGCCCTTGACCTTGCCGCCCACCACGTCGATGCCGAGCACCTCGGTCTGCTGATGGATTTCGACGCCGCGCTGGTCCGCGCCCCGCCCGTAACCCCAGGCAACGGCATCGTGCCGCGCGACCGCGCCCGGCGCGTGATAGAGCGCGCCCATGATGGGCGCGACGCCGCCGCACGAAATGTCAATCATCGGCGCGGCCTTTTTCACCTCGTTCGGACCCACGACCTCGGAGTCCACCCCGTAGTGCTTGTTGACCTCCGCGCGCCAGCGCATCGTGCGCATCGCCGAATCGGTATGGGCGAGCGTGTAGTGACCGCGCGTCGAATAGAACAGGTTGAGGTCGAAGTCCTGCGACAGGTCCTGCCACAGCTTCACCGACTCGTCATAGAACTGCACGCCCTCGGGCGTCAGGTAGTTCGAGCGGATGATCGTGGTGTTACGCCCGGTATTACCTCCTCCGATATACCCCTTCTCCAGCACGGCCACATTCGTGATGCCGTGCTCTTTCGCGAGATAGTAGGCCGACGCGAGACCGTGACCCCCAGCGCCGATGATCACAACGTCATATGAACGACGCAAAGTGTCGTGTCTCGTGAACATCCTCGGTTCGGGATGTTTCTTTGAGAGAGCGAAGCGGACGAGACGCCATGGCATAAAACGCTCCTTTGGCCAGCCCCGCCAGGGGCGGCTTAACGACCTGTTCGATGGAAGACGGCTGCGCGATTACCGCAGCACGATGGTCTTGTTGCCGTGGATCAGCACGCGATCCTCGAGGTGATAACGCAAGCCTCGGGCCAATACCGCCTTCTCGATGTCGCGGCCCAGGCGCACGAGGTCATCCGGGCGGTCCGAGTGGCGTATGCGAATCACGTCCTGCTCGATGATCGGCCCCTGGTCGAGCTCTTCCGTCACGTAGTGGCAGGTCGCGCCCGTCAGCTTCACGCCGCGCCCGTAGGCCTGGTGATACGGCTTCGCGCCAACGAAGCTCGGCAGGAACGAATGGTGGATGTTGATGATTCGCCCCGGATAGGCCGCGCACAACTTCGGCGAAAGAACCTGCATGTAACGCGCGAGCACCATTGTGTCGGCGCGTGCGTCCTCGAACAGCCGTTGCACCTCGTCATAAGCCTGCGCCTTGTTGTCGGGCGTAACGGGCACGTGATGGAACGGAATGCCATGCCATTCGACAAAGCTGCGCCATGTGTCGTGGTTCGAGATCACGCACGGAATCTCGATGTCGAGTTCGCCCGCTTTCCAGCGCGCGAGCAGGTCGTAGAGACAGTGCTCGAGCTTCGACACGAGTATCACGACCCGCTTCTTGACTGAGTTGTCAGAGATCTTCCAGTCCATCGCAAACTCTCTCGCGATGTGGGCGAAGCGATCCCGGAACCCGTTGATGCCGAAGGGCAGCGACTCCGCGACGATCTCGTGGCGCATGAAGAAGCGCTTCTCGATTTCGTCGGCATGATGGGTGGCCTCGATGATCCACGCCCGATGCTCGGCAAGGAATGTGCTTACAGCAGACACAATCCCGATGCGATCGGGGCAGGACAGGGTCAGCGTGAATCGGTGCGAATTGGAGGACATGGTGTTGTGCATTGATTCGAAGAGGAACCATTGGTGACAACAGTAGCCAGCCGAAACTTGCGTGTCAATGTCAATAAACTTTTTTTCCTGTCAGGAAACACCCGTACACCTTCGGGAGTAACGCCAGGCGCGTATCACCTGAATGCCCAGGCGATGGCCGCAACACTCCCTGCACGTATCTGCATGTCGATGAAATTGACGGGGAGGCAACGTCTTTCGAGGACGGTTGCGAGGCGGGGAATCGATAGCGCAATCGGCGCGCATGGATGCGCGCGCAGCTATCGCGAGGTTTGCCCGGTCAGACGGGCGTTCAGGTATCCAGGTCCGGCGACTGGCCGTACATGATCACGGTGATGAAGCGGATCGGCAGCTTGATCAAGCGCTCGGGGCCATGCGCGACGGAGCCACGAAACGTCAGCGCGTCGCCGGGCTGCAGCAGATAGCTGCGATTGCCATGGCGATATTCCATCTTGCCTTGCAGCATGTAGATGAACTCTGTGCCGGGATGCTCGAAGGTCGGGAACACCTCGGCTTCATCGTCCATGGTGATGAGAAACGGCTCGAACAGCTTGACGGGCCCCTGGTCATAGGCCAGCAGATGATAGGTATGTCCCTTCGTGGTGCCGCGCCGCACGACCTCCATGCCTTTGCCGGACTTGACGTGCTGCGCATTGCCCTCGCGATGCTCGAAGTTCTTGAACATCGCGGAAATCGAAATGCCCAGTGCGCGCGCAATGCTCACGATCGAATCGAGGCTGGTCGACACCTGCCCGTTCTCGATCTTCGACACCATGCTTCGCGACAGGCCGCTTTGCTCGGCCAGGTCGGCAATCGTCAGCCCCTGATTCGTACGGTGTTCTTTGACGACCTTGCCCAGGAATGACTCAATCGACCTTCCATCGCCCAACTCGTCCACGGGACCGCTGGGCAGTTCGTCGTTTATCTCGCTCTTCATCGCTCGGCTCTACACTTGACTATCGACTATCGGCAACGGGATGCGCGGCACGTCCGTGTCGCGGGGGTCCCGCAGTGCGAATAGTATCAGTGGCTGACGAGGAAGAGGACTCACGCCCGCGGCGGATTGCGGCGCGCGTGGCGCTCGTGATGCCACACGACGGCTTCGACCCTGGAATGAAGATCCAGTTTGTGCAGCAGATGTTTGACGTGCACCTTCACAGTCCCGACGCTGATATCGAGCTTTCGGGCAATCTCCTTGTTGCATAGCCCTTCCACCAGATAGTCCAGTACCTCCTGCTCACGCCCGGAAAGGCCCGACTCGTTGGCGGGGAGCGACTGCCCGGCGGACAGTGCATGAAACAGCTTGCCCGTGATCGCCTCGCTGAGCACGGCCGTTCCCTGCAGCGCCTTCTGCAAATTGATGCACAGTTCTTCCGGCTCCATGTCCTTGAGCAGATAGCCGCTTGCGCCGGCGCGTAGTGCGGCCACCACATCGCGTTCGTTGTCCGACACTGTCAACATCAGAAAGCGGGCGTCGACGTTGTGCTGTTTCATCATCTCGAGCGTCTCGATACCGCTCATTTCCGGCATGTTGAGGTCGATCAGCACGACGTCGGGCTTGAGCCGGACCGCGAGGTCGACACCCACACGTCCCGACGACGCTTCGCCGACAACACGAAACGCCGGGTTCATCTGGATCAATTGCGCGACGCCCTTGCGGAACAGCGCGTGATCGTCGATCAGCAGTACGGTATTGACAGGCTCCACGTCCTATTCCTCATACCTGGATCGGCCTGAAAACGGCTGGCCGACAGTTTCATCATAGGTCAAGCACGGCGGCGCTGCGCGCGTCACGCGGCTTTCTGGAAGGCCATTGCCGGGCCCTCGCGGCGGGGCGGAAATACGCGCCACGCGCCATCGGCATGCCGAAAGAACATGATGGCGACGGAACACGCCGGCCGCGCCACTTCGACACAGACGTAGCGCCTGTTGCTATCTCGCGTGCGGCTGAACCGGGTCACCCGAAAGGGCGTTGCCGGAGTCGGCGCCAGCCATTTCTCGACGAGTTCGCGTAAAGACTGTTGCTGCATGTTCATGGTCGTCACCTCACTCGCCCGTATATGGTTTCCGTGTTCCGCCAGCTCTGGCAATCAGGCCGCCGCCTTGACCAGTTCGGCCGACAGGCCAAACTGTCGGGCGATCGACTGAAGCCGCTCATGCCACTCCCATTTGCCGAACACGTCGTGCACGTTCTGCAACGTGCTGAGCAACTCGATCGTCACAGGATCGTAGACATTGACGTGGGCACGAAGCAGCGCCCGCCTCAGTGCCGCGATGCCGACATCCATATAGGCGGGTATCGCGTCCGATGGCGCTTTGCCGATATAGCGGACGGGCACGCCTTCCATTGCAGTCATGTAGTCGCGTGGCTTGATGAAGCTTCCAACGGGACACCCGCCGCAATAGCCGCGATATGCACCGCCTCCATGTGGCAGCAGCGCAGCGCGGCCCTGGCCGAAAAGATGGTCGACAGCGCGGTCGAAGATCTGCTGGTGGGTCAGGAAATTCCGGCTTTCCATGATGCGGCTCCGCTGCAAGGTATTGACGATTCGTGTCTCTAGTATGGTCCGTCAACTGGGCCTTGCAATCTGCCAGAGGGGGCTCCCTCTTTGTGGGTATCCGGCGCCATCAGGGTGGCACGTCGAGACGAATCGCGCGTAGCACTACAGATAAGAACGCTCGATTTCAGGCAATTCCGTCCACACGTCGAGTGGCGCAAGGTCAGAGGTGACCAACGGGTGCCGGGTGCCATCCAGGTCTGCCTTTAGCGGGACATATCCCGGACGGCTTTTGTTGAGACCGGATGTCATGGCGAGACCTCCCATGTTTTCTGTTGACGAGCGTGGACCGATAGTGCAGCGCGGACGTGAAGCGGCGCAGCACAACGGGGAAGGTCACTGCCGAAAACAGGATCGCCGGAAAGCGGGGCGACATCAATGCCCCGCGCGAGGTGTAGCGACGGCTAGGCACTACCTACAGAGTGGTATATCCCCCAGAGGGATTGCCGCGCTTTTGCGCGAAACCGATACTGTCCGCCGACGGAATGCGTATCCTGGGTCTCGCCCGCGAACCGCCGTGACCGTCGTCGCAAACGTCTTCGATCACAGCATCGCTCCCAATGAAACGATCTGACACGCGAACTTTAGTCGAGGAGGTCGGAAAGAAGCGCGACGCAATAGCGGCGCTGGCGCTGTATGACCATAGCATTCAGTGCGGGCACGGAAGAATCGCGCTGCTTCGGTACCTCGATGCCAAAGACCTGGCAGCACCACTGACGAGGCGGCATCACGCTTATGCCCAGACTATTGCCAGTTCGCTAAGCGTCGGTGACATGGAATCCATTGCGAAACAGGCCGTTGAACGGAGTCGGCAACGGCGGTCTGCAGGGGCGAAAAAGGAAACGCGCGTGTAGAGAACGTGCAAGTACCTGAACCTGGCCCAATGATATCTGGGCATGGACGGGCACCCATCTGTCCATCCCGTCACGATGAACTGCGCAACGCTGGCGGCTTCACGGGAAACCAAGGGTCATCGTCATCTGCCGTTGGAGATGGGCTGTCTCCGCAACGGCCGGTCAGGGTGGCGATGTTTACGGCCTCGACTTCGTTCACGAAGTCGGGGCCATTTTTTTTGCGGTGGCTTCCTGCTTGCAGCAAAGGGACGATGGCTGTCGCCCGCCAATTACAGATCGACTGCCCTTTCAAGCACTGTCACATAGCCGACCTGTCGCTTCCAGACCGGGGATAACCCTTATCGTCACGCCGCAAAACCCTTTATTCATAAGGAAAAAGTAGTGCAACAAAATCGCGATGTCGCATTTGTGACAAACGAAGTCGATTGCAGATGAAGGGTTCGCGCTTTTGTCCGGCTATCTTTTGCTCAAGGCAAAGCGCATCGGAACGCGCCTGACAGAGCGACAGTGCCCAACAGGAGACAACGTGGAAACCCTTGCTTTCATCCTCGACAACCTGGCGTCGATCGCCCGGCTCACCGTCGAGCATATCGAGATCGTCGGCGTCGGTGTCGGCTGCGCGATCCTCACGGGCGTGCCGCTCGGCATCGCGATCACGGCGAGTCCGCGCGCCGCGAAGATCGTGCTGTACACCGCTGCCATCCTGATGACGATTCCGTCCGTCGCGCTGCTCGGGCTGATGATCCCGGTGCTGTCAGTGATCGGCCAGGGCATCGGTTTTCTGCCCACTGTCATCGCCCTCTTTCTCTATTCGCAGTTGCCCATCGTGCGCAACACCTACACGGCGATCACGAACATCGATCCTGCGCTGCGCGAAGCCGCGCGCGGCATCGGCATGACGACGCGCGAGCGCCTGTGGAAAGTCGAGATTCCCATTGCGCTGCCCATCATCATGGCGGGCGCGCGCATGGCCGTAGTGATCAATGTCGGCATTGCGGCCGTCGCCGCGTATATCGGCGCGGGCGGTCTCGGCAAGTTGATCAGCCGCGGCATTTCGCAATCGGACCCGCGCCAGCTGATCGCGGGCGCGATTCTGGTCAGCGTGCTCGCCATTGCCGCCGACTACGGCCTCGCCTGGGTGCAGCGCCTGCTGACGCCCAAAGGCCTGCGCGGTCCGTCGCGCACGGCCACGCTCGCCCTGCGTCTCGGCGCATGGGCGTCCTTCCGCAAATCTCCCCGTCACGCGCAATAACCATGATCAAGCTCTCCAACATCACGAAGCGCTACGAAGGCGCAAGCGCCCCGGTGGTCGATGGTATCGACATGGAAGTCGGCGCGGGCGAAATCTGCGTGCTGCTTGGCCCGTCGGGCTGTGGCAAGACGACCACGCTGAAGATGATCAACCGTCTGATCCAGCCAACGTCAGGCAAGATATTCATCGACGGTCGCGACACCGACGAGTTCGATGTCGTCGAACTGCGCCGCCAGATCGGCTACGTGATCCAGCAAATCGGCCTCTTTCCGAACATGACAGTCGAGGAAAACATTTGCGTCGTGCCGCGCCTGCTCGGATGGGACAAGGCGAAGACGAAGCGCCGCGCGGCCGAATTGCTGGAAATCGTCGCGCTTGATCCGTCCATCTATCTGTCGCGCTATCCAAAAGATCTGTCGGGTGGCCAGCAGCAACGCGTCGGCGTCGCACGCGCCCTCGCCACCGATCCCCCCGTCATGCTGATGGACGAACCGTTCGGCGCAATCGACCCGATCAACCGCGAACTGATCCAGGACGAGTTTCTGCGCATCCAGCAGCAGGTGAAGAAGACCATCATGTTCGTGAGCCACGACATCGACGAAGCGGTGAAGATGGCCGACCGCATCGCGATCTTTCGCGGCGGCAGACTCGAACAGTTCGATACGCCCGACACGATACTCGCGCGGCCCGCAAGCCAGTTCATTGCGGGCTTCGTCGGCGCGGACCGCGCGTTGAAGCGGCTGCGCCTCGTGCGAGCGAAGGATGCGTTGTCGGCATGTCAGTGCGCGGCGCGCATCGGCGAAAGCAGCGAGCGCGCGCAAGCGTTGCTCGAACAGCATGGCGTCGAGCAGATCGTGTTGCTCGATGCCGCCGACAAACCGCAAGGCTATCTGAGCGCGGCCGAACTGCGCGCAATCGACGGCCAGTTGATGGCCGCGCATGCGAACCCCGTGCAAGGCGTCGCGCGTCAAG
The DNA here is from genome assembly GCF_013426915.1 of Paraburkholderia sp. PGU19. Lineage (GTDB taxonomy): Bacteria > Pseudomonadota > Gammaproteobacteria > Burkholderiales > Burkholderiaceae > Paraburkholderia. Next base: position 295,863 of record NZ_AP023182.1, read on the forward strand.
GCGACGACCTGCGCAGCGTGATTTCGTCGATGTTCGCGCTTGGCCAGTCGTGGCTGCCCACCGTCGACGACGATGGCCGCTTCATCGGCTATGTGAACCAGGCGCATATCGTCGACATGCTGCGCCTGCCTGCGGAGACTCGCGCATGAAAACCCTCTTCTCACGCGGCGCCGCGCTCGCTGTCTGCACTGCGCCCTCGCTTGCCCATGCGGACAACCTGTTCGTATCGATCGGCCAGTACCGCAACGACATCGTCTATCAGTCGATCCAACAGATGACGATGGTCGCGATTGCAGGCGTGCTCGCGATTCTCGTCGCCGTGCCGCTCGGCATCTATTTGTCGCGCGCGACGGGCAAGCAGGCGCGCTTCGCGCATGCCGTGCTGCAGACGCTCAACATTGGCCAGGCCGTGCCGAAGCTCGCGTTGCTCGCGCTTGCGATGAGCGTGCTTGGCATCGGCCGCGGGCCGTCGATCTTCGCGCTGTGGGTCGCAACGCTGCTGCCCATCGTGCTGAACACGCTCGAGGGCTTGCGCGCAGTGCCGCGCGCGCTGATCGAAGCGGCCACCGGAATGGGCATGACGCCCACGCAGATTTTGCTGCGCGTCGAGTTGCCCAATGCGCTGTACGTGATTTTCGCAGGCGTTCGCACAGCGCTCGCGATCACCGTCGGCACCGCGCCGCTCGCGTTTCTCGTCGGCGGCGGTGGACTCGGCGAACTGATCTTCACCGGCATCGACATGAACGATTTCTCGATGCTGCTCGCGGGTGCGATTCCCACTGCGCTGCTCGCGATTCTCACGGACGTACTCGTCGGCCAGATGCAGGTGCATCTCGTGTCGCGCGGCGTCAATCCGCAACGGTAATTCCATCACACGCAACCGCGTTTCATCGAGGACCTCATGAAGATTGCCTTTTTCAAGCGGGCCTGCGCGCTCGTCGCCCTTTCTTTTGCCTCGTCGTGGGCGATCACGTGCGCGGCGGCCGACGTGGTTGTCGGCGGCAAGAACTTTACCGAGCAGCAGTTGCTCGCCGAGATGACGACGGAACTGCTGCAAGCCAAGGGTTTCAACGTCACGAAGAAAGACGGCATGGGCAGCGCGGTGCTGCGTCAGGCGCAGGAAAACGGACAGGTCGATGTGTACTGGGAATACACGGGCACGTCGCTGATCACCTACAACAAGATCAACGACCGACTCTCGCCCGAAGAGACCTATAAGAAGGTCAAGGAACTGGATGCAGCGAAAGGCCTCGTGTGGCTCGATCCGTCGCGCGCCAATAACACGTACTCGTTCGCGATGAATCAGGACGAAGCGAAGAAACTCGGCATCGTCACGCTCAGCGATCTCGCGAAAGCAGTCAAGGCGGGCAAGACGCTGACCTTCGCGTGTAACTCGGAGTTCTATGCGCGCCCCGATGGACTGCGTCCGCTGCAAAAACTCTATGGCTTCGATTTCTCGCAGGATGAAGTGAAGCGCATGGACTCTGGCCTCACCTATCAGGCGCTGAAAGACCGTCAGGTGAATATCGCGCTCGTGTTCGCCACCGATGGCCGCGTGCCCGCATTCGACTTCGTGATTCTCAAGGACGACAAGGGCTTTTTCCCGTCGTATGCGCTGACGCCCGTGATCCGCAAGGCGACGCTCGATGCGAACCCCAAGCTCGGCCCTATCCTGAACGCGCTGTCCGCAAAACTCGACGCACCGACGATGGCGCGCCTGAACGCATCCGTCGACGTGCAGAAGAAATCGTTTAGCGACGTCTCGCACGGCTTTCTGAAAGAAGCCGGTTTGCTGTAACGCGTGGACATGGCCAACCTGAGAGACAACAACATGCCTTCCACGTCACACAACGGCACGCTGAAAGTCGCTGCCGCGCAGATCGACAGTTCGTACGGCGATCTCGACGCGAATCTCGCGAAGCATCTGCGCATGATCGAAGACGCACGCAAGCAGAGCGTGTCGATGCTGCTCTTTCCCGAACTGTCGCTCTGCGGCCATAGCGCCGGAAAAGACGCGCTACGGCTGGCGATGCGTCTCGATCATCCCGCCATTGCCGCGCTTGCCGAAGCGAGCGCCCATCTGCATACGTCGTTCGGTTTCATCGAAGAAGCGCCCGGCGGCCAGTTCTACAACAGCCAGGCGACGGTGGCGCGCGGGCGCGTCGTGCACGTGCATCGCAAGGTGCAACTCGCGACTTACGGCAAGCTGCGCGACGGCCTCTACTACGCGCCGGGCGCGGAACTCGGCGTATTCGATATCGACAGCAGCTGGCGCGTCGCCACGCCGATCTGCAACGACCTGTGGAATCCCGGCCTCGTGCATGACCTGATGTGCGGCGGCGTCACGCTGCTCGCCGCGCCGATCAGTTCGGCGCGCGAGGCAGTGGGCGGCGGCTTCGACAATCCGTCGTCATGGGAACTCAATCTGCGCTTTTATGCCGTCACGTACGGCGTCGCCGTGGTGATGGCGAACCGTATCGGCACGGAAGGCATGCTCGGTTTCTGGGGCGGCTCGCGCATTCTCGATCCGTTCGGCAACACGATCGCGATGGGTTCGATGACGGACGAAGAACTGGTGGTCGGGGAACTCGACTATGCATCGCTGCGCGAAGCGCGCTTTCTGCTGCCGACCGTGCGCGATGCACGCATGTTCGCCGAGCGCGGCATTCGCGCCACCCAACAACGCAACAAGACCTGAGGGTCGTACCTCATGCAAGACTTTCTCCTTACCGAAGAAGACCGCGCGTTCCGCCGCGAAGTCCGCGCGTTTCTGCAACGCGAACTCGCACCGCGCGCCGCCGATATCGAAGACCGCCAGGACTGGAACGCCGTCAAGCACGTCGTGCGCGCGCTGGGTGAAGCGGGCTATTTGCGGCTGATGTTCGCGGACCTCTATCGCGGTTCATTGAGCAAGCCCGGACTCACACACGCGACGATCCTTTCCGAAGAAGCGTCCAACATCAACTACGCATTCGAAACGACCATCGCGACGGCATTGAGCTGCGCGTATCCGCTGCATCGTCATGCGAGCCCGCGCGTGCGCGACGCGTATCTCGAACCGATTCTCGACGGCCGCGCGATCGGCGCGATCTGCGTGACGGAGCCCGGCACAGGCAGCGATTCCGCCGACATGCAAACGCGTGTCGAATACGATGCGCGCAGCAACGAATGGGTGATCAACGGCTTCAAGCGGTATATCTCGAACGCTTCGGCGGCGGACGTGTACATCGCGTACGGCATCACGCCGCGCGACGACGGCGCGAAGCCGGGCATCACTGCAGTCGCCGTGCCGAAAGACGCGCGCGGCATCAGATTTCCGCGCAACTATACGTTCATGGGCCGTCGCGGCTGCATCGTCGGCGAAGTAAAGTTCGACGATTGCCGCGTGAGTGCCGATCACCTGCTGGGCGAGGCAAGCGGCGGCTTCAGCATCATGCGAGGCATGTTCAACTTCGAGCGCGCGATACTCGGCGGCACGGGTCTCGGCGTCGCGCGCAGCGCATTCGAAATTGCCCGCGAGCATGCGCAAAGCCGCAAGACGTTCGGCCAGTTGCTCGGCTGCAAGCAGCTCATCTGGGACAAGATCGCGCAAATGAGCTGGCGTATCGACGCCGCCGAACTCATCACCTATCGCGCGACGAAAATGTACGACGCGGGCATCGACGGCAAGCAGCTGATGAAGGAAGCTGCGATGGCCAAGCTCGTCGCAACGGAAACCGCGAATTACTGCGTGAACGAAGCCGTGCAAATACTCGGCGGCGACGGTCTCACGAAAGAATATGGCCGCGCTGAACAGCTCTATCGCGACGCACGCGCGCTGACTATCGTCGGCGGCACCTCGGAAATGGCGAAGTATCTGATCGCCTCGCGCGATCTCCCCGACCTCAAGATCAACCTCTGACGCATTCCGTTTCCATCATGCTGACCATTACCTCGCTGTTCGAAAACACGGTTGCCAGGTACCCGGACCGTCTCGCGCTGGTCTGCGCCGACGCACGCTACACGTACGCGCAATGGGACACGCGTGTACGCGGACTCGCGCAGGCGCTGTTCGATCTCGGCGTGCGTCAGACCGACCGCGTCGCGATCTTCCAGAAAACCTCGGATGCAACGGCGACCGCTTATCTCGCGTGCCAGTTGCTCGGCGCGATTGCCGTGCCGATGAACTATCGGCTGTCGGCGAACGAAGCCGCGTTCATCCTTCGCGATGCCGGCGCGCGTGCGCTGATTTACGACGAAACTATGCTGCCCGTCATCGCGAAGATCGAACAGGCGTCGCCCGACTTGCGCCTGTATGTGTGCGTGACGGGGCGCGGCGAAGCATCCGATAGTGACTCCGCCGACGTCTACGCGCCCTTGCATCATCACAACTTCGATGCGTTGATCGACAGCACGCGCCACCGCGACGCGCCGCTGCCGACGCTATCGCCCGACGACATCTCCGCGCTCGTCTACACGTCGGGCACCACGGGCCGCCCGAAAGGGGCGATTCACACGCATGGCAACGACGTCGCGATCGCCACCAACTGCGTGATGGAGTACAGCCTGACGAGCACGGATAGCGCGCTGCATATCGCGCCGCTTTATCACGTCGGCGGCATGCAGGCGTATTTCATTCCGCATATGATGGTGGGCGCGGCTAACATCGTGCTGCCGCGATACGACCCGCAGCGCACGCTCGCGGCCATCGCGCAGCATCGCATTACCACGCTGTTCGCGGTGCCGACGCAGATCCAGGACATGCTGTTTCATCCCGCGTTTGCACAGACGGATCACAGCAGCCTGCGCATGATCACGACGGGCGGCGCCGCGATTCCCGCCGCGACGATGCAGCGCGTGATCGACGAGTTCTGTGCGAACATCTACAACGGTTACGGGATGACGGAAGCGAGCCTCACGCTGCTGCTGCATCCGCGCGACGCGCTCTCGCGCCTCGGCTCGTGTGGCAAGCCAACCCTGATCAGCACGTGCCGCATCGTCACGAACGACCCGGAACGCGCGGTGCCTGCCACGGAAAGCGTCACGCAGGGCGAAGTCGGTCAACTGATCGTGCGCGGCCCGCAACTGGCGCGTGCCTACTGGAACAACCCGGTCGAAACCGCCAAAAAATTCCGCGACGGCTGGCTCTACACGGGCGATCTGTTCAGTGTCGACGCGGGCGGCTATTTTCACTTTCACGGCCGCGCCGACGACATGATCGTCTCCGGCGGCGAGAACATCTATCCGCGCGAAGTCGAAGAGGTGCTGTATCACTGCCCCGGTGTGCAGGAAGCCGCCGTGATCGGCGTGCCCGACGTAAAGTGGGGACAAGCGGTGACGGCCTTCGTCGTGCGCAACGATGCGCATTTGACGGAGGACGCGATCATCGCGTTCTGCAAGGCCAGCGACGATCTCGCGCCGTACAAGCGCCCGAAGAAAGTGCTGTTCGTCGACAAGCTGCCGCTGAATCCGAGTGGCAAGGTGCTGCGGCGTGAACTTGCGACCTCGGTGGCTCACGATCAATTGCGAACGGGAACGTAATCATGAATGAACCGGTACTCTATGAACTGAACGCGGGCGTCGCGACCATTACGCTGAATCGCCCGGAAACACGCAACGCGCTGACGGAAATGGAAGTGGTCGATGCGCTGGTGGCGAGCCTCGAACGCGCGCAGGCGGACATCGACGTGCGCGCGATCGTGCTGACGGGCGCGGGTCCCGCGTTCTCGTCGGGCGGCAACATCAAGCATATGCGCGACGAGGTCGGCACCTTCGGCGGCAACTCGGCGCAGATACGCGAGAACTACCGGCGCGGCATCCAGCGCATTCCGCGCGCGTTTCATGAACTCGACGTGCCGTGTATCGCCGCCGTCAACGGACCGGCGCATGGCGCGGGCTGCGATCTCGCGCTGATGTGCGACATCCGCATCGCCGGGCAGAGCGCGCTGTTCGCGGAGAGCTTCGCGAAAGTCGGCATCATTCCCGGCGACGGCGGCGCTTGGCTGCTGCCGCGCGTGGTCGGCCAGTCGCGGGCTGCGGAAATGATTTTCACAGGCACGCCGATCGACGCGCAATGCGCGCTCGACTGGGGGCTCGTGTCGCGCGTCGTGCCGGACGAACAGTTGCTGCCCGCCGCGCTCGAACTCGCGCAACGCATCGCCAGCAATCCGCCCAACGTGCTACGCATGAGCAAGCGCCTGATGCGCGAAGGCCAGCGCATGGACCTGCCGAGTCTGCTGGAACTGTCGGCGGCCTTTCAGGGCATCGTGCATCGCACGGCGGATCATCGCGAAGCAATCGCCGCGACCTTCGAGAAACGCCCGCCGCGCTACACGGGCGAGTGATATCGCATGGCGCGATGGACCCGCGCAACGCGATATGCGACAGTCCTTCTACTCAGGCTAACGCAGCATGGACATGCGCAGGAAAATCAAGGAGACGCCGGAGCTTGCGGCAGCGCTGCATCTGGAGCGGCGCGCCGCGGACGCAATGGATGACCGCCCCGTCATCACGCAGCGCATCGGCTTTTTTCTGGTGCCGAACTTCTCGATGATGGCCCTTAGTTCGGCCACCGAGCCGCTGCGCGCCGCCAACCGGATGAGCGGCAAGCCGCTCTACAGCTGGCATCTGATCAGCGCCGACGGCGAGCCGGTATCGTCGAGTTCGGGGTTTTCGCTGCTGCCTGAAGTGGCCATGACGTCGTCGATCGCAGTCGATCAGTTGTTCGTCGTCGCGAGTATCGGCGTCGAGAATTACCGCAGCGAGCCGGTGTTCGACTTTCTGCGACGTTATGCGGCGAGCGGCAAGCCGCTCGGCGGCATCAGCCTCGGCACGATGATTCTGGCGCGCGCCGGTCTGCTCGACCGGCGCCGCTGCACGATCCATTGGGAAGCGTTGAAGGCGCTCGCGGACGAGTTCCCCGCGCTGACGGTCACGCGCGACCTCTATTGCATCGACGGCGACCGGCTTACGTGCGGCGGCGGCACGGCCGCGATCGACCTGATGCTCGACATGATCGCCCGCGCGCATAGCCATCGGCTCGCCGCCGACGTCGCCGACCAGTTCCTGCACACGCGCATCCGGGCATCGCAGGAGAGCCAGAAAATGGCGATTCAATGGCGCTATGGCATCGAGGACCGGCGCATCGTCAATGCGATCACGCTGATGGAGCAGAACATCGAGCGGCCCGTGCCGGTGCAGACGCTCGCCTCGCTGGTCGGCATTTCGCCGCGCCAGTTCGAACGCATGTGGCTCCGACACTTCAACATGGGGCCGTCGCAGTTCTATCTGGATTTGCGCCTGAAAGCCGCGCAAAAGCTGTTGCACGAATCGACCTCATCGATCTTCGACATTGCGATGCAATGCGGATTCGCCAGCGCCTCGCATCTGGGGCGTTGCTATCGCAAGACTTTCCACATCACCCCGGGACAGGAAAGAGCGGGCAGAGCGAAATGACCTACGCCCGCTCCGCCAACGGCTGCTGTGGTCGGCATTGCTGACGTCGGCTCCGCGACAAGTTCGAACGGCGGCTTGGTTCCCGTTGGGAAGTCAGCAGATGACTCAATTCGGCCGGTTGGCACGGATGCGGCCCAAAGGCCGCTTTGGCGTACCCAACCGACACTCGAACGCCATCGAGCGACTTTCGATCACGTTCATACGGATAGTGACAGGGTTCGTCCATCTGGCGGTCATCCTCCAGTCAGATCAGTGCCATCCGATTCGGCCGCGCAGCGCAACGGATCCTGGACTTAAGCTGAACCGCGACTAGCTGAGAGGCACAATCCCACGATGGCCTTACACCTTTGCCGAAAGCGCCCGACACGCTTCGACGGGCAAATATCGGCAACACCAGGATAGGCTCGTACCCGTCGACCCGCAAGCTCGCGCTAAGCGTTGTCACTCGCCCGTTGGAATACATCGACAGTGGCGTCGAGCGTCATTCGTGCCTTTTCGCGCCGTCGGCGCGCGAGTCGCTCCGCGCCCGCGCTCCGTTCGGCTTCACCGGCAAGCAAAGCATGAATGTCGGCCAGCGTAAGGATGGTGCCAACACTGCCCCAAGTACCGTCCGGAATCTCCGTCGGGAAGACCCAGACGCGCGGTGCGACCTCTTCGTACGGTCGGCTCTCGGCGCGGGCTACCGCTTCCGTGACCGCCCTAACGAGCGCTCTACGCGACTCGTCGGTGTATTGGCCTTCAGGCACCGACGGAATGATCCGGTAACGCGCTGCTTTCGAGCGCTCCCCACCGACGAATACGGCAGCAGGTCGATGGAGATTGAGCACAGATACGCGCTGTGCAATCGGATTGGCCGGATCATACCCTTCCGCCTTGATCAGAATGTCAGTCAATTCTTTTATCAGATGGGCTTCCGCCTCACGGGTCAAGGCATCTTCCGGCCAGAGTGCGTCGATCATTGGCATGGTGCTGCTCCTTCATCAGGTGTTTTGGCGTTGCGGTTCGCACGAGAACTCTTCTACTCGTTCAGGCATGCATATCGGTTAAATGAGCGCAATCACGACATCGATGTTGCCGCGCGTAGCCTTGGAATACGGACAGGTCTGATGTGCCCGGTCCACCAGCGCCTGAGCGACATCACGCGGCAAGCCGGGAAGGCTCACGTTCAAACGCGCTCCGAGAAAGTGGGCGCCGTCAGTGGTCCCAAAATCAATTTCGGCATCGACACTCGTGTCGGCGGGCAGCATCACGTTCAAGGCGCGTGCGGCCCCACCCATTGCGCCAATAAAGCATGCCGACCAGGCGGCGCCGAACAGCTGCTCGGGATTCGTCCCGGCGCCTGCTGAACCCGGTCGCGAAAGTTTGACGTCGAGGCGGCCGTCTGAACTGCGCGCGGCCCCTTCGCGGCCGCCCGTCGTATGGATCTTGCCTGTGTACAGCACGTTTTCGATTCGAGTCATGATGGTTTGCTCCAGTTGATCAATGGAAGTATTGAAGTGCGCAGATGTATCCCACGTGTGCCGGAAAGCGGCGGACTTGTAATCTCAGGTATCAACCTGCCAGCAGATACAGCGCATACACGGCTGCGGCATGCCAGATCCAGCGAATGCAAGACCGGGTTCCGCACCGTTATGTCGATTGTCAGAACAGATGTCGCACGCCTCTCCCGACACCAAACGGATCACCGCCCGGAAATGCGCGAGGGGTGCCCCTCCTGGAAGGGCACCTCGGCATGCTCAGTGCCCGGCGCTCTGGCCGCCGTCCACGTGCAGAATCTCGCCCGTGACGAACGGTGCGGAGTCGAGATACAGCACGGCGTTGACGATGTCGCTCATCTCGCCCATATGGCCGACAGGATGCAGCGCGCCCAGCGCCTCATGCGTTTCTGGCGCGTGCATCGGCGACTTGATGGCGCCCGGCGAGACAGCGTTCACGCGGATACCTGTCTTCGCGTATTCGATTGCGAGCGATTTTGTGGCCGCGTTCAAGCCGCCCTTGGTCAGCGATGCGAGAACCGACGGCACGCCCGAGATCGCGTGATCGACAAGGCTCGTCGTGATCTGCAGTACGTGACCGCTCTTGTTCTTTTCCATTTCCACGATCGCGAGCTGCGTAATGTGGAAGAAGCCGTTCATATTTACGTTCATCACCGACGCATAGTCTTCCGCCGTGTATTGCGTGAACGGCTTGGCGATGAAGATGCCCGCATTATTGATCAGCGTGTCGACGCGGCCGAAGCGCTTGACGGCTTCCGATACGGCGCGCTGTGCCACTTCGCGGTCGCCAATGTCGCCGGCGATCGTCACGACGTTCGGATCTTCGGAAGGCTTGATCGAGCGTGCCACCGCGACGACGCGATAGCCTTGCTCGCGAAAACCTTCGACGATCTCGGCGCCAATGCCTTGCGATGCACCCGTCACGATAGCGACCTTCTGCGAATTGCTCATGATTGACCTCTGAACGTTTGTTCGGCTCGCGTCGGAATTGACCGTGCCGTTAGGTCGCAAATCTAGGGTTCCGCGAGCGACTTGCGTACACCCGCAATGGACAAACAGTTGTGATCGCCAGGAACAAGTGCGGCTGGTGCGTCATCCGTGCACTTCAAGCGTGTCAGGATGCGGGCTGGGAATGTCCAAATGGTCTTTAACTGAAATTCAGTTGTGCGCGTACGCGCAGCCACTCGCGTTTGTGCCAAGCACCTTCGGCGTCGGACATGTTGCGAACATGCGGGCATTCACAGAGAACATCGAGATCCTGCCTGCCCCTGTGTCAGGCGGAAGCCGAGATGCGTTCATGGCGCATGTGGCAGGTTCCGGATGCGGATCGGTCGTTCAAGCGACCGCTTTGTGGAATCGGCGAGCGACAACAATTGGCCGGTTTTACCCGTTGGACGATGACGACACAAAGCTGACGCTTGCATGGTCCAACGGTTTTGAACGGCGGCTTACGGCGACGTCGGCGAGCGAGTGCACGCATGACCACGCCGCCTGTAGTGTTGAAGCGTAGAACAAAGCAGTTCCCGGTCCGGCACCCGCCCTTCAGGCCCTCTGTAGTATGTCGATTGCCTTTTCGGCATCGTCCAACGAGTCAACCGCGATATAGGCAATGAACTGTGTGCCAAGTACAGCGGCGGAAACGCCGCGGAGGTTGATCCCCCATCGGCCAACATCCGGGTCAACTGTGCGATGATCCCCAGTTGGTCCAAACCCATTACACGGACGGAGTGAAGGCTTGGGGTAACGCTGAACCCCACCTTGGTCGCGGCACGGATCTCCTGTTCCCCTGCAGCGGTGCGACAAACACGACCCCCTTGCCCGATGCATCCGGCGTGCGACGTGCGACGACGAACTGCAAGTCTGCGCCAGCATCCCGCAAAGCGCTTAATACCTGCGCCAGCCCGCCCGGTTTGTCATCGATGCTAGCGGCCCAAACATCGACGCGTTCTACGCTCAGTTCCATGGCTGTCCCTCCCACCTGATGCATCTCCCAATTAAAATTTACGTCACCAACGGCACGCGAGCAAGGCCGGCAGCGTAAGCGACACACGGGAATACCGGAACCCCGGACCGGCACCAGGAGGTTTGACGCTATGCAACGCCGGTACTCGACACCCGCCAAAGCTTCGGCGGTCCAGGGCCGCACCCCGGGTTCTATCGCCGCTTGCCGCAAACGCTGACGGGACAACAAAGCAACCCAAAGAGGACAACGGGCAGTGGCCTCCGTGCATGGATCAGATCACGCGCGTCTGGCATGGTTGCCGCCCTATGAACTTACGTTGGCCGACCTATGATCGCCACGCCATCGGCCGCGCACACGCCCCTTCCCTCCGGCAGAACAAAAATCGGATTTATCTCCGCTTCGTGCAACCGGGAGCCCAGTTGAACCGCCATCTGCGCAAACGCGACAACCGCCGACACCAGTGCGTCCACATCGGCACGGGGTCTGCCTCTGAACCCATCCAGCAGCGGGTACGTCTTGAGTTCGCGGATCATGGCGAGCGCGTCGTCGCGCGACAGGCCCGTCTGCGGACACAGCAGACGCATCGACGTGTCCTTGATCAGTTCGGCAGTCACACCGCCCATCCCGAGCAAAATCGCCGAGCCGAGAGGATCGCGATGAAGGCCGAGTATCACTTCCGTGCCACCCGTCACCATTTCCTGCACGAGAAAGGCCTCGGCCTTCGTGCCCGTCGCCGTCTCAACATCGTCGCGCATCTGGTTCAGGCGTGCGCCAATAGCATCAGCGGACACGCCGATCGCCACGCCCCCTACATCGCTCTTGTGCGTGATGGCGTCGGACAGCAGTTTCAGCACGACGGGGCCACCCAGCGTTCGCGCTGCGGCTTCTGCATCCTTCGCGTTGCAGACACGGATTTCACGTACCGAATGCACGCCAAACTTCGCAAAGAGCGCTTTGGCTTCGGCCTCGTTGAGCGAGCCCTGCCGGAGTTCATCGGGATCGAAGCTGATCTGTTTCGGCTGGACCTGCACGCTCTTGCCGCGTCGCATGTTCTCCTCGTGCTGCCACAACGCCGTCAATGCACTAGTCGCGCTCTCCGGGCTCGTAAACGCGGGCACGCCTTCCCTGTTCAACAACCGCGTGATGCCCGGCGCGTGCGGACTGACATACGCAATGACGGGTTTATCCGTTCCCGGCAATGAATCGCGGATTGCGCCCGCCATCAGGTCCGGCATTGCGAGACCGGACGAACCGACGATGATCGCAACTGCGTCATAGCTACAACTGTCAAGCAGAGTGCGAATCGCGCTGCGCAACAGATCCGGCTGCAACCCCGCCAGCGTGACGTCGATCGGATTGCGATCGAGCACAGCGTGGTCGCCCGTTTGCAATGCGCGCAGGCTGGCCGCGGTCGCCTCATCCGGCGCGGGCGTTTCGAGTCCGGCGACTCCAAGGCTGTCCGCTACGAGCGTCCCCGCACCACCCGTCGACGTGAGGATAGCGACGCGCTTACCGGCGAGTTTGCGACGGCTTGCGAGCGTGTTCGGAACATCGAGCAGATCGGAGAATGTCGCGGCGCGTATCACACCCGTTTGCTGGAACAGCGCGTCGTACATCCGGTCAGAGCCCGCGAGCGCACCTGTATGCGAGACCGCCGAGCGCGCGCCCGATTCCGAGCGCCCGATCTTGAACACGACGACCGGCTTGCCCGCGGCCCGAGCACGAAGCGCAGCCGCGCGAAACCGTTCGGGATCGCGCAGTCCTTCCATATACAGCGCGATTACCGACGTCGCTTCGTCCTCTATCAGATAATCGACGAAGTCGGCCATGTCCAGATCGGCTTCGTTACTGGTAGACACAAGCTTCGACAAGCCAATGCCCGCCGCCGTCGCACGCGACAGCATTGCCCCGAGGATGCCGCCGCTTTGCGACACGACGCCGATGCCGCCGGCCGCGAACGCATCGGTTTCGAGCGCGCCGCTCGCGGACAACGTGATCCCGTCAGTGAGATTCACGAGGCCGATCGTGTTCGGCCCAAGCAGGCGCATCGGCCCGGCTGCTTCTATCAATTGCGCCTGTCGCCGCGCGCCTTCGTCGCCCGTCTCTGCATAGCCACTCGCAAGAACGATTGCGGCACTCGTGCCCCGGTCCGCCAAATCCTTCACAGCGAGATACGCGCGCCCGGCGCCGAGCAACACAATGCCCACATCGGGCGCTTCCGGCAGCGCGGCCACGTTGGGATAGCAGGTCAATCCGTCGATCGTGTCGTAGCGCGGATTGATGGGATACACCGCGCCGTCGAAGCCGTGCTTTTTCAGGTAGGCAATGGGACGGCCGGACGTCTTCGACGTATCCGCCGACGCGCCAACCACAGCTACGCTTTTCGGGCGCATCAATCGGGAAATGGCGTTCATGCTGGTCTCCGTGCTCACCGTGTCTTCGTCAAAAATGCATGCACTGCTTCGCGATGCTCGCGACTCGTGTAGCACACCGCCTGCGCCTGGCTCCCCTGCGCGAATACCTGCTGCGCCGACAGTTCGTAGCTCTGGTTCAAGATCGACTTGCCGAGTGCCAGCGCGGTCGCGGAGCCTTCGCCGAGTCTGGATGCCCATGCGCGGGCTTCATCGAGCAATGCATCTGGCGCGCAAAGGCGGTCAGCAATGCCGAGGTCGAGTGCTTCTTTCGCTTCCACTTTGCGGCCGCTGAAGATGAGATCCTTGGCACGCGCGAGTCCGACCCGTCGCGGGAGAAAGTACAGGCCGCCACCATCGGGTATGAGGCCCCGGCGTATGTAGCTCCACGCGAAGCTCGCCTGGTCCGACGCGACAATAAAGTCGCACGACAAGGCCATGTCTGCGCCGAGTCCTGCCGCCGCACCGTTGACGGCCGCGATGGTCGGCTTCGGCATCGAATACAGCAGGTCCACCGTATGATGCACACGTTGCTGGCGTGTCCATCCGTTGAAGGCGACGTCGCCCGCCGGGGCTTCCATGCGCTGCGCCATGCCGCTCACGTCGCCGCCTGCGCAAAAACCCTTGCCGTTGCCCGTGAGGATGATCGCGCGCACCAGCCTGTCGCGCTTCACGGTCTCCAGAGCGTCGATCAGTTCGGTGCGCATGTCGTCGGTCATTGCGTTGAGCTTGTCGGGGCGATTCAGCGTGATGACGGCGATGCCCGACTCGACGACGAGTTGAATGGTTGCGGATGGGTTCATTGATGTCTCGATTGCTCGGTGTGAATGTCGTGCAATGAAGCATAGTCGCGACATGCTGCTGCGGCATCCCCGTTGTTCCACTGGTTGGAACGGTGAAGGATCGTATCGCTTAACATCACTGTTCCATCAGTTGAAACTTCGGTCTTGTCACAAGCGGATCGCAGCCGATAATTACCCCCAACGCACAGCACTTTGGGCGCGCCGGGTGCGCAGTGCACAACCGATAATGAGTGGAGACATCATGCACACAGCGCACACAGCGCCCCTGGATTCCGTATCTGATCGGCCCCGCGCCGAGGCCGTCTACCGCAAGGTCACCATCCGGCTTCTGCCATTTCTTTTCATCTGCTATGTGTTCGCCTACATGGACCGCGCGAACATCGGCTTTGCGCATTTGCAGTTTTCACGCGATGTCGGGCTGTCGGATGCCGCATTCGGGCTTGGCGTCGGACTCTTTTACGTCGGCTACATGCTATTCGAGGTGCCGAGCAATCTCTGGCTCGAACGCGTCGGCGTCAGGAAGACGCTGCTGCGCATCATGGTGTTGTGGGGTCTCGTGTCCGCCGCAACGGCATTCGTGCAGACGCCGACGCAGTTCTACATCGCGCGCATATTGCTCGGCGCTGCCGAAGCGGGCTTCTTTCCCGGCGTGATCCTTTACTTCACATACTGGTTTCCAGCGGCGCGCCGCGCGCGAGTGACGGCGATCTTCATGACGGCCATCTGCGTGTCGGGAATCATCAGCGGCCCGGTTTCGGGGATGATCCTGAACACGCTGTCGGATTTCATGAATGTCAAAGGGTGGCAGTGGCTTTTCGTTCTCGAAGGCCTGCCTTCCGTGATTGCGGGTCTGTTTGCGTATATGTATCTGACGGACCGCCCGGAGCAGGCAAGCTGGCTGTCATCGCATGAAAAGGACGTTCTGCTCGGCGAATTGCGCCGTGATGCACAGACAAAAGCCGCGCGAGCTCATGCGTCGATCTGGGTTGCGCTGAAGGAACCGAAGTTCTACTTCCTGACTTTCGCGTACTTCAGCGTACCGTGGGCAAGCATCGTCGTGCACATCTGGGCACCCAGCGTGATCCAGAAAAGCGGTGTCACGAACTACTGGCACATTGGCCTGCTGTCGGCGATTCCTTATATCGTCGGTGCGGCTGCGATGTATCTGCTTGGCAGGAACTCCGACCGCATGCTCGAGCGTCGCTGGCACTTCATGGCGAGTTCGGTGATGGCAGCGTTGGGCGTCGTGTTGCTTCCGGCTTTCGCCAGCCACCCGGGTGCACTGGTCGCGCTGCTTTCCCTCGCGACGGCCGGCTATCTGGGCATGCTGTCGCTGTTCTGGACTATTCCGCCTGCGTATCTGTCCAGCACGGTTGCAGCAAGCGGGATTGGTCTCATCAGCAGCCTCGGGCAGTTCGGCGGCATTTCCGCGCCGACAGTCATCGGATTCGCTTCTACGCATTTCGGCAGCAGTGCGCTCGGCCTGTATGCGGTGGCGATCGTGTCGATTCTCGGCGGGCTTGCTATCGTGCTGGGTATTCCGGCTCGCGCCATCAGCGAGAAATAGTAGACAGGCGCGCTATCCCTCGATATGCATCGTCGCGATAACGATCTCGTCGCGCAGGCGAAGCAGTGGCGGCGCAAGCGAATCCACCACCGACTCTAACGAATCGACCGTACGCACACTGAAGTTGAGCACCGTTAGCCGATGCCCCGGTATGGCAAGCGGTGCCGCAAGCGAAACCACCTCAGGCTGCCAGGTGGCAACGCAATATCCGCGCTGATGGACGGCCCGCACGGCATCGGCGATCTCCTTCTCCAGCGCGGCCCACCCTGCGCGCTTGCGGCGCCTGAAACGCTCGATCATCGACATGAAGTCTGCCGGCGATTGCATCGCGAGCCACGCCCGTCCCAGCGATGTCAGTTCCATCGGCACACGTTGGCCGGAAACGACTGTACGCAGCGACGCGCGCGGACTATAGCGGACCGACTCCAGATACACCATGTCCTCACCGTCTGCACCTGCTATTCCAACATTAATCCGCAAGCGTTGTGCCGTATCGCGCATCATCGGTGCAGCCGCTTGCAGCAACGTCGACCCGCTTCGCATAGCCTGCGCGACACTGAGCACGGGAATGCCCAGCCTGTACGCGCGTCGCGTTGCATCGTGCTCCAGAAAACCGGCCTCAACCAGTGTGGCCGCAAGACGGCTTACTGTCGCCTTCGGCAAGCCCGTGCGCTCGACAAGATCGCTGTTGGACAGCAAGGTGGCGCCCGGACCGAATGCGCGCAGAATGTCGATTCCACGATCGAGCGAGCGGTTTAACGAACTGGATGAGTCACGTCGTGGCGAAGTCGTGTCGAAACTGGATGGCATCCTGTATCAGTCGGTAGTGGTTCGCGGCGACACCCGAAATATTGCGCTGATGTCAGCTAGCTACGTTATCAAAGATTAGTGCTGCCGCAAACGTTCCTACATCCCAGTTCCGCTCGATGCTGCAGCAGCGGGAACCCACAGGATCATTTTCCAATGAAAAGCACGCAGTCATGATGTGGCGCCCCACGCGCTCAGCGCGGGCGCCCGTCCTCACGACTTCCGAAGGGAACTGTCCTAGCCATGGATTGATTAAGATTTAGCGGAGCAGGACAGTCAGAACGGAGGCGCACCAGTGACGGAAGGCTGTTGCCCGACCATAGTTTACCTGGTATCCGACTGCGACGACCGCCCGGTGACTCAATAGGCATTTGCAGCGGTCGGACGACCTGACGTCTTTTGCACGCTCAATGTCGCCCGTCGTGCCTGCTTGCCGGAGCAACTTGGCCGCCTGTTCGAGACTCGTGCCGAACAGGTGGGCAACCTGATGTAATTCGAACCAGGCTGCGCTCTCGTCGAGCCTTCCATCGATTTTCCTGCTGCTCGACGCACAAACATACTTTACCGACTTCATCGTGCACGCTCCTCCTAGTCGTTCGCACCATCAGCAGAATCGTTCCGCACGCTGTTATCGAATCGTACTTCCTTTGACCGCACCTCTATTTAACAGGCCCCGTGCATCCCGCCGATAGAACAAATCCGCCCATGTTAGGGAACTGCGTCGCCAATCCGCCGGATATCGGAAAGACATGACACCACCCACGGGAACGCTCCGTTCGTCGCAGCCCGACCTCGGGCGAGCAACATCCGGTAGCCCCTCGCCAGCATTTGTGACTGAAGCTTGCAAACTTCAGCGCAAATGCCTTCGCACCATGAGGCAACTCCACAGCCCTTAGCCAGCGCTCAGGCGGGCAATGCTCCCGGCAGGTCTTCAATCACTAATGGTCGAACCAGGTTACCGAGTGTTGCGTGGGAATCGCCTCCAAATCCTGCCTGCCACAATCCCTCGCGATGAGGATGACACCCAGCGGCGCGGGCGAGCTTGGACTGAGACGGCGCGGTGCAGAGAATGTAGTTCCTACGCTTTGCAACAAAATCCGGTCGCTTCGATTATCCCCGGCAACAATCGCCTTGATTCGTAGTAGCCGCTCGCCGAGCGCGCCGGCTATGTTTTCCAGCCAGTCAAGCGTTGTTTCCCACGACTCATTTTCGTCGAGCTTAGCTCGAAACACACGGACTCTCGGGTGGAGCAATCGACGAGGCGTTGGTCGCGTGGATTGGTCAGTGACGGGTACCGGCGCTCCACCGTCTGGCGGAAGAAACGCTTCGCGTGCGCGACCTGATGCCGAGAACTCGTTGACGACTCTTGCAAGCGGGTTGGCAGCTGTCACGGATTCAAATGCCTCGTCGCGCCTGGCACTCGATACGAGGTCGACCTTGGTGAGAACGACTGTGCTGGCAGCGGCCAGTTGCGCCACAGCGTTCTCAAAGTCATCGGTCGACAACGACGGTCGACTGCAATCGTAGGTCGTAACCAGATGCAGCTTAAGCCGTAGGTCAGCGAGTTCCTGCAGTGATGAAACAATGGGCCCAGGCCGCGAGAGACCGCTGCATTCCAGGACGATGCGGGCGAATGGACCCTGCCCCGAGAGCCGACGTGACTCGACCAAGTCTTGCACCGTGGTCACCAGGTCGTTCGTCAATGAACAGCACACACAACCGTTACTAAGCGTGGCCATCGACATTCCGCGCGCCGACTCAGAGAGCACAGCCCCGTCGATGTTTATCTCGCCCGCCTCGTTGACAATGATGGCGGTGTCGGTCGCGATCTCGCTGGCGAGCAGGCCCTCAAGCAGCGTGGTCTTCCCGCTACCCAGCATGCCTGAGACGATAATGAATTGAGGTCCATATTGCATGCTGCCCCTCACCGCGTGCGTTGATTCGCAGGCGACGGCCAGCTACCTGCGACCATTTCGCGGACGTCGGACAGCAGTTCGTCGACGTCGTAGACCATTCCACCTCGAATTGTCTTCAGCAGGCAACGTTTGTATTCAGGGCCGTTGGTTTGTTCATTCAATCTGACCGTGCCAGTGCCATACAGCAGCTTGAAGTCGGTCAACGGGTTCTGGTCATGGACAAGGATGTCGGCACGCTTGCCGACTTCTAGCGTTCCTGCGTCGTCCAGAATCCCGAGGAGTTCAGCCGCGTGCGACGTGGCCGCTCGCAGCACCTCGAGAGGTGAGAATCCTGCTTCCTGGAAAAGCTCGAGCTCACGAACAAAGCCGAAGCCGTAGATTTGGTACATGAAACCAGAGTCGCTTCCTGCGCAAACGCGCCCGCCGCGATTCTTGTACTCGTTGAGGAAAGTCATGAGGATGCGGAAGCTCTCCTTCCACTCGACCTCGTTCTTTACGGACCAGCGATAGAAGTACGCACCGTGCCCGCCGCGTTGGGGCTGGAAATACTTCCACGTGGTGCTGTCAGTATATTCATCGTGCCAGTCAGCACGGCGCGCACGCATCAGGTCACGATTACTGTCGTAAACATTCATCGTCGGAACGAAGGTGTGTCCCGCTTCCAGGAAGGCCTCGATTACCTCATTCCACTTTGCGCTGCCAGGCCTGGCTGCTTGCAGAAAGGTCTGGCCAGCCGTCGCAAACCGCATGTATTCATCGTTGTAGTTGTAGTCGTCACTGACCGACTGGAGAGTGCGACCGTCAAACAGCGCCTCCGGGATACCGTACGCGTGCTCGGTGCTTGTCAGTCCCCAGCGGGCTGTACGCAACGCATTCATGCGCCCCACCGACAGCTGCGCGTGGTGGCAGCAGGTGCGCAGCCCGAGCTTCCTGCTTTCGTCGAGCGCGGATTCCATGATTGCGGGAGGCGCGCCAAAGAACTTGACGCCTCGCGCCCCTTTCGCGTGTGCCTTGCGCAACCATTCACGTCCTTGCTCGGGCGTGAAGATGGTCTTCAGGTAATCGTTGACCGCCGGAAAGTAGACGTACGGATATAGCGTCGGAGCAGCAATCTGCCCCTCATCGGCCGCTGCCGCCTGCTGCTGCGTCCAGGCAAGGCCGTTCATCGTCCCAGCCTCACGTACGCTCGTGACACCATGAGCCAGCCAGAGCTTGTAGATATAGTCTGCCGGCAACATCTCGCCGTTCTCCGCGTGGAACGGCGTGCCGATATGCGCGTGGCAATCTATAAAGCCCGGTGTTACGAATTTTCCGGAGCAGTCAATCTCGTGGTCGCCTGCGACCGGACGACGTGCCGGATTGATGGGCAACCCGGGCACGCCGACCGCGGCTACCTGAGCAATGCGTCCGTCCTCGACGACAATATCCGCTGGCCCCCAAGGCGGCGCTCCTGTCCCATCGATGACCATTGCGCCGCGCAGAACGAGCCGACGAAATGGACCGAGGCCGCGGTCTCGCTTTGTCGCGGCCTGCACCTGTCCCAAACCTTTTTTGGCGAAACCAGCGACCATTTCTTCGCCAACTTCAATCTCTGCTTCAGGCGCGTTCATGTTGTCTCCGTGACAGGTTTGGCCCTCGCGGGCATCAGCGGCAATCCTTCAGAAAACCTTCGTACCAAGCGCGACGTCGCGCTCAGGCTTCAGAAAGACAACCGCGCCATTGGCCTGCTCAACGCCAAGCATAAGAACCTCAGACTTGAAACCCGCGATACGACGACTGCCGAGGTTCACTGCACCGATGACCATTTGCCCGACCAGTTCTTCAGCTTCGTACAGCGCTGTGTACTGACCGCTCGTCGATAGCTCACCAAGGTCACCAAAATCAATCCAGATCTTGTAGGCAGGCTTACGTGCCTCGGTATTCAATTCGACTCGTGCAATGCGACCAGCCCGCATGTCGACCATTGAAAATGCTTCGTAGGGAGTCGTATCACTCATGTTGTCACTGTCAGAAAATATTGATTCAAAGCCCAACAAGAACACTCCGACATCGAACTGCGTTCGGGCGGAAGTAGCTCCGTTGCTATACCGGTGCTTCGGTGTTCCGCATTTCCACTGCCCGCACATCGGATGGGTGTTTGTATCTGACTACAGGGAGCAGAGGACCTTCGAGTTCCTCCTGGCAAACGCGCATGGATGGTTGAACATAGTCCAGAATGATTGGGCGAAAATGTCGACGCTCAGCCGTACGTTCGAAAATCGGAAGCGTCGCACCATGGGCTACCGCGTCTTCGATTTGTTCCTCAACAAGCGTCGCCGCAACGTCGTCGATAAGCGGTCCGACGTCGGTTTGCTCGTCAAGCGGGTCTCCGACGCGCAGTCGATTTGCGTGCTCGACGAGCGTCGAGACGACCGAATCCGCAATCGAGTCGTGAACATAAAGACACGATACGCGTTCGGCTTCTGCGCGCAAAGGAGGAAAGAATGCTCGGTGTATGACCGCGTCGCATGTGGATTCGAGGTTCAAATTTTCATCTACGACCAGCGGAGCCCGGCTGACCGTTGTTATCGTCGCAGGCATCAATGCTTCGTCGCACGCACGCAAGATGTAGCTTCCCACCTCGCGGCTCCCTCGAAACCTCACTTCGCTGACGCGAGAATCCATGAGTGCCAGACGAAGCATTCCAATGTCATCTGTCGAAGACACGACGCTTAATAAGCCGTCCAGTTCGCTACCTTCATTCCACAACGATGCAAGCGACAACAATGTGAGCGAGGCACGGGAAGACGGCTTCACTACCAGCGCGCGTCCCGCGCCCAGGACGGCGACGGCCTCCGTTGCCAACGACAGCACGGGGTCACACCAGTTCAATATGCTGAAGGTAGTTCGCGATGCAGTTGCCTCGGGCGACAGCGGCACCGCAGCGCTAGGACAGTACAGGTCGAGAGTCGCCAGAGCCGCCAGCACTTCAAGACGAGCAAACCTGATTGGCTTGCCGGTCTCGTGGCTGATGAGGCGCGCCAACTGCTCACGTTGTACAGCAATCCTTCTGGCCCAGACGCACAATCGCTCCTGGACGGTTCGTGTGTTTTGCAGAGAACCGGCAACGATTGAGGCTCTTTCGAAGCTGGCCGAGACGGTCCGACAGTCGGTGTCGGGCACGCTACCAACGACCGTACCGTCGAAAGGGCTGCTGATGTCAAAACGGCGTGTGACGCTGGCCCGCACGCTGGACGAGCGCGCGGGCAACGGGTGACTTACCGCGGTGAACTGTCCGTCTTGCATCGCTTATGCTGCGGTCCTGGCCACGGCCAGCGCACGTCCAAACATACCGAGTGCGTCGGCTACGTCCTGGTCGGACACGGTCAGCGGCGAAAGAAAGCGCACGACGTTACGCTCGACACCGCACTTGATAATCAACAGGCCTTCTTCGCGTGCCGTATCGAGCACTCGCTGAGTCAGCGCGCTGTCCGGCGTCTTGGCCTGAGCGTCGGAGACGAACTCTACAGCCACCATCGCGCCCGTCTGACGGATTTCGCCCATCTCCGGATGCGAGGACTTGAGCTCCTCGAGGCCGACACGGAGTTGCTCGCCAATTTCGACACTGCGCTCCAGCAAGTCTTCTTGTTCGAAGATGTCGAGCACTGCATTCGCGGCCGCACACGCCAACGGGTTACCACCATAGGTTCCACCCAATCCGCCGGGAGTCGGCGCATCGACAATTTCAGCCCGGCCGACGACGCCAGAGATGGGCAAGCCACCTGCGAGGCTTTTGGCCACCGTCACGAGGTCAGGCTGAATGCCCGAGTGCTGGAATCCGAACATCGTGCCGGTGCGGCCGAAGCCCGTCTGGATTTCATCGCAAATCAAAACGATTCCGTGCTTCGTCGTGAGTTCGCGCAGAGCCCGCATAAATTCGGCCGGCGCTGCGAGGAAGCCGCCGTCGCCCTGGACCGGCTCGAGAATAATCGCAGCGACACGGTCCGGTTGGATCTGCGTGCTGAAAATCGTCTCGAGAGCCTTCAAGGCGTCGTCTGACGAGATGCCGTGATATGCGTTCGGATACGGTGCGTGATAGACATCGGGCGCGAACGGTCCGAAGTTCTGCTTGTAGGGGGCGCTCATACCGGTGAGCGACATCCCGAGCAGCGTGCGGCCATGGAAACCACCGCGAAAAGCAATGACGCCGGGGCGATTCGTATAGCCGCGAGCAATCTTGATTGCGTTTTCGACGGCTTCTGCACCCGTGGTCAGGAAGACCGATTTATAGCCTTGCCCCGGCGCCACCAGTTCGGACAGGCGTGCTGCCAGGCGCAGGTACGGCTCGTAGCTCACAACCTGAAAGCACACATGCGAGAACGATTCGAGCTGTTGCTGCACGGCTGCGACGACGGCCGGGTGGTTATGACCAACGTTCAGAACGCCGATACCACCAACGAAATCGAGGAATTTACGCCCGCTCTCGTCCCAGAGATAAGCACCTGCGGCACGCGTTGCAACGACCGGGTGTGCCGTCGCAACGCCGCGGGCAACGTAGGTTTGGCGAAGCGCGGCGGCGCTCTGAGCTTTTTCGAGACTCTTGTTCATGAAATGACCTCCTGAGGTGGAACTCATAGTAGGAAGCCACAAACACAGAGAACATCTACTTTAAGTAGGAATATGACCACGGATTTTCATCTATTTTGACGAAATTCCTACTTCGTATACTAATCTTGAAGCTGCCGTTCCTATCAAACGTGGGTAGTTATGCGATTTCTGGCTGGCTTCAATGAGATACGGCTGGTTCCTGGCGAACCGCGCCGACCCATTGAAAAGAGCTTGAGCACGTACCGGGAGCGGAGATGAACACGGTGAATCTGGCAGCAGAGTATCAGGACGAGCGGACGGCACGACGGCGCGCCATCGTTGCGACCGTTCTAGGGAACGGTTTCGAATGGTTCGACTTCATGGTGTACGGCTTTTTTGCCATCACCATCGCCAAGCTGTTTTTTCCGACCGGTAACGACCTCACCTCGCTGATGCTTTCGGTAGCGACGTTTGGCGTGGGTTTTCTTGTGCGCCCATTCGGCGGGATTCTCATCGGTATCTATTCCGACCGCGCGGGCCGTAAAGCGGCATTGTCGTTGACCATCCTTCTGATGTGCGCGGGCACGGCAATCATCGGGCTGGCTCCGACCTATTCGCAGATCGGTTTGGCCGCACCTTGCCTGATTGTCCTTGCGCGTCTCCTGCAAGGCTTCTCTGCTGGCGGCGAAATGGGCACGGCAACTGCGTTTCTGACCGAACACGCTCCGAAGGGCAAAAAAGCGTACTACTCCAGCTGGATTCAGACGAGCATCGGGTTCGCGGTGCTACTCGGCGCGTGTTTCGGTACCGGCATTACGCTTGGTCTCTCTACTGCGGACATGGAAAGCTGGGGCTGGCGTATCCCGTTTCTCTCAGGCCTGCTCATCGGACCTATCGGCTTCTTCATCCGTCGAAATCTGGACGAGACGCCGGTTTTCCTGGACGCGGAGAAGTCGAAGACGCCGCTCTCTGATGTGCTGCGCGACTATCCCTGGCAAGCCTTCGCGAGCTTCGCAATGGTCGTGCTGTGGACGGTGTGTATCTATGTGATTCTTTTCTACATGCCGACTTTCTCGGTCAAGGTCCTGAAGCTTCCGCAATCGGCATCGTTCATCGCTGCAATGGTCGGCGGCAGTGTCATCACCGTCTGCTCACCGTTCACTGGCTGGTATTCGGATAAGGTCGGCCGCAAGTGGCTGTTGGGCGGCGCATCAGCAGCAATGCTCGTCCTCGCGTGGCCGCTGTTCGCCCTGATTGTGAAGTCGCCGTCGGTCGCGACGCTCTGCGTGTTTCAGGCAGTCTTCGGCGTACTCATCGCGATTTATACCGGTCCCATTCTGGCCGCGTTGTCGGAAACGTTCCCCACCAAGGTGCTTTCGACTGGCCTTTCAGTCGCCTACAATCTCGCGGTCATGACGTTTGGCGGCTTCGCCTCCCTTATCTTGACGTGGCTCATCAGCACAACGGGAACGCCGATGGCACCGGCCATTTACGTTATCTTCGCCGCCGCGTTCAGCCTGCTCGGCGTTCTGTTCGGTTACCGACAGCCCAACGAGGTTTAATCGATGCCGCGGTGTCGAGTTGATACCGTGGCGAAACTATTCGCCGCCATGAAGCTTGACACCGCCATCCGTGAGACCGTCCTACGTGAAGCCGAAGTCGTTGCCGGAGAGGAGAATCTCCAGCGCGAAATTACCTGGGTTCACATGGTTGACCACCCAGACATCGTCAATTGGGTGAAAGCTGGCGAGTTGCTGCTAACAACCGGGTACAACTGGCCAAACGACGCAGAGACTTCACGACGACTGGTGCGTGAACTAAGCGAGGTCGGCCTCGCTGGCGTTGTTCTCGCAGTCCCTCGTTTTCGAGAACACTTCCCAGACGAGGCTGTCGAAGAAGCTCGTAGCGTAGGCCTTCCTCTGCTCGAATTGCCGTGGGAGATACAGTTCAGTCAAGTCACCCACGAAATTCTCGCGAAGATAATCAACTTTCAAGCTGAGATTATCGAGCGCTCCGAGCAACTGCATCGGGCGCTGACCAACGCGGCGGTGACCGCCAACAGTTTGAGCGACATCGCAGACACGCTGCGAAAACTCGTTGGTCGCGAGGTCACATTCACGAACGTCTCGGGTGAGTTGCTTGGAACGTCCGCGGCAAACTCCGATTCGCAGTCCCTCGAAGACCAATTCGTCGCCTCTCTCTCGCAATCGCCCATCGACTCGAGTGGCGCACAAAGGCCGACCCGCGTGAAGTTCCAGCCTGGCGACGATACCTTGTATCGGCTTCGGCTCTCAGTTCGCCTCCACGACACACTTGTCGCGGTGATTTGGCTCGACCTGGACGGCTCGGAAGTGGACGAGGTGGATGCACGCGCGATGGAACATGCGAGCGTCGTAGCCGCTCTTCATCTCATGCACCAGCGGCAGCTCACGCAACAGGAGGACCGCTTGGGCTACGCGCTCGTCGCGGGTCTGCTGGACGGCGAGTTCTCAGCGACGCCCAGCGCGTTGGAGCGCGCGCGAGTATGCGGCTGGAGCCAGACCAATCAGTATCAAATCTGTCTTGTGCTTCTAGATGAGCCCATCCCGCTCACCACGGAAGGACTGAATCGCCGCGAACGATGGGTCGAATCGCTGAAACACCAACTACGCGCAACAGGTCAGCCGGAGCTGCTCGCAATCTGGCTGAACCAGATTAAGTTCATCCTTCCGGCAGAGGCTTCGCCAGAGTCATTGTGGGAGGCAGTTAACGACCAGCGTGCAGCCATGGCAATCAGCCGCGTCCACTCCGGAATCGACGGCATGGCGACCGGCTCGAAAGACGTTGACGCCTTACTTCCCACGCTGCGCGCTGGAAGACTGCATCGATTCGACGAGATTCTTTTTCCTCGCGCGCTCCTTGGTGACGCAAATGCGCGGGACGTGCTCATCGAACGGCTTGTTACACCTCTGGTCTCGCGGCCGCGCGGCGAATCTCTGCTCGATACGCTCTGCACGCTCGCCGACGAGGGCTTCCAACTGGCCAACGCCGCCCGTTTACTCGGCATCCATATCAGCACGATGAGATACCGCCTCGAGCGAATTGAAGAGATTCTCAAAGTCACGCTGGAAGACCCGAAGATTCGTTTCCAGCTTCAGGTCGCGATCGCTCTGTACCGGCTGCGCGAAGATTGAACCATATGTTCCTACTTTAGGTAGGAAGACTTCAGCTTTGAGTCGCGTTTTAATTCGGAATGACGTGGGACTTCTTGGCAAAAAGCGCAGCTCGCGCTGAGCCGTTCCCCTGCCGCTCTTACCGTATTTCGCGACCAATGAATTCAGAATCGTCTTCCTCACGCCCGGACCTCAACAAGCTTCTTTCGCTGCAGCGCCAACTTGCCGAAACGACGGATGCCGACATCAGGTTCGATGCAGGGTCTCGCGCGGCGTATGCGTCCGAGGCGTCGAACTACCGGCAAGTTCCGATTGGCGTTGTCCTTCCTCGCACTGTCGAGGATGTTGTCACTATCATGCGCGCCTGTCACGACGCCGACGTACCCGTACTCACGCGCGGTGCGGGTACGTCAATGTGCGGTCAGGCCGTCAACGTTGCCGTCGTTATCGACACATCCCGTCACCTGACTCGAATCGAACAACTTGATGCCAGCGCTCGCACTGCGGTCGTCCAACCAGGCGTTATTTGCGACCAACTGAACAACGCGGCAGCCCTTGAAGGGCTGACCTTTGGTCCAGACCCCGCTACGCATAGCCGTTGCACCATCGGCGGCATGGTCGGCAACAATTCCTGCGGTGCGCATTCGGTAACGGCTGGCAAGATGGCAGAGAACATTGAGTCGATGGAAGTCTTGACGTACGACGGAGACCGGTTCTGGGTCGGACCGACCGATGCAGATGCGTTCCAGGCACACCTGGCTGCGGGCGGTCGGCGCGCCGAGATTGTTCAAGCGCTCAGAGACTTGGTAGACCGCCACGCGGACGAGATTCGCGCCGGCTTCCCCAAGCTCAAACGCCGGGTCTCGGGCTACAGCCTCGACCAGTTGCTACCGGAAAACGGCTTCAACATTGCACGTGCGCTCGTCGGCTCGGAAGGTACATGTGTCTCGGTCCTGCGAGCAACAACGACCCTGGTGCGTAACCCGACCGCGCGCGTCGTTACTGTCTTCGGGTTTCCTACCATCTTTGATGCGGCTGACTGCGTCCCTCAACTGCTCCCTCTCGAGCCCATCGCGATGGAAGGGCTCGACACCGGCATCGTTGGGGGTTTGCGAGAACGAGGACTTGCGCTTGCCGACATCGCCGAATTACCTGATGGCAACGCGTGGCTCATGGTCGAGTTTGGCACCGACAGTCTCGAATCGTCACTTGCGTGGGCACAAGCAGCTGCGGACCTGGCGAATACGCTGCCCGGTCGTCCGAAGACGCGCGTGGTCTCCGATGTCGGACTGATGAAGCGGCTTTGGTCGATTCGTGAAACCGGCGCCTCAGCCACCTCCATCGGCGACGACCTGTCGAAGCCAGACCCTGTCGTGGGTTGGGAAGACGCGGCAGTCGAACCTCGCCTCCTTGGCGCGTACCTGCGGGAGTTTTCCGCACTGGTCAAGCGCTATGGCTACACGACCAACATGTACGGCCACTTTGGCGATGGGTGCATTCACTCTCGCATCAACTTTGATCTCCGCAACAGCCAGGGGATTCACACATGGCGAAACTTCCTGGAGGAAGCCGCAAAGCTCGTCGTCAAGTACGAGGGCTCTCTTTCGGGTGAACACGGCGATGGACAGGCCAAGGGCGAACTGCTCTCGCTGATGTACTCACCCGAACTCATGGACGCGTTCCGCGAATTCAAGACAATCTGGGACCCGAAGAATCGCATGAATCCGGGCAAGCTCATTGACGCGATGCCCGTCGATGAGAATCTACGGCTCGGACCAACGTATCGCCGCGTCGACGTCCCGAGTCATTTTTCGTTCGGCAACCTGCAATGCCCGGATACGTTCGCTCGTGCCACTGAACGTTGCATCGGCATGGGTAAGTGCCGCTCTCTCGAAGGCGGAACCATGTGTCCGAGCTATCGCGCAACCCGCGAAGAAAAGTATTCGACGGGTGGACGAAGTCGTCTGCTCTTTGAGTTGCTCAAAGGTGAGGTCTTTACGGACGGTTGGGACAATAAGGACGTGAAGGACTCGCTGGATAACTGCCTCGCGTGTAAGGGGTGTCGTAGCGACTGCCCGACGCATGTCGACCTGGCCAAGTACAAGAGTCACTTCCTGTACCAACATTATCAGAAAGCGAAACGCCCGCTGATGGATACAATGATTGGGCACATCGGAAGCTGGCTGCCTCTTGCAACGCACATCAGCGGAGTGGTCAACACAGCAATGAAATTGCGGCCGTTCCGGGCGGCAGCCGAAAAATTCGGACTCGCGTCGCACGTCAAATTTCCCGCTATCGCATCAACGGCCTTCCGCAACACCGAGACCTGCAAGCACCTTGTTCAGGACGCGCGCGCACTGAATGGCGAGCCGAGAACGGTCTTGCTCTGGACCGACACATTCAACAACGGGTTTTCCCCGGAAGTGCTCGAAGCATCTGTGCGCGTGTTGCAATCGTATGGCGTCACGGTCCGGCTCATGCGCAAACAGATTTGCTGCGGCCGTCCGTACTATGACGCCGGCATGCTGGACCACGCGAAGCGCAACCTCGTCGACATCATGACGCAACTCAAAGACGTCATCGCGCTGAGGATGCCGGTCGTCGTGCTGGAACCCAGTTGCCTGTCCGTCTTCCGTGACGAACTTCGCTCGCTCTTTCCCACCGACGAACGCGCAACCACGCTGGCTGCCTCGGTCAAGACGCTGGCCGAGTACCTCGAGGCAGAAGGATTCGATGTTCCCAAACTCGACGAGCGCGTCTACGTGCATGGTCACTGTCATCAGAAAGCCTGTGGCGGAACGCAGGCTGAGTCCCGGCTTGTCGGCAAAGCCGCTCAATCGGGAGCAGTACTCCAGACAGGATGCTGCGGGATGGCCGGTGCATTCGGGTACCACACAAAGACCGCTGACGTTGCCCGCTTGGTTGCCGAATCTGAACTCGTTCCCAAAATCCAGCCGCTTGACGATACCGCAGTATTGATTAGCGACGGATTCAGCTGTCGCTCGCAGATTCGAAGCACCACAGGACGCTCCGCGATACACCTCGCGCAGTGGCTCGACGCAAGGGCGGTAAAAAGCCCGCCATCCCGCGCTGGGAAAGATTGCACGCAGGAAGAAACTGCATGAACCGTAGACACTTCGCAAGTCTCGCCACACTGAGCGCAACTGCCGCCGTTTTTTCGCGGACCAGCGGCGCTGCAACAAACACCAGTAGCGGCGACCTATCTGCGACTCTCGCCCAGGCACAGGTTGCCATTCGTCAAGCGACTTCGCGAGACGCGGCAATCCAAGGGTGGCTCGACGTGGTCAAACTTCGTCTGCCGTTTCTTCAAGCGACTGCGCTTGTGTCTCGCCCTCGTCGAGACGCTCCAAATGAACTCGGAGCCGTCAGAAGAATCTTTTCGACCGTGCCGAGCGCCTACCCGGTGGGCGGCTGGAAGCAGCTGTCAGGGTCTGACTGGGCCCGGAAAGTTCTCGAACGAGGTGAAGTCCTCGTCGCAACAACGACGCAGATCTTGAGCATTACTTTCCCGACCATCAATTGCTCAAGTCGCTCGGCAGCGCGACGCTCGTCAACATCCCTGTCGTCGTCTGCAAGCGGACCGTCGGCGCGTTCGCTTTCATGTGCATTGAAGTAGTTCCGGAGAAAGCCATAACGGAGGAAATCCGCCTGCTAACCGCACTGACGGCGCCTCTGTTTTCCGACGACCTCGTACCAGCGACCTGACGCAGCATGAAATGCTGCGACGACCGCAAAGTTGAACTGGCGACGTCACAAATAATGCCTACAAGCGAAACCAGATACCGCGACCTCCAGGTACGCTTGGGTTAAGCAGACCCCCACGAAGGATTTGAAATGTCACTACCAACGCTTATTGAATCGGACCGCAGGCATCTCATCCATCCGGTCGCGAGCTACCGTACACATGAGAAACGCGGCGTCACTGTTCTGGAACGCGGCAACGGTGCATGGTTGTACGATGCAGAAGGAAACGAGTTGCTCGACGCGTTCGCTGGCCTCTGGTGTGTCAACACCGGGTACGGTCAAGAGAGTATCGTAAAGATCGCATCGGAACAGATGGCGAAGCTGCCCTATGCAACTGGATACTTCCACTTCGGTTCCGAGCCAGCAATTGAGTTGGCGCAACGGCTTGTTGACCTCTCGCCGCGGAGCCTTCAGCACGTCTACTTCTCACTGGGCGGGTCGGACGCGGTCGACTCAGCGGTGCGCTTCATCACGCACTACTACAACGCCATCGGTCGGCCGGGAAAGAAGCATTGCATCGCGCTGGAGCGTGGCTATCACGGCTCGTCCTCCATCGGCTCGGGGTTGACTGCAATCGCCAGCTTTCATCGCAACTTCGATGTGCCGCTTCCAACGCAGCATCACATCCCGTCGCCGTATGCCTACCGCAGTGAGACCCCAGATGATGCGCAGGCAATCATCGCGCGCTCGGTGCAAGCACTCGAAGACAAGGTCATGCAGCTCGGTGCTAAAAACGTCGCCGCATTTTTTTGCGAGCCAGTGCAGGGTTCGGGTGGTGTAATCGTGCCGCCGAGAGGATGGCTCAAAGCCATGCGCGATGCGTGCCGACGTCTGGACATTCTCTTTGTCGCGGATGAGGTGATTACCGCCTTCGGCCGGACAGGTCCAATGTTCGCCTGCGAGACCGAGGATGTCGAACCCGACCTCATGACCATCGCAAAGGGTCTGACGGCTGGATACGCCCCTATGGGTGCGGTCCTGATTTCTGACGCCGTGTATCAGGGCATCGCAGACGGAAGCAGGCAAGGAGAAGCTATCGGTCACGGGCAGACTTACTCGGCACATCCTGTCAGTGCCGCCATCGGACTCGAGGTACTTCGTCTGTACACGGAAGGCGGCCTGCTGGCGAACGGACAGGCTCAGGCACCGAAGTTCGCTGCAGGCCTCGACAGTCTTCTCGACCACCCGCTGGTTGGCGACTCACGCCACGTTGGTCTCCTTGGCGCAGTTGAGCTGGTTGCCAACAAGACGACACGCGCCCGCTTCGATTCGAGCCTGCAACTGGCTGACCGAATCTTCGAAGCCGCTTATCGCAACAAGATTATCTTCCGGGCATTCGGTGACAACATTCTCGGTTTCGCACCGGCGCTCTGCTACACGGCGAGCGAAGTGGAGGCAATGGTGGCACGTGTTCGAAAAACGCTCGACGACGTCCTGGAAAGTGCCGACGTCCGCCGCGCTCTCAATGACTGAGGCCCGTTGCAGTCCGCTGCATCGGTGACAACGCATCCTTTGAAGGTATCGAGTATGGAACTGAAACTGAAACGTGACGAACTACTGCGTCGCCAGAATCTGATTGGCGGCGAGTGGACTGACGCGGCCAATAAAACGCGCTACCCGGTCACGAACCCCGCCACGGGCGAAATTATTGCCGAGGTCGCGAACAGCAGCAAAGCGGACGCGCGTGCCGCGACCGATGCAGCGGCCAAAGCTGCGAAGGACTGGCGCGAGCGCCTGCCACGCGAACGCGCTGAGATTCTAAAACGTTGGCACGCGCTGATTATCGCGAACACTGACGATCTCGCAACGCTCATGTCGATGGAACAAGGCAAACCGCTAGCGGAAGCACGAGGCGAAGTCGCTTATGGCGCGTCGTATGTTGCCTGGTTCGCTGACGAAGCAACCCGCATCTATGGCGACCTGATTCCGCAGCAACAACGTGGCAAGCAGATGCGTGCCGTCAAGGAGCCGGTCGGGATTGTGGCAGCCATCACGCCGTGGAATTTCCCGCTTGCGATGATTGCCCGCAAGATTGCTCCTGCCCTGGCCGCTGGCTGCACAGTCGTTGGCAAACCCGCAGAAGACACCCCTCTCACTGCGCTGGCTCTCGCAGCACTGGCTCATGAAGCCGGCGTACCCGCGGGCGTTCTTAATATGCTTTCCGCGTCGCGAGCCCAAGGCATCGAAGCGGTTGGTGACTGGCTTGCCGACGAGCGCGTCCGAAAGATTACCTTCACAGGCTCGACGGCTGTCGGCAAGTATCTCGCCCGCGAGTCGGCGGGCACACTCAAGAAGCTCTCGCTCGAGCTGGGCGGGAATGCTCCTTTCATCGTCTTCGACGATGCAGATCTCGACGCCGCTGTCGTCGGCCTGATGGCCGCCAAGTTCCGCAATGGTGGACAGACGTGCGTCTGCCCGAATCGTATTTACGTGCAGGCCGGCGTGTTCGACAGGTTCGCAGAGCTGCTCGCGGCTCGCGTAGGCGCGCTCAAGGTCGCGCCGGCATCGAACCCGCAGGCGCAAATCGGGCCAATGATTAACGCGAAGGCCATCGACAAGATAGACCGTCACGTTATCGATGCTGTTTCGAAAGGTGCCACCGTCCTGACCGGCGGCAAGCGCCTGACCGAGATGGGGCCGAACTACTACGCGCCTACCGTGCTCGCGCATGCTACGAATGAAATGCTCGTTACCTGCGAAGAGACCTTCGGACCCGTGGCTCCGCTTTATCGCTTCGAATCCGAGGACGAGGCGATTCGTCTCGCCAATGACACGCCTTTCGGTCTTGCTGCGTACGTCTACACCCAGGATATGCGACGTGCCGAACGTGTTTCGCGCTCGCTCGAGGCAGGCGTCATCGGACTGAACGAAGGTGCAGTAGCAAGTGAAGCGGCGCCGTTCGGCGGCGTCAAGGAGTCAGGTTACGGCCGCGAAGGCTCGAAGTACCGCCTCGACGATTACCTGTCCATCAAGTACATCTGCCAGGGCGGTCTCGACTGATTCGTTGCATCCCAACCGAGAGGCCATCGTTCAAAAAAACGATGGCCTTTTTCGTTGCCTCTGGAGACACCGCTCAGCAGCGGGTTGCGGCGCGCGGTACGGAGGATCAAAGGGAATGTTCAGTGATGTAAGGTGAATACTGCCGCAGATTCACACGACTTCCTGAAGGCAGTCGCGCGACCGTAGGTCTGGTGACAACCAACCGCCAGAACTGCTCGGTGGCTCAAATAGCATACTGTCAGGTCGGCTTGCGAAGCATCACGCTCGGTATCAAACTCACCAGTAGCACCGACCTGTCCAAGCAGTTTGGCCGCTCTATCGAGTCCGATTCCAGACAGATGAGCGATCTGATGAAACTCGAACCACGCGGTATTTTTATCCAGCTTGCCGTGAATTGTCCTGCTGCTAGACGCGCAGACATATTGGACCGTCGTCATCCCCTACGTGCGCCATTAGTCGTCGTCTTCTGCCAGCAGCTTTTCGAGCGGCACAGTCTGCTTGACGAAGGGTGACCGAATCACGATATAACTGAAGTACTTCTCGATTCCGATATTGCGGTCCACCAGCTTTTCGATGACTTCCTGATAGTGTCCGATGTTCTTAACGATGGACTTCAGCAGGTAGTCGTATCCCCCGCTGACCAGGTGGCACTCCGTAATCTCTTCGAAGTCCCGCAGGTTCGCTTCAAAGCGCGTGAAGTCTTCGCGCCGGTGGTCGCGGAGCATGATTTCGGTGAACACGGTCACCGTGCTGGTTAGCTTGGCCAGGTTCAAGTGTGCCCCATAGCCAGAGATGATTCCCGCTGCTTCGAGGCGCTTCACGCGTTGCAGACAAGGGCTTGCCGACAACCCGACAGCACTGGCGAGGTTGGCGTTCGTCATGTTGCCGCTCTTCTGCAGTTCGGCAAGGATTTTGATGTCGGTCCGGTCAAGCTTTTGTCGCATATCGTGCTTGTTCGAATTGGCTGGTGTGTCAATCGAGGACGACCTTCCTATCAGCGAGCCAGGTCCTCGTGGTGCGCCTTGACCAGTTGAGCCATACTCGTGAACTTGTAATCAACGGGTGGCTCGACAGAGTATTTCATGTTTGCGCCGGCGCCGCGCTGCTCGTAGCGTCGCTGAATCCAACATGAACGAAGTTGCAGCTCGCTAGCAGGTTGATGGTCATGGTAGACGCTATCTGCAACGTGCAGCGTATCTTCCTTACTAACACCCATTGAGGCGAGCGTGGAGAAAAGATATTCGAAGTTGTTTCGTGAAGGTTTGTACGAACCCACGTCCTCAGCCGTCACGATGGCATCAAAGTCGACAGCAAGCTTCTCATTTGTGTTCCTGAAGCTACGGTTGTCGACATTGGAGACGACAACCAGCTTGAAGTATTTCTTCAGATATTGAAGCGTACTTGCCGAGTCTGGGAATGCAGGCCAGTCTCCGATTGAGGCGCCGTAGGCAACAGCCTCCTCCCAGCGATACGGCACACTCCACTCCTCTGCCAGTCGTTTGAACACAACCTGAAGCAAGCGGTCATACGGCATGGCCGGCGTGACTTTTTGCTGATACGACTCGTGGCGGGCGTGAGCTTCGAGAATCTCATCGCGCGTGAGAGGTTCGGGAACGCGAGACGCCAACTCCGACAGACCCGATGTGATACCCGACTCCCAGTCAATGAGAGTCCCATAGCAGTCAAATGTGAGTGCCTTGAAATCCGTCAAAGCCACAACGCCCCCTGTGTTTCAGTCGCCTGCAATCAATCGTAGCCGCCCCAAATGATCTCGTCTGCCTCGAAAGCGCGAAAACGCTCGCGGTATCAACGCTGACGAGACTACATTGTCTGACTTATTTGGCCAGCGCTTCCTGGTGTGCCTTCGCAAGGTCGGCCATGCTGTTGAAACGGAAGTCGATGTTGGGCTGCGAACCCGGATCCATGGTCGCACCGAAACCCGGCTGCGAGTGACGGCGATAAATCCAGCACGATGCCAGGCCGAACTCGTTCGCGGGCTTGTGGTCATGAAAAAGGCTTTCTGCAGTGTGCAGAATCTTTTCCTTCTTGATACCACGATCCCCGAGCTTTTCGAGCATGTACTCGAAGTTGCGCGGCGACGGTTTGTACGAACCCACGTCTTCTGCGGTGATGATGGCATCGAACTCGACCTTCAGCTTGGCGTTGCTGTAGGTGAAGCTCTCGTTGTCGATGTTCGACAGAATGACGAGCTTGAAATGCTTCTTCAAGTATTGCAGCGCTTCGGCACTGTCTTCAAACGCCGGCCAGTTCTGCACCGAACGACCATAGGCGACGCATTCGTCGTGCGTGAACGGCAGACCCCATTCCTCGGCCAGACGCTTGTAGACGATAGGCAGAAGTTCCTGGTAGCGTTTCGCCGGCGTGTACTTCTGCTGCGACGACTCGTGGCGGGCGTGCGCCTCCAGTACCTGGTCTCGCGTGAGCGGTGTCTTGGCGCGGTCCAGCAAGGTCTTCAGGCCCTGGAAGATGCCGGTCTCCCAGTCAATCAATGTGCCGTAGCAGTCAAACGTAAGGGTGTTGAAGTCGGTCAGTTTCACGGGTATTCCTCTCGGGTGTCCAGATGGAGAGTTCAGTTTATTCAGGGCCAGCAGCAAGCAGAACTTTAATCGAGGGACCAAAAAGCAACTTTCACCGTCCCGAGTTATGACGGCAGCAGGTTCTGCTGCCGTTTCCCGTCCGCTCCGAAACGTAAGTGTTTTCCCGTACGCACAGGTCGGGAACTACCATTGGAACCGCCTCTGCGCAAGAACCTTGCCCAATTTCCCTATCTCGCTCTCGTCCGTCGAGCCCTCACGCCTCCTGCTCGACAACTACGAAGCGCGAGCGAGCTTTCCATACGTTCAACGGGAAGACAGCCGTCGTCGAATATCGCAGATTCGGTCATTTTGGAGGAACCAAGATGACCGCTATCGGCGTGGTCGTAACCGTCTTGATGTGGAGCACGCTTGCAACCAGCGTCGGCCTCTTGCATGGCACGCCCACCTTGTTCGTCAACGGCGTCGCACTGACAATTGGCGGCATCATCGGTCTACCGTGGGTGCGTCATTGGAAAATGCCGCTTGCGCTCCTTCTCGCCGGCAGCGGTCTGATGTTCGCTTACCACGTCATCTATTTTTATGCGCTGCAACTTGGTGACCCCATCGGTGTGAGCCTTGTGCATTATCTGTGGCCAATCATCATCGTGTGCCTAACCGCCCGAATGGCGCCCACGGAGCGGAAACCCCACTTCCTACTCGCGAGCGCGCTCCTTGGCTTCGGCGGAGCGGCCGTCACCTGCTGGTCGGTCCGAGTACCTCTGCTGTCGCATGACGGTCCGCCTTCGATGAGTTCACACGTGATAAGGGAAGTTGTCGCGTATCTGCTCGCGCTGCTGTCAGCATTTGCGTGGGCCGCGTACTCGGTACTCGGAAAACGATTCAACTCGCTTTCAAGCTTGTCGGTCGGCGCTTTTTCGCTTCCTGCAGGACTGGCGTGCCTCGCGATGTACTTCTACACCAGCGACTGGCCACGGTTGACTGCGCGAGACTGGCTCGTTTTGGTCTACATGGGCGTCGGCCCTATGGGTACAGCGTTCTACTTGTGGGATTCTGCGATGAAAAAGGGCAATACAGGCCTAACGGCAGCGTTGAGTTACGCCACGCCTGTGCTTTCAACCATTTTCCTTGCACTACATTCTGCGCATCCGTTGCCGGCTACCTTATGGCTGGGAGTTGCAATGGTCACCACCTCGGTTGTCATCGTCCGGGCTCGACGGCGGCCGCGCATGACAAGATCGTCCGCAGAATCACCGTCCAGCGTGTCCCCGGTGAATCGCTGAGTCCATGCGATGCATCCGGTCGCGTCGCTATTCCGGGCAACGAAGGGCACGCCGGAGGCGCGATTTTCTACTGATAAATTGACGGCTCGCAAACTCCATGTTGCCGGATGTCGTGGCATCGTAGGTCTCCAGACAATTGATCCCGCATCCGCTTCAAAATCATCAAATCGCGGGTTTTTTCCTACGTTCGATAGGTTGCCCGGAAACCATGGCTGAATTAGTCTGATCGCTCATCAGTCTAAAACTTTGGAGACACAATGCGCCTGACCATAACAATGGCTGTTTTAACAGCCGCCGGCTTCGTCGCTTCAGCAAACGCCCAAACCGTCGTCACTATCGGTCACTCGGCTCCGCTTACGGGACCGCAGGCGCCAAACGGGAAGGACAATGAGAACGGAGCGCGTCTTGCAATCGACGAGTTGAACAAGGCTGGTGTCAGTGTCGGCGGTCAAAAGGTGACCTTCAAACTGGACTCAGAAGACGACCAGGCTGACCCGAAAGTTGGTGTTCAGGTCGCCCAAAAAATGGTCGACGGCGGCGTAGTCGCGGTGATGGGTCCGTACAACTCGGGCGTCGCTATCCCGGCCTCAAAGGTGTACAACACGGCGGGAGTTCCGATGCTGCCCGTTGCCTCGAATCCTGCCCTGACCAAGCAAGGCTTCAAGAACATCTTCCGTATTGGCGCAAGTGATGAGCAACTGGGTGGCACAATGGGCCAGTTCGCAGCCAAGACGCTGAAGGCGAAGACCGCTGCAGTTATCGATGACCGTACGGCGTACGGCCAGGGAGTTGCTGAGCAATTCGTGAAGGAAGCCAAAGCCAACGGAATCCAGATCATCGACCAGCAGTTCACCAACTCGTCGGCCACTGACTTCCTCGGCATTCTCACCAGCATCAAGTCCAAAAACCCTGACGTTATTTTCTTCGGTGGCTACGCCTCGCAAGGCGCGCCGATGGCAAAGCAAATGAAGGGGCGTGGCTTGCGCGCCAAGTTGCTCGGTGGCGACGGTATCTGCTCGGCCGATATGGGCAAGGTTGCTGGCGAGGCGGCATCCATTGTCTACTGCGCGCAAGGTGGCGTCTCGCTGGATAAAACGCCGGCCGGCCGCGAATTCCTGCAGAAATACAAGGCCGCCTACAACACCGATACGCAGGTGTACGCGGTTAGCTACTATGACGGCGTCAAACTGCTGGCCGATGCGATGGTCAAGGCTGGCACC
Organism: Paraburkholderia sp. PGU19; assembly: GCF_013426915.1. GTDB lineage: Bacteria > Pseudomonadota > Gammaproteobacteria > Burkholderiales > Burkholderiaceae > Paraburkholderia. Next base: position 333,801 of record NZ_AP023182.1, read on the forward strand.
ACGACCGATAAAGCGAAAATTACTGTCCAACTGGCCAAGACCGACTACAAAGGCGTGGCGGGAACGTACTCCTTCGATGCGGACGGCGACCTGAAGGGTGCACCGACCACCGTGTATGTCATCAAGAACGGCCTGCCGGTGCCCTACGGTCAGTGAAGTTGATAGCGTAGCTACGAATCACACATCAAGATCACCCACACGATTTCTACTGTCGGAGTCCATACCGGCGGAGAGGTGTTCCGCATCGTCACCAGCGGACTTCCTCGTCTGCCGGGCGACTCCACCGTGAAGCGTCGCGCATGGCTGAAAGAGAACGCAGACGGCGCGGCGCAGTTACGATTTCCGGTATCGAACTGATGCATCGCATCCGCAAACGTCAGTTCGACCTCACCAAACTGCCTCTCAAGGATACCGCTGCGCCCGTTCTCTGGAATGCCGTTCTTTCTGCATCTTGAAGCAACCCATCAACGAGCCGCGATTCCTCTCTATCTTTTCTTTGCACCACAGCCTTTAAGTCATCTCGCACCGTAGAAATGACGGTACTGCCACGCAGCCTGCCTCATCAACTCGTCGTCGGGCCACGGGCCGGTTCCAAATCTGCCTGGCGAAAGAGGCGCCAGATCAATAGGAGGTGCGCCGTCGACGATCCACGCGGCAAGCGCATCCCCCAGTGCCGGGGCAATGGAGAGTCCCGCGACATTGCAACCGCTCGCGAAGTAAAACCCCTGAATTGCGGGCGCGGGTCCGACGATGTGCTGGCCATCGGCCGTCATCGTTGGCAGCCCACCACGATGCTCGCGAACGACTGCCTTCAGAAGGACCGGAAGCTGGGCCTCTACGTCCAGAGCGTAGTGCCAGAGAACCTTGGCATCGAGCGACAGATCCTTGATGTCAAAGTTGGCGTCAAAGCTACTCATGTCGAAGAATCTCGGGTCATCCTCGTAGACTCCCCAGAGAAATCCTCCGTCGCAAGGTCTCATATACACCGCAGCATCCATAATTCGGATCATCGGCAATTCGGCTCGGGCATCAGACACTGGCTCGGTGACGAACAACTGCTGCGCTGTCGTAACGAGAGGAACTCGAATTCCGCTGGCTTCGGCCACTTGTCGCGTCCAGGCGCCGGCTGCATCGACGACGATAGGGGCTCGGATGCGGCCGCACGTGGTGTCGACCCCGCTCACCTCGCCGTTCGCAATCAGGATGCGCGTAACCGCAGTGTTCGGTAGTAACACTGCACCGTTTGCCTGCGCGGCACGAGCGAAGCCGACGGCAAGTTGAGCGGGATTGAAATACATATCGTCGCCGATGTGCATCGCCGCAACGACTCCCGTCGTTTGAAGAAACGGGTTGAGCCGGTGGGCCGTGTCGAGGGAGACTTCTTCCACGTCCAGGTCGTGGCGCCGGCCGCGCAGGATGTCTTCCTGAATGACCTCGGCGTCCACCGGTCGCCGGGCGACCTTGAGGCTGCCCGACTGCACCCAATCCAGAGGCTGACCGGTGTCCGCAGAGAATTGCCTGATCCTGGAAGCTGCCAGCTTGATCAGGTCGATCATCAAGTCGCTCTTGCGCATGCAACTGACCATGCCAGCCGCTCGCGGAGAGGTCTGTGAGCCGATTTCGAGCCGCTCGAGCAGCGCGACCCGATGGGTGCCCCGCTGCGCCAGGTAGTAGGCAGTCGCCGCTCCAAGCGCGCCTGAGCCGATGACGATCACATCTGCGGATTCGACCATCGCTGCGTCTCCTGTCCGTCACGGCGCTCGAGCCGTCAGGCGAAAGTGCGCTTGCCTCATGATATACCTTGGAACAAAGACGAAAGAGGTCGCGAGCTAACGGATGGCCGTTTGCTGGGTGGAGCCGACGTTTGAACGTCCCAGCGACGGTGCATGCAAATGAGGCTTCATGACCGGATGCCGTCCCATGTAATTCGGCCGCGCAGCCTGAAGCTCGCAACCCGGTGACCGGCAGCGAGCGACCCGATCCGGTCCGTGGATCCCGAGCTCAACGGCAGCTTCCGGAAGCTGTCCAGTCGTTGAAATGCAAGTCTCAACCGGTTCTGTTTCACGTCCTCGTTGTGCCAGGCGCGCGCTGGATTGAGGACACCTTCCATAGAAGAAACACCGCGCGAACACAGGTATTCGTTGGTATCCGTTGCGACTGGTTGTCGCATTCAGCATGCTTAACAAACAATTTATAGTTGAGCTGTCTGCGTTGGCTCCTTCCTCGCAGTCCAATCCCCGTCGGCAAGCGCGTTCATGAGGGCCGTGTCCGGTTTTCCGGGTTGTCGCCCGACGTGCCGCCTGAGGTGATCCGGCGCTCCCATCAGCTTCGTCAGTTCCTGGCTACACCATCAACAAGAGGTAACCGTGAAATACATCAACCGCATCGCAGCGTCGGCATCGCTCGTGGTAGTCGCTTTCGGTCTCGTAACGTTCACCCAGATCAAGTTCTTTCCGTCGACCGCCGACAACAACCCGGTCGCGCGTGTCGTTCTCAACATCGAGTCCTGGACCAGCTAGTGAAACGGGCGCTCTGGCGGGGGCGTCCCTGGTCGGCCATGCCGAGCGTGGGTCAGGGCCCTTTACCCTTCCAGTAGTCACTGCACCAAGTGCGTTCGCGCCTGGATTCGTCACGTTCAGATAGGCCGTGCCGAGCGTCAGTCCGCCAACCGTATAGCTGGCGCCGACGCTCTGCGCATTGTTCGTCGATATCTGCCCCGGATTGTTCGAGAACGCGTATGTCGCACCGACGCGGAATTCACCAAAATTCGCGCTGTTGAATTGCACTGCATTGTTGAGCCGGAATGCGTTGTCCGTATTGTCGTTGTCGTAGGGATGCTCGAACAAAAAGCCGCCCCAATTGCCATTCGCGGTCAGCGGCGCAAGGTATTCGACCAGCGAATCGTACTGCCGTCCAAATGTCAGCGCGCCAACATCGGCGCGAGCCAGGCCGACATAGGCCTGGCGCCCGAACAGCCGGCCGCCTTCCATTAAATGTCCCGAACTGAGGTCTACGCCGTTTTCCAGCTGAAACACCGTCGTCAGTCCACCGCCAAGATCTTCGAAACCCTTGAGTCCCCAGCGGCTACCCTGTGCCGCACCGCTCATCATTTCCCACAATGCGTGACCACGCACGTTGCTGGTGTAATTTATCCCCTCGTCGGCCAGTCCATACAGCGTGACAGTGCTTTGTGCTCAAGCAGGCGCAAGCGCCATCCCCGCCAGCAATCCGGCAAACATGTGTGTCGTTTTCAATTGATGTCTCGAATGTCGTTACATGTTTCCGTGGCGGACGAACAAGAACGTCCGCGTTAGCGTCACTTTGGGGCTTGTCCGTCACCCAGATACTGCTTCTCGAGGCGGCTGATCGTGCCGTCCTGTTTGAGTCGGGCGAGCGCGGAATCGAGCGCCTGTAGCGTCCGTGTATCGCCCTTGCGCACGCCGATCACGCTGCCTGCAGCGAGAATGGACGGATCTTCGATACGCGGACCGACGAGTTCGAACCGTGCGCCTTGCGGCTTCGCGAGGAAGCCGAGCCGAGCCGCTGAGCCCAGCACAAGTGTGGCGTCGAGCCTGCTGTTGACGAGGTCGGCGTAAATGTTGTCCTGATCCTGATACTCGCGGACAAGGACGCCATGCGCTTCCCAGTTGGTCTTAACGAAGGTCGCTTCAATCGACCCTTGCAGCACGCCCACACGCTTGCCTGCAAGCGAGGCCGTGTCAGGCATGAGGCAACTGTCGCGCGCGGCAACGAGGCGAACGTCCGCCGGATAAATGGGCGGCGTGAAGTCCATCACGGCCCGCCGTGCCGCCGTTGGCGCCATCGCCGCGTTGATCGCATCGAACTTGCGCGCCTGCAAACCGGCTATCAGTCCGTCAAAGCTGCTTTCCACCCATACGCACTTGACATTGGCTGCGGCGCACATCGCGTTACCGATGTCGATGTCGAGGCCAGCGAGATGGCCGTCGGGGAGCTTGTACTCATAGGGTGGATAGCTCGGATCGGTGCCGAAGCGCAAGGTATCGGCAGCGAACACGCCGTTCATCGCGGGCATGGCAGCGGCCGTCACCAACAGCGTACGCGCGAGGCGCGAAAGGCCACGCGCACGCATTTCGGGGTGCTTCATCGAAAACTCCTTCAGCGTGTTGAATTGAACCAGGACTATGTCGCGCAGCGCTCGTGCACGAGCGCCACGAAGAAGCGAACGCCAAGAGGCAGGACGTCGTCGTTAAAATCGAACTCGGGGTGATGGCAATACACGCCACCCTGACCTAGCAGCGCGTACGCGCCGGGCCGTCGCAACAGAAATTCAGAAAAGTCTTCCGACCCATTGAGCGGCGCGAAATCGCGCAGGACGTTTTCTGCGCCGAGTATGTCCGCGGCAACGCTCGCCGCAGCCTCGGCCTGCTTGCGATGATTGATCGTCGCCGGGGAGCTGTTGCGGAATTCGACGGAGATCGAACATTCGCTGACAATGGCGATCCCCTCGCAGATCCCACGAATGCGTGACTTGGCCAGCGAGCGAACGTTTTCGTCGAATGCGCGCAGCGTGCCCGTCAGTTCCGCATGAGCCGGAATCACGTTTGGTGCGCTGCCTGCGTGCACACTGCCGATACTCAGTACAGCCGTCGCGTTGGGTTCGATCGAGCGGCTCACGACGGTCTGTAATGCGCAGATGAGTTGCCCGGCGGCCATCACAGGATCTTTCGTCTTCTCGGGCGCCGAACCATGCCCGCCCACACCGTCTATCCTGATCACGACTTCGTCGCACGAAGCCAGCATCGCGCCGTCGAGCACGCCGAACGTACCAGGGGGGAAATGTGGCGCATTGTGCAACGCGTAGATTTCGTCGTAGGCGAAGCGCGCTTCAAGTCCGTCGGCCAACATTGCATTCGCGCCACCGCCCGTTTCCTCGGCGGGCTGAAACACGAGCACGACTGTCCCAGCGAAATCGCGGTTGCGGCTGAAGTGACGCGCGACGCCAAGCAACATCGCCGTGTGTCCGTCGTGTCCGCATCCATGAAACACGCCTTGCCGTCGCGAACGATGGAGCGGGCGACCTTCCTCTTCCATCGGCAGTGCATCCATGTCGGCGCGCAGCGCGATCGTACGCCCCCTCCCGCGCACCCCATGCACAACGCCGACCACGCCTGTACCGCCAATGCCGGTGTGCGTCTCGATGTCCCAGGCGCGCAGCTTTGCAGCGACGATCTCGCTCGTGCGGTGTTCGTCGAATGCCACTTCGGGGTGAGCATGTATGTCCCGACGCAATGCGACGAGTTCATCGATATCGATGTCGACCGCGTTCATTGCCACTGTTTGCCTCCTTGTATACTCCGGGTTTTCGGCTGTGCCGCAGTTCGCATACTAGAGACCCGTTGGCAGCGGACGATTTCCAATTTCTCATACTCATAGCTAATGCTTATGGAACGAGGAACCCTCAAGACGATGCAGTTGCAAATGCTCGTTGCGATTGCCGAAAACGGCACGCTGATGGCCGCTGCCGATGCACTGAACGTGTCCCAGCCGGCAGTTACGAAGAGCATCAAGGAGCTGGAAGCACGCCTTGGGGTGCAGTTGCTGGAACGCAGCGGTGCAGGCGTGCGTCTCACGCGATACGGCGAAACGCTGTTGCGACGAGCCCGTGCCGTGATCGCAGAAATTGCCAGCGCGGAACGTGAACTCAAAGAGATGAAATCAGGCGTAGAGCGCACGCTGTCGCTCGGTGTCTCACTGCTGGCTTCGTCGATCGCGATGCCCGATGCACTGCGCGCCTTTCGTAAGCGGCTGCCCGATGTCAGGCTGAATGTGTACGAATGCCTCCCCACGCAGATCATCGATGGATTGCGCGACGGCTCTTTCGACCTGTGTGTGGCGTTTGTCGCCGACAGCGATGTAACGGCGGAATACCGTGTGGTGCCGATCAGCGAATCAGCACAGGTTCTGGCCGTGCCGCGCGACGATCCGCTGACGGGCGAAACGCAGCTTGCGAACCTGACGGGCGCGCGCTGGCTGTACAACCATACTCGCGACAGTCTTCCTACCTTCTGGCGCGAGCTGTGCGGAAACAGGGCGCTAGCATTGCCGTCTCACGTGAACGTCTGCACGTCGCAACGGCTCTATGTGCAACTTGCCCAGGAACGCGGGACCATCAGCGTATGGCCTGAATTCCTGCTGGAGGAACAGATCAGGCTCGGACATATGCATCGGCTGGAAACCGATGCCTGTACTTCGCGCCTTACCCTGGGACTCATGTATCGCCGGGATCTCGTATTGAGTACGAGTCTGGAGTATTTCATCGATTGTATCCAGCGCAAACCGGCCGGCGACCTATAGCGCTGCTGCCAGTGCAGGTGGACGGAACCGGTCGAAAATTTCGTCATAACTACCCCGTTGGTCATCTGTTTCACGCTCGCCCATGTTGGACGATGGGCTGATGTTCTCCTGCAAGGAGACATTCAAACGGCGTGGGCATGACGATGAACAATGTCAGCTTCTGGCCGAAAGCACCAATTCGATGGGCGTCGCCGAATCGGATGGGTTTGCAGCAGCCGCTTGCAGTGCGGCACCCGCCATCATCACCGATGCACGGGCCGCTGACGCTTTTCACGAAGTCGGCCAGCGCCTGAATACCGGTTTTGCTCGCTGCATCCGAGCTCGCAGCAGCAATGGATACCATAGTGGTCGCGAAGAGCCGATGACCCGAGACGGTCAGCGCCAGCCGATCTCGAACGCGCGCCCGAGGTTGTGCCGCACGATACTGTCAATACGTGGGCCGCACGCGCTCTGGATCGTGCCGAGCGTCGGATGCACCAACGTCTGGCCACCAGCCGTTTCGCATGCCTGGAGCAGGCGATCGCGCTGAGAGATGACAGTTCCACCGCCGGTGATGAGATCACCCTCAACCAGGAACCCGAACACTTTGAACTGGCGAGGACGCTTGCGAGATCTTCGAACCGCACGTCGCCGCGAAACGGATACGTATGGATCGAAGTCTCCAGAACAGGTGCAGCGGACTACTTCACGCGGTGTCGGTGATGGATCGCTCGCCCCTAATGGACATCGGATTTCCGCGCCAGGCCATCGACGCCGAGCGCGGCAAGGACCGCCTCACGCGTTTTTTCGTCCGGACAAAGCAGGATTACAAGGTCGCCCGACTTCGCCCTGAGCAGCGGCTCGGAAATAAGTTCGGTGACAGCGTCAATGTCATCCACCAGTCCGCAGTGGATGTCCAGTTCCGATTCGATGTCGCCGAGGGCCGAGGCGTCTCTGAGAGTCGTGCCCTGACGAATGATGACGTTGATCGTTTTGCGGCGGTAGGTGCACACGATCAGGTCACCGGTGATGCCTCGCACAACCTTGCTGGTTACTTTCATTTTTTTCTCGACGCCATGAGTGCAGCGGGAAAAGTCGAAACGCGGCAACCGTGTATTTTTCCCGCGTGCATCGAGTGCGTCTGTTGCAAACCGCACATCAGATGGATATGGGTCGAAAGATGCAAATTCAACCAAACTCATCGGCTCACGCGATGCAGTGCGTTGCCTTTGAGAACGCCCTGCTCGCCGCTTGCGATCGGACTTATGCGCACGGCCTTGCTCGCAGCGCTGATGTTCGTCGGTATCGGTTGCGGCTGGTTCCTGTGTCTTGCGATCCCGGCAGGTGATCTGTGGAAATGGTCAGGATCTGGGTCGGTGCAGTGGCACTCGTCGCGATCTATCTGTTCATTTGCACCGCGTCTCTCACACGTTTGTCAGCGCAGCGACGCCGGAGTTGTGACCCGAGGCGTGCCGCTCACGCCTGTTCACGTTGCAACCTACATCGCTTCCGGGGAAAAACTTAAGCGATACAGAAAAAAGGCCAAATTTGTATCAATTCGTAACACTTTCCTTAGTCATATTCAGACAAATACTGCAGTGGTATTCTCCGTGCGCAAATTCTCCCGTGCATCGGTGAGGTCACTCGTTATATGTGTCGTAACTGTGAAATTGCGCACTATTCATGTGCAGATTCCAGAATGAATTGCGCGCGTACCCCAAGCCGCAGCCAGGCCATGCTGTGTGGAGAACTGAATGTTTTTCGATGAGCTAAGCAATGACGAATGGGCGCAACTGTCAGCGCTCGTTTCCGACGAGCCGGCTGTCCGCCTGAACCGACGCGGACGGCCCCGCGCCGAACCCCGTATTGTGGCGAATGCCGTCCTGTGGATCTTGGCAACTGGCGAACCGTGGTCGAAGCTTCCGGGCCGCTATCCGTCAGGCCCTACGTGCCGTCGCCGCTTTGAAGAGTGGCACGCCAGCGGCACGCTGGCCGAGATGATCCGCCTGCTGATGCTCAACGGGCGCACGTTCGCCTACATTCCCGAGCCGACGACGCATGCCGAGCCAAAGCCGACGCCCGTGGCCGAAGCATCGAAGCCGCGCGACGAATTCGCGCGCGGCGTCTACTGGAAGAGCCCCGACACATGGCAATCGGCGTCGCGCGACTCGAGCACCGCGGGCGGTTCGCCGTCGGGCTGGCGCGCGCTTGCGCCGATGGCCGACATCACGCGCCAGCTCGTGGGTTCGGCGGCCGTCGAGACGGGGCCGTGTGCGAACGCAGCGGGCGCTTCCGGTGCCGAGCCCGACAAACGTGAACCGCACGACGACCGAGCGGCACCGGCCAAAACCCAGCACAAGCCGCTGTCGATGAGCTTGACGGTACCGCGCGGTCCGCAGGTTGCGGACGGTCAGGGTTACGTGATTTATGTGGCAGCAGAGCGGGTGCCCAACGATAGGTTTCGCGCGTCGGCAGAGATCCGGAAGGACGGCATGCGCGTCGAGCGTTCAGGCCTGATCGGTCCGCGTTTCGTCGATGCCGACGCCGCGCATCGTTTTGCGCACGACTGGGCGCGTCAGTGGATTGAACGCGAGTGCCGCGCGCAGGAAGCCACGTCAGGACTGCACGCGACTCAAATGGCGCGGATGCTTGCGTATGCGCCGAAAGTCGCGGTCAATGTAAGGCCGGTGGCACGCGCGATGCCCGAACTTACGTCGACGCCCGCGCTCTCCACCTCGAATGCGGCCGCATCCGTCGCGTCGGGCAATCCGCATCGGCCGCAGCATCTGAATGCGATGCCATTGCGCCGCTATCCGTCCGATGTCGCCAAGGACAGTCGGGTGAGAGTTATCGAAAATGATGGCGCTAACGCGCAAACGTTTGCTTCCGTTTGGAGCCGGTCGTTTTAGCATCCGCGCATGGGTTGCACACTGGCTGAAGATCCGGCTCGCCTTGTTGTCTGATCCGCGATGCCTCAGCCGACGTTCAGATTTCGTCCTTCGCGACATCTACTTTGGACCCAAGGCGCCGGCCGGGAAAGAAGCGAACTGGGTACAGACCGTGCCTGACAAGGGCTATCTCATGATCCTGCGCCTCTATAGCCCCAAGGGGGCTTTCTTCAACCAGACCTGGAGGCCCGACGATCTCGAACGCATTGCACAATAGAAAATCGGCGGTGGCCGGTGTACTGCTCACTTCAAACTGATCCAGTGATAGACCACCACCGAAGTTAAAAGCCGACGTTCAAACGACCAACAAACGGCGTATTCGAAGGACTCAATTGTTCGGACCCGGAAATAACGGTTCGGATCGGCGTCACACCCAAGGCCCCGTCAGACGCGCACGACCGAAGTACTCGTAGAGATGCCGGGGTGGATAGTGCCCGCGCCTGCTTCGCCTGGCTTTGTACTTGTTGTGTCCACCCCGTTCGATGCTGCCTCGCCATTGCACTCATTGCGGGCGCAGTCGCGCCAGGCAGCTTACGTTAACGGCCCCGCGCATCTCTGTGGCGACGACGACCGATCGTCTCCCAGAGCTTTTTCGCCTGCGCCTGTGAAAACCGCGGGTGCTCATCCCGTTGAGCTTGAGATTCCCCGTGGGCTGTGTCATCAGGGGCGCCTGTCACTGGACGCCGCCTGAAGATATCAGAGAACTTTCGGACCATAGCAACCTCCGACACGGCAGTTGCGCCGTATTAGCAGTGTACGCCGTTCGTCGGGCCATGCGCGCTCAGCGCTCCCACCGCCGGCGCGCCCCTCTCCTGTCGGTTCGCTCTTGCAGCCATCCTCTTGCAGAGGCCATGCGACGAACGTCCTGCCTCAGTATGCGTGTCACTTTGGCACGTCCGCCTGCCGTCACTCGATCCTTCGCATTGCCTGGTGTCGACCCGTCGCCACTGCTCGTGCTGCCCCCGTCGCAAAGGGCACGTATCAGGGTCCACCTTTCGCTCGACGGGACCAATCACGGGCAGTATGCCGACCATAGCCGACATTGGGAGGGGCTCGGTACTACGTCAGCGATGTGGCAGATTGCTGACGTTAGCGGCATCGGTCCACATCAGGAAGTTCTTCGGACGTGAGCAGCGATATGCCTGTTCCTCAATCAGCGCTTCTATGTACAAGTTGTTCACACTCGCACCGAATCCCGATCCCATCTCGCACTGCCCTATCAGCATCATCTCCACGTAACGTCAATGTTCGGCACTTGAATTGTGTTTGACGGCTATTCCGTCCAAGACTGGTTCGCCCCTCGAGCGACAGGCGCACGCACATGTGGCAATGATTCCGCCCGAACCTGACGATTCTCTTCAAGTCGAGGGTCACAGTCCCGAGCGTTCCAGCATGTCCCACATTCAGTGCACCAAACCTCGCGAACAAAAAATCGTGACTGCTGTAACCGCCAGTCAGCTCCCCGCGAATTAGCTCATGTATCCGCTACGGATACCTACCATCTCAACCACTGGAGAAGATCCATGTCCGCAAAAACCACCGTTAGCACCGCCCTGCTCGCAGGCGCAGTTGCAAGCCTGCTCGCATCGGTTGCTCATGCCGCACCGCTCACGAAGGCAGAAGTGGACGCCGCTGTCGGTGCCCACAAGGAGAAATGTTACGGCGTCGCACTGAAGGGGCAAAACGATTGCGCGGCGGGTCCCGGCACAACCTGCCAGGGCACTTCGACAACCGATTTTCAGGGCAACTCATGGAAGTTCGTCCAGGGCGGCACCTGCACGAGCATCCAGGTGCCGGGCGGCACACACGGCTCGCTCACGCCGACCAAGTCCTGATCGCGCGGCCAACGACGAGAGGAACAGGACGGTCATGAACGATTCCACCAGAACAGCGGGCGCATGCGCTTTCGGCCGTCCTTGCCGCACGAGTCCCGCCATGCCCGGGCTCGTCGGTACCAGTTTCAAGCACGAGCATCTCTCCGCGATCCTCGCGAACGGGCTGAAGGACGGGTTCTTCGAAGTTCACGCCGAGAATTACATGGGCGCGGGTGGCCCGCCGCATCGAGTATTGGCGGCGATCCGCGAGTCGTACCCGCTCTCGCTTCACGGCGTGTGCATGTCGATTGGCGGCCAGGATGCGCTCGACGTTCAACACCTCGCCCGCTTTCGAGGCCTGGTGGATCGCTATGAGCCAGCGTTCGTCTCCGAGCATCTCGCGTGGTCGTCGCATGGAGGGGCATTCTTCAACGACTTGCTGCCCTTGCCGTACACGAGCGATACGCTCGACAGGGTGTGCGACCACATCGACCAGGTTCAGGATTTCATCCGGCATCGAATCCTGCTCGAAAACCCGTCCACGTATGTTGCGTTCGGATCGTCGACCATGAGCGAGCCTGATTTCATTCGCACGGTCGCGCAACGGACCGGGTGCGGTTTGCTGCTGGACGTCAACAACGTCTTTGTCTCTGCGATCAATCACGGCTATTCTGCCCACGCGTATCTTGCGGAGTTTCCACTCGAACACGTGGGAGAAATCCATCTCGCCGGCCATAGCGAGCAGTACGACGACGAAAACGCGCTACTGCTCATCGACAGTCATGACCGTGCCGTCGCCGATCCCGTCTGGAGCCTCTACGGGCAGGTCGTGTCACACATCGGGCCAATCCCGACGCTGATCGAATGGGACAGCAATCTGCCTGCGTGGTCCGAGTTGCAGGCGCAGGCTCTCGCGGCGCGGCGGATCGTCACGGAACGCGCGTTACCCCCACTGGAGGGCGCTCGCCGTGCAGTCTGATCGCCAACATCGCGACTTCGCCGCGGCGTTCGCGTCGGGTTTGACGAACCCGGCGAAGGCAGCACCTGAAGACGTCATTGCCACGGCCGGGAAAGGCGTGGTCAACCGATACAACGTCTATCGCAACAACGTCACAGTGAGCCTCATCGACGCGCTGGCGGCCATCTATCCCGCCGTTCAGCGCATCACGGGTGTTGAGTTCTTCCGCGCGATGGCGCGCTTTCACGTGCGCACCACGCCGCCCATATCGCCGCTGTTGTTCGAGTACGGGCGGGACTTCCCATTGTTCATCCAATCGTACGAGTACGCGCGCGACATGCCCTGGCTTGCCGATACGGCACGCATCGAACGTGCGTGGCTCGATGCGTATCACGCTGCCGACGCAGTCTCGCTGCGTGCCGACACGCTGGCGGCCATCCAGCCCGCGTCGTTGGCGCGGGTCCGTTTCGTACCGCACGCCGCCACGCGAATCGTCCGGTCTCGCTATCCGGCCGTTGCCATCTTCGCGATGAACCGTTCCGACGAACCCGCCTCGCCACTTCGGGCGAGCGATGCGGAAGACGCGCTCATTACGCGTCCCGAACAGGACGTAGTCGTGTCGCGCCTGCCGCCGGGCGGTGCGGCCTTCCTGAGCGCGCTCATCGAAGGCGTGCCGCTGGGTGCCGCAGCGGCGGCAGCCTTCGACGAAACCGATTCATTCGATCTGCCGGCCAATCTTGCGGCGATGATTTCAGCCGGCGTGTTTTCCGGCATTCAACATGGAGCGTAATCAGAATGTCGAGCCAACAACACCCAAGGCGACTTTTCCAGCCATCATCGCGACGCCGATCGTGCGCGCGCGACACCTCGTGGAAAGACTCGCCCAACCCTGGCTAGTGCAATTCGTTCTGCGGATCGCGCTCGCCGTACCGTTCTGGAGATCCGGAATCCTCAAGTGGCATGGCTTCCTCCAGCTCAACGACACGGCGATCGACCTGTTCACCGACGAGTTCAAGTTGCATCTTCCCGGCGGGCCGTATCCATTTCCCGCCCCGGCAGTCTTCGCGTTTCTGTCCGCGTGCGGCGAGGTCACGTTCCCGGTCCTGCTCGTGCTCGGCTTCGGCACACGGTTCGCTGCGGTGGGCATGCTGCTGATGACCTGCATCATCGAACTGACCGTTCCGGACGGCTGGCCGGTCCATATCACCTGGGCCGCAATGGCGCTGGCGATTGCTGCGTGGGGCCCCGGCCATATTTCGATCGACTATCTGCTCGGAGACCGGTCGAGCCGCACATGAAAACGCGAGATCTTGTCGCCTGGCTCGCAAGCGACGTCTCGCCCGTCGAGCGCAACGCGGTTCCGAAGCGGCTCGGCCGTGCGCTGATGCTCGGTCTCATCGGCGATACGGCATTGCTTATCGCACTGTATGGCGTTCGAAGCGATATGCCCGAGCTGATTCTCACGATGATGTTCTGGGTCCGCCTCGCCTTTCCGCTCGCGACCGTCGCCGCCGCCATGAAGCTCGCGGAACGGCTTGGCCGCCCGGGTGCGTCGCCTGGGTTCGCGTGGTTCGCCGCCGCGCTGCCTGTCGTCACGATGCTGCTCGTTACGGGCAGCATTCTTCTGGCTACGCCGCCGGGTTATCGCCTTCAACTGATACTCGGCACGACGTGGCGCACAACGACAGCGAGCGTGATCCTGCTCTCGCTGCCTTCGCTGGCGGCCATGATGCACGCGATGAAAACGCTCGCACCGACCCGTCTCCCACTCGCAGGCGCAGGCGCGGGACTGCTTGCTGGCGCGCAGGGGCTGGTTGTCTACTCGCTGTACTGCTCGGAGATGGCTGTGCCGTTCTGGGGTATCTGGTACGTTCTCGCGACGATCACAACGGCCGTTATCGGCGCTGCCATTGCGCCACGTTATCTGCGCTGGTGATCCAACCCAATCCAATCCAACAATTACGGTCAAGACGCGTAATCAGCCATCGCGGTTTGACTTGCGGATCACGTGGCGGGCGCCGGGGATGTACTTCCTGACCGTCCGTGGGTAAACCTCAGAGGATTTTTAGCGAAGCAGAAGCGGCGCACCGGGATGATCACAGACACGGCGCGAAATCCGCTTCTGTCTTCGGCCAAGGTCTTGCGTGTCCTGATCAGATCGCGTCTAAGGCAATGGTCAGGAAGCTTCTGCTTCGGGACGGACCGTCCGCAGTTCGCTTACAAGATGTCCAGCGGGCTCCATTCCCATGGAGCCGTCGTCGGCCAGCATCTCGATGATTGCTCGCGCCCGATGCGAGACCATGACTGCGTGCATCTTGCGGCCCATATGTGGACTACAGCGTCGGAATCACGCTGGGATACTCAAGGTGGTACTCCACGCGCCTGACACCCGGTACGCCCTCGGCCGCAATGCAGATCGCGCGTTTTTCCTCTTCGGAATCGATCACGCCCCATAGGTGCGCAACGCCGTCCTTGACGAGCACGCCGCGTTTCGACACCCCCAGCGCTGCCCGTACATTTGCAGGACTATCGCGTCGCGCAGGCTTGCATCGTCAGGCGAAACGGAATGCACAGCGGGAGCAGCGCTCGCGAGTGCGCGGATCAGGTTGGAACGACTTACGATTCCCACCAGCGCGCCATCCTTCAGTACTGGCACACGCTTGAGATGCCGGCGCTCCATGAGGTCTGCGATCTGATCCAGCGGCATGTCCTCTGAAATGGAAATCACCTGATCGCACATCACGTCACCGACGACATGCCCGTGCTCCTTCACATACCGCGCGGCCTGCTCGCGGGGCGACGACAGCAGAAATTCAAGCCACCATCGACGCTTCCCATGGCCGGTGCCGTTCTCCACGCGATGTAGCAGATCGCCCTGGCTGACGATGCCGATCACCTTTCCATTTCCATCGACGACCGGCATTCCGCTGATGCGGTTGTCGACGAATAGTCGTGCCGCCTCATGGATGGTCATGTCCGGTGTGGCAGTGATGACGGACGTAGTCATGATGTCGAGTGCGCGCATGATCACTCCTCCAGTGTGTTCGCGACGAGTCCCCATCTGTTGCGCCCGTCGCGCGATTCCCGCAGACGCACCGAGGGCGAAGCACGCGGTGCTGAGGCCACTTCAGGTTCAGGAAGCCGATGCCTTATTTGCGCATTAGTCGCGAGGAGCGCTCATAAGCCCGGTGCCGGCGATTTGCTTACGCGGACCATGCTTGGGCTCTTCGCCGAGCCGACGGCGGTGAGTTCGCTGTCTTGCCCGGCGGGCAGGTTCTGCGCCCAGTACTCTTCTATCTCCCCGACCAGGTCCGGCGGCGGGATGCCGTAATTTTCAGCGACTGCGTCTTCACGGCCCTCGTGCAGAGCCCACCGGAAGAGCGCTAGCGCGGCGCTTGAGCCGGCCTTGTCCCCGGCTTTCAACAAGATAAACACGACGCCCGGAATTGGCCAGGCCCGTTCGCCCGGAGGATTGGTGGCAAGCTGATAGAAATCGTCCTTCCGGCCCCATGCCACTGTTTCCACCGCAGCCCTGAAACTCGAGGCCGATGGCTCGACGTACGCACCGCTTTTATTCTGAACGGTCGCATAGGTAAGGGGCGCGGGACCCGTGTAGGCCAGTTCAACATAGCCGATCGCGCCTTCGATCCGCTTGACGTAGGTGGCGACGATCTGGCTGCTCGTGGCGTTGAGCCCCACGGGCCACTTGACCGTCAGGCCGCTGCCCACCTGCTCGCGCCATTGCGCACTCACTGCGCACAGGTAGTTCGTCCAGTTGAAGGTCGACCCGGACCGATCACTGCGATGCACCACGACGATTTTCAGATCAGGGAGCGCGAGCCCGGGATTAACCGCCTTGATGGCCGGGTCGTTCCATTCCGTGATCTTGCCGAGGTAGATGTCCGCCAGCAGCGCACCCGTCAGGTGCAACTGTCCCGGGGCGATGCCATCGAGGTGGACCACCGGCACGAGACCGCCCGCCGCTACCGGAAACTGGAAGAGCCCGGCTGCGCGCAATTCGTCTGGTTTCAGCGGCATGTCCGAGGCACTAAAACTCACCTTGGCCGCTTTCAGCTGATCAATTCCGTTCCCGGACCCATTCGGAAGAAAGCTCACTTGCCGGCCGGTCTTGTGGAAGTAGGAGGCCGCCCACTTCTGCGCCAGGGGATCGAAGAAGGTCGAGCCGGCGCCCGTGACCGCACCCGCCGCCTGTGCTGCCGGAGCATGACTCGCGACGACGCATATAACCGCGACACAACGTAGCATCTGCCCCAGGTGGCGGGCCGTTTCAGCAAGGAGTGCGGGGATCGAAACAGTTGCGATCCGCTGAAATCTAGTATCCATGGCGGCGACCCTCAAGGAGCTCTGGGCTACGCCTGCCACCCTGCCCAAGGGTTGCGGCACGCCGGCAGGTACAACTTGCACTGTATGCGCTGACTGCATACGAATGAATAGGGTGCCGTTCTTAAAGGATCCTAGGGGATT
Organism: Paraburkholderia sp. PGU19; assembly: GCF_013426915.1. Taxonomy (GTDB): domain Bacteria; phylum Pseudomonadota; class Gammaproteobacteria; order Burkholderiales; family Burkholderiaceae; genus Paraburkholderia. Next base: position 350,321 of record NZ_AP023182.1, read on the forward strand.
GCCCTATTCAGTGAGCAGGCATTGCCCCAGCAGGCGTTGCCTCTATTGGCTCTCGGTCCACTGAATCGCAAAGCGCATCAACTCCTTGCCGCTGCGGATATTGAGCTTTTCCTTGATGTTGGCCTTGTGCGCCTCGATGGTCTTTACGCTGCGATTTAGTTTCTCGGCGATTTCGCGCGTGCTGAAGCCGAGTCCAATCAGGTGCAGGACCGCGAACTCGCGCTCTGAAAGGTTCCCAATTGAACCCTCCGGCTTCTTGTGCTGTACGGTAAGCGCTCGCGCGAGCTTTTCATGCATGGCGGTGCTCAGATAGATACTGCCTGCCAGCACTTCGCGAATGGCGCTCACCACGTGCTCTGTGGCCTCGAGTTTCATCAGGTATCCGTTTGCTCCCGACCGTAGTGCGCGTTCGGCAAAGAGGCCTTCGTCGTGCATACTGAGGACGAGGATAGCCAGATCCGGGTAGCGATGGCGAAGCGTCCTGACCAGATCCAGGCCGAAATCCGATTGCAGGCTGATGTCCACAATGGCCATGTCGGGATGGCAGGACATCGCCGCCAGCGCTTCTTCGACGCTGCCGGCCGTACAGCACACATGCAGATCCCCCTGCAAATTCAGCAGATGCGCCATCCCTTCGCGGATGATGGGATGATCATCCACAATCAGGATTTGAGTCGCACGGCCTGGGCTAACGGTTTTCTCTTGCACAGCCCGGGCCCTCCGGTAGCGGATAACTGATGGCGACCGTGGTGCCTCCGAAAGCATTGCGGCTCACGCTGCAAGAGCCGCCCAGAAGGCTTGCGCGGTGACGAAGGTTGTGAAGTCCTAATCCCGAGGCACGTTCCATTTCCTCCTGGCCGACGCCCGTTCCGTCGTCACTGACGGAGAGCGTCCGCATGCCGTCTGCCTGCTCAAGTGCGATCCAGATGCGGCGGCAGTGGCTATATTTCAGCGCGTTGTTGACGGCTTCCTGTGCCGCACGGTAGAGGTTGATCTGGATCAGCGGGTCCGGCATGTCCACGTCAGGCGCAATCCGCAGCGTGCAATCGATCCCATTGAGCGTGCGAGCTGTTTCGGCCAGCGCTTGCAGTGCGACCGCGAGGCCACCATATTCCATGGCGACCGGGTCAAGGCCATGGGCAATTCGGCGGGTCATCAAGGACGCCTGCTTAACCAATCCTACGATAGTCGTGGCGTCGGCGGCGGCCGGGTGACCCTCGGTTTGCAGTTTCTGATGGAGGGCGGCACAGTACAGACCCAGGCTGGTCAACTGTTGTCCAAGTCCGTCATGCAGTTCCCGGCCGATCCGTCTTTGCTCCTGATCGCCAATATGGATCAACTCGCCTTCCAACAGACGGCGTCGACCCATCTCCGCCTTTAACTCCTGGTTTGTTATTTCCAGATCTTCGGTTCGTGCCTGGACGCGCCGTTCCAATTCGATGTGGGCTTCCTGCAGCTGACTATAGGTACGGTGCTCACGCGCTCGTGCGGCCACAAGCAGCAGTCCCGTTGCCGCCACGACGTTCGTGAAGGCGCACCACCTCACGAGACTATCCACAGGAGACTCGGCGGCGAATGGACCCGTGCCATGCGTGGTACCCCAGATCGCCACGACTGAAACCGTCAATGTGGCGATGCTTGTGACATGGCGATCGAAGCGCAAAGCCGCCCAGATGATAAACGGAAAGATTGCCAGGGCGGCAGGATAATAGCCGTGCCCGGCAAGCTGCGGCGCGCCGAAGATAAGGTAACTCACCCAGAAGGTCGTAAGCATCAGTCCGCACATTTCTACGGTCTGCCGCATGGAGCGCACAGGGTTCGAATACGTGAGGATGCTGAACAGGGGCGGTGCCACGACGAGCACCCCCATCATGTCACCGAGCCACCATTTCAGAAACGCTGTGCCGTACTCGGCGACGGGCATCAGGCCTCCTGCAAGCACGGCGGTCGCGCCAATCAGCGCACTGACCGCCGTGCTCATCACTGCAGCGAGGCCAATGAATGCCACCACGTCATTGGTACTTTCAAGCGCGATTCGGAATCGGGCCGCGCGGTCTAACAATATGGCCGCCGTCAAGGCTGCGACCATCGCGCCTACGCCAATCATCGCGGCCACAGCGACAGGCACGCCCACCGAAAGGTTGGCAAGAAAGGAGCCAATGGCTATTCCCGGGGCAACTGCGAAGCCCAGAGCGAGCAGCGCAACAAGAGCGATGCCGCTGGAAGGCCATACCAGAGAAATTGCGCCGCCCACAACCGCATAGGCAAGCCCAATCTTTGCGCCTGCGAAATATGCCGATGCAACTAGCACGGTACGCAGAAAAAGGCCGAACCTGGATTGGACCCGAATGGTAACCATTGGTCGCTTTAAACACTGGGGGCAGATTTCTGCGGGTCGCAAGGCGTTTTGTCATCAGCCCAGGACCATTGCGCCACAGCGCTTGTCTTCGGCTGACGTCATGATTGTGATGGTAGCCACCACGTTAATCAACCATTACAGAGCGCTTCACACGCCTTCAGTATGACGAAAACGGGGACGATCGTGCATGTCTGACTGGTCCTTATAGCAGTTGCGCAGATTAAAAATGAGCGGCATTTCAGTACAAGATCTCGCGCGTTCGAAATCTGGTTTTTGAGAGATTGCGCGAATGTCTGCAACCGGACCTCGCCCACTAAATCACCACGTCAAAGGTTCAGCTAGCCACATGGCTCGTCCCCTTATCCACGCGTCATTGTGCGAAAATCCGATAACGCTTCTATCGGACAGGTGACAGCCATGGATCAGCCCGGCATCAACCTCACTAAGCCGATCCTTTTTGCCGACTCGACCATGTGGTTCTCGGCGTATGGTTTTGGCTGGGGATATTGCGCCTTTGCGCTACCAGCCGAAGCGGTGTGCGAAAAACTCGGTGCTGCGAATGAGACTCCGAAACAATTGATGCTCGCCTTCGAACTAGGCAAGCGGCGACTTTTGCAGGCAGTAGAGCAGAAAACGTTGCCGGCCAATGGCGAACGGATAATGCTATCGGACGCTGATTTTTAGCGTACAGCCGATGCACCCTTGTGTTGCGCTATTACCAGAGTGGATGCGCCACAATCCCAACTGTCCTTGACCAATTTCGACTCAGGTTTTGCCCCCCCCCCGAGGATCGTGATTGCCGCCACACGACTGAGCTGACCTGACGTTTGAGTGTCCACAGAAGCGCTCAAGCGAATGGCTGAAAGTGGCTGAAAGTGGCCGAACCTTGCCAACCAATCCGTTCGAATCCAAACACCACCGTTTTCGACCATTATCATGCTGCAACGCAAATTACGGCCGCTGAACCGCCGAAACCCGCGAAGCGAATGCTGCGTGCCGCCCGGCCCAACCGACCATCCTCTATCCGCGACACCGTCCATCACACCAGACATCTCCCCCGGGATCGCAACAGCACGCAAAACACAGCCGCATTTTGCACTGGTATCCTTCCCCCATCCCATTGATGCTGTGCCCGTCCCTCGCGACTCCACGCTACGCAAGGCGCTTCAATCGCAATCCGGTCACAGCATGACCCTCTTCTGAATCGCATGGATTGCATGGAGTATCGCCATGCTACGAACGTTCACACAGCTCTGTCAGCCGGCCAACAGGGCTCTGCTCGTCGCTGCCGATGAAGGGCACGCAACGCTTACCGGCAGCGGCACCTACGCGATGCCGTGGCACTGGCACGACTGCCTGATGTTCATCCTGCCTGGCCAGGGCGCCGTCGAGCTTCGCCACGAAGACCGGCGTGCGGGCACCTGGCTGTCTCAGGATCGCTTCGCGGTCGTACCGTCAGGGCGCGCCCATCAGACCCGCGCCGGATGCGCAACTCACACTCACGTGGCCGTCTATGTGACGGGCGACGCGCTGCACAAGCTCGATACCGGCGTCGGCTCGCTCAGCGAATTCCACCGGCGCACCCGCACGCCGATTCTCGTGCGAAGGACGGCCGCGATCCGCGCGCTGCAGGAGCTTTCGCAGCGCAACGACATGAGTAGCTATGGCAGCGCGGCAACCCGCCAGGCCTTGTCATCGGCCCTGCTGATGCAGTGTATCGGCGAGGTCATCACCGGGAAGACGGAACTGGGGACATCGCCGCGCGAACACGGCATGGCGCTGGTCGCCGACATCGAAGCCTTCGTAGCCCACCACGCCGACCAGGAGATTCCCCTCGACATGCTGGAAGAGCGTTTTGGCGTATCCCGGCGTCACATCACGCGTCTGTTCCGCGAACGCACCGGAGTCTCGATCGGCGAGTTCCAGCAGCGCACGCGTTACGACAATGCCTGCCGCCTGCTCGCTGAAACGGACCTGCCGATCGGCGAGGTGGCGTTCCGCGTCGGCTTCGAAAGCGGCGCCGCCCTCGCGCGTGCGATGCGCCGCGTCGGCGGCCACTCGCCTTCCGGTCTGCGAGCAAAGATGGCCCGTTCGGTCAAAACGTAGGGCCCGTTGGAACGCGCGGCGCGGCGCCGCTCCCCGTAATCTGACCGGACAGGAACACATCCCCCGGTCAGCGGGGCTCACGCCGCCATGTCTTTGCGCCCTCAAGTCGAACTCGTCAGCGTGTTTGCCGCCGGTCCCGGCGGCGGCAACCCGGCGCCCATCGTGATCGACGCCGCCGGTATGTCTGACGCGGAAATGCAGGCCGTCGCGCGGCACTACGGCCACGAAAGCGGCTTCGTCCTGCCCGCCGCGCCCGGCTCCAAATGCGATTACGAATTCCGCTTCTGGGTCCCAAACCACGAGATGTCGATGTGCGGCCACGCCACCGTCGGCGCAGTCTGGCTGCTCCATCAAGCCGGACGCCTGCAGCGCGACCGGCTGACCCTTCAGACGCGCAGCGGCCAGGTCGCTGTCCGCATCACCGGATGCACGGATCAGGGCGCTGCCGTCGAAATCTCTCAGCCCATGGGCCGCGTCGAGCCGCTGCCGCAGGATAGCCAAGGCGAGATCCTCGACGCGCTCGGCATCGGTGACGCGCAACTCGCGCCCTTGCCGATCCAGAACGCCTGCACCAGCCGGGTCAAGACGCTGATTCCGCTCAGCAGCCCCGCCGTTCTCGACGCCCTTCAGCCGCGCTTCGACAGAATCGAAGCCGTGTGCGAGCGCATCGGCTCCACCGGCCTTTACCCTTACGCGACTTTCGATGCCGGTCGGCAGATCTTCGATGCCCGGCAGTTCCCGCGCGCTTCAGGCTATCCGGAAGACGCAGCCACCGGGATCGCAGCCTCCGCGCTGTCGTTCGGCCTGCTCGCCAATGGCATGGTGGAAGCGTCCACGCGGACCATCACGATCCGCCAGGGACGCGCGATGAGACGCCCGTCGCAAATCTCGGTGCGTTTCAGCGTCGAGTCCGGTCACGTGGACGGCTGCTGGCTCGGCGGACCCGTCTGCTTTGAAACACGCATTGGGACTCCATCATGACGATCGATATCACGGACCGGCTTGGGCAACTGGGCATGACACTGCCACCCGCGCCATCGCCACGAGGCGCCTACACGGGTGTGGTGATCCATCACGACATCGCTTACGTCAGCGGCCAGGTCAGCCGCGTCGGCGAACAGGTGATCGCTGGCCCCGTCGATCACACGACGCCGCCCGAGGTAATCCGGCACGCCGCACACACTTGCGTGCTGCGTGCGTTGAGCGCGCTCGCGGCAGCGCTGCCACCCGCGACGACGGTCGAGCGCATTCTCTTTCTGCGCGGCTTCGTCAACGCCGTGCCCGACTTCGTGAACCACAGCCAGGTGCTGGACGAAGCCTCGTCGCTGCTGCACGAAATCTTTGGCGAAATGGGCCGGCACGCGAGATCGGCAATCGGCGTTGCCAGCCTGCCTGGCGGTGGGCTGCTCGAAATCGAACTCACTGTTTCGCTAACGCACGAAGCCGATCGACATCAGCCAGACGCAACGCCACAACACGACGCCAGATAGCCCAGCACGATCACTCAACGTGGAGAAAACCATGAATCGACGTCAATTGCTGCAACTGGGCCTCGCAGCCGGGCCCGCCATCTTGCTGTCCCGTTCCGTCCGGGCAGCCGACGCCGAACTGGTGGTCGGCTCCAACGTGGGCGCCCCGCCGTTCGCGTTCAAACAGGGCGATACCTATTCCGGTTTCGACGTCGAGGTCTGGAGCGAAGTCGCGAAGGGATTGAACCGGAAATGGCGCCTGCAACCGATGGAATTCGGCGCGCTGATCCCGGCGCTGCAGACGCACAATCTCGACGTGATCGTCTCGCAGCTGTTCATCAAGCCGGAGCGGCAACAGGTGATCGATTTTTCGACGCCGTACTACAAAAGCGGTCTGATCGCGTTGACCCGCATTGACAACACCAGCATCCGCACCCCAGCCGATCTCGCTGGTAAGCGCATCGGCACCGAGACGGGCACGGTCGCGGTCAACTACATCAAGGATCACATCAAGGACGCCACGCTGGAGCAACTGCCTAGCATCAATAACGCGCTGCTCGCGCTGGAAGCAGGCCGCACCGATGTCGTCGTCTATGACAAGCCGCAACTGCTCTACTACGCCTACACCGCCGGGAAAAACAAGGTCCGGGTCATCCTGCCCGCTCTGGAGGGTCTCGACGTCGGCATGGGCTTTCAGAAAGGCAGCCCGCTCGTTGCAGCGGCTAACGTTCAGCTCGCTGCGATGAAGGCGGATGGACGGCTCGCCGCGCTCAACCGTAAATGGTTCGGCGAGGCGTCGTCATGAACTTCGATTGGGCGGCCCTCATTGCTGCATTGCCGGACCTGCTGCAAGGACTTCGGCTGACCCTACTGATCGCGCTGACGGGACTGGCGGGCGGCGTCGCGCTCGGTGTCATCGCGGGCGTGACGCTGACCTACGGCGGTCAGGCCGCAGCGTTTCCGGCACAGATGTACGTCGCCTTGATTCGCGGCACGCCAATCGTGGTCCAGGTCATGTTCGTGTACTTCGCGCTGCCGATCATGATGGACATCCGCATCAGCGCTACCAGCGCCGCCATCATCACGTTGATCGTCAATTCCGGCGCCTACAACGCGGAGATTATCCGTGGCGCGCTCCAGGCCGTGCCGGGCGGATTGCGTGAGGCTGGCATGGCGATGGGGCTGCCATTTCATACCACGCTGGCTCACGTCATTGCACCCATCGCATTCAGACGCGCGCTGCCGGCAATGGGCAACCAGTTCGTCAATCTGGTCAAGGACACCTCGATCTTTCTCGTCATCGGCGTGGGCGAACTGACGCGCAGAGGACAGGAAATCATGGCCGAGAATTTTCGGGCAGTTGAGATCTGGACTGCCGTGGCGGTCATCTATCTGCTCGTCATCAGCCTGCTTGCACTCGGCCTGCGAGTGCTCGAACGGAGAGTACGCCTGCCATGAGCATGATCGAATTCAAGCAAGCCTCGAAGCGTTTCGGCCAGTACGTCGTTCTGCATCCGCTTGACCTCAGGATCGAACGCGGTGAAGTCGCCGTCATAGTCGGCCCGTCCGGCTCCGGCAAATCGACGCTGCTTCGGTGTATCAACGGGCTCGAGACGATCAGCTCCGGCGATCTGCGCGTCGACGATATCAGCGTGCTGGGTTCGGCTCGCGACGTCCGGCGTATCAGGCTCGAAGCAGGCATGGTGTTCCAGCAGTTCAATCTGTTTCCAAACCTGACGGCGATGCAGAACGTCATGTTCGGGCCGATCCGCGCGCGCCACCAGACAAAAGCCGAGGCACGCGACATCGCGAGCGCGCTGCTGGAGAAGGTCGGCCTCTCGCAGCGGATGCATCACTATCCGTCGCAGCTTTCCGGCGGCCAGCAGCAACGTGTGGCCATCGCGCGAGCGCTTGCCGTGCAGCCCAAGCTGATGCTCTTCGATGAACCCACTTCGGCGCTCGATCCCGAGTTGCGGCAAGAAGTGCTCAAAGTCATGCAGACGCTCGCCTGCGAGGGCATGACGATGGTCGTCGTGACGCACGAAATGGGCTTCGCACAGCGCGTGGGCTCGCGCCTGCTCTTCATGGAGGCCGGCCGTGTTGTGCACGACGGCAAGCCCGTTGAGATGTTGTCCACGCCACCTGGCGAGCGCTTTCGCGAGTTCCTTCAACATGTTCATTAACGTCCGTGCAAATCACACCAGCACGCCACAGGAGTCTGCAGTCAAGATGAATCCGTCACGTTTTGAAAGCGACTACGGCTTTCGCCGCGACAATGTCCGGCACGACAACTGGCGTGAAGCACCATGGAATGTCTGGGCCTTTCGCCATGTCCACGAAATCATCCCGACGGCACGAATTCCTGCCACGTCGGGCCTTCCTGAAGAACCCGTGGTCAGTCCCGACGCGCTGATGGAACTTCAGTTCGTAGTCCATGGCGAACGCCGATCGGTTGCGCAGATCCTGCGGCAGACCTCCACTGATGCGATCACCGTGATGCGAACCGGACGTTTCGTCGCCGATTTTCATGCGCCGCACTTCACGCTGCAAAGCCGCCATATCCTGTTCTCGGCGAGCAAGTCCGTCGCTGGCCTGCTTGCGGGCATGCTGGTCGGAGACGGTTGTCTGGACCCTGAAGCGCCCGTGGCGCAATACGTTCCCGAACTCGCACGCTCGGCCTTCGGCGATGCGCGCGTCAGACACGTGCTGGATATGCGGACCAGCCTCGCGTTCAACGAGGACTATCTCGATCCGAATGGTATCTATGCGCGCTACAGGCGGGCAGGGCTGCTGGACCCGCGCCGCGAAGGCGAACCGGTAGAGACCGTGATCGATCTGCTCGCCTCCCTGCCCAAAGGTGCAGGCCAGCATGGCGGCCCGTTCCATTATTGTTCGCCCAACTCGGACGTGCTCGGTCTCGTGATCGAGCGAGCCTCCGGCCAGCGCTATGCAGACTTCGCAGCGACCCGTCTGTGGCAACCGCTAGGATTGCGGCACGACGGTTGCGTCACGGTGGACATCGCCGGCACTGCACGCTCCGGCGGCGGCTTATGTATGACCGTGCGCGATCTGGCGAGGATCGGCGAGCTGGTGCGTCTGGGCGGCGAGATCAACGGGCGCCGGCTAATACCGGCGGACTGGATGACCGATACGCTCACTGGCGGCAGCGCAGAAGCATGGCGACAAGGCAATTTCTCGAGCTGGCTGCCGAACGGCAAATACCGCAACAAGTGGTATCAGGTGGGCAATGCCAGCGGCGCGTGCTTTGCGATTGGTATTCATGGCCAGTGGCTCTATGTCGATCCGCGACGCGAGACCGTGATCGCTAAATTTTCGTCGCAACCCCTACCGACTAACGACGAAGTGAAGCTGCTGAATCTCGCATTGTTCGAAGCGATTGCGGCAATGGGATGAGGCACTTGTGGTTGTTGGGCACTATTGATGCGCTGCCTTTCACTGTGTAGGCGAACCTTACCGATACATCTGATCGTAAGTCGCCACCGGCGGCACCAGCGAATGCGTTCCCGGACCCTGAGCCGCCTTTCGAGCGCACACCAAGTCAACGGCGGGTTCTGGAGCACAGCGGCCGTCCGGCTATCCTCGGCGGGCTTCTCATACAGCGCCGGACCCCAGCGTGATGCCATCGCATCGCCCGTGCAATGGTCATGGGTCTCAACCACTTGCTACGTCGAGTCAGGGCGACTGAAGTCTGCCCGGCCGACTTGACGATCACCGTCATGCACTCGTCTGTCCCGGCTTCGCGCGGTAAGTGCCCGCTCCAGTCGCCCGATTCGTTCGCAATGGTCGCGACACGAATCGCTAACGCGTTGTGCGGCGTGCCCTCGGTTGCGTCGCAACGCCGTATGACAGCGCTGCATCGACAAACCCTCGCACGCAAGGCGAATGCTCGCGAATACGATATGCGACTGCAAGTTCGACATGCTCGTCAAAGTCGCTCAATGGTTTGAACACGACGCCGGGTTGAGCGAATCCGCAAATGGACTGCGGCACGAGTGCCACGCCGTAGCCCGCGGAAGCCATGCTCACCGCAGTAATGAAATCGTTGACCCTGTACTCCGGCTGTGCATCGAACCCACCGACTCGACCGAGCCTGGCAAGGTCTTCGGCGAAACCTGCCGCCTCGTTGAACTGCGGCGCAATGAATGGCAGCTCGCGCAACTGCGAGGCCTTTACAGACTTCGCGCGTGAAAGCGGACTGTCCGCTGGCAGAGCGATCAACAGGCGCTCGCTTTGCACAACCTTCGCAGTGACCCCGTCGGGATAGTGCGCGCGTGGGCGAATAAAACCGATATCAAGAGCCCCGTCCGACAAGCGTTCCAACTGGTTCGGCGTTTCCATCGCGACGATGTGCATGCGAACATCCGGGCTTGCCGCTCGGAATGCTCTGAGTGTGTCCGGCAACAACCCGGTTGTAACGGCCGAACCGATATATCCAAGCGCAACTTGACCTGCCTGACCTCTGGCGGCCAGGCGGCCGATGCGATCGGCGCGCTCCAGTTGTCTCAGCGCAGCCGTTGCTTCGACCAGAAAGATGCCGCCTGCGTTAGTCAGCGTAATCGCCGCGCGCTTGTTGCGGTTGAGCAATCTCACGCCGAGGTCGGATTCGAGCCTTTTGATTTGCTGGCTGAGCACCGACTGTGCGATTCCGAGTCGGTCGGCCGAACGCGCGAAATGCAAGTCTTCTGCCAAAGCGACGAACAGCTTGATCTGTCGGCTGTCGATCATTTTTAATCTGATTTCTCGAATAAAAATTCATTTTATACGGGTTTAACCAATCAGAGACAAGGAGTCCAATAGCAACACTTTCTTCCTGATGGACACCTTCATGAGCACCGTCACAACAATGCCAATGGCCGCAGCGGTCGTTACGCAATCGACGTTTTCGATCGACCATCATCCACATCACGAACGTCTGCGTCATATCACGGTGCAGCGTGATGCTCTGAGAAAGTTCTTCTCATCGGTCAAAGACATCGATCTCCAGAACCTCGAGTACGTACCATTCATGCGCTTCAAGGTCGCGAGCGCGCTCGTGCAGGCGGTTGGCGACGGCTTTGCTGAGGCGCTTCGACAACTCGTGCAGGACCGCCGCACCGGGGGATTTACCATCGGCGTCCAGGACACGACTGCGGATCATGGGGATTTCGTCCGCTTCGGAACGGCGATCGGCTATCTTCTCGGACCGGCCAATCACGATGCCATGTCTGGTACGTACTACGCCCGCTTCCTTGTCAAAGACACGGACAACAGCGACTCCTATCTGCGCCAGGCATACCGTCTTTTCACATTGCACACTGACGGAACCTTCGTCGACGAGCCGACCGAGTGGCTGCTCATGATGAAGTTCGCGGAGGAGAACGCTGTCGGCGGTGAGTCGCGCTTCTTGCATATCGACGACTGGAGCGAGCGCGGCACCTTCCTCGACGACCCGCTCAGCACACGGCCGTTCCTCTACAAGGCGCCTGGCTCGAAGAACGTCAACGAGCAAGTCGAACGCCCGGTGTTCTTCCAGAGCGAATATGGTCTGGCGATGTCGTTCATCGACCAGTTCGTGCAACCCCGCTCACCCGCTGAAGCCGCCTATCTGCATGACCTGTCGGCATCGATGGAAGCGTCGTCCGCGACACGCGAAGTACCGCTCCCCACCGGCGATCTCGTGGTCCTCAACAACTATTTCTGGCTGCACGGCCGGGCGCCGTTTCAGAAGCATCCGGCGCTACATCGCGAACTGATGCGCCAACGTGGAGTGTTCTCGAAATGACCACCATTCAGCATCACCGAGGCTACGACGCCGACGTGCTGATCGTGGGCGGCGGCATCGTCGGCGTCTCGACGGCCATGCAACTCATCGAGCGGCATCCGGGAATAAGCGTACTGCTACTCGAGAAGGAGGCTACGCTCGCCGCTCATCAGTCCAGTCACAACAGCGGCGTGATTCACGCGGGCGTGTATTACGCACCGGGAAGCCTCAAGGCCGATTTTTGCAGACGCGGCGCAGCAGCGACCTACGCGTTCGCCCGTCGTCACAACGTGCAGGTCGAGCAATGTGGCAAGCTGATCGTCGCGACCAACGACGTCGAAGTCGAAAGGCTCAATGCGCTGTACACGCGTTGTCAGCAGAACCAGCTCGAACCGCAGATGCTCGACGAAGCGGCGCTGCGAGAACTGGAGCCACGCATTGCGGGACGGGCGGCAATCCGGGTGGCAACCAGCGGCATTGCAGACTATCGGGGCATGACGGAGACAATGGCGCGGCTCGCCCGGGACGGAGGCGTGCAGATCGCCCTGAATCAGCGCGTGGAGGCACTCCACGAAGACGAAAACGGCATTACCGCGGAAACGTCGAATGGCCGCTTCCGGACAAGGCATGCCATCGTTTGCGCTGGCTTGATGGCGGACCGCCTCGCGAAGATGTGCAAAGTCGATCTCGACTTCCGTATCGTGCCGTTTCGCGGCGAATACTACCGTTTGCCAACGTCCAAAAATGACATAGTCAAGCATCTGGTCTATCCAGTGCCCGATCCTGCCCTGCCCTTTCTTGGCGTGCACTTGACGCGCATGATCGGAGGATATGTGACCGTGGGTCCAAACGCCGTCCTGGCGCTCGCGCGAGAGGGATACCGCTGGCGCGACGCCAATCTGAAGGATCTCGCCGGCATGGCAGCTTTCCCTGGATTCTGGAAGATGCTCGGAAAACACGGCGCATCCGGGCTCAGCGAAATGCGGAACTCGCTGTGGAAGACCGGGTACCTCGAACTGTGCCGCAAGTATTGTCCGGAGCTTGTGCTGTCTGACCTCGAACCCTATCCGTCGGGCGTGCGCGCGCAGGCTGTGATGGCCGACGGCAGCATGGTGCACGATTTCCTGATCCGCCCGTCGCAGCGCAGCCTGCACGTGTGCAACGCGCCCTCCCCGGCGGCGACTTCCTCATTGCCCATCGGCGCCTATCTCGTCGAAGCATTCGACAAGCATTTCGGTCTTGCTCCGCGCTTCCAGCCGCAATCGACCGCTCAACCATGCGGTCTGGCCGTCGGATGACGCCGCCGCCGGAAAAACGTGTTTGAAGACATTAAGCGGCATTTCGCACGTGGACGCCGGTCAGCAAGACGGCGTGCGTAACATCTGAAGGCAACACTCACGTCAACGTGGGGCGATGCCTTCACCCGTCCGCGCGTGATCAGGCAACGTAACCTGTCTACACTTAAATGCGCTCGAAGATGGCGGCAATACCCTGCCCGCCACCGATGCACATCGTAACCAGCGCGTAGCGCCCACCCAAGCGTTGCAGTTCGTGAATTGCCTTGACCGTGATGAGCGCACCCGTCGCACCGATCGGATGACCCAGCGAAATTCCAGAACCATTCGGGTTCACTTTTTCAGGGTCGAACTTCAACTCTCTGGACACCGCGCAGGCTTGTGCTGCAAAGGCTTCGTTCGACTCGATTACGTCGAGGTCGTTGGCGGTGAGCCCCGCGCGCGCCAGAGCCGCGCGAGTCGCCGGCGCGGGTCCGATGCCCATCATTTTCGGGTCTACGCCGGCGTGCGCATACGCAACCAACCGTGCCAATGGCCGCGCCCCGCGTTGCTCGGCAGTCGCACGCTCCATGAGCACCAACGCCGCCGCTGCATCGTTGATGCCCGAAGCGTTCCCTGCTGTTACCGTGCCGGCGTCGCGTTCGAATACGGGCTTGAGTCGAGTGAAGTCTTCAGGCGTGGCATTCAGACGTACGTGCTCGTCGGTGTCGAAAACCGTTGCGGCGCCTTTTCCATTCAAGGTGACGGGCAGAATCTGCTCCTTGAAATAGCCCTGCGCGATAGCGTGCGCAGCGCGACGATGCGACTCGAGCGCCAACGCGTCCTGCTCCTCTCGCGAGATGCCGAACTGCCGTGCAACGTTTTCCGCCGTTACGCCCATGTGGTACCGGTGAAATGGATCCATTAAAGAGCCGAGCAGCATATCGACAAGCTTCGCGTCGCCCATGCGTGTGCCGAACCTCGCATGAGGCGCAACGTGAGGCGCGCGACTCATATTTTCCGCCCCACCCGCGACCGCGATGTCGGTGTCGCCCAGCAGGATGCTGTGCGATGCTGAAATAACGGCCTGTAATCCAGACCCGCACAGGCGGTTCACCGTCAGTGCGGGCGCGTGTTGAGACACGCCTCCTTCGATGGCGGCCACGCGCGCCAGATACATATCCTTTGGCTCTGTGTGAATGACGTTGCCGAAAACGACATGCCCCACTTCCGCACCGTCGACAACCGCACGCGAGAGCGCCTCGCGTACGACTTTGGCACCCAGTTCAGTCGGCGCGATGTCCTTGAGGCTACCGCCAAAACTACCGACCGCAGTCCGAACACCACTTGCAACCACCACTTCGCGTTTCATATTTGTTCACCTACGCTAATCCGATCCGATTTCACCTTGTTGGAGCGGAGGTTGAGAAAAACTTGAATCAATGCGGCGCCAGATTGCGCCGCCCGCACGCGGAGGCAATTTCGTTAGCGATAGAAGGCGCGCCACCCCGCTTGTGGCGCTGAAGAGGTCTCAGCCAAGGCGCACTGCCGGTTTTCACCAGTACGCTCGACCCCGTCGAGTTTCAGCCAGGTAAAGCCACCGGCCCAACAAGTACGCCGCGAACGGCAGAATTGCCGCGAAGGGAAGCCAGCGCAACGCGACCTGAAGACCGACTGAGTCCGCAAACACACCCGTGAGAAATGGACCTGCTGCGAGACCCAATATGTTGTTGAAGAGCGTCATCGTGGCAAATGCCGAACTGTGGATAGCGGGTGATGTTGCACCCGCGACGATGGCGCTACAGGTGCCGAACGAACTGGCAAGAAAAAACACAGCGGGTACGAGGAGCGCGAGTTGCAGATTGCCCTGCGGCAAGCGAAACGCGATCTCCAGCAAGGCGCCGAGCAGCAGGCAATAGCAAATGGCCATGTTCCATCTTCTAACCGGGGAATCGCCGCTGATCCTGTCAGTTAACACGCCACACAGGAGTTGTCCCATGCCGCTCACAAGCACGAGCCCGGCCGCCACCAGGGACGCCTTGCTCACCGGCATGCCCCAGTAGCGATTGAGGTAGCTAGGCAGCCACACGAAGAGCGTGCCTTGAATGAAGATCTGAAGTGCGCAGCCGATGTACGCACACAGCACGGAGCGCGCCGGAAACAGGCCGGAGAGAAGCGCGCGAGGCGTCAGCTTTATTCGACCATACATGGGTATTCCGCCCGTATTGTCGGGATTAGCACGAGCGAGTCTTTTTTCCGTGACCAGGAGGCAATAAATGATCACGAGCACAAAGCCAAAGATCGACATCATGCCCATCGACCAGCGCCAGCCGAAGTGCGTCGCAATGAGGCCGGAAAGCGAAACACCGAGCACGGACCCGAACGCAGCGGCAGACGTGAACCCGCCAGCGATGGTAGAACGAAGATGCTTCGGAAAGACGCTCATCAGCATTGCAATGCCGACGCTTCCGTAGGCGGCCTCACCGATGCCAACAAAGATGCGGGCGATGAACATCTCGTGATAGTTGCTGGCGACTGCGCACCCAAGCGTGGCAAGACTCCACAACGCGGCCATCACGGCGATGCTTTTGACCCGGCCCCAGCGGTCCGCCACGATGGAGAACGGAAGTGTCAGTACGCCGACCGCCAACGGCACCACGCCGCTCAGCGAGCCGAGTTGCGTATCGGACATCTGCCACTGCACCTTCAGGATGGGAAACAAGGCATTGATCGCCTGCCGCGACATGTAGTCGGACAGCAACAGGCAAAACATCAATGCAAATACCACCCATGCGTAGGTCCGGGTTGCACTCGCCGCTACAGTTGGCTCAGTCGGCATTGCGTCGCTCGTATACATGTTCAATTCTGTCTCCTCCGATGATTCACAAATTCGATGTTTCCTGCTTGCCGTCAGCTACGCCGGATGCATTCTTTGTGTCACCGTGCGTGCTTCGGACCTGAATACCAGGTTCGGCATCTTGATGACTGTTGTCGTGACAGTGAAGTTGACTTGCCTGACTCCTCCACCAGGAGAGTAGTCTTCGGGAAAGTCGGCACTCACCGATCACACTGCAATCACTCGGACTCAGGATAGCACCGAGTTTTATTTTTGACGACATTAATTACGAAACTCGTCTCACTCCCAGTGCTGTACCCGGTAGCAGAACCTCGCGCGTTGGCGCAAACCCTGAGCGGGAATGACGGATGCTCCGTGTTATTCCATTTCTAATTCAATAGTGAAATAATAAGCGCACCTTTCTTGTGTTGAGGGATGTGCGATGGTTCGTCAAGCGAGTGGTGGTGAAGTTCTCGAAAGGGCGAAGCGGCTCGTGGTCGAGGCCAGGACGGTAGATGAATTGCGGCAGGCACAAGCAGTACTGTTACCGCTGGAATTCGGGCTGACGCTCGCGCAGACCGCGCAAGCGATTGGCGTGTCGGTCGGCTGGGCCTGTCAGTTGCGCCGGCGCTTCATCCTGGCGGGCGGGCTGCCTGAGGTCGACCGCCCCACGCCAGGTGGTCGCCGCCGGGAGAATATGACGCGAGAAGAAGAGGCGGCCTTTCTTGCGCCCTTCTTCGAGAAGGCCAGTGCGGGCGGCATCCTGGTGGTGGGCGAGATCAAGCAGGCGCTGGACGAACGACTTGGGCGCAAGGTTGCCCTGGCTTCCGCCTACAACCTGCTACACCGTCATGGCTGGCGCAAGCTGGCACCCGACAAGCGACACCCCCAGGCCGATGTGGCCGCCCAGGACGCCTGGAAAAAAAACTCCCCGACGTCATCCTCGAAATCGAGCGCGCGTGGCCGGGCCAAGGGGCGATCCGCCTGATGTTTCAGGACGAAGCGCGCTTCGGTCGCATCTCCGACACGCGGCGTTGCTGGTGCCCCAAACCCACTCGCCCGCTGTGTCAGGCGATGGTGACGCAGGAGTACACGTACGCTTATGCCGCCGTCTCCGTGACTGATGGCGCACTCGACTCGCTGATCCTGCCGCACGTCAATGGCGCCTGCATGCAGCTGTTTCTCGATGAGGTCTGCGCGCGTCATCCCGACGACCGAATCGTGATGGTCCTCGATGGCGCCGGGTGGCATCAGAGTGCTTCGCTCAGGCTGGCCCACAATCTGCGCCTGCTCACGCTCCCGCCGTACTCGCCTGAGCTCAATCCAGTTGAACATCTCTGGGACGATCTGCGGGAAAAGTCCTTTCACAACCGTGTCTTCGACAGCATCGACGCGCTCGAACACCATCTGTGTGACTCGCTTCGCGACCTTGAGCTGGACCATCAACGGGTTCGCTCCATCGTCGCGTGGCCTTGGATCATTAATTCACTGTTGAATTAGAAATAGAATTAGGTACCGGGATGAACTCGAAACTGGGTGTGCTTTGAATCAGTAACCGCATCAATGATCAACTGTGCGGGTGTGATCCAAGGAGGATGCACAGTCTGACAAGAGTGTATTTTCTAGTTGATGCGCCGCGTCGGGCCTGAAGAGCCGACAACCGCACTGAACACTATCGTTGTGCGAACCATTGTTGGGCGTAGCAAGGCGAGGGGCTCGAAATTTGAACGGCGTACCCAGCCTAGGCGCGAGCAGAAATTGCCGGGAATGAAACTGGATCGGTCGACAGGACTTTGCGCGCCGACTCATCTCCACGCAGGAGACGCAGCGCTCAACCAGATCAACCTCGCGGGTACGATTGCTGCGCTGTCGACGATGGAAAAATTCAAGGCGGCGCTTCGCCAGACGGGATCCTGCGCGCGCGTGACTTAGGCATGCCGGGCGCAGGGAGAACGACTCATTCCACGGAGGCGGCCGCTACTTTGGATTGAGCCGCCTTTGGAGAACGCGCGCGGCGGACGTCGGTCGCGTTTGCAGCGAGTGCGCGAATGGCCACATCCTTCGCCTCGTCCAATCGCGAGGCTGCGAGAGAAAGCAGCAGTTCGCTGTCCCGCTTGCTTGCGGCCTTCTGCAGCGCGCGCCAGTCTTTTAACGACGCGCGAATCGCTTGCGGTGCGGCCACGAATCCTAGCCGCACATAGCGCAGCGTTCGCAATGAAATAGAGTGCAGGACATCGACAAGAAGCCGGTTGTTGCACAAACTGACCGTCGCGAAATTCAGAAGGAAACTTTCCACAGCGTATGCGTCCGCCGATTCCTCAGCCGCTTTAACCAGCCTGGGCATATGCGTGTCGAACAACGCTTCGAGTTCGACAGGGCACTCGCGCGCCACCTGCTCCAGCATCGTGATGTAAAGCACGCTGCGCACACGAAATATGTCTCGAAGTTCGTCTTCGTCAGGCGCAGTTACGATTGCTCCACGCCGGGCCTGAAACTCGACGAGGCGATCGCGCTCCAGAATACGCATCGCCTCACGCACTGGAGCACGGCTGACGTGCAATACCTCGCTGATATCCTTCTCCAGCAGACGCTGCCCCGCTTTCACCAGGTCGAGCGTGATAACGCCAGCTAACCGGACGGCGATCTGCTCGGCAATCGGCGCCGACGCGTACGCCCATTCGTGTCCACGCAGGACCGCCCGCTCGACCGCCAGCATCAGTGAATTCCTGGGCGTAAGGAGCGCGGAAAGATCGGGAAGGTTTTGCGTTTTATTACGGGCCATGGCGTAGGTGGAAACGAGTTTTTGTCGAATTTAACGCTTAGACATTATAGTCTTCGGCATTGTAATGTCGACAAGAATCCGGTCGCAATCGTGAGGAACCGGTCTCCCGCCGACGACGCACCGTCACGCCGGGGCTCCCGGATCCGGGTGGCACGACACCCAGTCAGGTGCAGGCACGCACCTGACTCGCGGCAGCCGGTTAGTAAGGTATGTCACCTTCGATTCCGGCTCGCTCCATCTTACGCGGCGCCGGCCAGTAATCCATTACCGCATAGTGCTGCGTCGATCGGTTGTCCCAGACAGCAACACTATTCGGCTTCCATCGGAAACGTACCTGGTACTCGGGGATCGATGCCTGGCTTTGCAGATAGCTCAACAAAAGACTTGCGCCGGGCGTCTTGTCCAGACCGTAACGGACATTCTCAACCGTGTGGTAGTTGACGAAATGCGTGGTGAAGCTTCCGACGTAGAGAATCTTCTCGCCAGTCTCCGGGTGCGTGCGCACGACGGGATGTTCCACCTCCGGATTTTGCACCGCAAGCTTTCTTCGTTCCTCCGGATCCATTGCAGCGCCGAAGGAGTGTTCAATACTGCTCTTTGCCCGCAGGCCCGCGATGCGTTTTTTGATGTCGTCAGGCAATTGCCTATAGGCCTCGACCATGTTGACCCAGATCGTATCGCCCCCAACCTCTGGTGACTCGACGCAGCGAAGCACGGCACCCATGGACGGGTTCGGCCGCCAAAGCCCGTCCGAGTGATAGTTGTTCTCGTACGGATTCTTTGCGTCCGATCGATAGATCTGCACAAGGCCCGGGTGCTCGGGATCGCTTCCAGCCACTGGGTGGTCTTCGAGTTTGCCGAAACGGCGTGCAAAGGCGACATGTTCGGCGCGAGAAATATCCTGGTCCCGGAAGAAGAGAACCCTGTGTTTGAGCAGCAGGCCCTTGATGTCTTCGAACAGAGACGCATCTCGAGATGCGTCTCCCAAGCTCACGCCAGACACTTCGGCACCAATGCACGCGGTCAGCCTCTCCACTTTGATCATGAACGATATCTCCTTGGTATTCGATGATTGTTCCGGCAGCCCACGACGGTTTGCGCGGGACCCGCTCCACGACTCTGCGGAGCGCGACCATGGAAAATCCTGTCTGCCTGTCTTTACAAGATAGCAGCTGCCTCTATTTATGTCGACATTAATTTATCAATTTCCGGACACATTGCTTTGCGAGATGCGTCGATCGTCGCGAGCCCGGCAACCTTCGCGCGATGACACCCTTCTACAGAGCGGTGATCGCGAACGGCAGGCAAGCGCGCGAATCGAATTCAGCATTGCAAGTGCACGCTCCGCGGCGCGCGAACCGTCCGGTAAGTCGCCGCGTACATAGAACGGGCGAAGCTCTTCGATTTCAGTTAACGCGCCAAGCAATTCGCCTTCGGCGAGGGAATACTTGCGGAGCATGTTGACGACCAACATCGAGTTATGAACGATGTCCTCACTGTCCGAGGAGAGTCCGCTACGATGTAGCGTGTAGTTTGCCCAGTGCGTCCCAGCCAGCATCGCCGCCTCGATTTTCATTTCCCAGTCGACTTCACGAAGAAGCTTCAGCGAGTTCTCGATGTTTTCCGCCTTGCGCCGGTGATTCTCAGCTTTCATATTGGGTGCCCACTAACACGCGTTCGAATACAGCCATGATTCGCGCAAAGGCCTCTTCACACTCGTCAACGATCGCTTGCGTCGGCACTCGATCGCCGCGAATGCATGGGTCACGATGGTGCTCGATCGAATACAGGGCGTCTTCGAGCTGCCGGATCAGCGGCGGTATGTCCCCTTCGATTTCCGGCCAACCGACATGACTTACATCACCCGGCCCTCGCAGTTCTCGGGCGTAGCTGCCATCCGGTTGCCTGACAACGTGCACGCCGGGGATGGTTGAAAAGACAGGGTCGTCGCGGGTCAGACCGATGATGTGAAGCGCTGCATTGAATACGTTCATGCCCGCGGTCAACGTGGACCAGAACCACAATTCGAAGTCCCCCAACGGATCGAGGCGCTCGCGAAGCGCAGCCATTCGGCGCACCTTGTCGATATGAGAAACGACCTTCATGCAGGCTCCCCTCGTACGCGCACGAGTCTCTGGGCCACCACCTCGCGGTCACGCACATCTGGCCAGACTAACGTGCTTCGCTCATCAGAAGTTATGACGGATACCCATTTCAAGACCAATCTGATTCGACCCGGGAAATGGCGCGGCAGGAACGGCAGTCCCTGCGGAGACGGAGTAGATGGCTCCCTTGCCATTGTTCTTCATATACCCAACCACGCCGTATACTGCGGTACGTTTGCTGAAGTCGTAATTCACCCGGACTACACCGAGCGTGCCGTTTGCGTCGTCTCCGCTATTACCGACATGTGAAACCTGAGCATCGAAAACCCAGGCTCCATATAGCAGTGATGCGCCCAAATATTCGATATCTGTCCTGGCGGACCGGGTGTCGCCGTGAAGGAGCCGGTGTATCCAGCCAACGCCGAAGCGCACGGGCCCGGTGGTCAAATGAGCATTCAGCTGATAGCGACGGTCCGTGTCTGCGGATTTGGTAAATCCGACACCTGGCGCGCCTGGAACGACCGCGATCGGCGCGGAGCCCGGACCGCCTCGCAACTCTTCGTACGTCGCGGCAACGCCCCACGAGTTAGCGTCATATTTGAGCATCGCGGAAAGCCCGCGGCAGGCGAGAAAATCGTTTCCTGTCTGACCGGCGCAGTTCCCCGCGGCCGATGCATCCCGGCCAAAGGAATAGCTCGCTCCCACTGTAAGCCCAGCAAATCTGCCCATATAGGCCACGGAGTTATCGAAGCGATCCGACAGCAAGGCGCTGTCAAGCGAACCAACACCACCTATTCCCGCGGCGCCCATGATGTTTGCATCGATCATTCCCCACGTTTGCATGCTGTACTGGCGACCGAGCGTAAGTTGCCCCCATGCGTTGCTTAAACCAACGTAAGCCTGTCTACCGAACAGGCGATTGCTCTGCAACATCGTTCCATTCGAAGCGGCAAAGCCGCTTTCCAACGTAAAGATCGCCTTCAGGCCACCGCCCAGATCTTCCGCACCTTTCACCCCCCATCGCGAGGGTACGTCTCCGCCTCCGATGACCGGCATTCGCGCAAGCGAGCCACCCGTTGGGGTAGCGTGAGTGATGAACTCGACACCGGTATCCACGATGCCATACAGCACAACGGAACTCTGAGCGAATACCGGCGTGGACGTGATGGATGCTGCCAGTAACAACACAACTCCTGATTTCTTCACCTTGTCTCCTCTTAACTTCAGTTAAGCCTGCGAGCCGCCGGTGACTGGCACCGGCAAGGGGTGGCTGACGCACTTGCACTTCATCCACCGGACGACAGCCATTGGTTGCCCCCGAGACGCGGCGAAGGCGACGCTGCCGTCGATCGAAGACGCCGACTGGGTGACCAGATCACCGACAAACACGTCACACTCAATCTTGTTGTTGTCGACATTAATATTTATACCGAGGCGCCGGAAACGCACCAGGTGAAAATACTACATATATTTATGTCGACATTAATGATGTTCGAGACTACACTCCGAAACACAATGGCTTCGTCGTTGCTGCGACCGGAGCGAAGTCAGTGAACGGAGGAAGTCCGATGTTGTCGAGACTGTCGATTGCCCAGAGATTGGTGAAAGAGGTTCACGCCGCCCGGCGAATCGCAGCGCGGCTCGCTTCCGCATTCACGCCACCCAGCAACCTTGCGCCCGTGCCTCACGAAGCCCTGTGCTACGGGTGCATGGTCGGCATCGTGGTGCCGGCCCACCATCACATCGCGTCGAGCGAAATCCCACGTGACGATCTGGATATCGAACTGAACAAGGCTCCGCCGTTATGCCCGACAGAAACGAATCTAGCGACCGGAGCGTGATCGTTGCCATGAGAAGCCGCAGTCGGCGCATGGCATGTAAAGCCGGATGTGGTGCCGGACAAGACCACTAACTGGCCGCCTCAGATATTCAGCCGACAGCGGCCACATCCTCGACCTTCATATTCCAACCTGGAGATGCAACAACATGAACTTCCTTGACGGTCATCTGTATCCCGAAAACCAGCAGCCACTGGTCATCACCGCCGCTCCCTATGCGCCGGGCTGGATTCCCTCAGATTTTCCGGAAGACATCCCCATCACCATGGAGGAGCAGATCCAGAAGGCCGTGGACTGCTACGAAGCAGGCGCCACAGTGCTGCACCTGCATGTGCGCGAGCCCGATGGCAAGGGCAGCAAGCGCCTGTCCATGTTCAATGAGCTGATCGCCGGGGTGCGCAAGGCGGTTCCGGAAATGATCATCCAGGTGGGCGGCTCCATCAGCTTCGCGCCCGAATCTGACGGCGCAGCCGCCAAATGGCTTTCCGACGATACCCGACACATGCTGGCTGAACTCGATCCAAAACCCGATCAGGTGACAGTGACCGTCAACACAACGCAGATGAACGTGACGGAGCACGCTGGCATCGACGACTTCAAAGGCGTATCGCGCGGATTCCCTCAACTCTATGGGACCTACAAGGACATGATCGTGCCTTCGAATCCCAGCTTTATCGAGGAGCACATCCGACGCCTGAGCGCCGCCGGTATCCAGAGTGAGTTCCAGGTCTACAACATCAACAGCTTTGAAACGATTGAGCGTCTGATTCGCCGCGGCGTCTACAAGGGGCCGCTGGTGATGAACTGGGTGGCCATTAGCGGCGGCATGGATCAGGCGAACATCTACAACCTGGCCAACATGTTGCGTGCCGTACCTGACGGTGCCGTCGTCACCGTGGAAAGTTCGGTGCTCAATGTGCTGCCCATCAACATGATTGGTATGGCATTGGGTCTGCATGTGCGGTGCGGCATTGAAGATGTGCTGTGGAACCAGACCCGCACGGGCAAGATGAGTTCGGTGGAGCAGATCAAGCAACTCGTGCGTATCGCCGGCGAATTCGGTCGCCCGATCGCGACGGCGAAGCAGGCACGAGAAATCTGCAAGATTGGCGTCTTCTACGACACCGCGGAAGAGACGCTTCAGGCCAATGGTTTCGCGCCTAACCGTAATGGCGGAAACCAGGGATTCCTGCGCAAGCCGGACTGAAGCTGCTGGGCGTATTAATACCATTCGCCGTATGCATCATCCAGATCGTCCAGAACGGACTAGTACTGATGCAAGAACTGCCCCCACATTGAGCGGAATTTTTCTGGCGCGGGTGACGCCATAAGGCCTTGCGAGCCGCAGGTGACTGCGGCGATTACGCCATTACAGGAGACAATATGGCAAAAATCGTTAGATTCTACGAAACGGGAGGCCCGGAAGTCCTTCGTTTTGAGGACGCTGAAGTTGGGGACCCGGGACCGGGAGAAGTGCGCGTACGGCACGTGGCCGTAGGTCTCAACTTTGCCGACACCTACTTCCGCGGAGGAACCTACACGGTTCCGCTTCCTAGCGGCCTCGGCAACGAGGCTGCCGGTGTGGTCGAGGCCATTGGTGCCGGCGTGACCCATCTGGCGGTCGGCGACCGTGTGACCTACACAGGCTTCATCAATACGCTGGGCGCCTACAGCACCGAACGGCTGATTTCTGCCGCGCTGCTGATCAAGCTGCCAGAGGCCATCAGTTGCGAGACGGCAGCCGCCATGACCATGCGAGGCTTGTCCGCCGCCTATCTGGTACGCCGGATCTACCCTTTCAAGGCGGGCGATGCCGTACTGCTTCACGCCGCAGCAGGCGGCGTCGGACTAATCGTCTCGCAGTGGGCCAAAATGCTTGGCCTCACCGTGATCGGCACGGTTTCGACCGACGCCAAAGCCGAAGTAGCACGCGCCCACGGTTGCGATCACACGATCAACTACAGCCATGAGGATGTTGCGAAGCGCGTGCGCGAACTGACTGACGGAGTCGGCGTGTCGGTGGTCTTCGACAGCGTGGGCAAGGCCACCTTCATGTCCTCGCTTGACTCGCTCAAGCGCCGCGGCCTGATGGTCTGCGTCGGCACCGCTTCCGGCACGATCCCGCCGTTCGATCCGCAAATTCTGGCACGCAAAGGCTCACTGTACCTGACCCGACCGGGCCTGGCCGACTACATCGCCGATCCTGCCGAAAAGGCCGAACTGGTCGATGAGTTGTTCGGCCACGTAGCTGAAGGCCGCATCAGCGTCGAGATCAATCAACGGTATGCCCTACAGGATGCGGTGCAGGCGCATCGGGACCTGGAGGCCCGAAAAACAACGGGCTCCTCCATTTTCCTGATTTGAGCGTGTGAGTTCCTGGGCGCCAGCGATCACGCTGACCTGCCTTGCAGAGCACAGCCGACTCAACTCGCGTGCGACGTGATCAGGCTCCGCTGCCGGGAGTGCATTTCCCGGCAAGCGGCTGCCTCGCCGAAAAAACGATCCAAACTACGCGCCGCATTCTGCTCCTCGAGTTTTCATTTCACTTAGCCAGATGCGTTCATGTGGCGAAGGACCTGAGCACGCCTCACCGAAGCGTGCGACCACCTTACATTCGATTGATATTTACAGAACCTGGCCAATGACATCTTCACCACCACCAACCGTCCTGATAGTTCCCGGCTTGCGGGACCATGTCGAGGACCACTGGCAAACGATTCTTGCGCGCAAGCTGCCCAATGCGCGCGTCGTGCCGCCGCTGGAACACGACAAGCTCAGTTGTGCGGCGAGGATCGAAGCACTCGATCAGGAGCTTGCCAGTATCACTGGACCTGTGGTGCTTGTGTCACACAGTGCCGGTGTGATCACAACGGTACATTGGGCGCAGCGTCATCAGCGTGAGGTCAGGGGCGCGTTGCTCGCGGTGCCGCCCGATTTCGAGTCGCCCCTTCCAGACGGTTATCCGACGATGGACGTCTTGAGTCGGCACGGCTGGTTGCCAATTCCACAGATGCGGCTGCCGTTTCCGAGCATCATTGCAGCCAGCACGAACGACCCTCTTGCGCGGATCGGAAGGGTCGCACAGATGGCGAATGCGTGGGGCAGCCGTATGGTTGACGTGGGCGCTGTCGGCCACCTCAATCCCCTGTCGGGGTTCGGGGAATGGCCGCGTGCTTTGGAGTTCGTCGACGAACTGAGTTAAGGCGCTAACGTGACGGTCAAGGCGCTCGCACATACTTCGTCAGGCGGCCGCTTTTGGAGCTGAACCGACGTTTGAGCGTCTGATCGAGACAATCGACGAACAGCACTTTCTGGCCGAACTGTGCCTCATGCATCCGACTCGGATCGATCCGTTCAGCCTCTCAGCCTGTCGTAGCCGCAACGATAGGGTCCGAGGCAGCTCAGTGACTTATTGATGGGGAACTGTTGTGAAAACTTTGTTTTCGCAACTGTCGTTCAAGGCCAAATCGTTGCAAGCTGATCTGGCAGAGACGATGAAGCGCGCAAACGGAAGTCGCCGCCGGATACGCTGAGCGGTGATTGAGCAGTCGAATCAAAGCTTGCAAACTCCTGACAATCGGGCTTTAATGAGGCTGTCTACATCCTCCGTCGCCTACGAGCGACCCAATTGAGGCCATAAAAGTGCATTTCTTCCTGAGTCTTCCTGTCCTGGTGTGTTTCCGTTCTCGGGGCCTTCCCGAAGCGGAGACGTGCGGGCATCGAGACCCGGGGACTGTGAAACGCACACGGAGCCGCGTTCTTCCCGCGGACAAGTCAGCACTTCCCTTCGCCCGGCGCTTCGAATAAGAGCGAAGAGCCGGGCCTCCTACCAGACCTGACGGCACACGACGCCATTGTTTCGCGCCTTTCGTGGCAGGCGAGGCAGTCGCGCAGCAACGCGCAGTCGTGTGTCGCGTCCAACAGCCTCCCGTCGCGCTGCTAACGCGCGGCCTGCTGCCGCGCTGCGATTGCGGCGGGGGCTAACCACGTGCTGGAGAACTGGGAAGCCATGAGAACGCAAGCAAAGCATCCATTGCAGGCTGTTCAAGCCGGGAAGACACTCGCGATCGAGTTCGCAAATCGGCCTGCAGATATGCAGGGCCTGCGCCGCAGGCACGACACGTTGCCGCATTGAGTTACTGCTCGACATATAAGGGCTACCGCCTTTCAGTCCATGCGCGGCCTGCGAACACCAGTCTATACGCCGCCGACCTTGTTATTGAACAGTCGGAATCCTCATCATGTAGATTTCGCGCCCTGGACTATTTCTACACGGCGGCGGAGGCGCTAGCGTATGCGACACGATGGGGAAGGCTATGGGTCGATCACCGACTGCATAAAGTGGTGGAGCGAGCCATGGGTACCGACATCATGGACGGCAGACCTGACACCGCTCGCGGAAGCGGGGAGTAGTCATCATGCAAACGCTCACCTCACTGTCAGTCGCGCGGCCTCTTCGCTTTGTGCTGCGTGACGCAGGCAACCCGACAGCAGCACGACTCTACTGGCTTGGTGCCGCGAAGCCTTCGACGTACGCGAGCTTTGCCGAAGTCACCCGGCGCCTGGCCCCACTGATGCAGGTGGTCTTTTCGGATGAGCGTCCCGGCGCGTTCGTGAACCGGGATGTCGTGCGCTGCGTGCATCGATCGGGCACGACCACACGGCTGATCTTTCTCGATGAGTCCTGGCTGGAGATATGGGATGACAGCCGCTGCTCAGACATATGTAATCTTTATTCTTGCCGGAGGCAATCGTGCTGTTCCCCCAAACCTGTTCTCTCACCGATATGAAGACGCATGCGGAAAATGAGCGCATCGTGTCCGAAAGCGATCTGGCTCAACTGAAAGCGTGCATCATTCTGCCAACGGCGACACCGCAGCAGCGAGCGATGGTGGAGACGATTGAGGCCACCGCTTTTCTTGTCGCCCCCGAGCAGATACCGCCTGACGTCGTCACGATGAACACGATGATTGAATGCGCGGCACTCGACAGTGCGGACACACATCGCTGGACGCTGGTTTATCCCGACATGGCGGACTATCGGACGGGACATCTGTCGGTGCTGTCGCCTGCCGGCATTTCACTTTTGGGTGCGCGATGTGGGCAGACCGTAGTGTGCCGACCACCGAGCGGCGTGCAGATCCGTTACGTTATCAAAGCGATACTGCTGCAACCGGAGAGCCGCCACTTCGCTCAATGACCCCTTTGGCTATCATCCGACTCGGGGGGTAGCCGGGCAGTTGCAATCATCGGGCAGCGACCGGCTGAAATCGCCGCCCCCGGGCCGACGGAGAACAGACCAAACCGACCCACATCGGCCGCTCGACGCCCGTTCGGCTTAACGTCTCTTTTTTAGGTACAAGAGACGTTGAGAGAACCCGATTGTCGCGATATTGGCGTGGCTTCCAGAAGTCACTTCATGACACGTCCCACGTTGAGTATCCCAGCCGGATCCAGCAAAGCCTTGAGCTTTTGCATGAGGTCGAGTTCGGACGCTGAGCGGCTGTAATGCAAAAACGGCTGCTTGATCACGCCAATGCCGTGCTCTGCGGAAATGCAGCCTTGCGCCTCATTCACGTCCGCATAGATCAGTTCTTCGACTCTTACCAGGTCGACAGCGTCCGCATACGGACCGGAGAGCAGATGCAGATTCCCATCGCCAAGATGGCCGAAGAACAGATGCGTCTGCTGCGGGAAGCGTTCGCTCAATGCCGTGCGCGCATCCTCGACAAAGCCGTTCATCTGATCCATCGGTATGCCGATGTCGAACGCAGCGTGAGGCTTCAGCCTCGACAGCAATTCGCCTACCGTCTCGCGGTACGCCCACAATTGCTTCGCGTGCTCGATGGTTTGCGCAATGATCACGTCCTGAACGATGCCGTCCTCGAGCATCCGTTCGAGCGACTGTTCGAGTGCTCGCCGGTCGTCTTCATCCGATTCGCCCAACGTTTCGATCAGCACGTACACCGGGTAGGACTCGCTGAACGGCGCCTTCAGATGCGCGATGTCCATCGCTGCGCTGATGAAGTCCTGCCACATCAGTTCGAACGAAGAGAGGCTCGCAAGCCGCGCGCGAAGGTATTTCAGAAGCCGCGTTGCATCGTCGAACGAAGCGGCCGCGCACAGTGCCGTGTTCGCCACAGAAGGTTTCGGCTCCAGCTTCAGCACGATCCGCGTGATCACGCCCAGCGTGCCTTCTGAGCCGATAAATAGCTGCTTGAGATCGATACCCGTCGTATTCTTCGTGACGCGATTCATCATCGACAACATCGTGCCGTCGGGTAGCGCGACTTCGAGGCCAAGAATCAGATCGCGCATCGTGCCGAACCGGATCACCCGGTTGCCGCCCGCGTTCGTCGCCGCATTGCCGCCGATCTGGCAGGTGCCGCGCGCGCCGAGATCGAGCGGAAAGAACCAGCCTTCCGCTTCGACGAATGTCTGCAACTGCTCGAGCGGCACGCCGGCCTGCACGGTAAGCGTTCCGCCAATCCTGTCGAACGATTCGATTGCGTTGACCCGCGCCAGTGACAGCGCCACTTCACCCGCCTGCGGCGTCGCACCGCCCGCGAGTCCCGTCAATCCGCCCTGTACGACGACGGGTTGTTGGTGCTTACCCAGCACGCGCAACGCACATGCAACGTCCTCAGGCGTGCGCGGCAGCAAAGTCATTCGTGGCGGCATGCGCGGCGCGTCGCTCCAGTCGCCCGCGTGCGCTTCGGCAACGGACTCGTCGAGTGAAACACAATCCTTACCCAGTGTTTCTACAAGCTCGATATAGAGCGTGTCGGTATCGTGTTCGAACATGTCGTTGAGATGTCCCGGTTCAGTTCGTCACGCGTTCGATCTGTCCGCCGAAGCGGCCCACGAACATACCCGCAATCAACGCGATCAGCGCGACACCCGTCAGGAAGATGCCGGGCGCCGTCAATGCACCGGTGTGATGCAGCAGTTGCGTGACGACCAGCGGTGTAATGCCTGTGAAGATCACGGTCGCGAGGTTGAGCGATAGCGCGATGCCGCTGAAGCGCACGTTGGTCGGAAAGAGATCGGCAAGCAGATACGCGTACGCGCCGTTCACGAAGCCACCGACGACACCGATTACCAAGAACGCGAACAGCGGGTCGACCTCATGCGCGGCCACGAGCCGATAAAACGGATAGCTGCCGAGCAGCATCACGACTGATCCGATGCGATGCCAATGCCGCGAAGGCACCGAATCACCGAGCCACGCGAAAAGCAGCAACGAGGCCGACATCGTCGCGATACCGAGATTCTGCCCGGCGCTGACTGCCGTGGGGGCGTAGTGCAGCACAGTCGTCAGGTACGACGGCAGCACCACGAAAAGCAGGCTGTTCGATGCATTCACGATCCCTGCCACGCCGACACCGATCAAGACCTGCTTCGGATAATCGGTCAGCACTTTCCTGAAGGGGCGCTTGACCTTGTGGCTCTTTAGCCGCTGATACTCATTCGACTCTTCCAGCGATGTGCGCAGCCAGTACGACACGAGGCCGATCACGCCACCGAAAATAAAGGCAATGCGCCAGCCGTACGTGAGCACATCGGCGGCGCTCAGCAGCGAATGCAGCGCGAGACTGATCAGCGTCGCCGTCAACACGCCGGAATTCAGGCAGAAAATCACGAGCCCGCTGACGAGGCTTGCGCGCGCGGGAATCTCCTCGACCACGTAAGTGATCGAACACGGCAATTCGCCCGCCAGAAAGAAGCCTTGAGTGAGACGCAGCAGAACCAGCATAACCGGCGCCATCACGCCAATCGATGCGTAACCCGGAATCAGCCCGATGCCGATCGTCGCCGCCGACATCGCGAGTACAGATACAAGAAAGATCACGCGCCGCCCGAAGCGGTCGCCGAGACTGCTCAGCACGATGCCGCCCAACGGCCGAGACACATAGCCGATGGCGAACACGCTGAACGTGCTGATCAATGATGCGAGCGGATCGGTGGCGGGAAAGAATTGCCGTGAGATTTCGCGCGCGAAGATGCCGTAAATGATGAAGTCGTAAATCTCCAGGGAGCCACCGAGGCTCGCGAGTATCACCGTCTTCCATTTCTGCCTGATCGCTGGCTGGCGTGGAACCGCCGCGATGTCTGCTGAGGCCATTGAATCGTCTCCGTCATCTCTTGTCTATTTGTCTACGTGACACGACGCGTGCTATCCAACCGGCACGGGCGTCGCCGCAGGTGTGCCTGTTCGCAGCGCCGCTTCCCTGCCGCCGAATGCTTCGACCAGTCTGTCCTGATCGGCTTTCGCGGCGGCATCGGCGGCTTCGGGATCGAGCAGCGCGCGAAGCTGTCGCTCGAAATACGCCAGAACGTCAGCGTATTCGGGCAACGACGCAAGATCGCGCAGCTCTTCCGGGTCGTTCTTTACATCGAACAATTCCGGCTTCATGCCGAGATAATGGTGATACTTGTAGCGGCTATCCGCGAGCATATACGCTGCGCTTTCCGATCCAACCGCGTGATACTCGCTGAACGCGAGACGCTCGCGATCGTCCTCCGCACAGGCGAGTTCGACGAGAGACTCGCCTGGACCATCAATCAACGCCGCGTCGCAGCCCGTGCATTCGAGCAGCGTGTTCTGGATATCCACCAGTGACACGGCCGTTTCGCTCACCTTCCCTACCGGCATGCCAGGACCGGCGACGATCATCGGCACACCCGTCGACTCGCGGTACATCAGGCACTTGTTCCACATGCCGCGCTTGCCGAGGTTGTCGCCGTGATCGCTGCTGTAGATGATCATCGTCGAATCGTCGAGTCCGCTCTCGCGCAGTGCCGAGAGCACCTTGCCGACCTGCGCGTCGAGGAACGACACCAGCGCGTAATAGCAGGCGACAGCGAGACGCCGGCGTTCGTCGCTGCCGATCGCGGCGTCGTGATCCATATGCCGCGCCTGACGCTCGACCCATGGGTGCCGCACATACCCCGTCGACGGATGCAGCAGCGGCAGGTCGATCTCGCGCGGGTCGTAGAGATCGAGAAATTCCTGCGGCACGACCAGCGGAAAGTGCGGCGCGACGAGGCCGACAAACAGCACCCACGGCTGATCATCGTTGGCATGCTCGCTGAGCCAGCCGCACGCCGTATCGGCGACGCGCATGTCGAATCGGTTGTAGTCGGATGTGCCGGGGCCGATCTTGTCGTACAACGGCGAGCGCCCCATCGTCTCGGGCATCGGATTGCGCACCGAGCCCCACACCTGGCCGATGCCATCGAGGATATGCACCGCGTGATGCTGCCGGCGAAATCCAACCGGCGACGCGTCCGACTTGTAGTGCAGCTTGCCGATCGATTCTGTCAGCACACCGTTCGCCGACAGATGCTGCGCCCAGCCCGGCGAACTGCCGTCGTACGCGATCGCGTTGTCCCAGCAACGGACGTCGTGGACATAACGTCCCGTCGCAAGGCTGGCGCGCGCCGGAACGCAGATCGGCGACGGCGTGTAGGCGTTGCTGAAGCGGGTGCCGCGCTGCGCGAGCGCGTCGAGCGCGGGTGTCTTGATGACGGGATGGCCCGCGCAGCCCATCAGATTATGCTGATGCTCGTCGGACAGGATGAAGAGGACGTTGGTGGGTTTCATCGGGTTGTCTGTGCGGCCCGTGCTTGCGGTGCCGCGTCTCCTGCAAACCATGGTGGTCGAAGGACGCATGAGTTGCAATTGACATTTTTTGAAAAGCGCATAACGATTAGTTATTCGCCTGCCACACATCGCCGACACACATGGATCCGATTGAGCGCTTTTTTCAGGCGGGGCTGAAGCTCAGCCACCTGCGCCTGCTCACGATGTTCGACAGCCTCGGGCAAATCCGGCTCGTCGCCGAGAAGCTAAACGTCACGCAACCCGCCGTATCGAAACAGCTCGCAGAACTGGAAGCAGGGTTAGGCGTGCCCGTGCTGAGGCGTGTCGGCAACCGGCTCTTCTTCACGCCTGTCGGCGAGACACTGATGAAGCGTGCCCGCGAAGTGTTTCATCAGCTCGAACAGGCGCGCTTCGAAGTCGATGCTCTGACGAGCGGTATCTCGGGAAAGGTTTCCGTCGGCGCGGTGGCGACGGTCATGCCCGTGTTTGCGCCCGAACTCGTGATCGAGCTGAAAAAGCGCGCGCCGCACGTCAACGTGAGCTTCTACGAGGCCACTAGCGACAGACTCTTTCCGATGCTGGCCGCCGGCGCGCTCGATTTTGTACTGAGCCGCACGGGTCCTCCTCGTGCAGAGGCCACCGCGTTCGCCTCGCATACCGTGCTCGTCGATCCGATCGTGGTGGTGTGCGGACGCGATCATCCGCTAGCCGCGCGCCGAACGATCGGCGCCGCTGATTTCGCAGGCCTGACCTGGATTCTGCCGCCGCGCGAAGCGCCCACGTTTCTCGCTTTACAGGCATGGATGCATGAGAACGGCCTCGAGTTTCCCGATGGATGCGTGCAATCCATTTCGTTGCAGGCGAACGAAGCGATGATCGCCGCGTATCCCTTTCTCGCGCTGATGCCGCTTGCCCTTGCGCGGCAAGGTGTGAACCGCGAAAAGCTTGTCATCCTTCCATTGGAAGGAACGCGTTTCCTTGAGACCATTCAACTCTTCTACAACCATACGTCGGCGAACCCTGTTTTGCCCGTCGCGCTAAGTTGCGTCGAGACAGCTAAAAAGCGAATCGCAACAGCGTTTCTCAACTAGGCTTTCGTAACTCCAAAGCGCACACGATCGCGCGAGGCATCCAGACACCGTCCGGACTGTTGTAATGGATGTGACGTCATCACCTGGCGCAACTCGGGACTCCAAAGGTGGTTTGTGGAGGACAACCGACGCCGGAATGTCCGAACGCTTTCGGCTCCCGAAGACCGCAGTTCGGTCATTGCATTCAACGTGCCTCAACAGATCCGCGCAAAATGAGTGGCCGCAATCATATCGCGCTACTTCCGATCGATCCCTGCCCCCCTGCCTCGCGTTACAGGTACCACCGGTACTCGCGCGCACCGATTTCGTTTCTGAAGTCGAGTTCCTCCTGCCGTTTATTCTCGCAGTACACCATGACGAACTCTCTGCCCATTCCTTCGCGCACGGCGGGATCAATCTGCATAGCTGCTACAGCCGATAGCACGTCCTTCGGGAAGTCGATTCCGCTGCCGCGATCCTCGTTCAGTGGCGCGATCGGCTCGATGCCCGCGTCGAGGCCGTGTTCCATGCCGCTCAGGATCGCCGCGAGCACGAGGTACGGATTCGCGTCTGCGCTCGCGAGACGATGCTCGATTCGCAGATCGGTCGGTTCGGACTCGGGAATCCGGATGCACGCATCGCGATCTTCGAAGCCCCAGCTCGCACGGCTCGCCGCGTTCACCATCGAGCCGTACCGCCGGTACGCGTTGTGGTTTGGTGCGAACACAGGCATGCAGTGCGGCAGCAGCGCAAGGCAGCCGGCCACGGCGTGACGCAACGGACGCTGGTTATCGAGCGCGAGCAGATTGCGGCCCGCCTCGTCGTAGAGGCTCACGTGCACGTGCATCCCGCTGCCCGGCGCATGCAGATACGGTTTACCCATGAAGCTCGCGCGATAACCGTGTTTCAGCGCGACCCCGCGCGTGCTGCGGCAGAACATCGCCGACCAGTCGGCGGCGCGCATCGCGTCGTCGCTATGACCAAAGTTGATCTCGAACTGTCCGGGCCCAAGCTCGGCCATGATCACCGTCGCATCGATCCCTTGCTGGCACGCGACGTCGACCATCTCGTGCAGCACCTCGGAGAAGCGAGAGAGCCGTTCAATATGCATGTTCGGCTGGTCGTCGGGATCTCCGCTCAACCGGTCGCGTGGATACCTGGGTATCCCGTCTTTGAGTTGTGCGTCAAACAGATAAAACTCGAGCTCGAACGCGACCACGGGCCGTATCCCGCGTCGCCTGAGACGTGTCAGCACGCGCGCGAGTACTTCGCGCGGCTCGAATTCGACTGGTGCGTCGGTGCCGTCGGTGGAGATCAGCATCTGGCCGAGTGGCTGCGTTTCCCAGCTCACTGGCTTGAGCGTGCCAGGAATCAGGCGGCGCACCGCGTCCGGATCGCCGTCGTTGAAGCAATAGTCGCCGATCTTGTAGAGGCCGCCCTGCGTGCCGAGCAGGATGCAGTTCTGCGGCATCTTCAGCAGTGAGCCCGATGCGACCTTTTCGAGCGAGTCGATCGGATAGCGCTTGCCGTAGAAGTGGCCGGGCAGATCGAGGCAGATCAGGTCGACGTAGCGGATCTCAGGATGCGCGGCGCGAAACGCGCGAACTTCAGCGACCAGATCGGAAGCGGCGGAATGCATGGTTCTCGTCCTCGTCGTGGGAAAGCGGCAGTGTGTGAAGGCGTTCAGACGAACCCGATGACGGACTTCCGCGACGCGGCGGTCCATACCATGAGCGCAGGAAACGATTCGATTCGCGCGGAATGGCAAACTGACATCGCATGCCCCCGCGCGACCTCAGGTGAAAACCCAGATGATCCGTGTCGGCTGGTCGGTGAGATTGGCGTAGCGGAACCGGGCATGCGCGGGCACCTGAAAAGCATCGTTCGGTCCGAGCGTGACGGGCTCGCCGTTGTCGAGCCAGACCGTGAGCTCACCCTCGAGCACAAAGCCGCCCTGTTCGTCACGGTCGTCGACGGGACGTTCCCCGCTGCTCGCGCCGGGCGCGAGATGGCTTTCGAGCATCGAAAACCGCGCACGCATGGTCGGCGACACGAGGACGTCGGTGATGCCCTCCGCGTAATACAGCGTGCGGCGTTCTCCGGGACGCGTGACCCACGGAACCGGGCGGGGCTTGCTCAGGCTGTAGAAGTAGGTGTGCGGCGTGTCAAGCGCGTCGCAGATCGCGGTCAGATCGGCGACGGTGGGGCGCGACAGCCCGCGCTCGACTTGCGACAGAAAGCCCACGGAGCGTCCCATCCTGTCGGCCAGTTCGCGCAGTGTGACCTTGCGATGCTTGCGCAGATCGCGGATCAGGATTGCAAGGCCCTCTATTTCTTCCTGCTCGTTCATGATCGGTTTCCTGTTCAGAGTGTGTCGCGCAAGCGGAACCAGGCCTTGCCGATCGCTTCGAGGGGCGCGGCGAATCGCTCGCCACCTGGAAAGTGCGGGTTGCGGATGCGCTGGTACAGAGACAGAAGGTGATCGTTGCCAAGGATCGCATCGGCGACGGCTCGCGCACCCGCAAGCGTCGGCAGCACACCGTGCCCTGAAAAACCCTGAAGCCAGTAACGCTGCCTGTGGCAGCCGATGTCCGGCGTACGGCGCATGCTGATGTCGAGGTGCCCGCCCCACGCGAACTCGAGCTTCACGCCGCGCAACTGCGGGAGTGCGCGTTCAAGTGGCCGCCGCGTGCTTTCTGCGATGTTGGCCGGAATGCCGCCAAGGTACGTGCAGCCGCCGCCGAATAGCAGTCGATTGTCGGGGCTCCGCCGGAAGTAGTCGGGCACGAACTGATTGTCGATCACACAACTGTTGCGCGGCAGCAGTAAATTCGCGAGCTCGGGATCGAGCGGCTCGGTCGCGACCTGATACGTGCCGACGGGAAGCACGCGCCTCGCAAGCTTGGGGTCCAACCGGTCGATGTACGCATTGCACGCGAGTACGAGCACATCCGCGTGAACTTCGCCCCGCTCGGTGCGCGCAACGTAGCCTGATGACGTCTCGCGGTAGTCGAGCACACGGCTCTGCTCAAAGATGCGACCGCCCGCGCGCCCGGTCGCCAGCGCGAGGCCGAGCGCCAACTTCAGCGGATTCAGGTGGCCAGCCTCCGGATCGTAGAGCGCGCCCAGATAACGCCGGCTGCCGATCCATTCCGGCATCTCGTCGCGCCTGATGACACGCAGGCGATCGTAGCCCCAGCGCTCGGCCGCCTCGTCTCGCGCCTGATCGAGCAACGCGACGCGGCGCGGCCGGACAGCTGCCCACAAGCTGCCCGGGCGATAGTCGATGTCGAATCCGTGTCGTGTCGGTAGGTCCCGGATTTCCCTCGCGGCCCAACGCATGGTGTCCCACAGTTCACGGGCGCGCGCGTGACCCAATGAGTCTTCGAGCGGTTGCATATCGCACGACCAGCCGAGCAACGCCTGCCCGCCGTTGCGGCCCGACGCCGCCCATGCGACGCGGCACGCCTCCAGCACGATGACACGCTTGCCCGCCGACGCAAGCCGCAGCGCCGTATGTAGCCCGCTGAAACCCGCGCCAACGACCAGCACATCCGCATCCAGCCGGCCGTCCAGCACGGGATGCAGCGGAATCGGCGCGGCCAGGGTACTGGCGTAGTAGCTTGTCACGTGCTGGGCAGACTGCGCGAACATGGGCGTCCTCGTGAAAATTCACGCATTAAATTTCATGAAAAAATAGCGCATAAATTTCATGGCGGCAAGTGTAGGAATTGCCGGGACCGCGCCAAAGCGGGGGGCTATGCCGCGGTATGACGAGTGCGATCGTTGCATGCGAGCGTGGGATATGCGGATCCTTGAAGGTCGGGTCTGCACATTGGCATGGCCGTCGGCTATGCAGGTGACAACCCGTTGGGGCCTCCGTCTCAAGGCACCGTCACGGAGCTCCGCGACAGCCCAGAACGATCCCCCCTTCCCCTGTCGTTCCACCATCTTTACGCCACAGGCCGTACAAGTTGGCGTCTGGTGCCTTGTTCGTCCTCATGAGGCCCTCTATCAGTGTGTCTGTCGCACCGACTGTATGCGGCTTCAATTGGATGAAAATGAAGCCTGCACGGCACAGGAAGCAGTCAACGCGCGGCGCGCCATGTAACCCGGGAGTCCAAGCGATGCCAGCGACGTACGGACGCGTTTGAGTCGTCGCTCTATCGCCATGGTGACAATGGTGAATCTTCGAGCGGTTTTGTTTAAACGTGATGGGCGCCGCCGGCGCCATGCCCGTTGTATCAGTCTCGTAGGGTTGCTCGCCTAAACTCCAGGGATGACAGAACTGGGCTTAACCGGGTGCAGTACGCAACAGGAGGTCATCGTGAAATCGGTCATTTTCGCAGTCGCCGCCACTTCCGCTTTCGCCGTATCGCTGGCGGCATTCGCCCAGTCGGACACGGCGCCCCGCACACGTGCCCAGGTGCGCGCCGAACTCCAGCAAATAGAACAGGCCGGCTACAACCCCGCGGCGGGTAAAGACAGGAACTATCCGCAGGATATTCAGGCGGCTGAAAGACGCCTCTCATACGGCGGCGTAAAGAGTGGATCATCGGCATCAGGATCGCCCGCGATCGCCCCGGCCGATTCCCCGGACAACAAGACCATCAATCCGTAAGTGACGGGGCCCGTTCGCTTTTGCGGCCCGGTCGGCAGGCCCAAGTGTGCCCGTCAGGTTTGCTTAAAAGTGCGAAGCGACCGTTCGAGCGTCTGGCGCGCGCACATGCACTGGTGTCGAAAACTGGCCGGGTACAGTCCCCATGCAATCCGCGTACACCGCCTGAAGCTCGCAAGCCGGCGACCGGCAGCAAGCGATCCATTGGAGACACCGGGATCGAATCTTAATCTGTCCGCTCCCTTGCCCTTATCTGCCTTCCGTCAATCGCGGTGAGCATCACTCAAATGCTACCTACAAACCTTCTCCGGCGAAGGCCCCTCAGGATCGGCCAAAGCTAGTTTCGGCAATGGATATACTGTTTGCAGCAACATGCGAAGGCGCACGCAGATTCTCAATAGTGCGCCGGACAGATGGCGCAAAGCAGCATGACCGGTCGGCCAGATTGACTGGTGCGTTCATCGCACGGCTCATCAGAGAGGTCTCCCGTCATGCACAGTCGGCAAAGGTCTGCTGGGTGCGCCGTGTCGATCCGGCGCGTGCGTCCTGTCCACGCCCTCCGGGGTATTTTTTTCCTGTTTGCCACAGCGACAGGCACGGTCCATGCCGACCAAGGGCCTGCGAACGATCAGGAATCCGCGCAAGCGCAGCGGCCAGCAAAAGCGCCATCGCCGTGGATACTGTTGCCGACGTTCTCGAACAACCCCAAGCTCGGCACCTCAGGCGGCGCACTAGTCGGTTACGCCCGAAAGTTCGATCCGGAATCACAGGTGTCAATGTTCGGCGTGAGTGCACAGTACACGTCGACGAATTCCGTGACCGCGGCAATTTTCGCGCGAACCTCGTTCGATCAAGACCGGCATCGACTGTCGGTACTTGCAGTGGGTGGGTTGATCAAGAACGATTACGACAACTTCCTTGGAACCGGGACTCCGCTGAAGTCGGAAGACCACATACGGGCCTTTGTGGGACGTTATTTATACCGCATTAAAGGTGACTGGTTCATCGGCGCACAGACAATTTTCACCAACTATCAGATCGTCGGGCAGACAGCGCTCGACGATGACCTGCTCAGCGTTCTCGGGCTGACCGGGTTCAAGGCGGGCGGCGTCGGCCTCGTTCTCAATCATGATTCGCGGGATATCGTGGACGCGCCGAAGCGCGGGTGGTACTTAAACCTGAACAATATCGCCTATCGTCAGGCCCTTGAAGGCAGCAACAATTTCAGCGTGTACCGAGCCGACTACAGGCAGTTCTGGAGCCATGGCGACGGCAATGTGTTTGCAGTGCGACAGAGCAACCAGTGGACAGCTAACGCGCCCCCAGGCGCCTATGCTCCCGTGGTACTGCGCGGGTACACCATGGGTGAGTATCTCGGGAAGTACATGTCGTCCTTTGAAGTCGAGGAGCGCCTTCGCCTGGCAGAACGCTGGACGGCCACGCTTTTTGCTGGTGTGGCATGTCTGTACGGCTCGAACCGTGGCGGATGCACCGATTCTGCGAACCGTTTCCCGAGCGCGGGTGCTGGGGTTCAATACATCCTCAAACCCGCGCAGGGTATTGTCGCAAACATGGAGTTCGCGACCGGCAAGGATGGCAACAGGGCTGTGCTTTTCAAGATGGGATACGCCTGGTAATAAGACTTCTGCCAGCCAGCCTCATTCCTCTGCCTCCAACGCGTTTTTCGTGAAGGGTGAGAAGCGATGTCCGATTACGGATGTTGAGCGGCCAATCATCGACACGATGCGTACGTCTCTTCGTGGCCGAACCCGGAAATACGAGGTCACCCCGACCACCGCGATCCGATTGAAAGCCAAACTTCCGTAGTCGACCCCTCGCCGCCGCTCGGCACCCGAGGATTTGAATGGCGCTTCTTGAATAACTGCCGTTGCAGCGGTTGCTGGTAGATGCCTTTATCCGCCTTGGTCACCATTGCTCAGGATTGTGCCTTGACGACACTTACTACCTATGTGCGCTCGCTGGGTTCATGATGCAAGTCGTGAAGGGGTCGCATGTCTAGTTCGAGTGATAGCAACCAAACCCGGTACTCAAAAATCAAAACACAATGAGAACCTCCCTAAGGTCGGTGACAGCCGTTAGTGCAGCAGCGTCGTGAGCCGCCAGACGAGAATCAGGAACGAACAAAGGAAGCCAACGATGGCACCAGCAAGCGCGGGATCAAATACCATATGCTGTCGGCCGTGGTCTTCGGCAAAATGTCCGGCCACGGAAGGTCCACGCTGTACGAACAGCGGCAACGCTATCAAACTGAACAGCACGAATACAATCGAAAAAGTTAGTGTGTACTCCATGATACTGATCTCCTGCGTTCTCAAAAGAGACAGGTGATGCCCTGCCGTTTTCAGTTTAGGAATCTTTCCGACGCGCGGTATGTGGTGTGCTGACGCATGTTGACGCTCTATTCTAATAAAGTGCCGGCTTTCGCTTCCGCGCGAAACAACCCGAGCTTTGCCCCGATCTGGCTTCGTCGGCGAAACGGCTGCGGCCATGCCCAACCAACCGAACCATGGTCGCGGAGTGTCTGATGTTCAGTTGTGCGGCTCAAATATGGTCAACGATTCATGAGGGGCCGTTCCTGATCAGCATGGAGACATGCGAATGGAGGAGTCGGGACGCCAGCCAAAGTCCGAAACTCGCCGAGAGCACCAGTTCAATGAAGGCTCAGGAGAACCGTCGTTGAAATCTTCAACGGCGGATTTCGGGCGGCTTCTGTGGATGAGTGCAGTCGGCCAGCTTCTGCCGCTCGCCTGAGTCGTGCGGCGGTGGTTAGAACGGCTGGTTCGCTCCGGAAGCCGCCGGCTCTTGAATGCGCCCATGTGAGGACTGTCGTTGCTTGCCTCTTCATGGCCCGAACGCCGCCGAATGTTCGTGACTGTGATTCGGCTGGTCGATTGTCGCAATAGGATTGGCCATCGTTTCACACAGGACCGTCGCTACGCAAC
Source organism: Paraburkholderia sp. PGU19 (assembly GCF_013426915.1). Taxonomy (GTDB): domain Bacteria; phylum Pseudomonadota; class Gammaproteobacteria; order Burkholderiales; family Burkholderiaceae; genus Paraburkholderia. Next base: position 391,109 of record NZ_AP023182.1, read on the forward strand.
AGCAACGACACACGGCAAAGCTTGACTCAGAGTATGGCAGCCTGATCGACGATTGTTGCTTGCGACGCATTGGCAAACGAAATGGCCCCGTATTCTCCCTTCCGTTTACCTATACTCAGGACCGCGGTCGCACACCGGAGGGAGTCATGCAAGGTAATGCCGCAACTGCCAGAGGCGAGCTGTCTTTCCTGTGGCTGGAAATCACCTCGCGCTGCAACCTAGAATGCGCGCACTGCTACGCGGACGCGGGGCCCGGTGAACCGCTGCAAGGCACGCTTGTGCTCGCCGACTGGCAGGTCGTCATACGTGACGCGGCGGCGCTCGGGTGCAGGTGTCTGCAGTTCATCGGCGGCGAGCCGACCTTGCATCCTGATCTCCTCGCGATGATCGAAACCGCCTCCGCGCACGGATATGCATTCATCGAGGTCTACACCAACGCAACCGGCCTGAGCGAGCGGATGGTCACCGCCTTCGCGGAGCATCGCGTGCATGTTGCAACATCGTTTTACTCCGACGATCCGCGTGTTCATGACGGCATGACCGGGCGCGCTGGCAGCTTTGCGAAGACCACGCGGACCATCAGGCGGATAGCGGAAGCTGGACTGCCCGTGCGGGCGGGCATTATCGAGGGCGACGCGAATCGCGGGCATGCGCAGGGCGCTGCGCGTCAGTTGCGCGCGCTCGGCGTGACGGAATACGGCATCGATGAGGTAAGGCCAGTTGGACGCGGCGCGCACGCTTCTGATCAGTCATCCAGATTCGACGCACTGTGCGGTCAATGTTCGAAAGGGCGGGTTTGCGTGACTGCGCGCGGCGATGTCTATCCATGTGTCTTCTCCCGCGCTTTTCCGCTCGGCAGGATCGAACAAGGACTGGCAAACCTGCTACGCGGGCAGCCGCTGGTTGAGTTCCGTGCTGCCCAACGGCGCTTCGAGGAAGCGCGCGCCCCAACGAGGCTGGATGATCACGAGTGCCGTCCGACCTGCTCGCCGGGCGATCTGTTCTGCACGCCCATGAACGGCTGCATGCCCCAGTTGGCGCCGAATCGCCCTCCCGGGTCCCGACGGAATGAATAACCGATGAGCGCGCGCGTGACTTTTCAGCGCCTACTTTGCATTCTGCGCGGCGCCGTACTTATGGCGCTGCTGCTCGCGGGCGGCTTCGTGCTCACTGCAGTGCAAGAAGCCTTGGCGCGTGCGCCAGCCACCAACCATACGGTCCACCATAAATCGCACGAACCAATGGGGCGCAATGCGGCAGCGCCACAGCAAGCGTCCGCTCCAAGCCAAGCAGACATGCTCGCTCGCGAACGCCTCGACTTCGACAAGGCCAAGACCGCATTCGACCAGAGCATCGAAAACCAGAAGATGGAGCTGGAGCGGAAGAAACTCGCCAACGACAACGCACGCATCGATCTCGATGAATCGAAAAACTGGTGGGCGGCTGCATCCACCATCGTGCCGTTACTGGGCGTGCTCGCGACGCTCGCATTCAGCATCTATAGTTTCAGGAAGCAGCAGGCGATGCAGATAGAGTCGCAAAACGAAACGGCGCGGCTCAACTTCGAAATCAAGGCAGCCGAAATCGCCTTCGAAGGCAAAAGCGCCTATGCCGTGGAAAACCGCGGACGCGCACTGCGGCAGATATTTTCCGATCGCTTACGCACCGATTTTCTGACCAACTTCAACCCGGATGAGTTCGGCGGCGATGCCGAGCCCGCGACGCAAAAAATGACTTTGCTCGATTTGCTGGCGAAATATCCGAACCAGCGCACCGAGATTCTGACTAACTGGTCAAATCTGTTTCCTGGGGACAGGTCGTGGTTGGCGCGCGTGCCGGGCGCGCCACCAAGGAGCGCACCGCCACAGGGACCAGCGGCGCAGGGTAGCGGAACTGGCGCGCCGCAGGGACCGGGTGCACAGCCGTAACGATCAGGCCTGCTCCGTAATTCGGCAAAAAACATTGCGTGCATCGGGCCGGTTCCCGGCGCCCGTCGAATGAATAATCGCCGCCAGTTGCGCGGTGGACGTCGGAAGAACCCCAGCTGGAGACATGCGAATGGAGGAGTCGGGACGCCAGCCAAAGTCCGAAACTGGCCGAACCCGGAAATGCGAGGTCACCTCGAACACCGCGATCCCTGGTTGAAAGCCAAACTTCCGTAGACGACCCGTTGCTGCCGGTCGAGCAGTTGAAATTTCAAGGGCAGGTACTTGAGTGAGCCGGACATTCCCCTCCATCACTCGAGGTCAAATCATCGGCCGTTCCGGACATCCGACTCTCCGATACTGCGAATGTCCCCTCTCGTGCGGGGTCAACTTTTCGCCGCGACGTATAGTAACCCGCTCTGATACACGAGAGGATCAAAGCGTGCCGGGGACAACCGTTTTGCACACGCTCATCCCACGGCTTCATCATGGTTTCCCGGATATGGCGCCGACCATCCGTTGAGACGCCCTGGAATTCCCTCGCGTGTGAAACCCGCTGAAACATGATCAGGAAACTGGCCGCAAATAATGAATCATCGCGTTAAACGGCAAGCGATCGCCGTACGTGTAGAAGAAGAGCCATTTCCCTCTGTAAGAAAAATAGGCCCGGTAACACGGCCTGTCTCCGCGGCTTGCCTGAGCCTCCGAACAATGGAACCAATGCATTTCGTTATCCAGTTCGGCGAGTGTGTAGTGCTCGTGCGGTACTTCGGCAACACTGAGCGCCTCGAATGCCGGCGCGTGACTCACAAATCCGCCCGGAAGCGCGACGTTCACTTGACCATGGACCCGGCTCGCGTAGACCCTTTGATCATCGGACGGAATCTTGTCTGTGGCGCAACCATGCGGAATTTCCGCAAGCTGCAAGCCACCTCCGAACCATGACGGTGCAATGTTTCCGGTGGCAGCTGATAGATGAACGGTCCGCATTTTGCAATCTCCGAGAAACTTTTCGTAAGCACAATGCAATGATAAGACTGCCGGGCGAACGCATACGTGACATGCTGACGCAGCGTGAGTCTTCACTCTAATCCGACCGGAAAGCGCAAGGCCGGTGGTACCCGTTGCGCTATCCCACCCAAGCGGCCCGCTTGGAGACATCGATAGCTTGCTGCACGAGATCGGCAAGCTTGGCGCGTCGCAAATCGGCATTGTGCTCAAGATCGAAACGCGAAAGTTGCATTTTCTCGCCTGCCAGACCGGGTCAAGAGAGGGATACCTTCACGTGCCGAGGGCTAGCGACGCGGCAGTGAGCAGCCGTACCGGGTGCGTGATGCTGAACAAGGGGCCCCACATTCGAGAAGCGCTTCGAATCCTTACGGACGTGATCAATGAATTGAGGAACACCACTCCAAAAAGACCGCTCGTCTACGAAGTTGAGGGTTGCAAGCCAGGCGATCTGCGCACGAGAGCCTGGAGGGCGGATCCGCTGCGTTAGGAAACGGGTCCAACAACTTCCCGGAACGGGCTACATTAAAACTGATAAATACGGCTGCACATGAGCACGCACGCAAAAGCCGCACTGCGCGCTGATGAAAACCAGAGACACCGCGATGGAGATACTGGCAATCATCCCAACAGCGCCCACGCAATTAAGCGTTCATTGGCGACGCTGCGTCGCTTACATAAATCTTACAATCATCGTTATGATCGACACATCACCTCAACCGGATCTTCGACGATTTTCAGGCACATAGAACCACACAGGATCGGGGCGAGACTCACCACACGTATGGAGGCAGCAATGCTCAAACATCGCGACGAAACGCATCTGGACGTGGTAAGCAGTCGGACTCACGGGAAGGCATCGCAAGTGGAATTGGCATTGATCATGGAGGAGCGGCTGGTAAATCAGAAAACCGGAGCCCCTCGATTCAAACGCGCAGCAGGCCGGGACCAATCATGCGTTGCACTCGAAGCCGTTCAACAACAATCGGAACAATGTTCGCCCCGGGACCTGACCGGAGCAAAGTTCCTTACCTGACCTCACCATCTGACGTAATGTGAAGTGAAGTCAGGCCGACGCTTCGGCAATCGGCTGGTCGCGCCCGACCCGACGACTTCCGCATGTTGCCTGTCGATGGGATATCAAGGACGCTGACATTGGAGATGTGTGCGATGTACAGGACCATTCTTGTTGCCGTCGACGGAAGCGGGTCGTCTAGACTGGCGCTCAGGGAAGCCGTGCGCCTCGCCGCCTCGGCCCATGGCGTCGTGCATGCAGTTCACGTCGTGCATGATGCACCCATTTTCTCGCACCCCGAACGTGATCTGGCTGAATTCGTGGACGCCATGCGAAGGGAAGGAAGATCGGCGCTCGTTGAAGCAGCGCAGGCCTGCGCCGCGGCTGGCGTGGAGTGTCACGCCGAGCTGCTTGAACCAGCCGCCTTGTCGGACGATGTCGCCTCCATTGTCGAGTGCCAGGCGGATCGCCTTCATGCGGACCTCGTTGTAATGGGTACGCACGGGCGCAGGGGCGTGAGACGTCTGGTGCTCGGCAGTGTCGCGGAACGTTTCCTGCGACTTTCGAAGCGTCCTGTACTACTGATGCGTGACGACGAGAGTCAACAAGCCGCAACTTGAAATTGAAGCGTCATTTTCGCTCGCTCCGTCCGCCGCCGCGAGCCCACCCGACTCGACCGTGTCGATCATGCGGTTCTACAGACTGATTCAGTATCTGCCCAATCGGGCAGAACCAGATCCGTCTGCTTCTATCTCGTGCCGGGCGTGACGGAAATGGCAATGGCTTCGGTATAACCCCCTCGACGTGATCCCCCCTTTCGGATATTTTTCAGTCGGTCGGGATTTTCGACGTTGATGTCAACGTCGCTGCCTGCACGACCTTTTAACGTAATGCTTCTCGCCTTGGGATCAACGGACACGACGTCCGCCATGACTGTCACCGCGCGGCCGATGGTGCCGCTTGGCTTCGCCCCGGAAGCCGCACGCTCCTGGATCAGGCGTTGTGTGCGGGAACGCGACCCACCCGCTTTTGCAAGACTCACCGATATCGCATTTCGCTGCCGCTCCCGGCGAAATATCCGGGTCGAGGCCACTGCCCGACGACGTGACAAGATCGACCGGTACGGGCGCCGTGTTCGACGGGTCTGCGTCGTGCAGCCATGGCAGACGACAACGCTGCGGGTATGAAAGGTGACGGGGTCGAAAAGATACTGCTTGAGAACGATAAGGTGCAGGTTCGTGAGGCGACGTGGAAACCTGGACAAATGCGGCCTGCTGAAGCCGTCGGCAACCGCGTCGTTCGCGTCACGAAGGGCGGCACGCTTTTAAGAATCTACTCAGATGGAAAAACGAAAGAAATCGTTTTCAAGGCCGGCGACGTGAAGTGGTTCGATGAATCAAATGGGTCGACCACGGCATATTCCATCAAGAACGTTGGCAACACCGAGGTTGTGCTTTCGCGGTTGTTCTGAAATAGATTTAAGCGTGGCAATTGGCGGCCTGGGTGTGGTTCGCAATTCGAGTAATTTGAGCATTGACACAGCCCCCGCCCTTTGCCGTCATTCGACGTTGCCGAGACCACCACGTGACGAGGACGTGTTTAGAGCACATGCGCGAATCTCCGCCTTCTGTCGTAGCTTTGGCGGCATTCTCTGGCGAGTACTCTCTAGAACGGAGCGGATAAATTGAAAACAACCACCTGTTTGGCTTTTGCAGTTCTCTACTTGGGCTCGGCTTTTTGCCTACCTTGTGAGGCCCAAGAGTCGGGAACCGTCAAGCCTCAAATACTCCTTCAGCAAATTGTTGAGGGTATGCCGAGAGGCGAAAAACAGGAACTTCGCGTTTTGACGGCGAGTTTCAACCCCGGCGATAAAACCGTTTTTCATACACACAGGTTTCCGGTGACTGTCTACGTGCTGGAGGGTGCCTTCACTTTAGAGATGGAAGGCATGGTACCCGTCACCTTCACTCAAGGTCAGGCAATGGTGGAGCCACCGCACGTGAAAATGACAGGCTATAACCGCAGCAGTAGCAATTCTCTCCGTGTCGTTGTCTTTTACACCAGCGACCCGGACACGCCTTTTCTCGATCCATTGCATTGATCTCGTCGGGAAGCACTACGACATGTGCGTGCCGCGGTCACTTGGCTTCGATTTTCGACAGCGACCGATCACTCGCCGGTAATCATCGACACGCGACAGTCCGCTGTCTGGGGCAGACCAGACGTCCGAATGCCCATTTGAAAGCGTGGTCGAGCGACCGAAGCTGGCCGTCCACTGCCCCGATGCGGTCCGCAGATCGAGGTAGGACGCGATCCCGCCACGGCGTGTGCTTTTCTCGCTACCCTCCACGAAAAACAGCTTCGATGTTGTTGCCGTCCGGATCGAGCACGAAAGCGGCGTAGTAACCAGGCGGAAAGCCATGCTGAGTCTCACGGTAGCCGGGCGCGCCGTTATCGGTGCCGCCAGCTTTCAGGGCTGCCTGGTAGAACGCGTCTACCTCGGCGCAATTCCTCGCTACAAAGGCAGTGTGCTGTTTCACACCATGCGGGTGAAAGCGGTCAATCCAGAAATCGGGTAGTCAACGCCGTAGCCGATACCATCGGCCCCACTGTTGTCCGGCATTTGCATCACGCGGCGCATGCCAAGCGTGCCCAAAGCGGCGTCGTAAAACGTGGCGGAACGACGGACGTCCGCGACTCCAATTCCGGTGTGATCGATCATCGTAGTACCCTGAGTGTTCCGCTCGAGCAATAGGGACGGAAAATTGCCTGCGATGCACATGTTCGCAGGAAACACGCACACGCGCGACCCGCCTGGGAACGCACCAGACGCGGACGAACTGGACGAACAACACGAGATCGCTCGGATCGAGCGCGATACTTATCGAAAAATAGATCAAGCAAATGGAGGGTTAAACACCAGCCCTTTCAAGGTCTTGATCAAGATGTCCCGCCTTTGGCGCGTTTAAGCAGGCGAGCGGTACTGTGATGGGCGCGGGCTACCGCACCTTCGACATAGGGTGCGGGTTTGCGGGTCTTGGGGCCACGCGTGCGTGTGCGCACCTGAATCGGGTCGACGCAGCGGGCCAGCTCGAGCAGTTTGCCGGCAATCACGTCGGGCGTGGCATCGCTCCAGTGCGACCATTCATCTGGCGGCAGCGCGATGAGCATGCCCTCATACTGGCTGCGAATCTGCACGGCGAGGTAGTACGTCGAGACGTCCGGCGGCGCTGCACCTGTTTCATCGGCGGCAGCATGCGCAGCTTCAACACTGCGCTTGAGCGTGGCCAGCACGTTGTACGCCAGCACCGCGACGGTAAAGCCCAGCAGCGCGGCACGTGGATGACCCAAGGTGCGGATCTCGCTGTGCAGGACCGACTCGAGTCGCTGGAACATGCCCTCGATACGCCAGCGCTTGCGGTACAGCCGGGCAATCTCGTGTGCGCCCACCGCGGCAGGCAGGTTGCTCCACAACAGAATCACGGTATCGCCTGCATCAGTCGGCTTGTCCAGCGTCAGCTCGATGCGACGCCAGACGACGCCAGCCTTCAGGTCAATGCGTTGCTCTCGCACCTGACCTGTCTCGATACGTGCACCGTCCACCCATGGCCCACTGCTGGCAAGCGCCGGGCTGTTGCGGCCGTGTTCGCGCACGATGAAGCAGGCCTGTGCCTGATGCCAGCCCTGCAGGATGGTCCCGGTGCAGAAGTTCCGGTCAGCCAGCCACAATTCGCCCGCGCCGGCACATTCAATCAGCGGGGCCATGGCCGAGCGCTCCTGCGCGTGCGCATCCTCGATGGCGACCAGATCTGTGACCAGACCCAGATCCGGCTCGTAGACCACCAGCGCGTGCCCCGGCAACGCCGCGCCACGCTGCTCGCGCAACGCCGCCAGCCGTTTCTCACTGGCCGGCAGGTGATTGCCATCAAGCACCCGCACACGCCAGCCGGGCAGGCTGGGCTGGCATGGCAACGCCGCCAGCACCGGCCCCAGACGCTGTGCGCTGCCCTGTACCAGGGCACGCAGGATCGCGGGTTCGGTGCGGTTGACCTTCTCGTAGAGCGCGGCCAGCGACACCGGCAGGGGCTTCGTCTGTGTCGCTGCAGCGTGCAGCGACGGACTCAGTCCCAGCGACACCAGCGTCATCAGTTCAACCACCGTCGAGAACAGCAATTCACGTGGATATTGCCGCTGCCGGTGCTCGGCGAACACCTCGTCGATCCATTGCGGCGCGATGGCTCTCTGCAGTGCCAGGCGTGCCATCACGCATACCGGTGCCTGCTGCTCGAAACGCTTCATCACCTCGTCGAACATCCCTTCGTACCCGTCGTTCCTTAACATCTCGCCAGGTTTGCAGCGCAAAGACCTTGAAAGGGCTGGGGTTAAATGGTTGACTCCACAAAGCCGCGCGCCGTCGGCATCAATCACGTAGCGCTGGAAGTCGGCGATATCGAGGAAGCGCTGGAATTCTATGGCCGCATCTTCGACTTTCAATTGCGCGGCAAGACCAGGACGATGGCCTTCATCGATCTTGGCGACCAATTCATCGCGTTGCAGGCGGGACGGAAACAGCCCGCCGATGACGGCCGGCATGTCGGCCTCGTTGTCGATGACAAGGAGGCGGCGCGCGCCGCCCTCAAGGCGGCGGGGGTAAAGCCGATCGACGGTCCGTTTCTGGATTTCCGCGACCCGTGGGGCAATCGTATCGAGATCGTAGGCTATGACAATATCCAGTTCACCACCAAGGCTCCGAACGTTCTGCGCGGCATGGGGCTGACACATTTGATCAAGAACGAAAGCGCAAAAAAGGAACTGGCGGAAAAAGGGATGGCGGCGAGCTAGAGGAAATATTCATGAGGGTCTCGTTCGCGCCGGATTGCGGTCCTTCAATCACGCTCGTTGGATGGCCGCAACTGGATGGTGGTCAGGAGACATTCGAACGGCTGGGTCGTCGGACTGCTCGGTGACTGCTTGTGGCCCGGAAGGTCGGTTTCAACGAGTGATGGTCTTTCGCGTCGGGCTACATATGCCGCGGTGACACCGCATCGCCGGTCTGAAACGCCCCGCCCGTGTCAGCAGTTCAGGGAGAGTGTGCGTATCGCTGCTCGTGCCACCCGCCTCGCTACAGACATCGAAACTAATCGACGCCGCGTAGCATCGCCGTGAGAATTTGTCGCGACTACACGCACACCCGGCGAAGATTTCCGTCGGATCAGGTGGGGCATCGTTCGGCAAGCGCCTCCTGGATGAAAAGCCGTCCCAGATGCGTCTCTCTGAGCTGATTGTTCGAATCCGGCTGGATGCTTTATTCCGGTGGCGGTTCGACGCTGTTTTCCGGTCCCGGCTGCTCTTCTTCCGGAAGCGGCTCGACGCTCCCCGCGGCGGGCGGCGAAATGCTCTTGACCGCGATGGTGGGCTCAATATTCTGCACCGCGTCCGGTCGGTTGTTCCTGACCGCGATGGGCGCCTCAACGATTGGCGCAGGTACGGTGTGCCGGTCGGCGGTCAGGCCCGTGCCGACGTTCGAGGTCGTGGTGTTCGCACTCTTGAGGACGCCGCGCGTATCGAACAGGAACACGGCTGCCGACGAACGCGTGTCGGCACCACCAACCAGCGACCCGATAAACGGGATGTAGCTCTCGGGGTGCGGCCTCGACGTTACGTACGTATATACGAGCAGCATCGATCCGTCGTCCAGCGCGGTCTGCACTGATGCTGGGCCAAGCGCGGCCGTCACCTCCTGAAGCGTCGTCACGCCGCGCTTGAAGGTCGCCATCTGGTCAGGCCTCACTTCGACCCCGGCGGACATGCAGCCGGCAAGCAGCACACCGCTCAGTAGCCCCGGTATCAGTCCACGTTTCATCTTGCCCCCGCCCCCGTATTCTTAATTCTAGGACGTCGTAGTGCGGCCGCTGAAGGGCATGGTCGGTGGATACCCTCATCAGGAATCCCGCCGAAGTGGAGAGTGCCTTTCGCCTGACTATTGCAAAGTATCCGCGGCAGGCCCGTATGCCAGTGCCCATGCCGACGTCAGACAACGTCGGGGCGTCGGGGGCCTCGTCAAGTTGGCGCAGATCAGGTGGGCGGTGGAGAGGCGATGAAGAAGATGAACTCGTGCAAACGCTGCGCTTCACCACGCGCAATGCGACGTGGCCGCTATTGAGGACTCGAGGAGTCGATTTCCCTTGCTTGAGCTTGAGCTTGAGCTCCAGTCGCGCACATCCGCGCTTATGCGTTCTTCCTTTGCCGTATTGTTGGCGGTGGCTCTGGAGCCTGCTGAGGGAGCGGCGCTTCCTCGAAGAAATCGGGGCTTAGCTCCGGGGCCGTGGTCCTGCCTTCACTGGAGCCGTGAGTGGAGGCTGGCACAATCGCCGCCGGCGCAGTCGGCGCTATCGCCGCGCTGACAAGAAATCCTGCCGACGTGAAGAAAATCGCGGCTAACAACACAGCGCCCATGGAGTGGGCCTCCCCGGGGCTGATGGCCTGTGCCGACGAGCGGACCAGCATTCGCTTTCTCGACTTCTACCCGAATCAAAGTACCTGGCGAAGAAGCACGAAGCATCGGATTTTGCAACGCCGGGCCGCTGCGCGCTGGATCGCCCCCGCTCATCATTGTCGAAGCAACATCTCGCCCACCAGTTCCGGGGCGGCTGGCAGCTTCGCGGCTATTCGTCCGTTCTGGCCAGAATCCGGCCTTCACGAATGGCGCGGATGAACTCACGATAGTCACGTCGGTTTTGGGAACTATACTCAGTCGCGAACTCCGTGATCGCATCGTCGAAAGATTGTCCTGAGCCCATGTATCCCGCCATCATTGCCGCGTCGCCCGACCGGGCATGTGCGCGTGCGAGGGCGTGCGCGCACATCCGCGCGTACTGCCGCAGCATCCCGGTGTCCCAGTCCTCGAGGACGACCGACATCTTCATGTCGCGCAACTGACGGAGATAGAAATCGCGGCCATTCTTTCCGCGGGTCCAGCCGAGAAACACGTCGCTCGCGGTCTGCATGAGGCGCTGACCCGCAATCACGCGCTGGCCGTGATTGGGATGCAGGCTCTTGCCTGCATAGGGTTCGAGCACGGATGCCCGTGCCTCCTTCACCTGCAGGAACAGCGGGTCGTTGTCAGAGGCCATGAACAGGCCCACGGCGCACATCGTACCGACACTGCCCACGCCGACCACCTTCAATGCCAGATCGACGAGATGGAACCTGTCGAACAGGATGCGGACATGTTCGGCGAGGCTCTCGCGGTACGAAGCGATGGCTTCGGCGTATCCCGATTCGAGGCCGGGTGCGATTTCCTCTGTAGGATGGAAGATCAGTGGTGGCAAGTCTTTGATCCTGGGTTGTGCTCCTTCCTGGGAAACAAGCTTCGGATACAGATGATCGGGCACCTGCTTGCGACGCTCCACTTCGATCCGCTCCGCGATCCGCCTGCGCACCGCTGCGATGACGGCCGGATCGGCCGACCGGTCCTCGTACTTCTGAAGATCAATCTTGTCGTACCAGACATCGAGCGCTCGCATTTCTGCATAGTCATGCATGCGCTCGCGATATTCACGGACAAGATCCGTGGCCACGCGTGCGGTGTCGCTGGCGGGCAGTTCCAGATGCTGCGCTGCAATCACCACACTCGCGGCCAGCCGCTTGAGGTCCCACTCGAACGGGGCCGGCAAAGTCTCGTCCAGGTCGTTGATGTCGAAAATTATGTTGCGTTCCGGTGTTGCAAAGCCTCCGAAGTTCATCAGGTGCGCGTCGCCGCACACCTGCACCCGGATCCCGCTTGTCGGCGTGGTAGCCAGGTCGGCGGCCATCAGCGCGGCCGCTCCGCGATAGAACGCAAATGGCGACGCCGACATGCGCCCGAAGCGGAACGGGACCAGGACCGGGAGGCGCCCTTCGTTGGATTCGACCAGAAGTTCGACGAGGTCACGGCGATCCTTCGGCAGTTCCCACCCAGCCTGAGATGAACGCGATACCCTGTTTCGGATTGCGCGCCCTTCAGCCGCCCTTTCATCGGGTGTGCGGTACGGAATGGCGTTTTTGTGTGTATCGCGTGCGACGTTGTGTGAAACAGCCTTGTCCATGACATCCTCTACCTGGCTTGCTCTTCCCCTGATCTGTCCGTGTCATTAGGGCGTCCTTCTGGCACGACCTGTACGCTGCACCTGCAACATGCGGCTAGCTGTCAAAATGCGATGTCCGTCGACGTTGTGAAGGCCGCAAACCGCCGTTGATTCATTGCACGACTTCCGATGGGTTTGACCCGCGATTTCTGATAGCCGTGAGCCCAATCGAGAACGGGGAGGTGCAGGCGGGGAATGTGGTGCGGCAAGGAATGGTCGCGCATGATCGTGTGTCCTCCGAAAGGCACTACGCTACCAACGCATCATTCATTGTAGGTCGAGTCGCTGACACAGCCAGCTGTGGGGAACGCCGACCGCCCATAGCCGCGGGCTTTCACGAGACGCGGAATCTTTCGAAGCATTGGGTTTTCATATTCAAACACCAAATGTCCGGGAACGATTGACGTCGATCAACAATAGCCGCAGTCGCATTGCCATCACGTCAGCACGGCTCGGATCAAGTGACCAGGGGTAGGAATCGTGCATTCGGTTGACGCAACGGTCGAGCCGGCACACACGTAGCGCCTCACGACATCCGTCGTCGCTGGGCCCGTCGGGGACCCTCGACGTTCTCAACAACGGTCACTCAACGACGCTCCAGGAGCGGCAAATGATTGCGTAGCACGGCCCATCATCAAAGGTGATCATCAAATGCTGCAACGCATCCATGTTCGCTCGATCCTTCTTTCCAGTACTTCGGACTTCATCTAGCCACGCACTATTGAGAGACACGAGTTTCCCGTATGCGAGGTTGATCATGGCTGCGGTACATGAGGTCATAAAAGTGCACAGGAGGACCAGCGCAAGACTTCCTGCACCCACGGAAAAACTGTACCACCCGGCCGATCGCCATCATGCTGGCCACCGCGATGACGCGCGACGTATCGTTGCCGGCGATGGCTAACGACGACGGCGAGAATCGGAGCAGCAAGTGCGGAGTCGGAACCGAGGACGAGAATCCGGCTGGGACCGAACACGGCATATAGGCCAGCAGCGAAACGATCGTCGCATCGACGCAATATGCCCCCGGATTCCCTGATGCTTCCACATACGCGCCAACAGGCACCAGCATGGTCGTCAATACCAGCCCCACTGCCAGATCGCCTGGCAGCCAGGAATACGCCAATGGCAACAGAAAATTTGTGTGACGTCCCCTCGGGTGAGCCTTCCGAAGGTCCCGGAATGTATGAGACCAAAGTCCAATACCGTCCCTAACAGGCAGTGCCTAGACTGATTGTGAGCGTGCTGTCCCCGGGCATCGGGTGGCCGTGCGCGCGTGACCAGCGCTGGATTCTACGGTCTGAGCGCCATTGATTACGCTCCGCAGTCCTTCCAGGCATAACCGATTGCGGACGTCGGATCACTGACTAAACGGGAGGAGCGCAGAAATGAAAGCGAATCACATCCTTGTTGCGGCCGCTGTCCTGATGACTGCGTGCATGGCAGTTGCCCAGCCGCAAACCTCAGTGGATGTCACGAAAGCGCCGGGCAGCGCCACGATTGTGGGAACCGCGAAGGTGACGGCTACGATCGTCGAGATCAAGCCAGATACCCGTACCGTGATGCTCAAGGACAAAAAAGGCAAGGTGGTCGAACTTGAGGTAGGGGAAGAGGCACGCAACTTTGACCAGCTTAAGGTCGGAGACATCGTCACGACCGAATACAGGGAAGCGATGTCTCTCAGCCTCTCAAAGACCAGCGGCCCGCGTTCGGCCACGCAACGCGTGATCGAAAAGCGCGCGGAACCGGGCGCCAAACCGGGAGGCACGATCGGTCGGGAGGTCACGGTGATGGCAGATGTCATCTCGGTTGACCATAAGGCGAAGACGGTCACGTTGAAAGGACCGCAGGGCGGCATCGTCGATGTGCATGTGGAGGATCCGGAGCAGATGAAAAATGTCCGGAAGGGCGATCAGGTTAAAGTTGTCTACACTGAAGCGGTCGCGATCACCGTCACGCCCGGCCCGGCCGAGTAACGAGACTAGTTCACGGTCTTCGATATGACGCTCTCACCGTTCCGACCGAATTGAGGTCATGCGTAGCCTCGAAATGTTTTCGTTCAGTGCGTAAAAAAATGTGACTCGGGTGGCCGATCGCTGCGTCTGAAATACGGCATTGAAGCGTCAGCTGCCTTGATTTCTCACAAGTCTTGTATCGCGACGTGGACAGCGAAATAGGCCGATGACAGACACGTTCACGAATTAGCGCTGCAATGCTCAGAAGACACCCATCTGGACAAACATCCCTCTTGGGACGCTCCAAAGCAGACGGCTGCCTGAAAATCGGATCGTTGAAGTCGGCTGTCACCGGTGTACGCGTGATCGTATGCAGGTTCAACTGGCAGGTCAGCAGAAGTTGTATGTGCAACTGACATCAAATAGTCGTGATAGCAGCGAATATAACGATTGGACTGGATAGTTTGCTCGGGTGTCGCAATCAACTTGATATTTCCACTACCCCGGAGTAATTCCGTGAGTACGGACTTCCTCGTCGCTCTCGCTGGTGATCCCGCCGTCTGGGCTGCTCTTGTGACACTTGTGGTCATGGAGGTTGTGCTCGGGATCGACAACCTCGTCTTCATTTCCATTCTCAGCAACAAGCTGCCACCTGCTCAACGGACCAAGACCCAGCGGATCGGCATCGGGCTTGCCCTCATAATGCGCCTTATGTTGCTTGGCACTGTGGCATGGATCACGCATTTGACGCAGCCTGCGATGTCACTTTTCGGTCATGCGTTTTCCTGGCGCGATCTTGTTCTGCTAAGCGGGGGACTGTTTCTTGTCTGGAAAGCGACGAAGGAAATGCATCACAACGTCTCAAGCGATGAGGACGATCCCACAAGTGACGCTGGCCCGGCCACCATGACGGTACGAGCGGCGATTGGCCAGATCGTGCTGCTTGATCTGGTGTTTTCCATAGACAGCATTGTGACCGCGGTTGGCATGACCGATCATGTCGCTATTATGTACATCGCTGTGATCGTGGCTGTCGCGGCAATGCTGTTTGCGGCCGGCCCGCTGTCGCGCTTCATCGAGCACAATCCGACAATCGTGATGCTGGCGCTGAGTTTTCTTTTGGTGATTGGTATGACGCTGATCGCCGAAGGGTTTGGTTCTCATGTTCCGAAAGGCTACATCTACGCGGCGATGGCGTTCTCCGCGTTCGTCGAAGGCATGAACATGCTTACAAGGCGAGCACGAAGGAACCGTCGTCTCAGGCAAACCGGTTGAACATACGCGTGAGGCCCATCTGGAAACACCGTGCGAAGACGGGATTGTACTTGTGAGCGCACCGCGAATGTTTCGAACGGTGGCTTACGGTGAAGCGAGGTTACGCGTCCAGTTGCCCATCGACGGACTTGGTCTGGGCGTTAGCTCGGGCATTGAAATGGCGGCTCCGGTTGACGCAGCGGTCGATTGTGCGCAGAACACGTCAGGCGTACCTCCGAACAGCGCGCACGGTACCGTCGGCAACAAGCAGTCATCGCGCAGTCCAGCAACACGGCCGCTCAAAGGTCTGCTGACCATCCATAAGCCGCCGTGACCAGTGTGTGCTTCGAAGCGTCTGGCGGGTACATCGCGGGCTCTTGAGCCCACGCAATGCGTGCTGCCCCTTCAGATTGCGAATTGAATGGCCAGTTACCGCGGATGGAACCGTCAGTGGCATCATTGCCGTGTCAGCAGGCAAGTTCGGCATCGCCGTTGTCTCACTGCCGCTCGACAGCGCGGGCAACAGCGTCCGCGCGTGACAACCAGTTCGCTCAGCACTGGCCCGGAGGTCGCACATGTCCGTCTTTCTCGAAGTCGAGCACGTCACAACATATCGCTACAACAAGCCTGTGGAGTTCTCCCCTCACCGCGTGATGTTCCGGCCGCGGGCTGCGCACGACATCCGCGTGCTGTCGGCCACGCTGGCGGTGTCGCCACACAGCACACAGTACTGGATGCAGGACGTGTTTTCCAATTCAGTCGCGATCGTCGAACCACGAGTGCCAGCCAACGCCCTGGAGCTCCGCGCGCGCTTCGTGATCGAGCATTTCGGCGTCAGGAATCTGGAGTTGCCAGTGGCGCCCGAAGCCGAGAACTACCCGTTCCAGTACACCGACGAGGATCGGCTCGACCTTGCACCCTTCCTGCCGCCGCAATATCCAGAGGATCAGCCCCTGCTACACGACTGGGTGGCGCAATTTCTCCCCCGGCGCGGCACCACCCACACGCGCGACATCCTGGCCAATATCAACGCCGCCATCCGCAGCGACTTCCGGTACCAGTCGCGTGACGCAATGGGCACTCAGCTTCCATCCGAGACGCTGAACCGGCGCAGCGGCACATGCCGCGATTTCGCGCTGTTGATGATGGAGGTGGTTCGGGGGCTGGGATTGGCCGCGCGCTTTGTGTCGGGATATCTGTATGACCAGGCGCTCGACACGCCGGCCCCGCCGCCGGTGCGCAACACAGGACTGCAACAGGGCGCGAAACAGGTCGAAAGCCGCGACGAGCCACTCGTGGTAGGTGCCGGCGCGACCCACGCATGGCTGCACGTGTTCTTGCCAGGCGCCGGCTGGGTACCATATGACCCGACCAATTCGCTCGTTGGCGGCACTGACCTGATCCGAGTGGCATTCACACGCAAGCCCGAACAGGCCGCGCCAGTGTCCGGCTCCTGGTTCGGTGCCGCGCAGGACTTCATCGGCATGGACGTCAGCGTCAGCGTGCGGCGAATCGAGCAGCCGGCAGAGCCGGCATTGATCGGCGAACGTTCCTCGCAGAGTCCAATGACCGCCGGGTCTTAACTTTTGACGACCGTGTTTCCATACAAGGTATTGTCATCAATCGACCGTCAGTCCAGCTCACACTCCCCGTCCTGTCTCCGGACTCTTCCATGCGGTTTTCCGCCTATGGCTTCGGATGGGGTACCGCGCGTTCGCTCTTCCATATGAAGCGGTGCGGGAGCACCTTGGCGCAGGGGATTTGACGGATCAGCAGATTCGACTTGCCTTTGAACCAGGCAAGCGGCGAATCCTGCAATCCGTTGAGGGCCCTTCTCGAAACCCGACTTTCCGAACGAGAGGTGCAACCCTGAGTTTTTGACACACCTTCCGCCAGGTGCTGCCACACGTAGAGAACACCGGCCGATACGCCCGTCTGCGCGAACGGCTCGTGGTCGGACGGGCGGAATTCAGTTCCCACAAGTGAGCCTATCGAGTTTCTACTCACAGTGTTCGACCAGGACGAACAACACTGCGACATGCTAGGCCGTACACGGCGCCCGCAGAGCCGCGTACCGCACGAAAAGCGCGCGGGGCGCCGCGGGTGAGTGATGCGTCTACGAAAGGCTGGTCGGGCCGCGCTCAAGCGCTTACGACCCAGGTCATCGCACGGTCGGTGGATCCGCGTCGGTCGGGATGCGGGCCAGGTGCCGGAACAGTGCCAGCGCCCGGTTCGCCATAGAGGCCTCGAGCCCCGCTCGCAATGAAACTGCTAGCTTGTCGGTCGATGTGCACAAGAAAGGACAGGCCCCATACGTCATTCGCCTGGCGCTTTGCGAACACCGCCTGGCGAATGCTTGCGTTCGCGGCTACTCCTGCTGCAGCCGGGCATGATGGTACTTAATCACATCCATGACCGCAGCCGTCATCACTGAAGTTGAGACTCCGAACATAAGGATGCCGTTGGCAGCTTCGATTGGGCCAAGCATGCGCCATTGCTTGGACATGACAATGTCGCCGTAGCCCAGCGTGATGAAGTTGACCGCCGAGTGATACAGAGCCGTGGCGAAATCGGAAAACTCGCCTAAGAACATGAACAGCGCAGCCCAGATTGCCATTTGGGCGAAATTGCAGAGCAAGGTCAGCAGCATCACGGTTATCAATAGCAGGACGTCCACCCATAGCAGGTCCTGGTTCTTAACGTTGCGCCGGAAGCGAGCATACCGGCGCAGGCAGATGGCTACCACCACGCCTTGCAGCAGCAGGCACAGGACCATGGCCGGAGCGGCGGCCAGTACATTCTGCAGCATGATTGACTCCGTCTTCAGGGCAGCGCGCAGGCAAAAACGGCGCAGCATTCGGAACGCGGAGATCGCAGGTTCAAAACTTTCTCCCCCGACCAATCATAGGACACATTGCGTCAGCCGCTCAGCTGCTGAACCGCCCTGGTCCGCTTCGCCCGCGCTTCCTCGAGGAGGCGATAGGATGCGTAGTACTTGTAGATATTTCGCACGTACGTGGTTGTCTCGATGCCAATCTTCTCGGCCACTACAATCTCAACGTTGTTGAACCAGACATCAGGATTGAGACCGCGCTCCAAAGCTTCCTTGCGCATTTTCGCGATGTTCCCCGGTCCTGCGTTATAGCTGGCGAAGGCGAACAGCGGTCGGTCAACCTCGGAAAAATGGGCATCGGGGAAATAACGGGTCATCAGCTGATCAAGATACTTCGCGCCCCCATGAATGTTTGACTCGGCGACCTTGATATCCCCGACGTTAAGCTGCTTACCTGTGGCCGGCATCAGTTGCATGATTCCGACCGCACCGACGCGGCTCTTCGCCTCCTGATTGAGCCGCGACTCCTGAAACCCTTGTGCCGCGAGCATCAGGGGATCGAAACTGTATTGCTGGCCGTACTTCTCAAAGAACGCCACTGTCCGCCTGAAGCGCTTGAGTTCGGCACTGTCCGTATTGTTGTGGATCTGTCTGATGCCCTTCATGTACTGCTTCAGGCGGGCCTGCGCCACACTTTGCTTCTTGATGAAACTGTCGTAGAAGTTGACGATCACCAATTGCAACTGGGGGCTCTGTTTGCGAATCGCCCAACCGATAACCCCTCCCTCGCGTACCGCGATGTTCTCGTGCAACCTGATCTGCGGCAGCATCTGCGCCCACATGCGCGCCTTCCAGTCGTCGACGACCAGGATCTGAAGCAAGCCGACGTTCAGCATTTCCATCGCATCTTCATCTTCGAGCGCCTCTGGCAGCAGCACGAGCCGTATCGGTGACTTGCCGGCTTTCTGGAAGCGGTTGTTCAGTGCGCTCAGGCTCTCGTAATAGCTGCTGTGGCGGCGCACGTGTACCGTCTTGCCACTCAGGTCGTCGAGTTTCGACAATGCGGGTGACTTGGGACCGGTCAAAACGATCTCTCTGGTTGGCTTGAGAGCGTGCGCCGTGGCGAAGTCCACCTGTTTCTGGCGATCCGCTGTCACGGTTAGGTTGCCGGCTGCGATATCGCCTTGACCTTCCGTTAGGCCGGGCAGCAGTCGATCGCGTGTCGTGGGAATCATGATGACCGTGATCGGGCGGTTGCCCAGACGATCGGCGTACGTCTTGTTCACGTATCGATCGAAGTCGCGCACGAAGTCCGCTGTCAGTCCACGCTCGTGTCCGCGGTCATTGAAGTACAGTGTGCGGCTATACGGAACGAGAACGCGAATCATCCGGCGCTCGAGCATTGCATCAAAATCGCCCCGCCACGGCGTGTTGGTCAGATCGATCCGGCGGCCCGCACTACCTGATACGGGCGAAGAAGCTGACGGAGATGATGCTGCTGACGCGGCCAACGTCGGCTGTGCTACAGCGCCAGGTGAAGTCCGCACGTAGAGCGAAACCACGAGCAGGCCCAATACCATCCACGCCCGAACGACATACTTCATACACATTGTTGCCGACCATCATCTTTACGCTTGCGCGCTCCCGCCTGATTGCGCAATCATCAACAGGCTCAATAAGCTGACCTTTAGAAGCGCTTCGTGTACTTGACTTCATTTCTTACAGCATAGTTGCGAGTAAAAGCGGTTCAAGACCTGTTTGTCGTTTCCGGCACTCCCATCCTCTATCCCGGCTACCAAGCCCATTGAGCGTTCGTCGCCTGCCCAAGTGACGGATAACAGCGATAAGCGGCTGTTTGAATGTCCGACCGAACCGATGACTGAATGGCGGTTCATGGCCCGATCTCTGCCCGATGCGGTTGACCCTCGACCCATTGCCGATACTCTGGTTTCGGCGCGATTGCGGCCGCCAGATGCTGGCTTTTCGGACATTCGAACCCAGGGGCATAAGCGAGGTCGGCGGCCCGATCAGACGCTATGCAGATGGCATGTCCACTCCGGGAATCACTAGGCACGTTTCCTAACCACCGGGTATCCGCGCAGCCAGAGCGGAATCTCCGAAGCAGCCAACGGAACGGCGCAGCCGGGAAGGTCCGTTCAGCAGCAGAAAAAAGATGATCACCTGCCGTGGCAACGCGAAGAGAAGACAACCAGGCCATCAAGCGCTCACTGCAATTTTTGTCTGATTTTTTCGCCATGCGACCTAAGCTGATAAAAGTGAGCAAGGGTCGAATCCATGCATACCAGACGAGTCGTGATCTGCGTGCTTCTGCTTGCCGCGATGCTGGTTGCGGGTTGCCAAGGTAACGGCAACGGCACCGCATCGGTGGCGCCGGCTGGATTGACCGAACGCGATGTTGCAGTTGTCTACCCGCAAGGCACTGAAATCGTTCCCAATACGCTCAGCAGCAGCGGGCTCATCACACACTGCAGCGTGTCGCCGCCTTTACCCGCGGGGCTATTGCTCGATCCGCAGACCTGCGCGATCACCGGGACGCCAAACGGCGTCTCTCCCGACACCATATATACGATTGACGCCAGCGATCCGGCAGGCAGCGAATCCATCAGGGTGGAGATCGAGGTCAAGCCCGAAGCTATCGCCCCGGAAACCCTGAGTTACTTGAACCCCGCTGTGATCTATACGACCAACGCGCCGATCATTCCCAACACACCGATCGCCACCGGCGGGGAAATCACCCTGTACAGCATCTCGCCTGCCCTGCCCGCGGGGCTTCTCCTCGATCCGCAAACAGGCATCATTTCTGGCACACCCTCGGCAGTCAGCCCACCGTCCGTCTACACGGTGATCGGCAGCAACAGCGTCGATTCTGTCGAGGTTCAGCTCGCGATCGAGGTGCACGCTGCGATTCAACCACCGGCGGGCCTTAGCTATTGGGATCTGGCTCCCGTCTACGTTGTCGGCCAGCCGATCTCTTACGACGAGCCGCTGTCCACTGGCGATGAAATCACTTTCTTCTCGGTGTCGCCAGCGCTACCTGACGGATTGAGCATCAATGCGCAGACGGGCGCGATCAGCGGCACACCAACCACGGTGCAGCCACCGACGACCTATACGATTATGGGCAGCAACAGCGCGGGCAGCGTCACCGTGCAGATCGTCATCGGCGTCGACGACCCGGTGACGGGAGAGTGGACACCTGCCAGCTCAATGAATCAGGCACGTTTCCGGCACACGGCCACGCTGCTGCGCAATGGCCAGGTTCTGGTCGCTGCGGGAACAAGAAAGCAAGCCACTGCCTCTGCCGAACTGTACGCTCCGGCCACCAACACCTGGACATCGACCGGCAGCCTGAGCCAGGCGCGCCAATCCCACTCGGCGACGCTGCTGCCCGACGGCCGCGTGCTCGTGGCGGGTGGATTCAAAACGGGCGTGGGCAGTGAACAGTCGTCGGCGGAGTTGTACGACCCGGCCTCGGGTAGCTGGTCGTCCACCGGCAGCATGAGCGATGCGCGTGATTTGCACACGGCCACGCTGTTACCCAACGGCCTCGTGCTCGTAACAGGCGGCGAGGGCAAGGCGGGAGCCCTGTCGTCGGCCGAACTGTACAACCCGGCGACGGGAAACTGGTCGCCAACAGGCAGCATGGCGCAAGCGCGCTTTTCCCATACTGCCACGCTGCTGGCCAACGGCCTCGTACTCGTTGTGGGTGGGGCGAGCGATTCAGGCGCCCTTTCTTCGGCGGAACTCTACAATCCAGCAACGGGGACCTGGTCGCCAACGGGTAGCATGAGTCAGGTGCGCACCGACTTCGCCACCGCGTTGCTGCCTGACGGAACGGTGCTGGCGTTAGCGGGAACGGACGGAAACACTGAACTGTCGTCAGCCGAACGCTACGCCCCCGCCACAGGGACATGGACACAGACGGGCAGCCTGATCCATGCACGCGACCTCCTGACTGCCACGTTACTGCCCAACGGCCGGGTGCTTGCCACCGCCGGACTGGCAGGGAGCGATCTTTACTCAGACGAGCTTTACGATCCCGCTACGGGTACCTGGACGCAAACGGCCAGCCTGGGCTGGGCGCGCGAGCAGCATACGGCGACGCTGCTAGCTGACGGCAGAGTGCTCATCGCCGGGGGAATCGGTCGTGGAATACTGGCTCGCGCCGAACTGTTTCATTGATGCGTGGATGCAGATTGCGACTTGTGTTGGCGACAGGCACGTAAGTGCGCGATGTAGCCGCGTTGTAGCAGCAGTGACCGAAACGCGACACGGAGCTGTCGTTCCCGTGGCCCGCACAAAACGCAAGGAACGTACGTTGATGGCCGCAGCCAGCCAGATGATGGGCGTCGTAGGTCGCCCCCCAGCGGCCAGTTGACTCTCCCCAATGCAGCCGTTCACTCGTGAGTATGCTCTGCATCGCGTAAAGGGCTATAACCAACCTCTCTCACTGACGAAACGCAAGATCAAGGCGTCCAGCGATAAACGGTGATGCTGGAACCCTTGACGTTGTTCTTCGTGACCACGTACTCGCCTGTCGATCGAAGGTATGCCCTGATGCCGTACATCGAATCGATGGCGCTGCTGGCGTCGACGGTACCTGTACTGGTGTTGACCAGCGTGGCGTCGAGGTTGCCTGAAGCGAGATTGAAGGCGTCGATGTTCGGCAAAGCTTGCCCGCTGCCGAACCAGTAGCCGACGAATAGATAGCTGCCGGCCGCGTCAATCGACTTGGCGCCGGCGCGGGTGAGGTTGATCACCGGATTGGGTGCCGTAGTGTTGCCCGCGCTCCAGCCGTGATATACCTCGATCCGCGTGCCTATCGACGTCCAGTCCGTACTCCCAACAATGCCCCGTCCGAGAATCATCGTGTCGCTGTCCGCGAGGTAGACGATACGCGTCAGCGGCTTGATGCTCTCGGGAATGCGAATGGGGATACCGGATCCCCATGTTGGCTTGCCGCTGGCGTCGAAGCCACTCAGCGGATAGTGGTAGATGTAACCAGTCTTGTCCAGGCCGGCCCACACCCCTCCCGTGCTGTCAATGCAGAATCCGTCCCTGACTGATGCGGTCGTCTTGAACGCCGCACCGGGAAGCGTCGCGTCCGGTATTGCGATGTAGCCATTCGCAGCATTGAAGTGGAAGAAGTAGTAGATATCTGGATTCTGGCCGGACACCACGAGGATCCGGTTTGCGCCGACTGTGGCAAGTTGACCGAAGTGCTCGTCCCGTGAGCGATCGTTGATGTTGATGCGTGGATCGGATGGATAGTCGATCGGATCGACAGTGTTCGCTACGAAGGTTCCCCCAGCGGTGCCGGTGTAGATGTTGGTGCCTCCATAGAAGTAGACGCCGTCGGTACCCGGGTCCGGAGCGGCGATCCCCTCAAAGTTGAGAGACTGAAGCTTCCATTGCAAGCGACCAGAACTGTTATAAGAGTGAAGGTCCGTGCCGCCGTCGCGGCCGAGGTCCCAGCTTCCGCCCCACGGATTGTTGAGCACATAGAGGTTGCCTGCGCTGTCCTTGCCGATGCCAGTGACGCGGGTGAAGCGCTTGTCTCCAACCTGTCCTTTGATTCCGGTCGTGGTGTCGAGATAACCGCCCTGAATGCCGAATGTACCGGCCAGCGCCGGTGTGCCCGAGAGCTTGTAGCGCTTGATGTTCATGTCGGGGCCTTCGTCCCCAACCATGAGCTGCCCCGATGACGCATCGAAATAGAGCGCCGATGGCTGCGAACCGCTCGGCATCCGGATGGTGTTCAACAGCGCGCCGGTTGGACTGAACTCGACGATCGAGCCCTCACCCTTCTGTGCGACCCAGGCGTTGCCTGCGCCATCCAGTGCGATGGCGCCCGGGCCCGTGACGTTGATGTCCCGCTTCCAGACACCGTCGGTAGTGAAGATCCGGACGCGATTGCCATAGAAGTCGCTCGCGTAGAGGAGCGAGGCCGCCGTGGCCAGTCCAGTGACGACGTCGACCCGCGGCAGGTTGTTAAACGCACTGACCTGAATCAAAAGATCGCGAGTCCTGGTGGTGCGGTTGTATCGCCCCACCGCACCGCTTCCGTACGTCCCGCCGGGCTGCAGTGCCACAAAGATCGACGTTGCGTTGCCCGTGATCGCGCCGCCCTGAAACTCGCCGTGCGCGCCGATCGAGCCGAGGCTCTTGCCGGCCTGGTAGACAGCGACGCCACCCTCGTACTCGTCCCACATGGAGGCCGTATAGATGACGCCTTCGGGCGCGACCCACATGGAACGCGCGGTGTTACCCACGTGGGCGGCGAGGGTGCCATAGGTGTTCGCCAGCCAGTCGGTGGTGTTTTCCGCCTGACACGCCGGTGCGATCGTGGCGATCGCTGCGACGAGGAGTGCAGCATGAATCCGCTTTTTCTCAACCATGACCGATGCTCTCTTGAATGTAGCGATCATTCACGTGAATGGTCGGCCAGCCAGATTTCAAATTCGTGATCGGTGACCCACGTATGAACATATGCAACTCATCGCGCCTTTACAAGCCGCACCGCGACTTTGCATACGGACGTGAATTGTGGTCTTAAGCGAAGCTCGACCGTCTCCTTTAGGGACGCCTGCTGCCTCATGCATGGCGCATTGTTTCGCGTGGCACATGCGGCGGCGATCGGCAGCAAGGGACCCGTTGCTGCAGGTCGAGTTGCTGGAGTTCCAAAGCGGAACGGCCACCCTGTACCGTCGATCGAGGACGAGTCATCGGCCATAGCCGCCGTTGGCATGACCATAGTCCTACGGCGGCAATGATTAGTATTGCTGACGTCGAGCACACGATCTTGTCGAACGGCAGCGTTGTGCGCGTCCAGAGGACAGTAGTCGAACCCGTTGTTGCCCTTCCGCACATTGCACTGAGTCTCCGAGGAGTGGACGCCTGCGGACGCTGGCGCGACATCGTCGACAAAAGGTCGGCGATCGTCCCCGTGATCACGTCGACTGCGCTGAACCTGATCGGGTCCGCCGACGCTGGCATTGCGACACAGACGCTCCGAACAGGATGCGCTTGTTGGCCCCGGCCCTATCGTGACGCGATCAGGCAATGCGTATGTGCCGAGCGGGCGTCCAAAATCCCATATCAGCACATGTCGAAACAGTGCCTGGTACGGCTCGACAGATAAGAGTGCGTATCGCTTTCAAATGTTACAAAAAATTCGCGCAACGTCGTTCGCCACGACCTAAAGTCCATTCCACGCATCAGACAAATGGCGGTCCTGGCAGAGAGTCCAGTCATCGCGAAGCGAAGTTTCTGGTGCGTGAGAAACCGGTTTGATATCTGGTAGTGCAGTCTTGACCGACGCGCTGGCGGTGATCAGCGCTCGCGGTCTGTGGCGGTTGAAGCGGTAGCGAATCTGGCGAGCGAACAATGGTGGACACAATACGCGCCGACGATGTTATCGATGAAACCATCGGCGAAGATGCAATGCCACTCCACTTCCTTCGCAGCTGCCAGCAGGCTACTGTGGGCTGTTACAGGCCGCAATGGAAAGGAGCCTTCCATGCGTTGCGACAAGAACCGTGTACTGTTGAGCGGCATTCCGCTCGCTGTCGTTCTCGCCACATTCATTCCGACTAGTCAGGCTGCGCCCGTCCTGGTCTCCGGTCCCAGTCCCTTTGCCGCTTGCACCACAGGTGGCCCAGGCACGAACTACGTGAACGCCGAAGTCGAACCCTGGATCGCTACGAATCCGAGCAATCCGTCGAACCTGATCGGCGTATGGCAACAGGACCGATGGAACAACGGCGGCGCCCATGGCCTGGTTGCCCGCCCGTCATTCGATGGCGGTTTTACGTGGAGCACGCCGGTTGCACTGCCTTTCAGTGCGTGCGCAGGCGGGACTGGCTACGAACGCGCGTCCGATCCGTGGGTGTCGATCGGCCCGGATGGAACGGCGTACGCTGTATCGATCTCCTTCAATCAATCCAACAACAGCAATGCGGTCCTCGCCTCGGTTTCCAAGGACGGCGGCCTGACATGGGCGCCTCCACGCACCATCATCGCCAATAACGAACCGTCGTCGCAATTCTTCAACGACAAGGAATCGGTTACGGCAAATCCTGTCAGGGCAGGCGTCGCGTATGCAGTGTGGGACCGGCTGGAGACGCCGAACGGAAATCCCTACGCTAGCAGGCATACGGCTGCCTTCCGGGGGCCGGCGCTGTTCTCGAAGACGATCGATGGTGGCCAAACATGGAGTGCGCCATCCGTGATCGTGTCGTTCGTTCCGTCCCATCGCCAGACAATCGGCAATCAGATCGTGGTCGATTCGAAGCACGGAACGCTCTACGATTTCTTCAACCTGATCATTCCGCCGTTCTCCAAGGCGGCGGGCAGAGTGGCGTTCATCAAATCGACCGATGACGGAGCAACATGGACCGCGCCGAAAGTCATCTCGGGGCTGCAGACCGTATCAGTCTTTGATCCGAACACCGGCGAAGAGGTCCGTTCGGGAGACATCATTCCCGAGCCCGCGATCGATCCGAAGAGCGGGCAACTCTACGTCGTGTGGCAGGATTCCCGCTTCAATGGCGGGCAGTACGATGAAATCGCACTTTCTACGTCCAGTGACGGCGGCGCGACCTGGAGCGCACCCATACGGGTCAACACGCCCACAGGAGGCCCCGCATTCAATCCGAGCATCATTGTCAATTCGTCGGGGACCGTTGCCGTGACGTACTACGATTTCCGCAATCTGGCGGCTGGCAACACCACGACACTACCGACGGATATCTGGCAAACGACATCGGCAGACAACGGAACGACGTTCGCCAATGAAATACATCTGGCGGGAGCGTTTGACCTCAAGACCGCGCCGGACGCTGAGGGTTTCTTCGTCGGAGACTATCAAGGGTTGGTCGCGATCGGATCGACGTTCGTCCCGTTTTTCGTGCAAACAAACTCAGCTAATTTGAGCAATCGCACAGACGTGTTTGCTCAGCCTTAGCCATAACAGTATGTGTGGGAGCTGCGGCGCGCGGCGCGCCGCAGCGGCGAGCCGCGTTCCCGATGCAGGACACCCCACGACTCAACTTTCTGTGCTCGCCTTATTACCTGGGCGGTTTCAAATGT
The DNA here is from genome assembly GCF_013426915.1 of Paraburkholderia sp. PGU19. Taxonomy (GTDB): domain Bacteria; phylum Pseudomonadota; class Gammaproteobacteria; order Burkholderiales; family Burkholderiaceae; genus Paraburkholderia. Next base: position 418,336 of record NZ_AP023182.1, read on the forward strand.
GAAGCGCAACACAATGCCTAGTGAACGGAACTATCAGGTTGAGAAGCAAGTGCAAGCATGGTGGCGAAGACTTCGAACGGCGAGTGGAAAGCGTGTGTGGCACGTGGCCGGCTGTTGAGGCTGTCAGCGATGTCATCAAGGTCGTCCTGGCTGTAGACCGAGAGATCCGTGCCCTTGGGCAGATACTGGCGTAGCAGACCATTGGTGTTCTCGCACGTGCCACGCTGCCAGGGGCTGTGAGGGTCGCAGAAATAGACCTTCACACCGGTCGCGGCCGCGAGCTCCTGGTGGCAGGCCATTTCCTTGCCCTGGTCGTACGTGAAGCTCTGTCGCAGCGGCGCAGCGATGGAATTCAGTTTGGCGGAGAAGCCCGCGAGTGCCGAGGCAGCTGTCGCATCGTCCATGCGGGCAAGCAGCACAAGGCGGCTGGAGCGTTCGACCAGCACGCCCACGGAAGAGGCATTGTTTGCACCCTTGATGAAGTCGCCTTCCCAGTGGCCCGGCATCACGCGGTCGTCCACCTCGGGTGGTCGCACATGAATGCTGACCATATCTGGAATCTGACCGCGCCGGTCTGTGCCTCGACTTCGCGGTATGCGATCGCTGCGATGGTGGCGCAGACAGGCGACGAGCTGGCGACGCAGTTCCCCATACGGACGAGCGTAGATAGCCGTATAGATGGTCTCGTGCGAGACCCGCTGGGACGAATCATTCGGGTGCATACGTTTGAGCGTACCTGATATCTGCTGAGGCGACCATTTCCAGTCCAGCAGCGTGAGGACGATGCGCCATGTAACACCCTGCGGATCGAGCTTGGCGGGGCGCCGGCCAGCCACACGTCGCGCCACGCTTAACGCCTGGGCCGGCACCGAAGCATAGCGGTCAGGCCCGCAGTTGCGAGCCAGTTCGCGACTCACCGTTGCAGGTGAGCGCCCAAGCATACGGGCCATAGCCCGTATGCTTGAACCCTGCAGATGCTGGCTGGCAATCGTCAGCCGCTCTTCAGGCTGGAGTTGTTGGTATCGTTTTTCCATGGCAACACCTTATATGAGGCGAGGTGTTGCACTTCAAACTTGAGAACTCGCCTGGGATTCCGACCGTAAGATTGAGCGACCAAGAAAAGACCCTCGGTTACAAAACGCCAGCCGAGCGATTCCATCAAACTATTGCGTCGATCGGTTGAATCCGCCATCCGAAACCTGCCGGATGCACATTGCGAGCAAATCGGCCAAAGCCGACGGTCGCCGATCAGCCGCTGTGCGGCGGCCGAAGGTCGCTTCACTGACATTCGCGAACCCGTGCCGACGAATGTCTCCTCTTTTTATCGACGAATAAGACTTCCCGAACCTAAGGCGACGTTCAAACCATCATCGTCCCAGCGGCGGCCTTCCAGCTGCTACTGACGCTTCGAAGCGGTTCGCCAGAAATCATTTGTGGCTCTATTCAAACGACCTGCTAACCCTGCTAACCTTGGCCGTCGACCAAGCGGATCATATAGATGGGAAAGCAAGTGATTGATGACGAACCGTGCGTGCTAATCGAGCGAAGCGATGCCGCGGACGGTAGCCGTTCACTTATGAAAATCGTTATCGCAACGTCGCTCCTAAATGGCCTTGAGCTATTCGATTTCAGCGTTTTTGGGCTCTTCGCAGCGATGATCGGGGATCAGTTCTTTCCTTCCGTCGATCCGATGACGTCGCTGCTGTTCGCCGTCGCTACTTTCGGCGTCGGGTTTCTGTTCCGCCCTGTAGGTGCCATAGTGATTGGCGCCTATGCGGACCGCGCTGGCCGCCGTCGCGCGCTCCTCGCTACCTCCTGGATGGCGACGCTTGGTACAGCCGCTATTGTCCTTTGTCCGCCCTACGCTGCGCTCGGCGTAGCCGCCCCCTTGATAGTCGTCCTGGCACGCGTGCTGCAAGGCCTGGCGATCGGCGGTGAGATGGGCGCGGCAGCCGCACTCGTCGTGGAAGCCGCGTCGCCCGCGGTGCGTGGTCGTGCGATCGGCTCGCAATTGGCGGGCAACGCACTCGCCCCGCTCCTCGGTGCGTCGCTGGGCTCGCTGCTCGGCAGCATTCTCTCCCCCGAGCAGCTAACGGCATGGGGCTGGCGCGTAGCCTTCGCGTTCGCGCTGCCGCTGCTCGCGGTGGGCTACTACCTGCGACGCCAATTCCTCGCGAACGATGCCCCACGTGCGCACACGGCCAGTTATGCAGTGCGTCGCCGGCCCGGCAGGCTCGCCCGTCATCACATTAGAACGCTGATCCTGGCCACGCTGTCGACGAGCTTTAGCACGGTGTCGTTCTATTCGATCGTCTATTACATGCCAGCGTGGCTGAACCGCGTCATGCACAAAAATGTCGTCACGGGGTTTCTGTCGACGGCATTCTCGGGTCTGTTGATCATGATGCTTGCTCCGCCTTCGGGCTGGCTCGCCGACAGGCTGCCGCGCCGCAAGCCGCTCGTCATTGCCGTCGCCGCAGTGCTTGCAGCGGTCATTCCGCCGATATTCTATTTAATCATTCATACCGGCACCGCAACGATATTACTGGCCGGTGTAGCGTGCATCACCGCGCTCGTGGCGGTCGGTGGATGCGTTGTGAACGTGCTGATTCTTGAAGCCTGGCCACAGCACGTCCGGGCGAGCGGCTACGGCATCGGCTATGCGGTCGGCACAGCGCTTTTTGGGGGCACGGCGCAACTCGTCGTGACAGCGTTGGTCAACTGGAGTGGCAACCCGATGGCCGTGGCGTGGTACGCCACGCCATGCTGTCTGCTGAGTGTTGGCGCGCTACTCTGTTTCAAGGAGGAACGTGCTGACGCTTGACAATGCGCAGCCCCTAAACGTACGGCTTCCATTCGTGCAGAAAGTGGTTATCTATCGCGCGAATATCTTGCGGCACCATGTCGTACGCGCGACGAAACGCCCGCGTGAAATCTGATGCACTCTTGAAACCGTGCCCGTAGGCGATGTCCTTCACTGGAAGATTGGGATGCCGGACCAGATCATCGGCCGCTTGCCGAAGACGCAGGTGCCGGATATAAGCGCCGATTCCGCCTTCGTGCTGAAACAGCCGATACAAAGTCGGACGAGGCAATCCAAGCGCGTCAAGAACACTTTCAGGAGAAAGGTCAGAATCCTGCAGATTTGCCTGCACGTAGCGGCGTACATTATCGAACATCGCCGCGCGCACCGCTGCGCGCGCATTGCCGGCAAGCCCTGCCTCCTGCGCGAAGGCCGCGGTGAGCAGTTGCACAGTAGCCGCGAGGCTTCGCTGCGCTTCGTCTATCGCAATAGAACCAATTCTCCCGGCCAAGGCCGTGACATGTTCCACGATCAAACGCACCATCGGGCTTCCGCGCTGGAGCACACGCCCATGGAGGGCTGCCGGGTCGGCAATGAATTGCTGCAAAAGCGCACCGGGCACGAAGAGCGTAACGACGCGGCAAGCCTGCCGGCGCATTCGGATTGGCTGGTCCATGTCGAGCGCCAGAATTCCTTCACGGCAGAATTCGCCCCGCCGCCTGGCCGAGTGCACGACGAGCGGCTCGACCCCGCCTTCCAGAAACACGTGAAAGGCGAAACTGCGAACGTTGTCCCGCGATATGCGGGCAATCGTACGCTCCAGCAGCAGCTCGTCCGTCCAGCAATCCGTAAAGACGATGTCATCGACAACGAATCGTTCGATCGCCCCGTGAAACGGCTGTTCGGTCTGGGCACGCGAAGCCACGACGTCTATGACGTGCCCGACACGCTCGCACCAGCGCAGCAGTTGCCGGGATACCGGCTCATTTCGAACATCGAAATGGCTATGAATGATCCGGTTCGTGCCAACCGCTGCACTACCGGCCCCGTTGAGACGTTGGCGCATGGCTGAAAGCTGGGTCCCGATTGGTGGGCGAATTTGAAAGGCGCGCAGCAAGGCGAACGCCGAGCACCGGCTTGTTGCCTTAATCCGGAAGATGCGGACGGACAGCTGCGAACTGTATGTCGCGGCATGCCTCTTTTTTGCATTATATCGAGTCTGTACTGGCTAAAGCGAATGCCAGGTCTTGAGTGGAAGTGAGTATCCCGTGGGACAGCTCACGTCGACAACGCTCCGCCGGTCATGGAAGGTCGAAAAGTCCACTGTCGAATGCGCAGCAGCCATTCGAATGTCCACCACGAGCCGTCGTTCGACTCGGGCGTAGGTTCGACATTCGGACGTCGGCTTCGCTCGCTTATCGGTCGATCGCGGATCGACGATGCTCGTTGCATCGGCGGCCTTTGCCAACGTTTAGAGACCGTGGCCGGTGAGGCGGTTATAGCCTGCTCCCCCTGATTTTCGCCCTTTGGAAACAGCGAATGTCAGGGTTTATTGCAAGAGTGATGCACCCTGTCGACTCATTTCGAATGCCTCGATCGCACCGGTTTGGGGTGTCGTGCCGTGCATGGTCAGCAGGTGGGTTACGAACTCGCGGCCCAGGGGCGGCGCCGCGCCCGCGGTCCATATTGTCACCATCGACAGCTTATTGAATCGGCATATACCGTTCCACCAGTCTTGCCCAAAAAGCGGAGCCGACGACCAGGTTCTCATCGTTGAAATCGTAGGTCGCGCTATGCAGGGTGTTCCCCCCATCGGTCGGGCCATTGCCGATCCGCAGGAATGCGCCGGGGCGCTCCTGCAGCATGTAGGCAAAATCCTCGCTGCCCATCAATGGGGCCATCTGTTCCGTTACCCGCTCCTCGCCGACCAGTTCCTTGGCGACCCGTATCGCGAGCTCGGTTTCGGCATCGGTGTTCGTCACCATCGGATAGCCTTCGACGTAATCGACGACTGCGGTGAGGCCATAACTGTCGGCCTGGGCGTGCAAGAGCCTCGTGATTCTCTCTTTCAGCGTCCGACGGACTTCCGTGTCGAACGATCGAACGCTGATGCTCAACTCAACCTCCCCCGGAATCACATTGGGAGCCGATCCGCCGGCTATCCTTCCGATGGTCACGACTGCGGACTGGGTCGGATCGACATTGCGGGACACGACGGTTTGCAAAGCCATGACGATACTGCCTGCCGCGACGATCGGGTCGTTGGTTAAATGTGGGCGGGCAGCGTGCCCACCCTTGCCCACAATCCTCACGTAGACGCGGTCGCCCGCGGCCATGAAGTTGCCCTTGCGGAACATGAACGTCCCTGCCGGAGCGCCCGGATGGTTGTGCATGGCGAACACCGCGTCGCAAGGAAACTGCGTGAAGAGCCCTTGCTCGACCATTCGCTTGGCCCCGCTGTCGTAGCCGCGCTCCTCGGCCGGCTGGAAGATCAGGTGCACGGTGCCGTCGAATCGTCCGCGTTGCGCCAGGTGCCGGGCCGCGCCGAGCAGCATGGCGGTATGTCCGTCGTGGCCGCACGCATGCATGCGGCCCGGATGGAGGCTCTTGTGGTCGAACGTATTGAGTTCGTCGATCGGTAGTCCATCCATGTCGGCACGGATCCCGATACGACGTTCGCCCGTGCCGAGTCGCAACGTTCCTACCACCCCGGTGCCGGCGATCCCCGTCTCGACTGAGTAACCGTACTCCTTCAGGCGGCGTGCGACGATCTCCGCAGTCTGCACCTCATCGAACGCGAGTTCCGGGCAGCAATGCAGTGTATAGCGGAGCTGACGCATATCGTCGGCGAACGGCTGCAGATCGGAGATGGAACTAAGGTCAGGTAATAGCATGTTCGATTCCGGAAGTAGCGGCTGACTAGAAGGGGCCCCAATGCATGGCGACACCGGTTGCAATGGCAACGATGCAGATGGCCAACCAGGCAACCAGCAGCGGCATGACGAAGCGCACCCACTTGACGTAGGGAATGCCGGACATTGCAAGGACAGCCATCAAGACGCCCGAAGTGGGGTTGAAGCAGTTGATGAAGCCTTCGCCGAGCAGCACCGCCTGTACCGTAACCTGCCGAGTCAGATGCAGCGTGTCGCCAAGCGGCGCGAAGATCGGAATGAGCACCGCCGATTCGCCCGATCCGGACGAGATTCCGACGTGCATGAGCGCGGCGCTCAGAAACATGCAGATTGCGGCCAGCGTGGAATCGAGCGGGGCAAGCATGCCAGTGAGCATGTTGACGATCGGGTCCAGGATCTTCCCGTCGCTGAGGACGATCGAAATGGCCCGCGCCACGCCCACCACAAGCGCCCCCTTGACGAGTCCGCTGCAGCCATGAAGGAACGTGTCCGCAATCTTGCCGGGCCGAATTCCGCTCACGATCCCGGAGGCAATCGCCATGATGACGAACATCGCAATCATCTCCGTCTCCGCCCATTTGCGCGTCGACGAGCCGTAGACAAATACTGACAGGCAGATGACCACGATTCCGGCGACAGCGATTTGCCGCGGGTCGAGTCGTCGTGCAGACGGGCGCAGCACTGTCCGGTCACGTTCGGGCGTCGACACGGACTCCGCCGCGTCGACCAATCGATGCGCGCGGATGCGAACGATGAGGAAGATGATGGTAACCACCAGGAAGGCGACGTAGATGCAGATCCGGAACGACATGCCGGAAAACATCGGCAGGCCGGCCAGGCGTTGCGACAATCCAGTCGTGACCGGATTGAGTATCCCCGTGTTGAAGCCCGCGTAGGTGCCCAGATAGATCAGGCCAGCACCGATCTCCGTTGCCAGCCCCATGGACTCCGCAAGCAGCAACCCGAGCGGGACGAATGCCACAACCGAGTTCGTCACCACGCCCAGCGTGCCGAGCAGCGAAAAGATCACGCAAACGACGATGACGGTGATATGCGCCCGCGCCGCTTCTCCATGTGCAACTATGGCGAGCGCGCTGCGCACAGTGCCGGTTGCTTCCAGCACGGCAAGCGCACCGCCGGTAAAAAGGATCAGAAAGATGATCGGCGCGGAAGCAATCATCCCCTTGGCCAGCGCAGCGAACATCTCGCCCGGCATCACGCCGTGCTGCGAGACCGGCTTCAGGCTGTTCGGAACAACGAGGCTGACGCCATTGCTGACTGTTCGGGAAAATTCGCCTGATGGCACGACCCATGTCGCGATCGCGGCCACTACCAGCATGACGAAAAGCAGTACATAGGGGTTGATCGGCTCCTTGCCGCCGATCACGCGGGCTGGCTGGCGCGGCGGCTCCAGGCCTTCAACTGGCCGGCTGGCGTCGTTCATCATGTCCCTCCATCAATGCTTTCACGTTGTAAACTTCTCTATTCTCCGTTCGGCTTGGGAATGTCCGCATTCCCTAACCGGCTCAGTGGCGGAGTATCAGCGAAAATCTGCATGTAAAGTTGTCCCCATGTCTGCAAAAATGTTGCGTACAGAGCAACAGCGGAGTCGACATTGCAAACACCCGAACGGGGCCTTTCGGAGCGTACGCTTCAATACCTGGTCGCTATCTCGCAGTACGGTGGCATGCGCCAGGCGGCGCTCGGTCTTGGTCTGAACGTCTCGACCATCAGTCGGCAGATCGCCCTTGCCGAGCGCGAGCTTCGTCTATCTCTCGTGACGCGTCGCGGCCGAAAAATGGAGTTGACCGAAGCGGGTCAGATGGCAGTCGACTATTTTCGTGACTGCGAGCGCAACGCCCGCCGGTTTCGCGCCCAGCTTGATGAATATCGCAGCCTCAAGCGGGGGCAGGTCACAATCGCTGCGGGCGAGGGGACGATAGCGAGCCTGGTCTCCGTTGTCCTGAAACCTTTCCTGGACAAATACCCCGACATCACCGTGGAGTTGCGCACCGGCTCACTTCCCCAACTCCTTTCAATGATCCGCGAAGATCTGGTCGATATCTGCGTGTCCATCGGCGCTTCGACCGATCCGACACTGAACGCCCGCCTATTCCAAAGCGAGCCCTTGTGCGCGATCTTCTCGGTCAACCATCCGATGTCGTCACGCAAGTCGGTGACCATGGAAGATCTCGCCAACGAGCGTCTGGTCTTCATGCCTCCGGATTTCGGGCTGCAGGCCCATGTCAACGCGATCCTGGCCGATATCGGTCGGACGTACATGCCGGCATTCCGCTGCGACCGGTTTTCGACGGCCACGGCAATCGCCGCACAGAACCTGGCCGTTGCATTTATGACGCGCGGGGCGGCTCAGGAGCGGATCGCCGCAGCCCAAGTCAAAGCTGTGCCGATTGACCATCCAATTGCACGTACGTTTGATCGCTACGTCATTACACGGGCTGGGCGGCGACTTGGCCCGGCCGCGAACTATCTTCTGCGGGAAATCGTCAGGCTAATGTCGACGGTATAGCGATGGAGCCGGCTACAGGTTGCATTCCGGACGTTCGCACCCAGGCATCTGTGGCGATCTACATAGCGCCGCGATCGACTGTTGGTTCCAGGAACCGGTCATCCCGTTCGCGCTGGCTCGCATGACCGTCGAGGGTCGGTTAGAGGCGCGCGGTCTCTGACGGGCAGCCGGACTACCACGAGATTCGCCAGGCGGCGCTCAGGTGTTGATCCAGATGCGCGCCTGCTCCAACTCGCTGACGTGGAATGCCTTGACTTCGGCCTTCGTAAAGAATCGCGCCAGATGCATTGAGGCGCGGATCCAACCCGCATCGGCCACCACGGCAGCGCGCGTGACCTTGCGGGCCACGGAAACGCCGAGCGTTATATCGGTCCACAGCGCCTTCGGCTCGATACCGGTGAAATGCTCGATGCGTTCGAGCACGCGGGTCTTGCCGTTCAGTTCGAGATCGCCACGCATACGCTCAATGGCTTCGCGCAGATCGTGGTCGGTGATCTTACCTTCGACGGTAACTTCGATGACCGGGGAATCGGGCTCGGTGTGATACAGGATCATGGCAAGACCGCCTTACCAGGAAGACGTTACACGCACAGGCCCGGATGAGCCTGGCGTCCAATAACGCCCTAATGCTACCCCTTTTCAGACGGCCCGGTTAGCAGGTAGAACGCCGTTCAGAGTACCCGAACCGCCCCGACGTGGCCAAGGATGTCAATAGATCGTCCAGATTGGACACCCGGCCTGCGCCCTCCAAGGATACGATTCACTCAAATGTTCTCCCGGCCACGCGTGCAGCCCTGCAGCGTGCTGGTTGCATGTGGCGGACCTCGATGTCGTCGAGTCGAACCAAGCATTTGCCGCGCAGGTCTACGCTATGACGCAACTGCGACAGAAAGCATAGCGAACGATGTGCGGACTGACGCAGTTCGCCTTGAATAGCTCGTCTCCTCTCGACTCGAGACGCAGACACAAGAATGCATGCCATCAACTTAATGGAAACACGTTAACCATGACACACGAAACAGAGGAAAAACACGCTGCCCGGCAGCGTAACGGCGAGTGCAATCGCACGCAAAATCATCGCATTGACGAATTTGGCAAGATGAGTCTCGATCTCGAGCGAAAGTGGGCGTGGACGACGTCAAGCAGTCGATATGACTGGATGGATTCGCATGCGCCGTTCGCGTATCTCGATTAGATTTCGATGACCGAAATGCGCTGCGGAGCGGCCATTGAGGTCTCAGATTCCGAACGGCCGAAGTGGGGTCGACTTCTGCCAGCGTGGGCGGGAGCGGCAGGTGTGTTACCCCTTTATACTCCCGTCACACGCGGCTGTCTGGCCGCGACATACGCGAACCAGGGGAGAGATCACCATGGCCTTCCGTACCACGCGCGATACGCTGTCTCGCATTTTCTACCAGCGCTGTTTCTGGCTGTTTGTCGTGCTGCTCACGCTCATCGGCGCGGTTTCGTTTGTCCCCCCGAGCGATAGCGGCCGCCTCATCCTGAACGTCGTCAATATGTTCCTCGTAATAGCGACCGTGGCAGCAGTCGGCCGTACGACCCTGCCGTTCGTGATCGTGCTGTTACTTGCCGTTCCGGCCATGTGGTTCCAGTACCTCGGCCTGTGGCGCGACGACGAGACGAGCCTTGCTATATCCTGGATGTTCAGCGCCTCACTCTACTTCATCACTGTTGCGTATCTTCTCCGCTACGTTTTCCAGCCCAGGATCATGACGGCGGACAAGCTGTTTGGCGCCGCGGCGGCTTATCTGTTGATCGGTGACCTCTGGGCGTACATCTATGCAATCATCGGATTCTTCTATCCGCAGTCGTACATGATCGTCGGGCAGCCGGGTCGGCTCGTTTATGCCGACGCGCTTTACTTCAGCATAACCGTCCTCACGAGCACAGGCTTCGGCGACATCACGCCACTCACGCGCCCGGCACGCGGCATGTGCATGGTGGAACAGATCACCGGCAGCTTGTTCGTCGCGATCCTGATCGCCCGCCTCGCTGGCGTTTACCCACCGAAAGAGCGTTATACCGACGGCAAATCCTAGGAAGTGAGGAAGCCTTGTTGTGTCTGTTTGACTGCCGGCGATATGCGTGGACTCGACGACCAACCAGGCTGATTGAGGTCGGGGCCATCCTTGTCACACAACGTGTGACGTGCCTGTTGTGCACACGCCGCGCATCGACAGCACAGGCGAACGCTGACGAGCCGCTGTTTGTGCCACGGCCGCAAACAGTGCCGCGACCCCGCCAACTCGTCCTGCACCGACAATGACGGTTTTCGGTTGACGCATGGTGTGCTCCTCTCGCGTCCAGATACTCAGTCCGTGTGGACTCGGTCGTGCAACAGGAAACGTCGTCACCTGGGACGCGCAATAGCGTCGAAAGCCTCTGTTATGACGGGATCGGCTTGCGGCCACGGTGCATGCGAGCCGCGAGCATCGCCCTGTGGCGCAGTCGCGCCAGTGCGCACGAACACTCGCGCTCCCCGGCCGCCACGCCCGGAAGCAACATATCGTGCGACCTCCAGCGTACCGTCGGCCAGCATCTCACGAACGGCAATGAGTATTTCGTTGCGACTCGTGCCCAGTCGTTCAGCAAGTTCCGCCGCGGTGCACCCGCTACCATCCGCTAACACCGCCTGGATTCTGCTGGTCACGCGATCCGATTTGCGCTTGTGCTCATTCGAAGCCGGTGGTCTCGTTGAACCCAACGGTGGCGAGGCTCTTTGCCCGATCGCGCCCAGATGCGTTTCCCCATCCCTCTCGGCCTTTCCTGGATTCCGCGCACGATAGCAACGCTGGTCGATATCGAGCCGGCTAAGAGGGTTCTCGAATATTGCAGCCAGCTGGTCGATGCCGAACCGCACGCGCAGCGCGCGCCACACGTCTTGCCATCCATCACAGAGACCGCTGCGAGCGAGGTCGTAAGCGCTTTGTCTAATCGAGTCGCGAGTCTCGATGAGATCCCAGTTAATCGAACGCTTCATGTCTGTTCCGTCCTTGCGTCGAAATCTGCTCGGCCGTCCGGGTTACGAACCGTTTGCAGCCGCGCAGGTTCGGGACCGTGATCGTGATCATGTGGCGGTACAGAAGTGTCAGGCCGGCGGTACATCCAAAGCGAGAACCTGTTACCCGCACGGACGACGGTAAGTACGCGTCTTGACGTCACTCTCATTGCAACCGTCGAGCGGGAAAAATGCCTCGGATCAAGAATATGCCTGACGCCCAGCAAGGAATATTGGACCTTGGTCCAATGGGGATGAGGAGCAGTTGCAACAAGACGATTGGCTGTTCGCCGCACGCCACGATTGCCAAACCTGGTCGCACAGGGAGGATTGTTAGAAGCGGAATGTAGGTTATCTTTGTCTCACCATCGGGAGAGCCGGACAGGAGAGGCAATCATGAAAGCAAATAACGTCGCGAGTCTGCTCGTCGTCATGGGAAGTGTCGCACTGACGCCCAACATCTATGCGCAGACCACTAACGCCATGCCGATCGCATCAAGTCCGGTTGCGAGTTCAGGTAAGGCGACGCCAGCAGACAAGGCACTGGCTCGCGATGTACGCAAGGCGCTATCGAAAGCGCCCAACTTCAGCGTGTCGAACGTATTCGTCAAGGCGCGCGGCGGTGTCGTGACATTATCCGGCAGCGTACCGGACGGCCTTCAGATCCAGCAGGCTGCGGAGGTGGCGATGAGCGTGCCGGGTGTAACGTCGGTGAATAACCATCTGACGATTTATACCAAAGGGTATTAACGCTTCACCGCGGCGCCGGGATGTACTGGCCGTTTTAGCTGTTAAAGTCGCACGCGGAACCAATGCTCCGTGCATTTTTGCCTGCTGCGCGGCTAAAGGCGAATCACATCAAACATCTCACACGCGTCGCAGGGTCAACGTTCCAACGTCCATTATCGCCGTGCATCGAAAAATTCAAGAGGATATCGTCGCAACAACGTCGATTAGCGCTGCCCCTGCCCGCTTTGATCTTTCCCAGCGTCCCCTCACAGCAGCAGCGGCACGCTAATCACAAGAAACACGACGATATAGACGATCCCGAAGATTGCCCCGAGTCGCCAGTAATCGGCGGCTGGCAGATAGCCGCTGCCGAAATAAACCGGGCTCGGGCCCGTTCCATACGGTGTGAGGATGCCCATGATGCCGAGCGTCAATGCCAGCAGCAGTGCGAACGCCTCCATTGGCATACCTGGGATAGTCGAGCCCACGGTCAGCATGACGGGGAGCATCGCAGTCGCATGCGCGGTGACGCTGGCGAACATGTAGTGTGTGAAGAAAAAAATGAGCACCAGGATCACTGCCGCGAACGTCGGTGAAAAACCGCTCATGTGATGCGACATCATGTCGGCGAACCATTTGACGAAGCCGGTCTTGCTGAGTCCGTCAGCCAATGAGACGAGCGTCGCGAACCACGCGAACGTATTCCATGCCTGCTTGTTCGCGAGCATGTCGTCCCAGCTGACAACCCGCGTGACGAGCATCAGGGCGATCACCATCAGTGCTGCGGTCGTGGGGTTGACGTAGTCATCAGCAAAGATCCACAGTGCCAGTGCGACAAGAACCAGTACGCCCAGCACCCATTCCCGCCTGGTGAGTGGCCCCATCTTTCGCAATTCTTCCGCAGCCCAGGCGGGCACTTCCGTGCCCTGCTTCACTTCAGGTGGATAAAGCACGTAAGTGAGGAGCGGGACGGCCAGCAGCAGCACAATCCCCGCAGGTGCGATGGCCGTGAACCACTGCATCCAGCTCAGATCGATCTTGACGGTTTTCCTGATGAGTTCGGCGGCAAGCAGATTGGGCGCAAGTGCGGTCAGAAAGATCGAACTCGTCACGCAGGTCGTGGCAATGGCCGTCCACATGATGTACGAACCGATCCGGCGCGCCGACGGATCGTTGGGCTTCGAGTCGTATAGCGGAGGCAAATTCCGGATCACCGGGAAGATGGTCCCGCCGCTGCGTGCGGTATTGGACGGCGTAAAGGGCGCCAGCACCGCGTCGGCCACCATCACCGCATAGCCCAGCATCAGCGTCTTGCGGCCCATCGCCCGCACGAGCATCAGCGCGATACGTCGGCCGAGGCCCGTCTTCTCATAGCCCAAAGCGAACATGAAGGCGCCAAAAATCAGCCACACGGTGCCATTGGAGAAGCCGGAGAGCGCCCAGCCAAGGCTCGCGTTTGCCACGTTGAAGCCCGGCTTCGCCAGTTGCTCTGGGCTGAAAAACACCCATTCGGAGAACACGGCCACGATGGTCACGGCGATGAGCCCGATCGCTGCACCCGGAATGGGCTCGAGCATCAGACCGACGATCACGCCCACAAAGATCGCAAAGTAGTACCAAGTATGCTGCTCGAGCCCCGCCGGGGCGGGGATGAGTGCGACCACGATCGGCACGATGACGGGTGCGATGGCCTTCCACCAGGCTTTCATGTGATGTCCCCTTGGCTATAACCTTCATTGTGCTATGGTTTATATGTCGTTTTTCGCGGGTTCGCCAGTTGACGACGGCGCCTCGCAAGGAGACCAAGCATGGTTCACCTGAGCATCGAAGGGCGCGAGATCGAGGCGCCGGCCAACTGCTCGATCCTGCAAGCCTTTCTGCATGCGGGCCAGACGCTCGTCGAAGGGGTCGGCTGCATGGGCCAGGGTGTGTGCGGTTCCTGCCGCATCATGGTCCGGCGCAGCGGCGAACAGGAAGTGAAAACCCTGCTTGCGTGCGAGACGCTGATCGAAGACGGCATGCAAGTCGCCTTCATCGATTACTTTACGACGCAGGCGCGGCACGTATATCGCATGGAAGACCTCGGCGATAGCTGGCAGGCGTTACGCACGATTTCCGACATATTCCCCGAGGCGTCTCATTGCCGTCACTGCAGCGGCTGTGATCGCGCCTGCCCGAAGGGTCTCGACGTCCAGCGCGGCGTCAACCTTGCCGTGGAGGGCAAGCTGGCCGAATCGAGCCAGGTCTTCGATGAATGCGTGATGTGCAACCTCTGCACGCTCGCTTGCCCGGAACATATCCGTCCCAATCACCTTGGCCTGTTCGTGCGACGGATGATCTCGTCGCACTCGCTGCGTCCTGCCAACCTGATCCGGCGGCTGCAGCAGATCGAGAGCGGCGAAATGAAGATTGATTTCAACGCGCCGGCCGCGCAGCCGCCGCTTTGACGGGAGCGCACGATCATGACCGGCGGCATCCCTTACGACAATGCGCGTCAGCGCTATCGACCAGGCGTAGCGCCGACGCTACGCAGCGATCCCGGCTCTGTCGATGAGCTCCTCAAGGGCTATCACCCTGATCATGGCGTTAATGCGCGGGTTGCGCTGAGCGTCGGCGTGAATCGGGGAGAACCCTGTCAGCCCGATCTCGCGCGCCATCTGCAGGCCAATGCACTGATCGACGACGTCGACATCGCGGGTGCGCAACTCGTCAGCACGGATGTGCTGATCATCGGTGGCGGCGGCGCCGGATGCGCCGCTGCGCTCACCGCAGCGAAGCAAGGCGCCCGGGTGATCGTCGCCGGCAAGTTGCGCCTGGGCGACAGCAACACCGTGATGGCCGAAGGCGGAATCCAGGCGGCCGTCGGCGACGATGACAGCCCGCAACTGCATTTCGAGGATACGCTGCGCGCCGGCCATTTTTTCGGCGAGCCCGAGCTCGTAGCGCAGATGGTGATGGATGGCCCCGATGTGATCCGCTGGCTGATCCAGCTCGGCATGGCGTTCGACATGGAGGACGACCGGCCGACAGGCGGCAACCTTTTGCGCAAGAAGCCTGGCGGCGCATCGGCCGCACGCATTCTCTCCTATCGGGACTACACCGGCCTCGAGATGATGCGCGTACTGCGCGAGGCGGTGGATCTCGACGCAGGCATCGAGGTGTGGAACCGCTGTCCTGCCGTCGAACTGCTGTCGGACGAGCGCGGCGGCTGCGCGGGCGCCGTGATCTACAACCTCGAGTGGCGGACCTTTGTGCTGGTGCGGGCGCGTGCCGTCATTCTCGCGACGGGCGGCGCCGGGCGACTGCACCTCAATGCCTTCCCGACCTCCAACCACTACGGTGCCACCGCCGATGGCCTCGTGCTGGCGTATCGGATCGGCGCGCGGCTGCGCGAGCTCGATTCGTTCCAATACCACCCTACCGGCATCGCCTATCCGCCGCATCTCGCGGGCGGGCTGATCTCCGAAGCGGCGCGCTCCGCAGGCGCCAGACTGATCAACGGCGAAGGGGAACGTTTCGTCGATGAACTCAAGCCTCGCGACGTGGTGGCGTCCGCGATCCTGCGCGAATGCGCGCAAGGCCGCGGCATCACGCGCGACGGTCAAATCGGCGTATTCCTCGACACGCCGACGCTCGAAATGGAGAACCCCGGCATACTCGCGCAGCGCCTCGTCACGCTGCGTCATCTCGCCCACAAGTGCGGCATCGATCCGGCGCAAGAGCCGTTTCTCGTTTACCCCACGCTTCACTATCAGAACGGCGGCGTCGCGATCGATAAGCATGGCGCGACGAACGTGCCTGGCCTGTACTGCGCAGGCGAAGTAACGGGCGGCATCCACGGACGCAACCGGTTGATGGGCAACGCGCTGCTCGACATCCTGAGCATGGGACGCCGCGCCGGGGCCAAGGCCGCCGAATTGAAAGGCCGCGTGATGGCGAGCCGCGCCGGGATCGGCCACGTTCACGCGTGGCAGCGGGAACTCACCTTGGCGGAACTGCCGATGCACGTGAAGGCGCCGCAACTCTTTCCCGACTACGCCCACTTCGACCTGCGAGTCGATACCAGCTTGCACCCGACCGTGCCGGGGCGCGCGGTCGGCAGCATTCGGTGAGACGATCCACGGAGTGCCAATGAACATGCTCAATCAGACACTTCTTCGCGTCGATAGCTGTGTCGGAGCCGACCTCGATGGCTGGCTTGCGCGCGGCGGCGGCGAGGGGCTGAGCCGGGCGCTGGACGACCCGGCAGCAGTCGTCACGGAAATCGCCGATGCGGACTTGCGCGGGATGGGCGGAGCCGGCTTCCCGACACATCGAAAATGGGCGCCCGTCGCTGCCGCGCCCGACGGCGACAAGTACATCATTTGCAATGGCAACGAGGACGAACCCGGCACGTTCAAGGATCGCTTTCTGCTGGAGCACACGCCGCATCAGGTGATCGAGGGCGCGCTCATCGCCGCGGTGGCGACCCGCGCCAACCACGTCGTCCTCTACGTGAACCCGCATCAACCAGTGGCCCTCGCGGTCACCCGCGAGGCCGTGCAGCAGTGGCGGGCGCATCGCCTGTTCGCGGCGATCGAGCAGCGGCTCGGCGGCCTGCTGTCGCTTGGTGTCGTGCCCAGTTCCGGTTTGTACATCGGAGGCGAGGAAACAGCCGTCATTGCGAGCGTCGAAGGCGGTTTTCCATTTCCTCGGCGCAAACCGCCGTTCCCGGCTGAACAGGGCGTCCATGGCGCGCCGACCATCGTCAACAACACGGAGACCCTCGCGCACGTACCGGGCATTCTGCGCCACGGCGCGCAGTGGTATCGCAACCTCGGCGAAGGCGACGCCGCCGGAACCAAGCTCTATTCGCTGTCGGGCGACGTTTTGCGCCCCGGCCTTTACGAACTGCCGATGGGCACCCGCCTCGAAACACTCATCTTCGAGCACGGCGGCGGCATGCTACAGGACAAGGAATTCAAGGCAGTCTTTACGGGCGGCCCCTCCAACACCCTGCTGACGAGGCGTGATCTCGATGTGGCGCTGGACTTCGATTCGGTGCGGCAACGCCAATCGCGTCTGGGGACAGGCGCGATGATCGTCGTGTCGGAAGGCACCAGCATTGTCCGCAAGGTTGCCGAGTATGTGAGCTTCTTTGCCCAGGGTTCGTGTGGGCAATGTCCGCCTTGCAAAGGCGGGACGTTTCAGTTGATGCGTCTTCTCAACCGGCTCGACACGGGTCGTGGCGTGCGCGCCGATCTGGATGCATTGGAGAACCTGTGCCGCATCCTTCCCGGCAGCGGGCGCTGCGGTCTGATAGACGGCGCAGTGACGGTGGTCGAAAGTTCGATCAACCAGTTCCGGGAGGAATATGAAGCGCTTCTCGCCTAGCCGGAATCGTCGATTGTCCGGCCGCGCGACGAACAACGATTTTACGGAGCCATAGCCGATGCCTTACTTGCAACTCGATGTGAACGGGCACTATCCGATCGAGCAGAAAAAGCTGCTCGCGGCAAAGTTCAGCGAAACGTATGCACACGTAATGTCCGTCGATATCAGGAGAATCAGCGTGGCCATTCGCGAACTCGGCGAGGGGAGCGTCTGGCGTATTCCGGAGGCCGACGGAGAACCCGTGGCGGTGTCGTTGATGATGCTCGACATCCGGCGAGGACGGCCGCCAGAATTGCGCATGCAACTCGCCAAAGCGCTCTGCGCACATTGTGTGGAAATTCTCGGCTTGCAGCAGGACCGGCTCAACGTCGAGTTCACGCAGCACTCGGGCGACGAATGTATCACCCGGCGCTTGGCGGCTATGGCCCGGAATGGGAGCCGGGGCAGTCGTGACACATTGGACGCTCAGCCCTCCAGCACGACGACGCTGCGCGCCTGTACCTCACAATCCTCAGCCTCCACCGGCCCCTCGTGTGTCGACGCTACGATATCGTCTGGACTATTCCGCGCAGTATCGACGATGCGGTGCCAGCGCCAGTTGTCGAAAGCGGGCAGCGCGACGCGATGCATCGAGTCGTCCATGTTCAGAATTACATGAAGAGGCGCTTCGCCTTCGGCTTCACCGCCGAGCGTGAAAGCGAGCAGGCGCGCGCCTCGATCCTGCCAGGCGGGTTCGTGTAGTTGATTACCGTGCCAGGACACGTCCGCGATCGAATGCGACTGCACGGGTTGCCCCGTCAGAAAGCGTCGCCGACGCAAACTGGGGTGGCGCCTGCGCAGTGCGATCAATTCACGCACGAAGCGCAGCATCGTCGAAGCGCGCGCCGCTGAACTCCAATCGAACCACGAAAGCGGATTGTCCTGGCAATAGCAGTTGTTATTGCCACGCTGACTGCGAAGTGCCTCGTCTCCAGCAAGCAACATTGGCACGCCCTGACTAAGAAACAGAATGGCCATCATGTTGCGGGCTTGCTGGCCGCGCAACTGAACGATATCGGCATTGTCCGTATCGCCCTCTGCACCACAATTCCACGACAGATTGTCATTGCTGCCGTCGCGGTTATCGTCCCCATTCGCCTCGTTATGCTTGCCGTTGTAGCTCACAAGGTCGTGCAAAGTGAATCCATCGTGACACGTGACGAAGTTGACACTATTGGCCGGCAACCTGCCATCGTCCGCGTAAAGATCTGCGCTGCCGGCGATGCAGGTAGCGACCTCGCCGATCATCCCGGCATCGCCGCGCACGAAGCGTCGGATCACGTCGCGGTAGCGCCCGTTCCACTCCGCCCACGCCATGCCCGGAAACGCACCGACATGGTAGAGACCGCCTGCATCCCACGCTTCCGCAATCAGCGGAACCCGCGAGAGGATGCGCGAAGACTCGATCGCCCACGGCAAGGGTGGATCGACCATCAATGCGCCATGCCTGTCACGGGCAAAAACGCTGGCGAGATCGAATCTGAATCCGTCGACGCCCAGTTCTTCGACCCAATATTCGAGGCAATGGACAATAAAGGCGGTGACCAGTGGATGGTTGCAGTTCACCGTATTTCCACAGCCCGTGTAGTCGAGGTAGCGGCGTTCATCGTCCGGGTCATGCTGATAGAAGATGTCGTTCGCAAACCCCTTGAAGTTGATCACAGGCCCCGATTCGCCGGCTTCCGCGGTGTGATTGAAGACCACATCGAGCAACACCCTGATACCTGCAGCATGCAGGGCATCCGTCAGCGCGCGAAACTCGCCCGGGGCGTGAGCAGGATCGACGCAATAGGCCGGATGCGGACTGTAGAAGCTATGCGTGCTGTAGCCCCAATAATTTGACAAGCCGAGCGCAGCCACCGCAGGCGGAACATCCTGCTCATCGAAAGCCATGACAGGCAGCAGTTCGACATGTGTGACGCACAGTTCTTGCAGATACGGAATCTTCTCTATCAACCCGGCAAAGGTCCCTGGATGCTGCACACCGCTCGACGGGTGTCGTGTGAAGCCGCCGACATGAAGCTCATAGATGACCGCGCCATCGAGGCTATGTGCGTCCGGCGAGTCGCATGAAGTGCCCCCTTCGACGACGATTGCGCGAGGCACGCCCTGGTGCTCCATGTCGTTCGGCGCGTCGACCGCCATGCGCCGATCCCACAGGACGTCGCTCACGGCGCGCGCAAACGGATCGAGGAGTTCGCGACGGGCATCGCACGCGTGATGGGAGCGTTGCATGTCAACGGATCGATTGACCCGCCACGTGTAGCAGACGTGCACGGGGAGCCCTTCGATGAACACGTGCCAGTAGAAGAAAGTTCGATTGTGTTCGGGCGTGAGCGTAACGGTCTGAAACGGCGCCGGGCTATCGGGTAGCGCGTACAGGAGCAGTTCGACGCTCGATGCGTCGCGGCAAAATACGCAAAAGTTCACGCCCCCGGCAAGAGCGGTCGCGCCAGGCGGAAACCGCGATCCGGCGCCGACGCGGTAGCACGGAAGCGCCCCGGCGTCAGCCTTGATCGAGGGCGATTCGCACCGGCGAGATTTTCCAGATTCGCTCACAGTATTCGCCAATCGCGCGATCCGACGAGAACTTCCCCGAGCGCGCCGTGTTAAGGATCGACATCCGCATCCGAGCAGACGCAACATGTCCTGCAACGAGCAGGACATGAAGAAGTACTGCTGGGCGAGGGGGAGCCGCTTGCCGGCCTCGGATTCGTCGCTTTAAGTCGGCTCCCTGGCGTTACTCAGGCCACACCCAGTCAGTAATCTCGGCGCGATCCATTCCGTGTGTATGCGCATATTCCAGATTACTGATGATGGCGTTCTTCATGTCTTCCCGCAGATGCGCGGTGCGCGCCTGCAATCGCGGCACGCGGTCGAGTACGTCGATCACCAGGTTGAAACGGTCGACCTGATTGAGAATGGCCAGTTCGAGCGGCGTATTGATGTTGCCCTTCTCCTTGTAACCACGCACGTGGATATTTTCGTGATTGCGAAAGCGATATGCGAGCTTATGGATCAGCCACGGATAGCCGTGGAAATTGAAGATGACCGGCTTGTCGACGGTAAACAGACTGTCGAATTCGCGTGCAGTCGATCCGTGGGGATGTTCGCTGGCCGGCTGCATCCTGAACAGGTCGACCACGTTCACAAACCGCAGTTTCAGTTCCGGCAAACGCTCACGCAGGATAGCCGTGGCCGCCAGCGCTTCCTGTGTCGCTACATCGCCGCACGAGGCCATCACGACATCGGGCTCCACGTCTTCATCGTTGCTCGCGCGCCGCCAGACGCCCATGCCTTTCGCACAGTGCACGATCGCTTCGTCGATCGTGGTGAACTGCAGGTGCTTCTGCTTGTCAGCCACGATCACGTTGATGCAGTCGGTGGAGCGCAGACATTCGTTGGCCACGACCAGAAGCGTGTTGGCGTCGGGCGGAAGATAGACGCGCGTGACAGACGGGCTTTTGTTCGTGACGAGATCGATGAAGCCGGGGTCCTGATGCGAGAAACCGTTATGATCCTGCCGCCATACGGTCGACGACAGCAGAATGTTCTGCGACGCCACCGATGCCCGCCACGGCACATGATTCTTGCTGATGTCCAGCCATTTTGCATGCTGGTTGAACATCGAATCGATCACATGGGCGAATGCCTCGTAGGTATGAAAGAAGCCGTGCCGCCCCGACAGCAGATAGCCCTCCAGCCAGCCCATCAGCGTATGCTCGGAGAGTATTTCCATGACGCGGCCATCACGCGCCAGTTCGCCACCGTCCTCGTCCTCGGGCAACATGTCGGCCATCCAGATCTTCTTGCTGACCTCGTAGACGGCCTGCAGACGATTCGATGCCGTCTCGTCCGGTCCGAACACGCGAAACGTGTTCATGTTCTCCCGCATCGTGTCGCGCAGGAACTCGCCAAGGGGATGCGTGTTCTCACGTAACACCCGTCCTGCATGCGTGACGTCTACCGCATAGTTGCGGAAATCCGGCAGTTTCAGCTCTCTGCGCAAGACGCCGCCATTCGCATGCGGATTCGCGCTCATCCGCTGCCGCCCGTCTGGTGCCAGCGCTCTCAGTTCGGGAATGAGGCGTCCGCTCGAATCGAACAGTTCCTCCGGCTTGTAGCTGCGCAGCCAGTTGTCCAGAAGCGCGAGATTCTCGGAATTGCCGCGCACGTCGGAAAACGGCACCTGGTGCGAGCGCCACGTGCCTTCCACTTTGTGCCCCCTGATCTCCTTCGGACCGGTCCAGCCCTTGGGCGTACGCAGCACGATCATTGGCCATCTCGGCCGTTCGACCTCGCCGCCTTCGCGCGCCTTCGTTTGAATCGCGCGAATCTCGCTGACGATGGTGTCGAGTGTGGTGGCCATCGCCCGGTGCATTTCGGCTGGGTCCGATCCCTCGACGAAATATGGCTTGTAGCCATAACCGACGAATAGCGCCTCAAGTTCTTCATGACTGATGCGGGCAAGCACCGTCGGGTTGGCGATCTTGTAGCCATTCAGATTAAGAATCGGCAGCACGGCGCCGTCGCGTGCGGGATTAATGAACTTGTTCGAATGCCACGCGGTTGCAAGCGGCCCTGTTTCAGCTTCGCCGTCGCCCACCACACACGCGACGATGAGATCCGGGTTATCCAGCGCCGCGCCGTAAGCATGCGACAGGCTATAACCCAGTTCACCACCTTCGTGAATGGAACCAGGGGTTTCCGGAGTCACATGGGAGCCGATATGGCCTGGAAATGAAAACTGCTTGAAAAACTTCTGCATGCCTTCGACGTCTTCACTCTTGTCCGGATAGACCTCCGAATAGGTGCCTTCAAGGTAGGCTGGGCCAAGCACACCTGGCGCGCCATGCCCGGGGCCCGCCATAAAAATCACATTCAGTCCGTCACGCCTGATCACGCGATTTAGATGCGCCCATACGAACGACAGCGCCGGGCTCGCGCCCCAATGCCCTAACAGCCGCTGCTTCACGTGTTCGGGTTTGAGAGGCTCGCGCAGGAGCGGGTTGTCGATGAGATAGATCATTCCGACCGACAGGAAGTTACACGCTCGCCACCAGGCGTCGATCAGTCGTAGTTCGTTTGTGTCCAGGGTCGCTGTCTGCCGTGAAATGTCCGAAGCGGAATGCTTGCTCATTTCGACGTCTCCTGACCGTTGCGGTGCAACGGCAATGAAATGTGGAAAGCCTTGAATGCGCGGAGCCGGCGCCTGTTCGGATCTGGCGCCTTTGAGTAGTCTCCATTGCCAGCATCTCTTTGCGAGGCGGCAAGACCGTAAAGCCAGAATACGTTACCGGGAACGTATTTCAAGTGCTACCGCAATGGCCATCTGGGTGTCCCGGCCGCGCTGCTACTTCAACTGACGCCACATACTGATCCACCGATTGTGAAACAGTAGGGGCGACCGTTTCAATTTCGTGTGCTCGGCGTCCCGTTGAAGCAAAACGCGACTCAATGTTGAATTCACCCAGCACGCGGGTGATGATATGTACCACCCAACAATGGACGGTTAGAGCCCGGAATGGGAGCCGGGCCAGCAAAAATAGCGCACGTATGGCTGCCTCATTGTGTTGCGCCTGCGAGTCAGGCGCGGTACGAGGTTATTACGTTGCTGGCTAATTCATCGGTGTCGTTGTCAACACGAATCTGATAGAACGGACATGACATGCAAAATTGGACTTATGACGAACTGACGCACGCTGCAGAGACTGAGATCAAACGTCAGATCGACAAGGCGAATACGACCTCGGACATAGAACTCCGAAAACGGCATGAATATGCGTTCGGCGTGTACCTCGCCTGGGAAGCGATACTGCGCCTTCACCCGGCGGAACGGCACGATGAGGATGCACAAAGGTTGCGGCAACTGACGGGCGCCGGTCGTTGATCAGGGCTCGAATCGTCGTTCCGCCACGGTCCGGCCAATGAAAAAGTGACCAGCATTGCTGGCGCTTCAGATGCCCGCGTGTCGTTGAACTGTCGCTGGTGTCGACGGGGAAATCACCTTGATGGCGATTGGCACGCCCGCGTTTCTATTTCTGGAATCAAGCCAGTGATTCTGGACGAATTCGCAACAGTCCCCCGCGCTCCATTCAATTCGCAAGCTGACACACGACGTCACGCCTGGAATCATTCGGTTAGCGAATCGTCAAGTGGTTGCCTATGATTGAATTCCAGGCTCAAAGCCCTCATAGCCCACACGTCAGGCGCCTCCCTGGACGGCGTTGAGCGGTATCGATGACCCCGGAGCTTGTGCACTTCCGCGCCAGCTCATATCGGGTTATCCAATCGCTTCGGTCTCGCATCAATGTCAAAGGAGTCGTGCAGATGAATGCTCCAGAGCGTGCGGTGCTTATTGAGTTGATCGCACCACTCTCCGGCGTGCTGGTACCCATCGACTCGGTGCCGGACCCGGTTTTCGCGCAAAAGATGGTGGGCGACGGCATCTCGCTCGACCCGACGTCAAACGAACTGCTCGCCCCGGCGGCCGGGACCGTCACGCTGCTCCACGCAGCTCACCATGCAGTGACGATCAAGGCAGACAGCGGGCTCGAAATCCTGATGCACATCGGCATCGACACCGTCAGCCTCAAAGGCGAGGGCTTCACTCCGCTCGTCGCACAAGGCGACCGCGTTGCGGCCGGCCAGCCGATGATCCGTTTCGACACTGATCTTGTCGCGCGCAAGGCGCGCAGTCTGCTCACCCAGATCATCGTCATCAATAGCGATCGAGTCCAGCAGTTGAAACGGCACACGGGCGTCGTCGTGGCCGGCCGAAGCGTGCTGCTCGAAGTCGAACTCAAGCAGCCCGGCTCCGCGAGTTTCGGACTCGTCCAACTCCATGCGCCAGTCTCGGGCGTCATGGTGCCGCTCGAAACCATTCCCGATCCCGTCTTTTCACAGAAGATGGTCGGTGACGGCGTGTCGATCGACCCGATCTCCACTGAGTTGCTCGCCCCGCTTCCCGGCAAGGTTACGCAATTGCACAGCGCTGGGCATGCTGTAACGATCACCGCGGACAACGGGCTCGAAGTGCTGCTGCACATTGGGCTCGATACCGTATTGCTGCGCGGCGAAGGCTTCACTCCGTTGGTCAAGGAAGGCGACAGCGTCGTATTGGACCAACCGCTGATCCGTTTCGATCCTGTCGTCGTCGGCGCCAAAGCGGTGAGCCTGCTGACCCAGATGGTGATCGCTAACGGCGATCTCGTGACTCGCTACTTGCCCGCAAAGGGCCTCGTCACTGCAGGCGTCGATACTGCACTCTCCGTCGAACTGGCAGGCGGCGCGCCCAAGGAGGTGATCGTGGGCGCGTCGTCGGTCTACTCCGACGAAGTCACGCTGCCCAATCCCGCTGGGCTGCATGCTCGGCCCGCCGCCGTATTCGCTGCCGAGGCGAAGAAGTACACGTCCGATATCCGTTTGCTGCGCGGCAGCGACACGGCTAATGCCAAGTCGGTCGTGTCGATCATGGTGCTTGCGACAAAGTTCGGTGACAAGGTCCGTGTTCAGGCCACGGGCCCCGACGCGGGCGAAGCGACCGGCAAGCTCGCGCACCTGCTTGCCGAAGGTTCGGGCGAGAAGCCCGGCGACGCGCCCGCGCCCGCAGCCGACGCGCCTGTCGCCACACCCGTTGTCGCCGAAGTGCGCGCGGCACCCGCCAACGCCAATGAACTGACGGGCGTGTCCGCGTCGCCCGGACTCGCAGTCGGCAAGATCGTGCAGTTCCGGCATGAAGTCATCGACGTGAAGGAGACGGGCGAGTCGCCACAGCGTGAACGTGCGCAACTGGAATCCGCACGGCATGAGGCGCGTCAGCAGATCGAAGCGCTCAAGTCCAGGCTCACCGATCCGTCGAAGAAGCAGATTCTCGATGCCCACCTCGAACTGCTCGACGATCCTGATCTCAACGACCTGGCGATCGGCAGCATCAGCGAAGGCAAGAGCGCGGGATTCGCGTGGCGCGACGCTTTCCAGAAGCAGGCCGCCACGCTCGAGAAGCTCGACAATCCGCTCTTGCGTGAACGCGCCGGCGACATCCGCGACGTCGGAAGGCGTGTGCTGGGGCTGCTTGCAGGCGTCCGGCAGACGCAGATCGAAGTGCCTGGCGACTCCATCCTGATCGCCGAAGAACTGTCGCCGTCGGATACCGCGTCGCTGGATCGCAGCAAGGTGCTCGGCTTCTGCACGACGACGGGCGGCGCCACCAGCCACGTGGCAATCCTTGCGCGCTCGCTCGCCATTCCCGCCATCTGCGGCATCGACGAAGCCGCACTGCAACTCGCCGATGGAACGCTCGTCGTACTCGACGGCTCGCATGGAAGCTTGAGATGCGACCCGGACGCCAAAGATCTCGCGAAGGCACGCGAACGCATCGAACGCCAAACGGCGAGGCGCAAGGAAGAAAAGCTCGCCGCAGTCAGGCTCGCCGCGACGTCGGACGGCCACCGCGTCGAAGTCGTCGCGAACATCCGCAACGCCCAGGAAGCGCGCGATGCAGTCGCGGCGGGCGCCGAAGGCGTGGGACTCCTGCGCTCGGAATTCCTGTTCGACGATCGCGACACCGCGCCGTCCGAGGACGAACAGGCGGCCGAATATTGCGCCGTCGCCGAGGCGCTCGGCCCGGAGCGCCCACTCGTGATCCGCACGCTCGACGTAGGCGGCGACAAGCCGCTCTCCTATATGCCGTTGCCCCGGGAAGACAACCCCTTCCTCGGGCTGCGCGGCGTGCGGGTGAGCCTCGACCGTCCGGACATCTTCCGCACGCAGCTACGCGCCATTCTGCGCACGGCCACTATCGGCAACCTGCACGTGATGTTCCCGATGGTCACGACTATCGACGAAGTACTCGCGGCAAAGAAGATACTGTTCGAGGAGGCGGGCGATCAGGCGCGCGGCGTCAAGGTCGGCGTCATGATCGAAGTGCCTGCTGCCGCGCTGATTGCTGGGCAGCTCGCGCGCGAAGTCGACTTTTTCTCGATCGGCACCAACGATCTGACGCAATACACGCTAGCGATGGATCGAGGGCATCCGAAGCTCGCCAGGCAAGCCGATGCGCTTCACCCGGCCGTGCTGCGTCTGATCGGCATGACGGTCGACGGCGCGCACGAACACGGCAAATGGGTGGGCGTGTGCGGCGGGATCGCCTCCGATGCGATGGCCGTTCCCGTACTCGTGGGCCTCGGCGTCGACGAGCTTTCAGTCAGCGTTCCTGCTGTCGGTTCAATCAAGGCCCAACTGGCGCGCGTGACCATGGACAGCGCGCGTCAGCTTGCCACCGAAGTACTGCGTCTTGGCACGGCGGCAGAAGTCCGTGCCCTCCTCGCACCCTTCGCCGAATAAACGGATCGACAACAACCATCTCGCACAATACGGGAGGCCAGCCATGTTCAAGCATGCCTTCGGAGTCTTGCAGAAAGTCGGCAAGTCGTTGATGCTGCCCGTCGCGGTGCTCCCGGTGGCCGGTCTGCTGCTCGGCCTCGGCGCGACCGATTTCCATGGTTATGTGCCCGCCATCGTCCTCGCGCTGATGAAAAACTCGGGCGACGTGATCTTCGGAAACCTGCCGCTGATCTTCGCGATCGGCGTCGCGCTCGGATTCACGGAGAACGACGGCGTATCGGGCATTGCCGCAACGATCGGGTATCTCGTCATGACAGCGACTTTGGGCGTGATCGCCAAGGCGGAGGGCATCCAGCCGGACACGATCATGGGCATTCCATCGATCCAGACGGGCGTGTTCGGCGGCATCCTGGCGGGCGCTCTGGCGGCGTGGATGTTCAACCGCTACTACCGGATCTCGCTGCCGCCGTATCTCGGCTTTTTCGCCGGCAAGCGCTTCGTGCCGATCGTGACCGCGATCGGCGCGATCGTGCTCGGCGCGGTCCTGTCCGTCGTGTGGCCCCCGATCGGCAGCGCGATCAAGGCTTTTTCAGAGTGGGCGGCGGTATCCGACCCGCGCACGGCGGCGACGATCTACGGGTTCGTCGAGCGCCTGCTGATCCCCTTCGGACTTCACCATATCTGGAACGTGCCGTTCTTCTTCGAGATGGGCAGCTACCTGGACCCGACCACGGGCAAAGTGGTCCACGGCGACATCACCCGCTTCTTTGCAGGGGACCGCACGGCCGGCATTCTGGCGGGCGCGTTCCTGTTCAAGATGTTCGGGCTGCCAGCCGCGGCGATCGCAATCTGGCACTGCGCGAAACCCGAGAAAAAGGTTGCCGTCGGCGGCATGATGATCTCGGCTGCGCTGACCTCGTTCCTGACCGGCATCACCGAGCCGATCGAGTTTGCGTTTCTGTTCGTGGCCCCCTTCCTTTATCTCATTCATGCGTGTCTTGCGGCGACGACGCAGTTCGTGGCCAACACCCTGGACATGCACATGGGATTCACCTTCTCGCAGGGCGCTATCGACTTCCTCGCGTTCAACCTGATCGGCAACAAGTCGACCCACGCATGGTATGTCTTCATACTCGGTCCGATTTACGCAGTGATCTACTACGGCGTGTTCCGCTTCGTGATCACGCGGTTCAACCTCAAGACACCGGGCCGCGAGGACGACACCGTTGAAGCCGCCAAGGTCAGCACGGCGGGCGCCGGTGGACGCTCGCGCGAACTCGTGCTCGCCTTTGGCGGCCGTTCCAACATCGAGAGCCTGGATGCCTGCATTACGCGTCTACGTATTTCCGTGAATGACCCGGCGCTCGTCGATGATCGCAAGCTCAAGGCGCTCGGCGCCGCAGGCGTGTTACGGGTAGGCAACGGCGTGCAGGCGATTTTTGGTCCGCTGTCGGAGAACATGAAGACCGACATGCAGGAATACCTGAAGACGGCTGGCAGCGAAGCCGACCTCGCGCAGGGCGGACCTGCCGTCGCTGCGACGGCCGCACCCGTAGCCGCAGTTGCGAGCCCGACGCAGAACCCGGCGCAGAAAGCGCGCGCGGAAAAGATTCGCTCGGCGCTCGGTGGGGCAACCAACGTCACGAAGCTCGAAGCGCTTGCGGCGACGCGCCTGCGCGTCGCGCTATCCGACGCATCCAGGCTCGACGCCGCCGCACTGAAGGCAGCCGGAGTTCCTGCAATGCAACCCCTTTCCAACGGAGAGTTCGATCTGATCGTGGGTCTCGGCGCAGAAAACCTGGCGGGCGCGATGCAATAGTGGCGGAGAATGTTCTGAATTCACCGCGTTTGGGCCACCGATGGCAGGCTATTTGTTCGTTGCATCGGCAAGCGTCAGGCGAACGCCGGATTTGTGGCTATTCGCTATCGTGGTCCTTGACCTTGCTCCACCCTGGCCCAGGGTCAAACGACTTCGTTGCCTGCGCTTTTTCCACGCTCTGCGGCCCGAAGTCTCGCTCATAGACCTGGCCCGCATGACTTACCATGAAGCTCTTGATCCCGGTGTCGCCATACTTCACCGGCCAGGCAATGATGGCAAATCCGCCAAAGAGCTTGCCACGAACGACGTAATCATAGGCGCCGCCCGGGGCATGTGGGCCCTGAGACTCGAGCAGTTTGAAATGGTATCCGTAATAGCCGGCATTGCTTGCATTGTGCGAGCTTGCGTCGACGAACGCTTCGCCGAGCGGACTTGGGGCTTCGTCCGGTCCCGTATGCCAGTAAAGACCGTCGTGTTTGCCGGCTGAACTCACCAGCTTCGATGCATAGGCGAGCACCCCCTCGCCGTCGTGATTGGTCTGCGCATACTCGCGCTGCGCATCGTAGATTGCGAGCATCGTCTGGATGACGGCGAGTTCGTTTCGGCCGATACGCCGCAATCGCATGACCTGGGCGCCAGTGTGTGTATCGAAATGCCATCCCTGGTTTGTCTTGACCAGTGGGATCGGGAACGTCCACCCATCATCACCGACCGTAATCTGTGCATGGCTGGCGTCGGTCGTCTTGATCGCATGGGACTTGGCCCACTCGGCGACAAACGTCTCTCGCACCTGTGCGTCGACGGGCGGGATCAGATCGCGAAAGTCGTCGCCAAAAATCTTGCGCAATGTGTCCTCGCGGTCTTTCACGACTGCGTCGCCAAAAGCGCTCATCGCAGCATCCGGCGAGCTGAAGTTCCTTTGCGCGTGCGCCGGGAACGTCAGCGCGAATGCGAGGACGGCGCCAGCCGCCAGCTGGGTGAATGCCGAAGTCAGCCGCTTGCTGGAAATTCGTGCGTTCATGGTTGTTCTCCTCAACGCCTGCCGCGAAATCCACCGCCACCACCGCCACCACGCATGCCGCCGCCACCGGAAGGCCGGTTGAATCCCGAACCCTGCATGCTCGATCTGCCACGATCGTAGTTGCGCTGGGCGGCGGTGCCGCCTCCGCTTATGCCCGATAAAGCGGTATCGCGTCCGCCGCCGCTGTAACCGCCACGGTTACCGCCACTGACCCGGCTCATGTCACTGCTTCCGCGACCAGACCCGCCGCCCCGGTTCGCCGCAGGGGAACGATCCGCTGTCGTCGCACGATTGCCTGCGCCTGCCCGATCGGTTGCGCCCGGACGTGTACCCGAGTCCGAAGTACGGCCGCGATACTGCGCTCGCCGATCGGCACCCGAAACCTGCCCCGCGAATTTGTCTCGCGTTGCGTTGTCCCGATAGGCGACGCCCTTGCGATGGCTCGCATCATGCTGCCAGCGATCGCCCTGTCCCTGCACCTTGCTGCGATCGACATTGCGGTCGATGTTCTGGGCCTTGTGGTGGTCGACGTGAACGTCTCCACCATTCCAACACGAGTTGCAGTCGCTAAAGATCGCGCCGGCGGCGGCCAGACCGATGCCCCACGCGAAACCCGTCGCGAGTGCCGCGCCCGGATAATAGGCGGGGTACGGCGGCCAGTAATATGGCGGATAGGCCGGGTAGCTCCACCCCCCATAGACGACCGTTGGGTTGTAGGCCGGTACGTAGATCACCTCCGGATTGGCCGGCTCGACTCGCACGATTGTGGTCTGCCCGCCCGCGGGCGCCGGTTCCACGATTACCTTCTGCTGCTCGTTCGACTGCAGGTTGCCCGATTCCTGCGCACGCGCGCGTAATCGCTGCACGGCGGCGAACACATCCTTTTGCTGGGCGAGAAACGCATCGCCTAGCTTCTGGGTCCAGTCGAGCTTATCGTTCATGGGCTCGAGGATCTGCGGAAACGCCACCAACGATTTCACGCTGGTGTCCCACGGCTGGCTTTCGACTGCCTTGACGGCGGCGTCGCCCTTCAGGTTCGGATTGGCTTTCACCCAGCGTGCCGCATAGACGATTTCCAGCGGATACGTCGATGCCATCAGCACTTGAGCCAGCACCGGGTCCGGGTAAAGCGCAATGGGTGCGACCAGCGCCTCGAGTTCCTCTGATCTGAACGCTGCCGGGGTCTCGGGACCACGGTCCGCGCGCGCCGGGATCGTCACCAGCAATAGCACCCAAAACAGAATCGCTGTTGCCCGTCGTCCTGTCGAAGAGATCATATGCCCCTCCTCTACGTTGTAGAACCCGGCTTGGCTGCCTGTTCTATTTGCTCCCGGGCGTCACGGAAATAGCAACGGCTTCGGTGTACACCACCTCGATCTGATCGCCCTTTCGGATATTTTTCAGCTGATCGGGATTTTCGACGACGAGGTCAACGTCCGCTCCTGAAGGTCCTTTCACCGTGATCGCGTTCGCTCTCTGATCAACGGACACGACGTCTGCCCTGACCGTCACCTCACGGCCGATGGTACCGCCAGGCTTCGCGCCGGAAGCCGCGCGCTCCTGGATCAGACGTTGCGTACCGTAACGCGGACCGCCCGTTTTGGCGAGGCTCACGGATATCGCTTTCGTATAAACCGTTGTGACTGTATCGCCGACCGCGAGCTGGTCGAAGTTGCGCGTCTCGTCGCCCACCTGGAGCTGCATGACCTTGCCCGATTTGTCCTTCAACGTGACAGTCCGGGTAGCTGGCTCTATCGCGACGATCGTTGCTGTCACAGTCGTCGTCCCCGATGCGTTGGTTTTCTGCGGTCCCTTCGTCACGTCGATGGAAGTTTGAGGTTGCGCAAATGCCGGGCAGGTCATCAATACGGTGACGGCCACAAACAGCAAGCTGCCTGCTTTCATGTTTTCGCTCCTCAGAGTTTCAGCACACCGTTGTAGAGCCCAACGGCTGCGGCTATCGCTGCAGCCATCACTGCGGCGAAAATGAGCTTCTCGATTGCCTTGAACACCTGCTTGCCCGCTTCTCGCCTTGCCTTCGCATAGAAGATGGCCCCCGGCGCATAAAGCAGCGCGGACAGCAGCAGATATTTGATGCCTCCGGCGTATAGCAGCCAAAGCGCGTAACCGAGGCTGATAGCGGCAATAGCCATATCCTTTTGTCTATCGCGCGCGGTGGCG
Source organism: Paraburkholderia sp. PGU19 (assembly GCF_013426915.1). Classification (GTDB taxonomy): domain Bacteria; phylum Pseudomonadota; class Gammaproteobacteria; order Burkholderiales; family Burkholderiaceae; genus Paraburkholderia. Next base: position 450,107 of record NZ_AP023182.1, read on the forward strand.
CGCTCGTAGCACTCGCCACGAATGGCAAGCAGCAGCGCATATGAAACGGACCAGAAATACGGCACCAGGACCATTGACGTCGACAGGTAGACGAGCGAGAGATAGGTGCCTCGAGAGAATAACGTGATGATCAGAAATCCCTGCACCATTGCATTGGTCAGCCACAATGCATTGGCCGGAACGTGATTCGCGTTTTCCTTTCGCAGGAATGCAGGCATGGCTCGGCCGAGTGCTGCTGAAAACAGGATCTCCGCACAGAGCAGCATCCACGACAGCATGGCGCCCGTCAATGAAATCACCAGGCCAGTGCAGATCAGCAGCACACCCCAGTGCCCGACAACACGCTCGAGGACGCCTGCCATCGAAGGGTTCTGCAGCGCCGCCAGTTCTCGTTGCGTCAGGATGCCCATCGACAGGACATTGACCAGCAACAGCACGAGCAGCACTGTGATGAATCCGGTGACGGTTGCCTGCCCGATGTGCCGCCGATGCCCGGCACGCGCGGAAAAGATCGTGGCGCCTTCGATTCCTACGAAGACCCACACCGTGACGAGCATCATGCTGCGAACCTGTTGCGTCACGCTGCCGAGTTTCGGATTCGCTCTTCCCCATATATCGGCCGTGAAGATGTCCAGTCTGAAAGCGGACAGGCAGATTGCTATGAACACGACGAGCGGGAGAAATTTGGCGACTGTTGTGATCTGATTCACAATCGCGGCTTCCTTGATGCCCTGCAATACGAGAGCATGCACGCACCACAGAAGCAACGATGCACAGACAATCGCGATCGCCGTATTGCCTTCACCGAAGACGGGGAAGAAGAATCCGAGTGTACTGAACAGCAACACGAAGTAGCCGACGTTCCCAAGCCACGCGCAGATCCAGTAACCCCATGCGGACGAAAATCCCATGTAGTCCCCAAACCCGGCTTGGGCGTAGGCGTAGATCCCGCCGTCGAGATCGGGCTTGCGAACCGATAAGGTCTGGAATACCAATGCGAGCATCAGCATGCCGACGCCCGTAATCGTCCAGCCGATCAGTACGGCGCCGACATCAGCACTTGCCGCCATGTTCTGCGGTAGAGAGAAGATTCCTCCGCCGACCATCGAGCCGATTACAAGCGCTGTCAGCGCCCCGAGGCCAAGTTTCTGTGTCTCTGGCTGCGCGTGATTCAATCCAGCTAGTTGATTCACGTCCCCTCTCCCACGGCGAGCGGGCGCGGAAACAGACTGGACCGGGCCCGGTGCGATGCCGCGTTCCCGGCATCATCTGTTCATCCGGCAAGCCATCTGCAGTTAAGTCTGGTTGAGAAACAGGCATTGTTCAAGATAGGACAAGGCGCGCGGATACGGGTTGAACGATTGCGTTACTCGGGCCGGATTTTTCTTCCGGTCAGGAATAGCGCCCGCCGCGCCCTCAAACTCGGGAACTCGCCGCAAGCACAGCGTGCACAATCGGCCGACGCATCAAGCGTGACGCAGCATGCGCGTGTTACCGCCGGAAACCACCCATCCTGCCCATACCGCCGACGCGCCCGCCCATTCCGCCGGTCTGCCGCCATTGGCCGGACCGCTGTTGACCAATCGCCCGTGCCCTGTTCTGATCAGCCAGATTCCTGCCGATATCGCCGCCCGGCTGAGCCGGCTCCCAGCCCTTTGGCGTCTGCATCTGCCATCCGCCGTCCGGGGTTCGCTGGTAGACGTTACCGTCGTGCCCTGCATACACGTCGCCGTTGTTCCATGCGATCGCATTGCCCGTATTCGTGTTGACGGCCACGCCCTTGCTCGTCACCGTTCGTTCGCCACTCTGTGTATTGCCGGATATGCCGATTTCGGCGGCGGCGGCACGCCCGCTTTCCGGATTGCTTCCGACGATCTGACGTCCCGCTGCGTAGTCTCCCGTGTACGCATTGCCGACGGCTCCGCCGCGGCCGGCGACGGCCTGACCGGTCAATGGATTCACGACCGAACCCTGTCGACCTGCGGCAAAGCTACCTGAATAGGGATTGAAAGCCGCGCCCCTGCTTCCCTGGTAATGCGCACCTGTAGCAGGGTTGTAGCCCTGCACGGCCGCAGCACGCCACTCGGTGCCCGTCCACGCATTCCATCCTTCCGCATAGGTCACCGTGCCTTGGCCCCAGCGGCCATAAAAATTGGCCTGATTCAGGTTGACGTAGTAACCATAGCCCCAGTAGTAGCCGTAGCCCCACCACCAGTACGGTTCCCAGTATGGCCACGCAGCACCCCAATCCTCGCCGGCCGCGAAGCCGTAGGAGAAACCCTGTTCATCGCCGAGTGCAAAACCCGCTCCGTAACCGTAGGTTGCCGGATAGCCGAACCAGACCGACCCGATGTACGGGGGATAGGCGTAGCCAGTCCCGAAGACCACCGTCCCGTCGAGGCTCACGTAGACGCCCTGGTAGCCAGGCGTGTAGCCCACGACGACCGTGTCTGCCGTGACGGAATAGATGCGCACGTATGTCACGTAGTAGAGGGGTGAACTCACCGGGATCGCATAGATCTCGTCCGGGACCGTGGTCGCTACAAGCCAGGGGCCCATCGGGGTGGCGCCGGAAAACCAGACTCCGTTCGTCACACAATAGTAGTGGCGATCGCTCGCCTGCACGACGGGCGTAGCCGTGTTGACCGCATAACTGAGCGACGTCCCGGCTATCGGTGCGAAGCGCGGTTCGCCGTCGTAACGGACGATCGTGGTAGCTTTCGCGCGTGACACGGTGGCCGTCTGCGGAACGGTGGTAGCGATCTCCGCTTCCCTCGCCTGTGGCGTACCGGGTATCGATACCAACACGTTTGCTTTCGGGTCCGACGGTGAGATCTTCGCGAAATCGGCCGGCAGTTTCTCACCTGGTACGTACTGCCATGCACCACCACTGACGGCCGAGAACCAGCGCCCGGATATAAGCACGTAAATCTCGCGCGTGTCCGTGTCGACGAACACGGCATGCTCGGTATTGGCGACTGTTTGTAGACGCGTGCCCGCGACGGCGACGAGCCTGAACGGACCGTGAGTGATCACCAGTTCAGTGGGCTCGGTGGCGAACAGTATTGCCGGCGCTGTAGAAGCCGGCTTGCGGCTGCCCGGCAGCAGCGGGTCATAGGGCATCGATGCGTTCGCAATATTGGCCGCATTCACGAGATCATGCGACGCAGTCTGCACGTGCCACGTAGCGTCCTCACGACGCGTGTACCAATGCCCGGCCGCTTTCAGGTACAGGACGTCTTCGCGATCCCGCAGCAGAAGTGCACGGGTGTTGATGGCTCGCTGATAATGCGTGCCGCTCACAGCTCGCCATGCAGGCTCGCCATCCACCGAGACGAGGACCGTCGGCGTAGTTGCGAAAACAATGCGTGGAGGCGTATTGAGCACTGCCACCCGGGGCACCCTTCCCCCTTGCTGCGAGAGCGCATAGCTTGCCTGCAGCACATCGAGAGACGCCGTCAGACCTTTTGGCGGCAGCCGCGAAACGAGCGTATCCAGTACTGCGCCCGCCTGGTCGGGGCTGGTCGGCACTTCGACGCTGTCCACCTTGATGTGCGACAGCTGCACGAGGCCGGATGCCTTGTCGACGTCGGCTTGTGCCGACAATCGGGCGACACCATAGGTGGGATTCCCGCCTTTCGATCCGACCGCAATCGCGGCACGCGCCGATAGCTGGTCGCCATCCCACTTCACGATCTCCGGCTGGTAAATCTCGATCCGACTGGTCGCAGTATCGAAACTTCGAGGCCAATTGATCGAAGGCCAGGCGCCGGGAGCGGTCGCGGCAACTGCGACAGGTAGCCCATAGGGCATCAGGGCCACAACCACTAGCCCGAGGAGTCGGTGGCATCCACTCAACATCGTCGTAATCCCGCCTGCAGAGACGCGTTAACGGAATCTGCGCTGATCCAGCCGTTGCTGATTACGCTCACAGTATAGAAGGGCAGGCGGTGCCTCGCTGTTAATGACTTCCTTTTTCACCGAAGTCGGCTTCGCTGAAAGACTTCGCGCGTAGGTCAGTGTAACGAGCACGCCGGCCATGGCCCGACTCAACGCTAGCGTTTCTCCATCGTCCAGTCCGTTTTTCCTGTACCGCAAAACCCGGGGTGAAGATTCATCGACTGCCCTTTTGCCGAGAGGACGATCGTTACCCGACGGCATGTCGTGTTCCCCTCATGACGCGTACTCTCCGGCGTCATGGTTGCATCGATCTTCACGCTATTTCCCGTCCCCTGGTTCGTCCATTGAGTTGCCTCACCGTCCCTCTTTGTGTTGAGCACATCGGTGAGCGCGACTTTGATCGAGTCCATATCGTTCTTCTTGATGTATGACATTGGTGTGTCGTTGAGGAAGTTCAGGTTGCTCGCTTCTGCGGCCGCCATCGTGGTCAATAGCAGCACCGCTGACATCGCTTGAGCATAAAGCACCGACCGTACATATACGGATCTATGAAGTGACATGACGATCTCCTACTGCTGACAGTAATTGCGTGCTGAGATTCTTGCGCAGGGTTCCGAGCGCAACAAGCAAAGGGCGTAGCCATCTGACACCTCAGCTCGAAAAAAGGTATGACCTTTGGACGATAGGTAACAGCGGGTTAACGGCAAGCAAAATGAAAGAGCTATGTGCGGTAGCGCACATGAGGACGTGTCGACAGCCTGCGGCGTTTAGTGATGTATGCAAGGAGCATCGCCATGCCACTCATCGAACATGCCAGGCGGCAGACCACGTCAACGTCTTGCAAACGAGCATATCGTCGAACTTGACCGCAGGATTCGCGAGTTGCGATTGATGAAGGAAACGCTCGAACACCTGGTGCGTCATTGCAAATGCGACGCCCGACGCGAATGTCCAATTCGTACGATGGACGATGTTGGGGCGACATAGATGTTTGCGACCGTCGAAGCCAACCTCGGTGACTGCATCGGTCGCTCTCTGTCGTTACCGCGTTAACTCCGGTGGCTTCGGAACGTTCATTGAACTGGTGCTCCCGGCCAGCAACGGTCGTTGGATGCGTCGGTGCTGTGGCCATTCGAGCGGCGCTTCGGCTCACGAAGCGGCCATTAACATGGCTTCGTTCCGCGTGGCGGTACTAGGTCGTGAACCGCTGATCGAGGACAGCGCGACAGGCCATTCGATGTTTGCAAGTTCAAGATCGGACCGCGTTCGGATGCTTTCGGCCATTCGACTTCGCGAATACAGGTATTCAACCCGCTTGTCATTGAACCGGCCCGTTTGCACGCGATTCGACGCCGCGCCAATATCGAGCAGAGCATGCCCTTCATGCCTTCCCTTGCAACGGCGTCGCCGTTGAAAACATAACATTCCTGTCCTCAAGGCGCGCCATTGCATTCAAAGGATGCGGTTGGACTCAACCATTAATGCCCTTCTTCTTCCACTGTCAAATTGTTCTGGACCGACGTAACTCCAGAAACACTCTCAGCAACCTTCCCTGCGACGTCTATCTGCGCCTGTTTCGGAACCATTCCTACAAGATAGACCTTGCCGCTACGAGCGATGGCGTGAACATCGGTCCAGTCCATGCCCTTTTGCTTGTACAACGCAGTCTGAACTCGCTTCGACAACTCTCTATTTGCTGCTCTCTTCGACGAACTAGAGGGGGCTGTTGGCGAAGCTGCCGCAGTCGTGTCTTGTGCGTTAACAACGGGAACGGTTGCGACAACGGCACTGACGGTGATCGCTGCAACAACGTAGGTCTTCATGGATTTCATCTCTTCTCCTTCAGGTGAGTTGCAAAACTGGGTGTGAGAGACTCGAAAAGATCGCTGGTCAATCAAAGTGCGGCGAAAGACAATCCCGACGTTGATGACCGGCGGCCACGACGTTCAGCAATCGAATTGTAGGCCTTTCCTCGTCGGATGCGCACGTTTAGGCGCGTCTAGAGCCGCTGGAGAGTCCTTTCTGCCGGACCTTCGACTAGTGGGTCAGGGCCACTCTTTTTGTGAATGACGGTAACGGCACCGTGACCAGGCGAACGGTCGCTGTCAATGGCGGCCGTTAAGATCTTGCGGCATCCAACGGCCGCAGCGGGTCGTAATTGCGCGTTCAGTCGCGGCTTGAGTTGTCGTTCGCCAGTGATGGCAAGCGGACGTCAGGAATGCAGCCCGCAGCGGCCTCTCGATGGCGGATGACCGAACGTCGGGTATGGCCAACCTTGAGACGCCTGAGCGCAACCATAACGCCTGCGCGAAAGGCTTATGAAAGATTTCAGGCGACAGTCTCGGCATACGCGGGCCGTTTAGCGTTGAGCCGTTGATCGCCCCTCCTGGCAATCTCAATTTCAGCACTTTGCCGAAATCCGATAGTGCTCGGAGTTTTGGCTTCCTACCGTTCGCCTATTGGAGCCCAAACAGCTGGTCATGCCAGCGCAGGAGTACGGCTCCGACGGCCCGGCCAGCGCGGAACGCACCATCGTTGTACGCGCCGGCCTGAAGACTGTGACCTCCGAACGGGAGCACGTATGGAAACCAGCCAGCAACTGCAACCAGAGACCGATGGTGACGTCGGTCTGCTGCACAAAATGGGCTACGCCCAGGAATTGTCCCGGCGTATGAACGGTTTCTCGAACTTCGCCGTTTCGTTTTCGGTGATTTGCATTCTGTCGGGCGGCATCACCGCATTCCAGATGGGATTTTCAGCTGCGGGCGGCGCTTCCATTGGATTGGGCTGGCCGTTGGGCTCCGTGTTTGCGCTCATCGTCGCGGTCTCCATGTCCCAGATCGCGTCCGCCTATCCGACTGCGGGCGGCCTTTACCACTGGGGATCGATCCTCGGCGGCAAATGGTGGGGATGGGCAACCGCGTGGATCAATCTCATCGGGCTCATTTTCGTCATCGCCGCGATCAATTTCGGCACCTACGATCCGTTCTTCAAGACCCTGATCGCACCGATGGCTGGCGTCAATCCCGATAGCCTCAACTGGTGGCATCAAACCGCATTTCTGACGTTGATCACCGGTTCTCAGGCATATCTGAACGCGCGCGGCATCCGGATCGCCAGCAAGATTACCGATCTGTCCGGCTATCTGATCTTCGTTGTCACGATCGTTCTGGTTGCCGCGCTCCTGTATTACTCGCCCGTGCCGTTCGATCTGGGTCGCCTGGTCAGCTTCACCAACTTCACGGGTGTGGATGGCAGCGCCTGGCCGAAGCAGGCAACACCGCTCGCGTTTCTTGCCGGACTGCTGCTCGTGACGTACACGATCACGGGCTTCGATGCCTCGGCCCACACGTCGGAGGAGACACACGACGCAGCCCGCAACGTGCCGCGCGGCATCATCGGATCGGTGTTCTGGTCTGCGGTATTCGGTTACGTGATGGTGTGCGCGTTTGTGCTCGTCATGCCGGATCTGACTGCCGCGATGAAGCAGGGAACGGGCTTCTTCAGTGCAATCCTGGCGCCGATCCCGCCCGCGCTTCGCGTCTGCCTCGAACTGGCGATGTTCTTCATCAACTACGTTTGCGGTCTCGCCGCGATCATGTCCACGTCGCGCATGGTGTACGCATTCGCGCGCGACGGCGGATTGCCGTTCTCGAAGTACTTGCGCAAGGTGAATGAGCAGCATCGCACGCCCGGTGCAGCGATATGGGCATGCGCGGTGCTCGCCATCGTCGTCACGCTGTATGGCGACGCGTTCTCGGTCCTGAGTGCGGGCAGCGCGGTGTTTCTTTACATCTCGTACGCGATGCCCGTCGGAGCCGGCATGCTCGCGGAGGGCCGCACATGGAACGAGAAAGGTCCGTTCGAGCTCGGCATCTGGTCGAAGCCGTGCGCGTTTCTCGCGTTGATCGGCGCGTGTGTGCTCGCCTATGTCGGCATCCAGCCACCGAACGAGAAGGTGCTCTACGTATTCGTGGCCTTCGTCGCTGCGCTCGTTCTGATCTGGTATGCGTTCGGCGTTCGCAAGAGTTTCAACGGACCGCCTGCTCTGGGATCGCAAGCCAATGCGGATCGCATCCGGCAAATCGAGGCGGGCGTCGATCCGTCGGTTTAAGAACATCGAGTCGAATGGGATTACTCATGACTGAATCGAAGCATATGGGCCGCCTCGCAGGCAAGGTGGCAATCGTGAGCGGCGGCGCCGGTGGCTGCGGTGCAGCGGCGTCGACGCTGTTCGCGGCAGAGGGCGCCCGCGTGGTGATCATCGACCGCGATGGCGATGCGGCCGAAGGGCTGGCGGCAACACTGCGCGATGAAGGGAAAAGCGCGCTTGGCTTGCAAGCCGACGTGTCGCGGCAGGCGGACGTGCAGCAAGCGGTATCGACTGCACGGGAGAAGTTCGGCAACGCCGATATCCTGTTCAACCACGCAGGCACGCTGATCGTAAAGCCCTTCCTCGATATCGAGGAGACCGAATGGGATTGGCTCATGAGCGTCAACGTCAAGAGCATGTTCCTGATGACGAAAGCGGTGTTGCCGCAGATGCTGGAAAAAGGGCGGGGCAGCATCATCTGCACGTCGTCGATTTCCGCTGTTCTGGCGACGCCTGGGGAAGTCCTGTATGACGCCACCAAGGGCGCGTGTCATATGTTTGCACGCGCTATCGCCGTGGAGTACCGGGACAGGGGCATCCGATGCAATGCCATTGCGCCCGGCTTTATCCGGACACCGCACGGTATGCGCGAATTGAAGGATCTCCAGGCGATGGGTGTGGATGCAACGGAAGCGGCGATCGCCGCGCAGCAAGGGCGCTTGTGCGATCCATCGGAAGTCGCGGCGGCGGCGCTCTTTCTGGCGTCCGATGAAGCGAGTTTCGTCAATGGTACGCATCTCTTCGTCGACAACTGTTTTTCGGCGGTGTAGTGAACGAAGGCTGGCCGGACACGCCGACTGGGTAATTTTCGAAAGTACATCTTGTCAGTTGGAAAATTGTCCAGATGTACAATCGACAGCGCTTGCCACCACGTTCGAACGACCATGACGGCGCTTGCCCAGTCACCTGTTGACGATGTCACGGAGGCCTCACTCGCGCAGGCTGTGTCGTATAGCGCGTACACGAGCGTCGACGAGCAGGCGCGGGCGTTCGACGGCTGGTCCGCCACCTACACGCAGATATCGGGTGGTGTATTCCATGGCTCGTTGTCGACGGTGACGCTCGGAGGCGTTCGCCTGCTCGTTGAAGAGCTCGACAAGGTGATCTATCAGCAAGGCGCGATTGCGCCCGATCGCCAGGTGATCGCGGTTCCGCTGCAACTGGAAGGCCACGCGAGACTGTGTGGCGAAAAAAGCGGGCGTGACAGCCTCCATGTGTTTTCCAGCGTTCCGCAGTTCGAGTTTTATTCGCCGGACCGGCACGTTCTGATCAACGTCGAAATCCAGTCCCAACATCTGGCGTCGGACCGTTCAAGCTCGGCAGCCGCATCACTGCGGGCTAAAGCACGAGCCCCTGTCATTCCGCTGGACACCGACACGGCCGAGAACCTGCGCACTCTGCTGCGCCTCGCGATGGCCGCAAGTACACGATCGTTGCAAGACCGCATGGTCGAATCCGACGAACGCGAACGCCTGCTTGAACGCACGATTCTGTCCGCGATCTCCGAAGCACTCACCGTCTATCCCGACGCGGTGAACATGGGCCGCGAGCGCCCCGTCAGGCACTGGGTATTGGTTAAGGCGGTCGATGAGATGTTGCAGGACGCGGCGACCTGCCCGCTTTCGATTGCGGAGCTGTGCGCGGATCTCGGCATCAGCCGAAGGACGGTGCAGTATGCGTTTCAGGAAGCGCTCGACCTGAACCCGGTTGCGTATCTGAGGGCGGTTCGTCTGAACCACGTCAGGCGCGAGCTCCGATCGGGGGCAACCGTGACAGACGCCGCAACGAAGTGGGGTTTTCTGCATCTGGGCAGTTTCGCAAGCGACTACCGTCGAATGTTCGGAGAGCTGCCTTCGGCGACAGTGAAGCGTTTTGCATCGTGACAGGCGCTTGATTCAGCAAATGCGATGGCCACCGATATTCGTTTGCTTCATCCCAGGTCGTCGTCCAGACGGTTATTGACAAGAATCTTGAGGTTGCAGCTGACGTGACACAGGTGCTGGAGGCAGAGACGCAGACGTTTCCCGGTCTGCGCGGCTCGCTGAGCCTCCTTCGGCCTGACTATCCACTGTCAATCTTCTGATACCGGCCCTTGGGACTCCAAGGGTGCGACCGGCAGCAACGCGTCGATTACTGTCCTCCGGACGTGCATGAAGCTGCCGTTCGACCTGATCACGTGCTCATCGGGAATACTAATCATAGCCGCTGTTGGACGATGGTCGCGCCAACCTATGCCTGGACGCGCGAGAATTCCGCCCGGAAGGAGGCGACGATATAGCGCTCGGCATACTTCTGCCGATTGTCATTCAAGCGCGTCGCTTATCCTCTGGATGAAATGGGGCGCTCCTGTCGTGTGTGCGACTCGCACCCGTACCCTGCCCCTACCTAACCCTCCCTCCCTGAAACGCTTTGATGGCGGTGTACTATCGTCATCGCAGGACCGTTTGCGCACGACATCCATATACGTCTTCGCGGACGACAATCGACCCCGACGGGGGTGGTGGGGAACAGCATGAGGGGCTTGCCTCTGGCGTGGGCATTCACATGCGCATGTGCATGCGTGCCGCCAATCGCCGTTGCGCAGGGTGTCACCGCGGCCCCTGCGCCCGCAGCTTCGGTTGGCGGGAGCGCGAGAAGCTTTCTGGCGGACGCAAAGCGCATCGTCGACGCTGCGTCGCGATCCGTCACTCCGTGGAACGGACCGCGTACCGGGCCGCGCGCCCAGCCCGACAAACACATCGCCGTCCTTGCTGAGGATTTGCGTAACGGCGGCGTGCTCGGTGTGGTCGACGGCATTCTGGAAGCCGCGAAGGTCATCGGCTGGAGCGTGAAGGTCTTCGACTCCGAGGGCCTGCCGGATCTTCGACTGAAAGTCCTTGAGAGTGCCCTCGCCAGCCATCCCGATGGTCTGATCATTGCGGGTGCGGATGCCCGCGCGCTGACACCCGCGCTGCGGCCTTTCGCCGATCGGGGCATTCCCATCGTCGGCTGGCATGTCGCTGCCCAGGCCGGTCCCGTGCCCGGCACGCTCGTAGCCATGAACGTCTCGACCGATCCGCTCGAAGTCGCCCGCGTGACGGCGCTCGCGGCTATCGTGCAGTCCGGCGGACATGCGGGTGTCGTCGTCTTCACCGACGCGTACTTCCGGATCGCGCGGGACAAGGCTGATGAGATGGCCGCCGTCATACGCGCATGCAGTGGCTGCACGCTACTCGACATGCGCGACGTCGCGATCTCACGCAGCCGGGAGCTGATGCCGGACACGACCCGCGCGCTGCTCGCACGCTACGGAAAGCGCTGGACGTACGCGCTCGCAATCAACGACATCTACTTCGACTATGCCGCGCCTGTGCTGACCCAGGCCGGCATACCCGAGGGCGCACTGTCGATGCTGTCGGCGGGCGACGGCAGCGAGTCCGCCTTTCTGCGGATCCGCACGGGCACCTTCCAGACGGGCACCGTCGCCGAACCGCTGAATCTGCACGGCTGGCAATTGATCGACGAGATGAACCGGCTGTTTGCCGGTGAAAGCGTCACGAACTACGTGGTGCCGGTGCATCTCGTGACGGCCGACAACATCAATGCGGACGGCGGCGACCGTCTGATCTACGATCCTGCCAATGGCTATCGCAACATTTATCGCCACATCTGGCAACGCCCGTGAAACTGCTCCTTCCTCAATCGCTGACCGCGCAATTTGCGCTAGTCGTCTCATGCCTCGCGGCGCTGGTGGTCGTGGTCGGCGGCACGACGCTTTACTCGCTGTCCAGCTCGGCCCACGCTATCCGTGCGTTGGCTGAGGCGCGCCTGGCGCGTCTCGAGGATGCTCAAAATCTGGCGCAGCAGACACTGAAGATCGAACGCCTGTCGTCGCAACTGTCCAGCGATGACACTGTCGACGCCGTGCGGGAGACACATCGCCAGATCATCGACCAACTCGCGTCATTCGATGGCCTGGTGGACCGCCTCGCTTCGCCAACGGCGAGCGACGACGTCGGCGTTGACGCGCTGGCGCTGCATCGATCGAGCCAGCGCTTTCGAAACACCGTCAACGTCGAGGCCCAGATGCGCGAGACGGCGCTCGCTACCGGGACTGCGCGGCGAAGCGCACTGGGAGCCGCGCCGCAGCCCGGCACGTCACTAGCGAGACTCGACGACGAACTGCACCGCCAGGCTGATGCCCTCTCCGCCGCGGCGCGCCAGCAGTCAGGCTATCTGTCGCGCGCTTATCGCGAAGCCGTCGAGGCGCTCGCCGACGAGGCGGACCGCACGCGTAAGTGGGTGGCCGGCGAAGTGGCGGTGAGCCTGCTGATCGCGTGGCTGATTGCCCGCGTCTTTCTCGGCCGCCGCGTCGTAGCACGGCTACGGCGGGTGAGCCATACGCTGCGCCATGGCGATCCCGGGGGCGAACAAGACGGCGTGCCCGTGCTCGGCGGCGATGAGATCGCCGACATGGCACGCGCCGTTGAGCAGTTCCTCGAAGACCGGCGCCAGCGACGCCAGGCGGAAGAAGCCCTGAAAGAACTCAACATTGAACTCGAGGCGCGCGTCGCGCAGCGCACAGCCGAACTCAGCACGGCGCTGGCCGGCCAGGCGGCCGAGATTGTCGAACGTCAGCATGCCGAAGAGTCGGCGCGCGCCAGCGAACAGTTTCTGAGCAGCATCGTCGAGAACATCCCGGACACCGTCTTCGTCAAGGAGGCGGCAACGCTGCGCTTCGTGCGCGTCAACAAGGCCACGGAGAAACTGCTTGGCTACGGGCGCGACGAGGTCATCGGCAAGTCCGTCCACGATCTGTTTCCGCCGGATGAGGCCGATTTCTTCGCGTTGAAGGATCGAGACGTGCTTGCGTCGAAGCAGATGGTTGACGTGCCCGAAGAGCCCGTCCACACGCGTCATGGGCAGCGCTTCTTGCACACGATGAAGATGCCGATCCTTGATGTGCGCGGCGAGCCGCAGTTTCTGCTCGGCATTTCGCGCGACATTACCGAGCACAAGCGCGCCGAAGAAGAGCTGCGCCGGTATCGCGAGCATCTGGAAGACATGATTCGCGAGCGCACGGCCGAACTCGCGATCGCGAAGGAACACGCAGACGCGGCCAATCAGGCAAAGAGCGATTTTCTGGCACACATGAGCCACGAGCTACGCACGCCGTTGAACGGGATTCTCGGCTTCGCGCAGATTCTCAGGCGGGACACGCGCCTCGATCAGCGCCAGATCGACGGGCTTACAGTGATCCAGCGCAGCGGCGAACATCTGCTGACACTCATCAACGACATCCTCGACATGGCGAAGATCGAGGCCGGCAAAGTGGAGCTGGACCCGACGGACGTGCCGCTCGAGCGCTTCATGTACTTCATCTCGGAGACGATCCGGGTGAAGGCAACGGAAAAGGGCCTCTCGTTCACGTGTGAGATGACGCCGCCTTTGCCCGCAGGCATACGGGTCGACGAAAAGCGCTTGCGACAGGTGCTGCTCAACCTGCTCTCCAACGCGATCAAGTTCACCGAGGAAGGCGACGTGCAGCTGCGCGTCGCCTTCCTGCCGCCGGAGTGCCTTCGTTTCGAAGTGCAGGACACGGGCATCGGCATCGATGAAGCGCGTCTCGAAACGATCTTCCGGCCCTTCGAGCAGGCGAGCGACAACCGGCACCGGTTCAGCGGCACCGGGCTTGGCCTCACGATCAGCCGGCAGCTCTTGCGGCTGATGGGCGGCGATATCCATGTCGTGAGCCGCCGCGGCGCGGGCAGCACGTTCTCGTTCGAGCTGAACGTCCCCGTGGTCACGCCCCAGGCCGCCGATACCGCACCCGAATGGGCGGTCAGCGGTTACAAGGGGCCGCGCAAGAGCGTGCTCGTCGTCGATGACGTGATGGAAAACCGTGCCGTCGCGGTCAACATGCTCGGCCAGATCGGCTTCGAGACGGCAGAAGCGGTCAACGGGCTGGATGCGCTCGAAAAGATACAGGCACTTCGACCGGCGCTCGTGCTGATGGACATCGTCATGCCCGGCATGGACGGCCTCGAAGTCACGCGGCGCTTGCGACAGATGCAAGCGTTCCGCGATCTGCCCATCATCGCGATCTCGGCCAGCGCATCGGGCACCGACGCGGCGAAAAGTCTGGCGGCGGGCGCGAACGCGTTTTTACCCAAGCCCGTCGACTATCGGGCGCTCTTGTCGCAGATCGCAAAACTGCTGGATCTCGAATGGAGCGACGCAATAGCTGGCGCGCCATCGGTAATGACGGGGACCTTGATCGCTCCGCCGCCGGATGAAATCAAGGCGCTGCATCATCTGGCGCGGCTCGGTGACATGCGCGCGATTGTGCAGCATGCCGCGCATCTTAATGAACTCGACGAGCGCTATCGCCCCTTCGCAGATCACGTGTGCCAGCTGGCGAAGAACTATCGCTCGAAGGCGGTTCTCAGCTTTGTCGAGCACTATCTGGAACGATAGTCCCTTGCGCGACGGTAAGGTTTCGTCGTTTCCGCTGGCAGATCGCGTGCGACCAATCGCTCGAGGTCCGCGTGCGCGAGTCCAAGCTCACCGCAATTGCGCTCGCGCATCGGGCATCGGCGTCGGGCCGCACGTATGGAAATGCGCGTCGCTGCGTCGCGTAGCGAGCAACTGGACGAGGTAGACGCGCTCGTCACGCGCGTCGTTAGAGTGCCGCTCTTCTTGGCCCCGATCCGCAGAAGGGATTCAGTACCGTATAGCCCGCGTTCGAGAGGGGCAGTACCCGTACCGAAGGAAGAGACTCTCAGTTGCTTAGGGACTGATGCCACCGCACTCGAATGAATTAACGTCAGAGATGGGTTCCGGCGAGTCGGACGAGCGCCGAGTATTGATCGTGAATCTCAGTGCGCCAAAGAAAGAAAATCCGACATACACCGCGAGCCCCTATTAGGGGGTGGCCAAATCCATTGCAATCCCGCAGATGTTATTTCTGTCATCTACGCAGCCGCGCGCGACGAATTCACGCGTCCGAATATGAATTGCCCCAGGTACCACACCAACTCCGCGTTCGCAACGATCTCCTCCTCTGTTACCGTGGCGGCCTCGAGCTTCATCCGACGCAGCATGAGCTTGCCCTCCCTCGACGCCACCCATGCGCGGACCAGTTCCTTGCGGGTTTTGGCGTCGGCCGCGTTGAAGTGTTCACGGCCCTTGCGCGACTCCTCGTTCATACGTGCACGGACTTCTTCTTCGCGCGAAGCGATGGTGTGTGCGACCGAAGCCTGGGTCTCTGTCTTTATCACTGCCGCATCAGTTTCTTCCGTAAGCAGCTTCGCCTGAACCTCGACCATCTTCCTCTCGGCTTCAGACATCTTCCAGTTATCACGCAAAGCGCGCATCAGGTAACCGGCGGGACTGCGTTTTATCTGTCCACGATTAAGCTTGAAACGTGTGTATTCGACAGCTTGCTGGATGTGCGCATCGGTCCAGACTTCGCGGTTCTCGGAAATTTCGCTGAACTGCTTCGTGGACAGGTTGAATTCTTCCTTGAGAATCTTGTACAGGTGGCTGGCGTCAGCCAGGCTGGCCAGCGCGGCGTCAGCGGTATCCTTGCGCTTGAGCAGGAACCTGATACGGTCGATTTTCTTCGATGCACTGGACTCGGTCCGGGTTTCATAGGACAGCTCGATGTCCGACACCTCATTGATTTCACGCACAGCTGGCTCAAGCCAGTCGCGCTTGAAGTATTTGAAGATGGCCGCATTCGCTCCCATTTTGCCCGGCCAGTTTCGCATGTCTTCAAGCCGTATCCATTCCGTCCGGCCATTCGGGACACTGGGCAGGACCTGGTCATAGATTGCGCGCGCCAGGCTGCGGGTAAAGGCCGTCGAGATGCGCAGACTCAGCCAGTGTGATTTTTTGGGATCGCGGATGTGCGGAACCAGACGGGGATGCACGTCGAACCGGATGCGCCCGCGGTGAAAGCCGACCATGCCCATCAACTGAACCGAAACCCATAGATCGTTTTCGTTTGGATCGCGGTCGAGTGGCGTGTCGGTAACCTGAATCTTCGCATCCTGCGCTTCTTCTGCGATAGTGCGCAGGTGCTTCAGATTGCGGCTGTCGTAGCGCATCAGCCACTTGAAATAGTTCAGCTCGACGTCGTACTGGTCCCGTGCTTCCTGCTCCTGGGCAACAATGAAATACGCGGCGTCCAGAAAACGCCGCGCCGGCAATCCCATGTTGACGACCTGGGTGAAGAAATTGTTGCGCTGGTAACCAATTTCACGGCTGGCTTCGCTGATGGGTAAGCCCAGGTCGAACATGTCCTCGAACAGCGCGAGCGCCATCTGCCGAGGCGTCACTTTCGGCTTGCCTTCTTCCGGATTGTCCTCCGCCGCCATGTTCCCATCCGCTCTTTGTTTTCGCTGCCCCGGAATGTAGCATCCATTGGTGAGCTGTCAACACACAAAACCTCACCATCAACCAGCGGCGCTGGTTGCCCACCCGCGGCGCCTCGACGACCAGCACAATCGACCTCACCTCAGCACAACAACCCTCACCATCACCGACCCGGATCTTCCGTCAAACCGTTGCCCAGTGTGGGCCCGCCTCGCGCGTCTCTCGCCGCGCACAGCCAACCTCACCCAGGCACTGACGGGCGAAAATGTGCACATCAAACCTCACCTTGCTGCACAGCAGGCCTCACCCTTGTCACACAGCAGCACTCACCTTCGTGCACAGCGAACCTCACCTTTGGCACACTACACCTCACCTTTCCGGGGTTAAGGCATTGAAAACAAACAAACTCCGAGATCCCTGTTGGTTGGTGGGGTGGTTTACTTTTTAAAACAACAAACCAACCCGTCTTCAGAAAAGTTAGTTGTCGCTGCTTCGCGGACGGTGAGGTTGATTGTGCAAGAACGGAAAACTGCTTGATGGTGAGGTTGATTGTGCTACGCGGCAGTTCTGGCCGCGTTGTTCCGCTCTCCAAGCCCCGGCTTTTGGACTCACGCGCGTATTGGAAGGTGAGGTTGATTGTGCATCTCGTCTCGGGTCTGCCAAAATCATTGCCAACCGGCGTCGTAATCAGAGGAAGGTGAGGTTGTTTGTGCAATTTCTGCCCGTGCGTGTTTTCGAGGCGTCACATTGTGCACAACGGACCTCACCATGTGCCGCAATTTTAAGCAAAACTGTTTTGGCATAATGGCGTGCGTCTTTGAATGCGCACAAATGACCTCACCTTGCCGCCGCAGCCGGTGACGCTTAGACCGACTGCAGGCCTCTCTCCGCGACGGGATCGCAGCGGTTACGGATGCGTAGACATGTCGTGCTTCGCCTGCGATCGCGCTGAAGTTTGACAAAACGTCGCGATGACGGTTGTTTTTCCGGAACTTCGCATAAAAAACAGCGCTTTATAGAGAAAATTTCAAGTGTTTCCTGTATTCTGAGGTTTATCGAAATTTTCGGATAAACCTCAGAATGGTGAAAACGAGCCAACTTCCTGCTGTAGACCGAACGGTTCCTCTTGAGCAGATTAGCCAGTTCGCTGAAAGGGTCTCGATTTTTACGGACGAACTGCGTGACACCATTCTCGCTCCCCGACCGCGAAAAGCTGCGCCTGTTTTTAAAACAGGGGAGATCGCGGAGATGTGCAACATCTCTCATTCGCAGGTCCAGTATCTCGCCACCAAGAGCGATGGGGAGTTGCCGCCCGGCACTGCCGCAGGCACCGGTCGCACCCGCACGTTCACGCTGGAAGAAGCGCGCATCTGGGTCCAGAAAGTCTCTGATATCTACCAGACGCCGCTCGTGACGGGAACGCGTGAACCGGAGGGAAAAATCGTCATAACGGCCCAGTTGAAGGGGGGCTCGGCGAAGACCACCACAACCATGTGCCTTGCACAGGGGCTGACGTTGCGTGGGCGCAAGGTGCTTGTCATCGATCTCGACCCACAAGCCTCGCTATCTGAACTGTGCGGGTTGTACGCAGAAAAGGACGTCACACCGGACGACACCGTGCTGCCGTACATCTATGATCAGGAAGTCGACGGCGGTTTGGAAGCAAGGGTTCAGTCGACTTACTGGGATGGGCTTGACGTGATTCCGGCGCATACGGAACTGATTGGTGCCGAGTTCCATCTGCCCGCCATGCAGAAAATGAAACCAGGGTTCCGGTTCTGGACGGTACTTCGGCAGGGTCTTGAGCCGCTACGCAAACGCTACGACTACATCCTGATGGATACGTCGCCTTCGCTGTCATACCTGAACCTGAATGCACTCCTGGCGGCCGATGCGATGGTCATGCCAATGGTTCCGGAAAACCTGGATTTCATCAGCTCGCTATCGTTCTGGCGACTGTTTTCAGACGTGTCCAAGAGCTTCATCAAATATGAGCAGGACAAAAAATACGACTTTATCTCACTGATGCTTTCGAGGGTCGACTACGGCCGTACCTCTTCCGCACCGATCGTGCGCGCATGGGCACAGAGCGCATACGAGAGCTGGCTGCATTCGATTGAAGTGCCGGCCAGTTCCGTGATGAGCACGGGAGCGCTGGCATTCTCAACGGTATTCGACGTCAGCAGTACCCACAGCGCGGCCAAATCGTTGCAACGTGTACGACAGCCGCTTGTCGACTACTGCCGTTGGGTAGACGAAATCTATGCAGAAAAATGGAGGAACGCGCAATGAGTAACATGCGAGAGCAACTGCTGGCCAAGACGTCGGGTATCCGGGCGACTTCGTCGATCAAGGAAGATGAGGTCAAGCGCAGCAACCGGACGCAAACGGCGCCTGGCCTTGCGGGTGCGCTTGCCGTCGCGCAACTCCGTGTGCAGGAGCTGGAGTCCACTGGCGCGGCGACACAACTGGCGGTCTCGGATATTGTGCCGAACCCCTGGCAGCCGCGAAGGGTATTCAACGAGGCGAAGCTCTCAGAACTGGCGGAGTCCATTCGTGAAGTCGGACTGATGCAGCCCATCGTGGTCCGTCGCTCCGACGATGTCTATCAGATTGTGGCGGGCGAGCGTCGGTGGCGCGCGCACAAGATGGTGGGACTCGACGCGGTGAAGGCTGTGGTCGTGGAGTGCTCCGACGCAGACATGGCGGTGCTGGCGCTGGTGGAGAACGTGAGTCGTGACGACCTGTCCGACTATGAGATCGCGATGTCTATCAGACAGACCGAGAAGGAGTTTCCCGACCGTAAGCGAATGGCCGAGGCACTCGGGATGTCCCGCAGTGGGCTTTACCAGTTCCTCTCGTTTGAAAATCTGCCTGACTTCATCAGGAAGGATCTCGACATCCAGCCACGGCTGCTTGGCGGGACGGCCGCCCAGGCGATCGTAACGGCCATCAGGAAGTACGGGGACGATGGTGTGAACGCAGCGAAAGAACTCTGGCCACTCGTGGTGAAGGGTGACATGGACCAGGGGAAGGTGGCCGCGGCCATCAAGGCGTTGGCCACACGCCGGACTACGACGACGGATTCTGCAAGTGAGCGCAGCATCGACAAGTTCTTCGCCGGAAAGGAACATGCGGGCTCTATCACAAAGGACATCAACGGGATCACGGTGAAGATCAGGGCTGGTGTCCTCACTGACGCACAGGAGACACAGATCCGGGAGCTGATCAGCCGGATGTTCCACGCTGACCCCAAACCGAACTGAGGAACAGATCATCCCTGAGTCGAGCCCGCTTCGCGCGGGTTTTTTTTCGTCCGGGCAACGGTGTGTCTAGAGTCTAGACACACCGTTGCCCGGGTCGACATCCGATAGGGCATCTGCTCACCGCCGGATGCGAAGTGTGGCCCGTGCCGGAGAAGTGTCTAGAGTCTAGACAGATCTGTGGGATAGTCGTTGGGGCTCGCACTTGGAGAGGTTTCAAGGCGAGCCAACGTCGGCTCCCCTTCATCCACTCGCTGCCTCGTGCGCCCCGCTTCGGCATGCCGGCCGGCGGGATGTGCGGACACGCCGAGTAGCCTGCAAACCCCTGAAGGCCACGGAGATCGCACCTTTGCGACAGTGTAGGTGTCCCGCCCATTGCACCGTCCCGCCCTGATCCACGCGGCGAGTTCCGACTACTTCCGGCGACTTACGGCAAGTTACCATGGCCCTAGACTCGGCGCGGTGACTGGGGCAGCCGTCCTCACCCCGTGACGACAGAACGTTAGGTGACGCACAAACCGGTTGCACCCGGGACGCAATCGCGCGGCCAAGACGATCGCGTTCTGCAACCGGTTGATCGTCATCCCGCACACAGCGTGGTCGTCCGGGCTCTACTCAACGCCCGATAGTACGCAGTTACGTCGAGTCAGGGCTGCGGTTTGACATGACGGTCAGACCGGGATTGGTAGCGCACCGCCTTGCTGATCTTCCCGTTGATGGCGGGGATGACGGGCATCGAGTGTGATGCTCGCGGACCTGCCTACCGGATCATGGCGCGGGTTGGGCGTCAGTGCGGGACACGGCGCCGGCCGGAGGCAGCATGTGACCTTCACATACTCGCGTGCAGCGGCGCATTAATGGCCAGAATCGCCGAATGACAGGGCCGGACGGGGACCACACAATGCCTGCGTCATCCCCGTCACCTCGTGCATGTCTGGACCCTGCCCGACCTCCAATGCCTGTCGCCGTGGGTGGCTGCTCACGGCGCGCATGGCCGAAACGCTGTCGTCGGGCACGCGACCTGCGGGGCAGTGTCACGCCGGGTGCGGGCCTTCGAGCGCTGTGTAAAGGCTACGCGGGAAGACGTTCGCGGAGGACGATAACGCATGGGCATCAGCACCTCTTTGTCCCGGCCGCGCGCTGCTAGGGCAATGCGGGTAGCCGTCCATGCGCGCTGGAACTGCCCAAGGGCGAATCGCCATCGACAGCCTGTCAGTGGGCGGGACATGCGTCCATTCCCACCACGGCCGCTGCGGCCTCAGGCGCTTTGTTCTTTCGCGTTTGAGTCTGTCGACACGCGACAGCGGCACCCTGAAACTTCGGCGGCGGTAGGTGACGCGTGAGTGTGTCTAGACTCTAGACACGCAACCAGCCAGGTAAAAAGCTGGCGGTTTCGGAGAAATCCCGCCTTGACGTCGAGACCCGCGAGCGCCGGGTTGATCTTCATCCGAAGCGCACAGAGCCTTGTGCCGCAAGAGCCGCTACGCCCCGCCCGCTGATAGCGCGTCCTCGAAGAGCGCATTAACGGCCTGCTAGCGTCGGGCGTCATTCCCTTTCGTATAGAGAGTGGTCGTGCTGAGGCCGGCATGCCCCAGATTCGTCTGCACGTCGCGCAGGTCACTGCCGCATCGAGCGCGTGATTCGCGTGAGTGTGCCGTAGGCCGTAGCTGCTCGTCCGTCGCAGATCGGCCGCGCGGCCTGGATAGGCACACTCGAGTTGTCGCGCAGCGCGCGTAAAGATGCGCCTGTAGACGCGGGCTAGCGCGTCGGGTGTCCGTGGTCGGCCCGTTTTGAGATGGCCGATGAATGGAATATCCACTGGCGCGGTCTGCAGCGTACACGGCCCTGACCGCACCTGCAGCGAGTCGGCGAGCGCCTGCATCAGCCGCACGGGCATCGGCACCAGCCGCTCGCGCCGGCCTTTGCCCTCGGACCTGCGGGGTCCATGCGCTGTCGAGCGCGCCATCGAGCGCGCCATCGAGCGCCGCGCGTAACAGGGCGCCAGTAGTGGCGGCCACGAGTTCCGCGCGGCGTCGCCCCGTCGCATAGGCCAGCAGCAGCGAGAAATGATCGCGCTCCTCGGCTGGCGTCAGCTCCGGCCGGGTGACCGTCTGCAGCACGAAACGCCACTGCGCGTGCGTTAGGGTCCGGCCCGCCACGGCGCCCGCCCGTTTCGTGTTACCTACCTTAGCCAGGCATTGGACCGGATTGACTAGCAGGTACTGCTGCCTGATTAGCCAGCTGCACATGGCCGACAGCAGCTTGCGGGCGATTTCACGGCCGCTGCAGGGGAGCGGCTTGGTGAAGCGCCGCCATGCCGGATCGAACCGTTCCGCTTTGCCCTGGCCGATCCAGCGCCCGGCTGGCTGCGGATCGGCGAGAAACCTGTTTGATGTACACGTCAAGGTCCAGTGTGTTCAGCGACGACAGCGGCTTGCGTCCGACGATGATTGACCACGGTAGCAACCGTTCCGCTTCGCGCCGGATTGCAAACTATCCGCGCCGCAGCCAGCAATCCACGCATGGATGCGTCGAGATCGCGGTCGAGCGCGATCTGATGGGCGAGGCGTGGCGCGCGGTTGAGGCCATGCGAGCCGTCGAGTTCGGCCGGTAGCGGTATCGCGTGCAGTGATTCCAGCGGCATTACGTCAATCAATGTCCCCAGTCGGGGTGTCCGCGCGAGCGCCGGATGACCGGCTAGGAACTGCCACCGCGGCGTGGTGGCAAGAGGCGACAGCTCGCCCGGTGACGCAGTATGCACCGACAGCCAGCCCGTGATGCGCTCCGCGCCTTTGGGACCGAGCCGCGGCACGGAGGTGTACCTGCGCTGCTGGCGGCGCCGGTGGTGAGTCCCGCGACGGCCAGCAGCGCCGCCACGACGGGCTCGAACCAGCAGTCGACTTGGTGGGCGGGATTGGGCGCCTCGGCGAGGGCCGATTCCATCCGGGTATGCGCCGCCGGTTGGCGCGCTCGCAAGCCGGCGTTGCGGGTGATCTTCCTGTCGACGCGCGGCGAACTCGCGGAGGGCCGCCTCGCCGTAGACGCCATCCGGGTCTACCTAGTCGCGGTATGCCTCGAGCGTCGGCACATCGTCGCGGCCGTGCAGCTCGGCGGCAGGAATACTGCCCCGCCTCAGGCGCAGCAGGTGCGCTGCCTCGGTATCGCGCGCAAGTCGATACGCGCTTCGCCATAGCCTGCGATGTAACTGCTCGACCGACACCCCGTGGAGGTAGCCGCTCTAAGCTGTCTGCACATTTCTGTGCACATCTCGCTTTTTCTGCTTCACCGAGACCGGTTTCACTGATGCCGAGGCGCCAGCCAGAGCCTTCCTCTCCACAGACTGCAACGCCAGAGCTTGGCGCCGAATGTTGATGGCCGCGTTCAGGTCGCGGTTCATCTTTAAACCGCAGCCGCACGACAGCACGCGGTCGCGCAGCGTGATTTCGTGAATCGTCCCGCATCCCGAACACGTCTTGCTGCTCGGATAAAAGCGGTCGATCACGATCACTTGTGCGCCGGTCATGACGGCCTTGTATTCCAGTTGACGACGGAATTCGGAGAACCCGGCATCCGCGATCGAGCGCGCCAGAGAGCCATTGCGCAGCATTCCCGACACGTTCAAATCCTCAATGCCGATCGTTGAGTAGTTCGTCGCGAGCGTCGTCGTCAGCTTGTGCAAAGCATCCTTGCGGACGTTTGCGATACGCAAGTGCAGCCGGGCAAGCTTGGCTTTCGCTTTGGCCCGGTTGGCACTTCCCTTCTTTTTGCGCGCGAGCGATTGCGACAGGCGCACGATGCGCTTGTGCCCGGCGCGGTGCGGCTTCAACGCAGGCTCGGTCGTGCCATCACTGAAGGTCGCGAGCGTCGTAACGCCGAGATCGACGCCGACGGCGCCACGGTCCTGCTTCGCAGTCAGGCGGTCTTCCGTCTCGACGGCCAGCGCGACATACCAACCATCGGCCATGCGGCTCACCGTCGCCGACTTGACACGGCCCGCGAAGCGCAACGCCTCGCGCATGCGAACGACGCCACAGCGCGGCAGCTTGACCGCCTTGCCGGTCACCTCGACTGCGTGGCTCGTCGCATCCGCCGGCCCGTTGTCGGCACGGAACGAGTCGCGGATGCCCTTACGCTTGAAGCGCGGGTAGCCGGGCTTCTGGCCGAGCTTCACGCGCCTGAAAAAGTGCTCGAACGCGAGTCCGACGTTCTTGATCGCGATCTGAGGTGCGCATTTCGTCACCTCAGCCATCCAGGGGAATTCGGCCGCCTTGATCGCGTTCAGTTGTTTGCGGAGCGCCGCCTCATCCGGCTTGCCGCCGGCCTCATACTGCCGCTTCCATTCCGCCAACGCCCAGTTATAGGCGAACCGGGACACGCCACAGGCGCGTGCAAAATACACGCCTTGCGTGGCGGTCGGGTCGAGGCGGATTCTGTGGACGCGGATCATCTGGCGGCTTGCACGAGCGCGTCGAGCAGTTGCTTGTTCTTCTTGCTGCGCGAGCCGTACAGGCGCGCCGAAAAGACGGTGATGATTTCCAGCACGTCCCTGGCGAGTTCTTCCTCGAACGAGGGCTGATCGCCCTGGTGGATGATGACGATTTCGATGTTCTGCGCCGCGCACATCGCGAACACCAATTCGGAGCCGAAGCGCAGGAGCCGATCCTTGTGCGTGATGACGAGGCGCTTCATCTGCTTGCGCAGAATCATTTCGAGCAGGCGGTTGAGGCCCTTCTTGTGATAGTTCATGCCGCTACCGAGATCCTTGATGACCTCGCAGCGCCACCCCTTCGCGGCGCAATAGCTCTCCAGCATCGCATGCTGGCGATCGAGATCCGCTTTCTGGTCGTGCGACGAGACTCGCGCGTAGCAGACCGTCGGTGCATCCTCATTGCCGAGACCCAACAGATCGGAGACAGCGTAATAGCGTGTGCCGCCCGCCGTCTTGCGAGCGGGCACCAGTTCGCCAGTCTCCTCCCACTTCCGCAGGGTGGAGATTGCGACGCCCAACATCGCCGCCGCTTCACCAATCTTTACAAGTCTCCTTTCCATAACAACAGATTGTAGTAGATTCTGCAAGAAAACATGACTCTGCCCCACACCCCGATACAGCGTGACGTGCTGTCGGGTAAACAGTATGCCGGGGTGGCTTATGGATGCGTCGGCGGGCGTGGGCAGCCGGTCGTTCCGGGCCGTTGTGCTCGCCCTGCCTGTAGATGAACGTGTTTTCGGGCGGATAGGCGTTCACAGCCCGCTGACGCCACGGCATGTCGTGATCCGGCGCCGCCGCGGCCCTGTCCGGGCATCCGACGATAACGAAATGCTGCTCTGTGACAGGATTTTCGTCTGCCCTCGTCAAGAAGTAAAAATCCGAAACCTCGCAGTGAATATTCTTTCATTATCCTTTCGAGAGAGATTTTTGGTGGATGTTAGCCTTCGTAACTCAAGAAGGCCTCCGTATTTGCCTAAGGTCGGCGGTTTTCCTGGCGCAGAGTAGCCGTGGTAGAACTGGTTGTGATCCAGCGTCGTAGGTTACTGATCGGGCGGCTCGGTGTGGCGCAATTGGCCGAGGAATGGGAAACACTCTGTCACCATGATCCGCAAAATTTCGAGCGGGGCGGGGCCGAGTTGTTTTGGTTTTGGCCGGTGCTCGCAGGGACTCTTTCATACCCAACGCCACTCAGAGACTAGTGTGCTCCGTTCCTGTTTTTCGCTCTGTGAAACAATCATGCAAAGAAAAAGGAAATGATATTATTGTTTTGATACAGGCATTTAGCTGTCCAACTTGAGGTAATGTTTCACGATAATCGATCAACAAGTAGTGTTATTGCCCGTTGATGCAGGTTTTGTATGGGCGTCCGCACGATATGGCAAATTAGTAGTGTTTGATACGTAATTTGTCGTGACCAACATGAAGGCGCGTGCCCCATCCGCGTGTGCACACCAGGATGCCTCCATGCACGAAACCCCGCAGACCGGAAGGCGACTTCGGGCAGGCGCGGGCGCCGTTAAGTCACTTCACCAAGAAAGCCGGGGTGCCGCAACCAGGCTGCCGATTCCGGAGAGATGACGTCCTCGCGCTCGAGGAGGCAATGCGCAATCCCTTCGATCTCGAGTTTCTTGAGATCCGGGATGAATACTGGAGTCTGAATTGAAAGCGGCATTGATCCGTAAGCGTCCGACTGTGACCGTATAGACGCCCGACGATGGGCACGCCATGCGTTCGCCGGGTCACAAATGTGACTGTGTCCACGGGCAAAGTATGTATCAGGGGCGGCCAACGTCGCATATATCGAGGGTAGCTATTTCGATATCGTTTGGTGAATAACGTGATGCTTGTCCGTATTTTCGATACGTCCGCGGATCTCAAGCACTGCCGTGATGACGGGTCTTGGTCAAACGCCGCGCGACTTCCAGGAAATCTCGAACGACCTTCGAGAACCCGGTCGATCGATAGGCAATCACGATTTGGGTCTTTGGTCCTGGCCCGCCAATCGCGTGGTATGTCCGCCCGTTGCCGCCACCTGGCGGATCGATTGTGGGACGATCGATCCGCCGAAGCCCGCTGCGACAGTTTGCCCCCGGCTGCGCTCTGCGCGCGGGTCTTCGCCTTTTCGACCTGATCGACGATGCGCCGCGCGTCTTCGTCAAGGACACGGCCGGCACACGATCACGCGTCCTTCGTTGTCGGCCTGCGGTAACGCCGTATGCCGATGAACAGCCCGATAGCCCCGGGCCGTCGCACATCCCACCAGGCGATCGCACCACCTGACACCGTTATTCACCCAAAGATATCGAAATAGCTACCCTCGATATATTGGAACGAGAGGCGCAACGAAACATACTGGTCTCAATGGTCTGGGCGGCAATCGAGCCGTCTCCACGACTTCCACGACTACTTTCTGATTGGCGTGCCGCTGCGGAGCGCTCAACGCCAACCTGTCTGGTGATCAAAATGCACGTCGAAGCTCTGAATCTCGCGCGCGGCCAGCTTGCGATGACCGCAATCTTCCACATTCTCTGGCCCATCCTGACGATCAGCCTGTCCGCCTTCGCGGCAAGATCGTTGCTGTCAAGCAGTGGCGATCATCTGCCGACACGTTTTTTCAACTGAACGATTACAACCTGGCTCATGAACATGCTCAATATCTCCGAAGTGACACCTGGTTCACACGTCACGCTTCACTACCGGCTTTCGCTTGCCGATGGCGCCGAAGTCATGAACACCTTTGCCGATCAGCCGGCCACGCTGCTGCTCGGTGCTGGTCAATTGGCGCCGCCGCTGGAAAATGTTCTGCTGGGATTGAAGGTCGGCCACCATTCGACCTTTCAGCTAGCACCGGAGCAGGCATTTGGCCCGCGTAATCCGGATCTGATCCAGCGCGTATCGCTTGCGACGCTGCGCGAGAACAGCATGATTGGCGAGCAGTTTTCGCCGGGCGATCTCATCGAATTCAACGCACCGCGTGGCGGGCGCTATGCAGGCGTGCTGAAGGAAGTCGATGAGACATCCGCGTGGTTCGATTTCAATCACCCGCTCGCCGGCAAGGCTCTGGCGTTCGAAGTGAAAATCGTCGGGACTCTGCAGGCATGAGCGGACTGCGACTTGCGCCGCCGGATACTGCTTCCGGCTTCGTTCTATAAGCGAATAGGTGCCGCGCAGCGATTTGACTTGGCGCCCGCTATCCAGATCATCGAATCAATGACCACTTTCCTTACTCTTGAAGCATGGCTCGCGCACCTCGAAGCGGCGCAGCAGGGCAGCCCCCACATGGATTTGACCCGCATCGCCCAAGTGAAGAACGCGCTTGGCTTCTCGTTCGATTGCCCGGTGATTACAGTCAGCGGCACGAACGGCAAAGGCTCCGCCTGCGCGATTCTTGAAACGATCTTGCTGCGCGCAGGATATCGCGTGGGCTGCTATACGTCGCCACATCTGCTGGCGTTCAACGAGCGGGCGCGCATCAACGGCGCTGACGCAACCGATATTGACCTGCTCGAGCAGTTTGAAGCGGTCGAAAGAGCGCGCGCGAGCCTGAAGCAACCTGTTGCGCTGACGAGTTTCGAGTTCGCGACGCTGGCGATCCTGCGGCTCTTCGCGTCGCGCGGGCTGGATGCAGTGATCCTCGAGGCGGGCATAGGCGGCCGTTTGGACGCGGTCAATGTCATCGATACGGATTGCGCGATCGTGACGAGCGTCGACATCGACCATACCGACTACCTCGGCGATACGCGCGAAAAGATTGGCTTCGAGAAGGCCGGCATTTTTCGCGAGGGCAAGCCGGCCATATGCGGCGATCCGGCGCCGCCGCAGAGCCTGATCGACCACGCTCAGGCTATCGGCATTGCCCAAGCGTCATGTGCAGCGGACGATGCTGCGCTGTGTAGAGCGACGTCGAAGCGGGATCGCTCAGGTGCGCGTTACGCAGGCCCGCGACGTGCGCGATGCCCTGCGGACCGACGGCGGCTTGCGACGCTGAATCCTCGACGAAGACCTGCGGATCGAGCGTCTCAGGCAATTTCATTTCCGTCGAGAAAAACGCGGCGTGAGTCTCAAACCGCAGTTGAGTCTGCGTTTCGGCAAGTGCTGGATGGGAAATAAATGGCGTAGCGATAGCCGTCAGGGTGAAGGCCAACAACAAGTGGGAGCGTCGTGTCATAGATTCGTGTGCGTGAACCAGCAGCATGGTGGAAGAAGAAAACGATATGCGTCTGATGGAAAGGACGACAGGCGCAAGCGGATCGAAAACCTGCTCGATCGGCTCAATTGCGGTTGGGGTGCCTGCCACCCGGCTTCTTCGCCGTGCCGTTCACAGCCATTGGCGACGCTTGCCGGGGCGTAGCCCTTAAACGTCACCATTGCGCTCACGGGCGCATCGGCGGCAGCGGGGATCGCGGGGATCAACAGCCTTGGCAACCTTTCTGGCTTCGTCGCGCCGCTTGCATTCGGGTGGTTCGAGGCGCGGCTCCACGATTCACAGCGGGTGTATCGATGCTCGCAATCAGTGCGTTGCTGGCCGCCATGCTGACGGTGGTCTATGGAGGGCTCGTGAAGCCCCTGAGGCGTTCAATGTTAGCCGTGCGACTGCCGTTGCGTGATCGCAGCGGCAGTCGCGCTAGCCGTTGAGAGCGGCGGCGGAATCAGCGTGATGCCGAACTGCGTTGCCGCGGCGCGCATACGCGTCGTGTCGGCCTCTGTCGGAAGGCCTGCTTCGACTGGGCCTGGCTGTGCATCCGCGCACGCATCGACAAAGCGGTCGAAGCCTGCCGGCGTGCAGATCACAAGATAACGCGCCGGAGACAATACCGTCCTGCTCCGCCAGGACTTCCCCGGCTCGTACTTCGAGATACAGATATCGTCGGGCGAAGTCAGCCGCTATGGCCCAGCGCGTCGTGGTGGCCCTACCCTGCAGAGACCCCGCTTCGGCAAGCAGGTTGCGCGGCCGACACGGCGCCCACCTTTTGCGATGTGTCCGATATTCCTCGAATAATGGCAATACTGCCACTTCCAGATTCTCCCGTGAAGCGTGATGATCGCCAAACGAACACATGACGAAGAACTGCCACATGCCGATGATCGCCGCGCTGCGGCCGTGCGGCATCACGGATGCCATGTGCCCGTCTTTATCAGTCGAGGAGTTTGCAATGAAAGTCGTCAAAGCCGCCGCAGTCCAGATCAGTCCCGTCCTCTACAGCCGCGAGGCAACCGTCGCGAAAGTCGTGCAGAAGATCCTTGAGCTTGGTGAGAAGGGGGTGCAGTTCGCCACGTTTCCGGAGACCGTGGTGCCTTACTACCCGTACTTTTCCGCAGTCCAGACGGGCATCGAGATTCTGTCGGGCAACGAGCATCTGAGGCTGCTGGAACAGGCCGTAACGGTGCCGTCCGCCGCCACCGACGCGATCGGCGAGGCGGCCCGCAAGGCGGACATGGTGGTTTCCATCGGCGTCAATGAACGCGACGGCGGCACTCTCTATAACACGCAGTTGCTGTTCGACGCAGACGGCACGTTGATCCAGCGCCGCCGCAAGATCACGCCCACGCATTTCGAACGGATGATCTGGGGCCAGGGCGACGGGTCGGGGCTGCGCGCCGTCGACAGCAAGGTCGGCCGCATTGGCCAGTTGGCCTGCTTCGAGCACAACAACCCGCTGGCGCGCTACGCGATGATCGCCGATGGCGAGCAGATCCATTCCGCCATGTATCCGGGTTCGGCCTTTGGCGAGGGATTCGCTCAACGGATGGAAATCAATATTCGCCAGCACGCGCTCGAGTCCGGCGCCTTTGTCGTGAACGCGACCGCGTGGCTCGACGCCGACCAGCAGGCGCAGATCATGAAGGACACCGGCTGCGGGATCGGCCCGATCTCGGGGGGGGCTTCACCACGATCGTGTCGCCTGACGGCATGCTGATGGCCGAACCGCTGCGCTCGGGCGAAGGCGAGGTGATTGTCGATCTGGACTTCTCGCTGATTGACCGCCGCAAGATGCTCATGGACTCGGCGGGTCACTACAACCGGCCGGAACTGCTCAGTCTCATGATCGACCGCACACCTACTGCGCACGTTCACGAGAATGGTGGGCATTTCAATCGGGAGGACCGACCGGGGGCTATCTTTACCATTGAATAGATGACCGGGCAAACCGATGGACAAACGCCTTCTCGTTCTCGCCGGCGGCATGTTCTCGATCGGCACCGACAGTTTCGTCGTTGCCGGTGTGCTGCCCCAGGTATCCGCGTCGTTCGGCGTGCCCGTCGCGCTGGCCGGCCAAATGGTTACGCTATACGCGCTGAGCTTGGCGCTGCTATCGCCGGTCGTCGCTGCCACGGCGGCGCACTGGCCGCGCAAGCGGTTGCTGCTCACCGGCCTCGTGATTTTCGTGCTAGCCAATGCGGTCACCGCGTTGTCACCGAACATCGGGATCGTGCTGGCGAGTCGGCTGCTGGCAGGTCTGGGCGCGGCCATGTTCAGTCCGACGGCGACGGCTGCCGGTGCGTCGCTGGTGTCGCCCGAGCAACGTGGCAAGGCGCTCGCCATCGTCATCGCGGGCATGTCCAGCGCGACGGCGCTAGGTGCGCCGCTGGGTACCTTCATCGGAGGCTGGCTGGGGTGGCGCGCGACGATGTGGTTCGTGGCCGCCGTTGCCACGCTGGCCGCGATGGGCGTAGCTCGACTCCTGCGAGACGTCCCGACGCCGCCGCCCCTCAGTCTTGCCCGCCGGCTCGCACCGCTCGGCGATGTACGCGTGCTGCTGACCCTGGCGACGACCTGGCTGGCGTATGCGGGCCTTTTCCTCGTCTACACGTAAGTCGGCTTGAGCTTCGACCGCGCCACCGGCGGTGACGCGCGCGTGCTGGCCGGGTTGCTGCTGCTCTGGGGCGTCGTCGCGACCATGGGCAACCTGGCCGCCGGTCGCTTGACCGACCGCCTTGGTGGCCGCCGCATTATCAACGCGGCAATCGCCATCGTCGCAATCGACTTCGTGCTTTTGCCCTGGACCTCGGCCTCGCTCGCGACAGCCGTGCCCGCCCTCGTCGTTTGGGGTGTGTGCGGCTGGGGGCTACTCGTGCCGCAACAGCACCGACTGATTAGCATCGCGCCCACCTCGGCGCCACTGTTGCTTGGGCTGAATTCAGCCGCCATCTCTATCGGGGTATCGATGTCGGGGGTCATCGGTGGAGCCGCGATCACCTGGTTCGACCGCCATAGTCTCGGGCTCGTAGGCGCGGTCTTCATCACTGTGTCGCTGGTCGTCGCTGAATGGGCACACCGGAGCATCGCGCAATCCGATCGTCAGCCGGCTGAAACGGTCACCGCTCCATAAAGGCCGTTTCTATGCCCGCGTTGAAGCGCGTTAGCTGGGCCAGCCTTCGCAGTTTGGGAACAGTGGAGCGTTGGGATGCTGGGGATGCTCCTCAGGATCGGGGGCGCGAATAGTGATTCGCGCGCTTTAGTGAATGCATCGCATACGACGGAGGCTGTCGCCCGCAAACCGTGCGACGGGTAAAGCCAGACTTTAGTCAGAGAAATGAGGCGGGCCAATGGCGCCTCCTGACCGCAAAGCCCACCGAATCGTCCGTGGGTGACCTTACCAGGCAACTGCTCGACTCAGATCCAGCAGTTGCCTGGTGCCGGCACGATCGTCGGCGAAGGGGCGCTCTGAGTCAGAGGGCCCTCCCCAAAAACATGCACTTTTGCATCCCCGTTGATGCCGTGAGCGACCGACTCGACCGTGCTGGTCGATGGCGGAGCGGCGAATTGCATGACGCGTCTCTAAATCAGGCAGATCGAAGATGTGTGTAGTCCTCACGTCTGGCGCATTTGAGCCGATCAAGCATGGCATTGATTCAATGGAGTATGGAGAAAGAAACAGCGCATATCTAAACTGTTTTCACCGTTCACCTGTTATTCGAATCATGCTCTCTATCAACAATTTGCTCTCCTCGCTTAGCCGCGCCGACCGACTTGGCGTCAACCTGGTCCGCATATCCATCGCCGCTGTATTCATCTGGATTGGACTACTGAAATTTGTGCCGTTCGAAGCAGACAGCATCACACCTATGGTCGCCCACAGCCCGTTCATGTCGTTCTTCTACAAGCATCCTGATCAGTACAAGGAGCATATGACGCAGGAAGGTCAACTCCGGACGGAGCAGCGTGCCTGGCAGACCGACAACAACACCTATCGTTTCTCCGACGGGCTCGGCACGGTCGAACTCACCATCGCGCTACTCGTTTTGCTGAATCCCGTCTCACGTCGTGCAGGTCTCGTTGGTGGCCTTCTATCGTTTCTCACGCCGGTCGTTACGCTGTCTTTTCTCATCACAACACCTGAAGCGTGGGTGCCCGCGCTCGGCGATGCTCAGCACGGATTTCCCTATCTCTCCGGAATGGGACGACTGATCTGGAAAGACACGATGATGATGGCAGGCGCGGTCGTCGTGATGGCCGACTCCGCGCGCGCACTGCTGCAAGAAAGAGGCTAAATTTGTTGAACAGTCGGAACGCGTTGCTCGGCGGTGATGGTATGAATGGCTGGACGGGCTATCGAGCGGCCGTCCCGCCGCTGACGGCAACACGTTCCTAAGGCCGATCATTTCGGCTCCATGGACAGCACGGAATGACCGTTCCGTATCCGGTATTTGCCCTTGGAACTGCATCTGTTCGACCGGCAGCAATGGGTCGGCCACGGAAGTGGGCGGGACGGCCCGGCGACGCGCGATGATTGGCGAGCTACGAACTACCCGGATCGACCACAAGCTGCCTTTCGCGAACTCCGTCGCTCATTCTTTCGAGCGCCCTCGTCCACGCCATGGTGCAGCAACCGGTTCGGCCGTAGGGTGTATACGACAGCAGCGATGCTGATGCTCGGACACCGCTTCACACCAAGGTTGATATCGTCGCTGACAATGCTCTCGAATGAGATCTAATGCGCCGCTTTGAGCTTGAGTCCAGGCCGGACGGTTATTTCGCGTTCTTCGCTGCGACCCTTACGCTGGTCGGAGACTTGCTCCACTCCCTTGGTCATCACTTCCTCTACGAAGGCCAGACGGGCTCGGAAGTAATCTGCGCGTATTTGCGCATCGATTACATGTTGCTCGGCCTGAAACAGGTCCATGCGCAAATCTTTCAACTCGCGTCCGGCCTGCTTCTCTGGAGTTGGAGCGTGATGTGCAATCAGGTTTGCAAGCAGTCGCAACATGATTCGGTCCCCTGTCTCTGGTTGTTCTTCGCTGACGTCTACGCGCATTGCGTGTTTGCCATTTACTGATCGTTCGCACGCAGTGTCTGTGCGGCTTGCCACACGAGATACGAATACTATGCAGCGCTCCGGGAGTTTACGTGCTGAAAGATACGGCCTTCCGGACCGGACTGTCGTTGGCCGCGTACTGGATGTCTCGCATGGCAAGAGCGACTGCCAATCAGGGACGTACAGCAGCAGGCGACACTTTTCCTGCAACGAACACGACAAGGGTTTGTTGAGGTGCGTACAGCGGCTTTGATCTCCAGTGCCTGAGGTGGGGTAGTCCGGTACCGCGAGGCCGGCGGCGCGCCGAAGCACGTTGTTGGCCGCCTACACGGCCGACGAACGCCTTCCAACTACGTTTTACGCGGTGATGAGCAGATTGCAGATTGGTGTTAAAGAATTTGTGGAAAGACGCCGTTATCCATGCATGTTCCAACGAGGCCGTCGACTTGGTGCTGACATGAAAGAGCAAACGTTTGCCCGAAGACTATGGTTGTTGCTGCTCCCACGCTTCGTCGGTTTCGCCTGGATCACGGGATTCGACATCTGGTTGTTGCGACAGGTGCACCGGTCGGCCGGCGTGCCAGTTCCAGCACGGCAAAGGCGTGGGGATCTCCCGCTGCCGGTGCGTGTCGCCCGGATTGTGTGCTACCGGTCGCGATGGCGGAACACGTCGCGACGCACAAGGAACCGAGAGCCATATCAGCTGGCTGAGGAAAGTTATGTTCGACGCTGAAATTGCGGCCACGCTCCTGAACCGCTGGGACAGCAAAGGTGCGCACCCCGAATACCGATCGCCGCTGGACCTTTTGCAGGAGGGCAGACTGCATTTCAAGCGTGATGCCGGCGATATCCAAGCCCGCGATTTCGCCACAGACGGCTGTCTTCGCATCGAGTGTCTGACGTTCGCCGACGGCTCTCGGGCATTGCGAGTGGCCGACGCAAAAGAACAGAACGCCTGGTCGCGGTGGACGGCGGCCGAGCCTGCCTGAAAAGAGGGAAGTGATCGCGTGAGTGGACTGGGTCGACATTCCGCCGGCTTTGATCCCGCGTTGGGTCAGCGCGACTGGCGGCTTCCTTGCGCCGAATTGGTTCCACACAAACGCTGTTTGCTCGTTGGTAGAGGAACGCCGGTCTGTTGCGAGGGGCGAGCGGGGCGCCGCGTGGCCCCAGGAACGGCGAGACACTATGTGACTTTCTGGGCTTGGGACGATTGAAGGAGGTACGCGTGGATTTCGTAAAGACAGAGATCGAACAACTTGAGAAGGCGCTGAACGCCATAATTCATCGCCCTCAGCTTATCCGTCGCGAGTACTGGATATCGCAGATCGAAAGCCTGCTCAAACGCTCCAAGCTGTCGCCGCATGATCAGCAACGACTGGTCGCACTGCTTGAATTGCTCGGTACCTCGCCGGCGGAATTCAGCTCCGCCTGTCAGTGACGAGCGTCAGGATGCGGAACACGTCCGCCGCGACCTGATCGGGGTGCGTCCGGCCGCGTCCGCATGTCCCCGGCAATCCGCGTCTCGCGAGCTCCATGTTGATCTCGGATTTACACCATTCCGCCAAAGCCCGCCGCCTTACCCATTCGTCAGCGCGACGGACTTCGTTCGGACCGGTTTCCGGGACCGAGGCCTGGCTCCCTGAAATAAGTCGAAGGCAAATTGATCATGCGTACCCGGCTGTCCCGCAGCGACCGTCATGTCGCACCTTCGCCAGAGCTCATCACGGCAATCAAGAACCTCTACATTGTTTCAAGTGCTGCCGCACAGTTGGGTGGACACGGATTGGAGGTTCGCGAGGCACAATGGCGTGCCCTGGCTCAAAAAACCGAGATGGCGAGAGTGGTCCTCGATCAACAGGCAACGATACGTGACACGGATGGGATCGCGGCATTCCACTGCTTGGCAAAAATGTGTGAAGACGTCCTTGCACTTTATACGATGCGTCGGCCGTTCCCAGCCACCATATGGCGTGAAGTGGGCAGGCTTGGGCGTGAAGCTTACGAATGCATCGATCTGTTCGCCCCCTGTCAACGAGCAGCCGGTGCTTGAATCTCCCGCCATCCTCCGACCGCTCATCGGCAGGTCACATGATGCAGGCACTACTTTCGCCTCGGGCGCCAGGTGACATAATGTTTTTCGGCACGGTGCGTGCCGCATTCTGAAAACCGCTAGCGAGGGCAATCATGCCGCACTCATCGGAAGCATCCGTGATGTCGTTCATACCGCTCGTTCTCCTTTCCCTGATATTCGGTTTCGTGGGTCACTATCTGGCGAAGGACAAGGGGCGTCCTGTTGTCAAATGGACGATCATTTCGTTTATTCCCGTCATCAACTACTTCTGCATGATCTTCCTGATTGGTTGCTCTAACCTGCGGCTTGAGCGCAAACTGGACGAACTTCTCGCGGGTCAGAAGTCACGCGCAGACTATCGGTAAGCGATTGCTCCTGAAGTCAGGAAGCGCGCGTCTCGCTGCCGTCCTGCCCCTTGATGCGCGTAACACTGACCGTGTCAGGTGGCATGACGGTACAGCGACGGTCCGCTTCCAGAAGCCTGGTCTCCCAGAAAACGACGCCCCGACGCGCGAGCCGCGCGGCATGAATTTCGACCATTGGTGCCTTGCAGCGCACCGGCTTCATGACATCAATACTGTCGGGCAGAAGTCGGCCCAGATTGTGTCAAAACGCATTTTTGAAGGACTCAAATACTTCATCCGATAGCAGAGGGATCCGTATGTCGGCAAAACCAGACGGTTACGGACCCGCCGGACCTCTCGTTCGACGTCGCACAGGCGACCGTCGTTCAATCGGGGTACCATGTGGGTAGATGAACATTAGTATGTCGTTGAGTCATTGCATCGATTCGTGGACGAGTCGTTATATCCCATCACCATGAGCAGCGAGTTTCGAGTCCTCTTTGTTGGCAATAGCTATACAACGAGAAACGATATGCCAAGGATGCTTGTCAGCCTCCTTGAGGCGAGCATTCCCGATATGCGGGTGAAGGCAGATGTACTCGCATTTGGCGGAGCATCGCTTGCGGCGCATTGGAACCGGGGCGAAGTCCAAAAGCTTCTAGCCGCCGAGAAATGGAATGCGGTCGTGTTGCAGGACCAAAGCACGCGACCGCTCCGTGCATTGAAAAGCATGCAGGAACATGTCCGAAGATTTGTCGATGAGATTCAAACCTCCGGTGCGAAGCCATATTTGTACATGACTTGGGCTCGGAAGAATGACCCGGCGTCGCAGGCAAATATCGTAACGGCGTTTCAGGGTTTAGCTAAAGCGACCGGGGCCAGAGTTATCCCAGTCGGCCTGGCTTGGGCTCAGTTTCGCAGGCTGCGACCTGAAATCGACCTATACGAACCCGATGGAAGTCATCCATCAGTAATAGGGTCATATTTAGCGGCGTGTACTCACTTTTTCTCGTTGGCCGACATTGAAGCAGTCTCCGATGGGGCAGCCGAAAATACATTAAGTACTTTCGACCTGAATTTGCTTCATGAGGTATGTAAGACGACCACAAGAACTGATCGAACATTCCGCTCGAATTAGTTAGCCATCCCGGCAGCTGATCATCCGGCTCCGCCCGGTCGTCGATTCATCAGCCAGTTGGTGAGCCAATGAAGCTAAAAATGAAGTGGCTTCGGAGAGTCGGCACACCGCACGCCGGCTTTCTCGCGCCCAAATAACGTCACCCTTCGAAGGCTTTCATGCTCAAGGGTGGGATTTGTCTGTTACGCCCTGTCGACGACCTCCACGGCTTCCTTTGCCGTCCCCATGGCCTGCTGCTGGAACGCCGTACCCGCATCTCGCATAGCCTCGAGGCCCTTCGACCAGAACGCGGCAAACGTGCCGCTTTGCAGTGGCGCGTTTTTGCCGAGATTGTCTGCGAGCGCTTGACTTTCCCGAACGTACTCACTCACCTGCTTCTGGCTCTGCGCGAGCAGTTGACTGCTGGTCTCGGTGACAATTTCATTGACGTGGCGCCAGTAGGCTTGCGCCTTCTCTGTCGTCGCCTCGTTCTGTCGCGTCTGCAGTTCAAGCAACGACTGGGAGTCTTTGGCGGATACAGCCTCAGAGAGGACCGCCTGGTTTTCGAATAACGAGGCTCTTGCGGCCTGTATGTTTAAATCCACCAGCTTTTCAAAGCCCGGATAGGCAGTGTTCAAGAATCCAAAGAGCGCATCCATGCCTGCTTTCTGTGCTGCAATGAACTGTTCAGGGACTTGCGCAATCATTTGTGTGACTCCATGTCAGAATCTTTCGGTTATCGACTTCCGTCCTCGCAGTGCAACGATGTCTGGCAGCTATTACCAGTTACCATCCGCGTTCTTTTTTCTGTTGCAATTTTTTTGCACCGCAGCAACCCTATTCTTTCGGGAGCACACCGTCAACCAGGGGAAATCACGCGGTCGTGTGGCTGCCACGTCGCTGTTGGCGAGGGCTTGGTTTAGGAAAAATGTTGGCAGACCTATATTTATCCGGACGCCAAGTCGTAGCGATGCAGTGCTCGAGGCTTGACGCAATTTGCCGAAGATGCGGCGGATGGACCACGGCTCCGGGGGCTGATTCGAAGAATGCGAACCGATACGGCATAGACCGGATTGCAGTAACTTGTCCG
Source organism: Paraburkholderia sp. PGU19 (assembly GCF_013426915.1). Lineage (GTDB taxonomy): Bacteria > Pseudomonadota > Gammaproteobacteria > Burkholderiales > Burkholderiaceae > Paraburkholderia. Next base: position 488,149 of record NZ_AP023182.1, read on the forward strand.
GTTCCCCAAGGTATGGCAGAGATACACTATCAGATGACACAAGACGGAGTTCGAGATGCAGGGAAGATTCAGGCAGTAGTTGATGCAAGGTAGGCGCCGAATGGGTAGCAGCGCATGACGTCCTTCCATCAAGGAGTCAACGAGGAGCAAGACATGGAACTTAAATGTGTTGTGGCGGTTGTTCGGCCGGACGTTCTGCAAACTCTGGAAAAGAGGCTCGGCGCTATTGATATCCACGGCATAACCGTTAGCAAGGTAAAAGGGTTCGGCGCGCATCCAAACCTGTTTGCCGATGATTGGACGACCGAGCACCTCAAAATCGAAATTTTCGCCCAGGCATCGGACGTTGAAACCCTCGTAAGAGCAATCATGGATATCGCGCACGTCGGGCCGGCCGGAGACGGCATAGTCGCGATTATTCCCGTCGAAAGGTTTTTCCGCGTCCGCACGCAGTCTGAGGCAATACCTTGACCTGACGGCTCACGCCGATGGTCCTGAGTGCGGTCGCCATGGCTCTGGCACGGGAGGCCGAAAAAGACAACGTTGCAGACTGGGTCCGTGCGTTGCTCGATGAAATGAGCCGGTTTTGTCGCCGGCCATTCCATCGGAGCTTTAAATGGCACACGAACAGCATCAATCTCGCACCTCGGCCTTCGACACATGAGCGACGGCTTGCGACCACTGCTCTACGGCAACAGCCCGACAGCTTTACTGTTTTGTGCAAGAAGAAGCTCAGGCCTTTGTCATTGAGGGTGCTGTCGCCAAGGCCGAGTCCGGGCCCTCGGGAATTTGGAATCCGCGGTAGACGCCACGAGCAGAAGTGAGTCAGGACGTCGACCCCGGCTGGGGCCAAGGCCACCCCTTCTTCTCGTCAGGCGCATCCCACTCCACAGACGGCGCGACCACGACCGACACCTCGACCGGACTCGCTTCCTCAATGGCAGCGTGCGCCGGTTCTTCCGAAGTGCCGCTTTTCATCGCGGGAAGCCCGGTCCCAAACCAGCGTACCTTCTTCTGCATCTCGGCGACATAGGCCTTCCAGCCGGAAGGATTGCCATCAAAGAGGTCATGCTGAACGGTTGACGCCAGCGCATTGCGGTTGAGTTCGGCCTCGAGCAGTTCCTTTGGCCACAGGAAGAACGCGCTCGCGAGGCGCTCGCTGAACTCGGCCACCGTCATCTTCCGGTCAAGCACACGGAGGTACCCGAAGTCCCGCAACGAATCCTGTTCCATCGCGAGTTGAGCCACAAGCGAATCCGGCCGACCCGTCTTGGATAAACAGCTCAAAGCTTCGAGCATGTCCCCGAGGTGAAGCAGCAGTTCCCGTCTGTCAAAGCGGTCGTCCATCGCGACTCTCCGTTCGTTACGTTGTTGTTCATTGATACTCGTCGTGCTGAGGTTGTCATGAATCCAACTTGGCCTTCACCATGTTGTCCGCCCTTAGCATGCCCGGCAACGCCTCAACGAAGAAGTCTGCCTGCAATGCCGCGCCAGCCTTGACGTCGTATTGCGAGAAGTCCCGGACACCAGCCGCCAATAGCACTTCGTCATCGAGAAAGAAATTTCCCGAGCACTCCCTGGATGGGCGCGTCAGGATATAGTGGGCCGCGTCGGCGACTATCTCCGGCTTGCGACAAGCAGCAATCATATCGGCGCCGCCAATCTCGTTTCGTACAGCAGCAGTCGCAATAGCAGTTCGCGGCCACAGCGAATTTACGGCGACGCCACGGTCCTTGAACTCACCGGCCAGCGCCAGTGTGAACAGGCTCATCGTGTATTTGGCAATGGTGTATGCCGGGAAATCCTTAAACCACTTCGGGTCTGTGACCAGCGGAGGCGACAGCGTCAGGATATGTGGATTCGGCGAATTGAGGAGGTGAGGCAGGCAGGCCTGAGCACAGACAAATGTGCCTCTCCCGTTCACCCCGTGCATCAGGTCGTACCGCTTGACGGGCGTATCGAGCGTTCCCGTTAGTCGGATGGCGCTGGCATTGTTCACGAGTATGTCGATGCCCCCGAACACCTCAACGGCCCTGGCAACCGCACCCTTTACGCGTTCCTCATCGCGGATGTCGACGACCAGCGCAAGCGCCTTTCCGCCAGCAGCTTCGACGGCGGCCGCCGCTGTATGTACCGTGCCCTCGAGCCGCGGGTCCGGGTTGGCCGTCTTCGCTGCAATCACAATGTTCGCGCCGTCGTGTGCCGCCCGGAGTGCAATGGCGAGTCCGATACCGCGACTGCCACCTGACATGAATAGCGTCTTGCCGGCGAGGTTCATGGTCGTCTCCTTCATACTTGCCCTGGTACCTGGTTACGTACGAAAAGCGGCGTTGCTGCGAGTCAAAACAGCACGACTGAAGCCAAACGCCGTTACTGGACGGCTGCGCTGCTTTCACGACTTCTTGACTGGAATGACCTGTCCTGTGATGTTCTCGACCAGACTTCGGTTGTACGCCTGGGCCACCACCGCGGCGGGGGTACCTGCGGAATAGGCCTGTCCCATCGCGGCAAGCGTTTCTGAAACCCAGCCTGGGCTGACGGCATTAACCCGTGCTTTGCCCCGCAATTCGAGAGCTGCGGACCGGACGAACGCCTCGACCCCTGCATTCACGATGCCCACTACGGCACTCCCTGTGACCGGATGCAGGGAGAGAATGCCGCTGGTGAGCGTCAAGGACCCACCTTGGGTAACGTGGCCGCCCGAACAACGGACCAGATTGACCTGCCCCATCAGCTTGTTGGCCAGGCTGAACGCAAAATCTTCATCCGTCAGCGATTCAAGCGGTGCGAATTTCGCCGCGCCCGCAGCGCAAATCACGGCATCAACGGTTCCGAGCTGCTGGTACATTGAGATGATGGACGCTTTGTCTGTGAGGTCCACGAACTGGTCTGGGCCATTGCGGCTCGCGCCAATGACCTGGTGTTCAGGCGAGAGCAGTCGAACGATTTCCTTGCCGATTAGTCCGGTTGCGCCAACTATCAGCACGCGCATAGGTCCTCCTTATCCGGAAGGGTCGCGCCAGCGCGGAGCGACGCATCGCACGTGGCGCAGAGACGAATGAATATCGTACTACTGTCCGAGGCGACGCGAACCAAGCGTTGCCACCCGGGTTCTCGTTCGCAAACATGGAGCTTTGCCGACCGTGTTTTGTCAAGGTTGGAGGTCTGACATCAGAACTTGCGGATTTGCCTTGGCATCGGGAAGGACGCTTTACCGCTGGCGTCGGGATGGGTGTCGACTCGGGGCTACCGGACTTTCGCGGTACGGTGGGATTCTGCGCGTACCCGGCCGTGAAGCTTGCCGGTTTGAGCTTCGAAGAGATTGCGTAGCCGTCGGCAATGTGGTGCATGCCCTTGCCTGACTGGGGCTTCTACGGTCACCGACTCGCGCTATACCGGAGCACCGAGCCCCATGCGGGCTTCGACATTCTGCACTTCTGGGCCGCGCGCATGGAGAAGGGAGGCGTCTTTACCAGCAACGTGGACCGGCAGTTTCAGAAAGCAGCGAATCTGGACAGCTGTATCGCCGAGCGCTACGCGGGTTTGACGCGAAAACATTCTTGTGTTCTGGGTCTACAACTCGATTGAAGACCGGACAGAAACCCAGTTGCAAATCATGACGGGGTGGCTCGCGCGTGTTTCGACGCTCGTCTTTGTCGAGCTTCGTGCAGCACGCGCCATGCCGACTGTGTTCTCACGCGCTCGGAGTAGTATGGTCACGTACGCCTAACCACCAGGAGGGGAGACGATGACTACCTGTCAGCAATGTGGTGGCCAAGGAAAAATCACGTGCGAAAAATGTGGCGGGACGGGGAAGGTGCAGATAACCGAAGTCGAGACTGTTTCAGACGTGTCTCACACGTCCAACACCATCACGTGCCCGAAATGTGACGGAGAGCGGTGGCAGCTCTGCCATCGGTGTTACGGCTCCGGAGACGTCCATGAAAACGAGACCTCTGATGTTTTCGACCCCGAAGGCAGAGATACTTGACTTCCTCGGAGAGCGCCCGGAAGACTCAATTGGCAATCGCAGTTGCGATAGAGGTGTTGTTGTGCGCGCCGCATAGCCCCGCGTTCTGGTAGCGCGTAAGGCGCCTTTACAACCGACCCGTCTATTGCACGCCGAACAGGGGGCAACCGCTTGACGGTGTTGGCCAGCCGAAGGCCAAACCGCGCAGGACACTGGGCCCACTGGCGCATTAGTTTGGGTAACCGCGACTCCCAACTGGCTCGGCGCCAAGCATGCGCAGCAATACTTTCCCGTCTACGGTCAGCGCCAGCGCGGCATCACCGTCTTCCGACATGATGACCTGGACCACCCCGGCTTCCTGTAGCGCAATGACGTCCGGCGTTTCAATGTCCGTCAAAACCGACGCGTTGCGCAGGCGAAAGAGCGTCGCGAGTTCGTGCGCGCTCAGCGTCACGGGGTGCCTTCTATGAGCACGATGCGGCGAAGAGCTGCCGTCATAGTCTTTTGCTTCCATGACCGTGTCATCCCCGCAAGTTGTGTTATGGAGTCCCAGCCCATCGGACGAGCGCTGATTCGGATAATGAATTGTGACCAATCCAAGCGACGATAGGGGAAACCATGCGGTTTCCCGCGTAACTGCTTGTAAGTGCTGACGCGACCAGCGCCGGACGCGTCTACGAATGACATTCTGCTTCGTTGCAGCCAACAGCACTGTCAGCGAGTGCACAAACTGTTGGTATATGTGTCCGGAACGCGATGACAAAAGCCCGCGCAGCGGTCGCGAATGTATCTTCAATACACCGAATCCCAGCTGGTCTCTCGAAGCGTCAAGCTCACGCTGAGACGAGCATCAGCTCGACGCCCACCGATTCGGTGCCGCTATCGTCCTCGGCATCACCGCGCAGGCGACCGCCAGCTTTGCGGTCGGTGCATTAGCCGTGACGCTGCGAGGAGTGCGGTCATGTCGACAATGGCCGTCAATTTTTCCTCGGAAACGCACCGGAAGCGGCGATAGACTGAGACATCCGCATCCGTCCCGGGAGCTGGGCATGACCTCGCAAACCTGCCACCGCGTCGAACTCGCGCGTGAGCAACTGGAGATGGCCCTTGTCGCGTTCGTAGAGCGCCATCGCTTCGCCTCGGCCATTACCCTGGCCAGTGCGGCCGAACGTGTACTGGGCGAGGCGCTGCGGAACGCGGGTAAGCCGGTGGGCGTGGACTGGAAGTTCGATGCGGCCGACCTGGCGCACACGAAGCTGCACGGCCGGCCACTGGACCGCAAGACCTTCAATGACGCGGAGACCTGTGTAGCCAATGCACTGCGGCACTTCGATAGAACCAATGCGCCCGACTTCGAGGCCGACCTCGAAGAGGCCGCGTGCTGGATGCTGGTGCGGGCCTGCGAGAATGCGCACCGGCTCGGGCTGACCGTGCAGGGCGTCGACGCGTTCGACGACTGGTTCTATCAGCATACCGTCGGCGTCTGAGCACGGGGCGGCCCGAAGAACAACAACTTCGGAACGCTTACTTCGCGACTACGCGGCAGACGTTTCCTGACGGAGCGCATGAATGATGAGGAAGCAGTTGACCGCCGCCGCAATCGCGACCTGCCTTGCGTTGGTAGCCGTCTGGGCCCAGGCTGGAACTGTCGATGTCGACTACAAAAATGCGACCTTCCGCATCGACAACGAAGACGTGAAGTTGTCGAATGGCAAGCGAGCGGTACCGGCCGCGCCTGGCTCAGCGACGCAGCACGTGACGCGTGTGTTCGGCAAGCCCGTCGGTGGCCGGCTTGACTCGAAGCCTGCTGCCGCGATATTCCTGACGGACGAACCAGGCGGTAGCGGCATTTTCAATTATGTTGCGGTGGCATTCGGTGACTGCAGTATGACCAACGCTGTCCTCCTTGGCGACCGCCTCATGCCGCGTTCGATTGTGTTCCACGGCCGCTCCATCGTCGTCACCTATCTGGACCGAAAACCGGACGAACCCATGGCTGCCATACCCAAGGTGACGAAGAGCATGACGCTCGGCTTTGATTCCAAGACCTGCCGGCTCGCCGAATAAGAACACGGGACTGCGCGGCTCGCAGCGCGTGGCGAACCCAACAGGCTTTCGTGCAAGCCATCCCATCCGGGAGCGCTGACCGGTCCCATCGAGCTTCCAGTCCAGGCCCGCCAGCTTGCCGAAGCGCCTGGCCCAGTAACACGTTCGGCCACGGTGGCCAGGTTGACGGCCGAGGCGAAGCGGTGGCGCTCCAGGAACGCGTCGGGCGTCATCTCCAGCTGCTCAAGGGCCGACCTGGTACACACGAAGATGCACGGCCGGCAGCTGGACCGCAAAACCTTCAATGACGCGGAGAACACGTGCGGGTGAGTCCGATTATGTCAGGGCATGGGCAGGTTGTAGTTGCCAGTAAATGGACTAGGCTACCGGGACCAGGTCACCGACGAACAACACTACCAAGGACGTCGCCATGCTTACGCCTGAAAGGTATCGCACAGCTTTCCGCCACCTCGTTTTCGTCACACTCAGCATCCTCTTCGTCGCGCTCTCTGGACCTGCACACGCGCAGGTCGAGCGGATGGAGGTCATTCCATTCCAATCCACCACGCCGACCGACGCGGAATTTCTGGAGGGCCGACCCGGGAAGCCCGTCACCATCGCCGGTGAACTACGGCTACCGAGCACGCGCACTGAGCGATTCCCGGTCGTTGTTCTGCTGCATGGCTCGGGCGGCATCTCAAGCTACGTGACGGACTGGGAGCAAGACCTGCTTGCGATGGGCGTCGCCACCTTCACCATCGACAGCTTTACCGGTCGCGGCATCGTCAGCGTCAACAATGACCAGTCCAAGCTCGGACGCCTTGTACAAGTCGAAGACGCATATCGTGCGCTGGAAATACTGCAGAAACACCCCCGAATCGCCCCCGAGAGCGTGATGCTCATGGGTTTCTCCCGGGGTGGTCACGCTGCTCTCTACGCCAGTCTTAAGCGGTTCCGGGAGATGCATGGCCCGGCATCTGGCCAGGAGTTTGCCGCTTATGTGGCCTTCTACCCGTCTTGCAACATAGGGTATCTGCGGGATGATGACATCTCGGCCAAGCCGGTGCGGATATTCCACGGAAGTGCAGACGACTACGTTCCGGTTGCACCGTGCCGGGAATACGTCGGTCGGCTGCAGGCGACCGGCAAGGATATCAAGCTGACCGAATACCCCGGGGCATATCACGTCTTTGATGGCAAGGCGTTTGCGATGCCGCTGAAGCTGGCACAAGCGCAGACGACAAGGAACTGCAAATTGCAGGAAGCGTTGCACGGAGAAATCCTGAATGCGGCGACGAACAAACCCTTTACGTATCAGGACTCGTGTGTCGAGCTTGGTCCGACCATAGCCTATAACCCGGAGGCATCGGCGAAGGCGCGGGCGGCGGTCAAGGAAATCATGACCGCGAACGGTGCCAAGCCGAATTGATAGTGAGCGCGCGTGCTCGTCGCGCAGCGTTCGAGCCGGTGTCAAGCTTCACCCACCTGGTCACGACCGGCGGTGGCCCGTGTTCACTCCGGGCTTGCGCAGTCCTTCTCCGTGCAACGGTTCGGACATTGCGCGCGACCGGTACCGCATTTCTCCTGTCGGCGCTCTGCGCCGCCTGCGCGACCCCACGCCCATCATCTGGCGCCAGGCTGTCCACGCGGGAATATTTCGGCACGGCGCAGGGCCATGACGTCACCGACACGGTCGAGTTAATCCACAACGCCCAGAATGCCCGATGCTTCGACAAACTTGCCGCCCTTAGTGACCGAGCCGCTCGCCGCATAGCGCTCGAGAGCCCCTTCCTGTTCTCGAACCACATGCCCCACAAGACGTAGCCTCTGTAGGTCTCACTTTCCATTCGCGCTTGTCCTCCGATGGACACCGCCCGCTGCCGGCCCGGAGCGCCGAGTGTCGATTCCGGCCATCTTCAGCGTTGCGTCAATCATTTTCAGCTCCTGGCCGAAGTCAAGCGCCCATTCTTCGCCGTCGCACCGCACGGTCATGCCGTCGTGCAACGAAATCAGATAGCGCGCCTTGTACAGGGCGTCCACAAGCCCTGATTCACGTTCGGCCTACCGGACCACCGTCCGCTTTCATAATGGAGAGTCCTTTTCAAACTTAGTTCGTCGGGCTGTGGCTCTAATTGCGAGATACGTGGTCCGACTCTCCAGAACTGGCTGAAAATGGGTCAGCGTTTCAACTAAAAACCCACGATACGGGCGCTCGTTCCATGATGCGGGTAATTCCGGGCTGCCTTAATGCAAACGGCAGATTAGGATGGGTTTTGAGACATGTGGCTAGAGGCCAACCTTTCCTTTGATGCATATAAGCGTAATGAGCGACGAGCTAAGCGACGACAAGTCCAATTCGATACAGGTGATAGCCCGGGCAGCCAGGATTCTGAACGTCCTCAGTGTTGAACCCGGAGGTATGCGTCTGGCCGAGATTTCGCGAATAGTCAATCTTCCCCGTTCGACGGTTCAACGTATCATCTCGGCGCTGAGCCAGGAAGAGCTTGTCCAGGCTGACCGCGGGGAAGGTGTGAGGCTCGGTCCTGCCTTAATGCGAATGATTGGGCGAGTCCATACCGACGTCGTGGCGATAACGAGACCTCACCTCGAACTTCTCTCCAAACAACTGCGAGAGACTGTAGTTCTCTGCCGCGTTAGTGGCCGACGTCTCGCATATGTGCATGCTGTTGTCGCAGAACACGTTTTGAGAGTAACGCCCGGGGTTGGGGGCGACCTTCCACTTCACTGCACGAGTGGCGGCCGTGCGCTATTAGCGCTTCACACGGGCCTGGTTGACGAAGCTTTCCTCGGCGCAAGTTTGGAAAAGATGACAGAGGCCACGGTAACCGATATCGCCGAATTGAGACACATCGTGGCGGAAACCCGTGAAGCCGGATTCGGCTGGGAGTCGGAAGAATCTATTGTGGGCGTCTCGTCAATGGCGGTCGCAATCGATACCGTCCATGGGCAATATGCTGTCGCGGTCGTGGCGCCCACATCTCGAGCACTTCCTCTGAAGCACGAAATGGCTGAACGTTTGCTCAAGCTAAAGGCGGACTTGAGGGTCGAGTTAGGCGGCAGCGACCACGACAACTAGTCTCGTCCGGCATGGGCAGATGAACGTCCAATGTCATCTCTAATATTAGTACAACTATTAGTTGTAGGGGTTCGCTCGTTCCCGGCGAACGAGTGCTCGACATGTACCAGCATTTTCTCGATGCGGATGTCACCGATACCAAACGCATCCAATTTATGGAGACTGACCATGCAAACTGAAACCATGCACGCAATGCGACTACACGAGCCCGGAGGGAACTTTCGGCTCGACGAGATTGCAAGGCCACAAATCGAACGTACGACCGACGTGGTCGTGCAAGTGAAAGCGTCGGGAATTGTTCCGAACCTGCGTAATGTCATGCGCAGCTACGGCGACCGCGCCTACCTCACGGTGCCTGACTTGCCTGCAATCTACGGACTCGACACCGCTGGGGTCATCGTGGAGGTCGGCAGCGATGTCGCGGGATTTGCCGTGGGTGACCGCGTTTATATCAACCCAGGCCGCTCGTGTGGTACGTGCCACGCTTGTCGAGTTGGAGACCGTATTAGCTGCCAGGCCTTCACATTTCAAGGGTACTTTGGTTTCGGACCACGCTCGAAGGAAATTTATCGGCGTTACCCATATGGCGGCCTGTGCCAGTACGCAACGGCTCCCGCTGACGGGTTGGTGAAGTTGCCGGAACAGGTCAGCTTCGAGCAGGCCGCGCGTTTCGGTTATCTAACGAAATGCGCGCATCTGCGAATGCATCAGCTGGAGTAGCTTGTTCGAGGCGACGGACAGCTTTCGGCCGACGCGCGTTACGAGCTGTGCCTCCGCGTTTGTAAGCAGCGGATGATCAATGGGAATCGCGAAGAGTTCTCCCGCGTCCAGCTCAGTCGAGACGGAAAACGCCGGCAAACATGCAATGCCCAGCCCCGATTTGACGAACTGCTTGAGGATGGATATCGAGTTGGTTGTGACGATCGGATCAAGGCGTATTTTCTCGGCAAACTCGACGGCCTCGAGCATCTGCCTGGTACCAAAAGAGGGATGCGCCGCCGCCAGCGGAAAGGACGCCAGCTCTCGCACTGTCATCGCTTTTTCACGTTGCGCGCGAGGAAAGCCCGGGCCAACGATCGCCATCAGTGGCTGCATGCGCGATGCCCTGCAGACAATCTTGGGTTCGGGCGGCGGGTTGTAAACGAGCCCGATATCACCCTCGTCTTCGGTAATCTTGCGCATGACCTCGTTCGTTCCGGCGAGGTCGAGATTGACCTTGATGCCCGGATAGTGTTTGCAAAACTGCTGCATCGGGCCCGACAGCATGTCGGATACGAATCCCTCGCCGAGCACAACGTTGACGTGCCCCGTGCGCAAGCCGCGCAATTCCTGCAAGCGGCTGATGAGGTCCTCCTTGTGCGCCATCTGCTCGCGGTAGTACTCGATGAGGTACTCTCCGGCCTCCGTAGGTTTCACTCCGCGGGCATGCCGCTCGACCAGCGCGGCATCGAGTTCTCGCTCCAGTAACCCTATCTGTCTGCTCACGGCCGAGGGCGCGACGTTCAGCCAGTCTGCCGCTGCGCGAATGCTGCCGAATCGTACGGCTTCGTAGAAATAGACAATCCTGCTCTCCGTCAGACTCTCTGCCATGAGACCTCATCGTTCGAATTTTTAGAACGCTTCGCAAATTGGTGTTTATTGATTATAGGTTTTCGAAAGCCCAGTATGGAAGCCAGGCAGTCGGAAACGTGGAATAGCAGCCACGGTACGAACTGCGAAATCAAGAGACCTGGAGCTAGAAACATGAAGACGGTTGGAGTAATTGGTCTGGGCAATATGGGGCGCGGGATGGCGCTCTCGCTCAAGCGAGGCGGTTTCGACGTGCTCGGCTATGACGCCGCGCCCGGCGTTGCAGACAAATTGCAGAGAGACGGCGTTCAGGCGCGCGCTTCCATCGCTGATATCGCGCGTAATTCCGACGTGCTGATTCTTTCGCTGCCGACTTCCGAAATCGTCGAGCAGGTCGTGCTCGGTGTAGGGGGCGTTGCCGCCAGTGCGAAGCCGGGCCTGATCGTCGTGGACACGACGACTGCAGAGCCGGGCAGCACGCGCAAGGTTGCTGCCGCCCTCGCTGAGCTCAAGGTGGGCTTCGTCGACGGTCCTGTCAGCGGTGGCCCCAAGGGTGCAGCGACTGCCACGATGACGATGGTTCTGGGTGGTGCCGACGAAGACGTCGCAGCAGTTGAGCCCGTCCTTGCCGTGATGAGCGCCAAGCGCGTCCACGTCGGCCCCGTCGGTGCGGGTCATGTCACCAAGATCATCAACAACATGTTGACGGGTGTTCATCTTCTGGCCGCGAGCGAAGCCGTTCGGGCCGCCGAAGCGAATGGCGTCGACCCGGAAAAACTGGTCGAGGCACTCAATGGCGGCTCGGGTAAGAACAGCGCAACGCTGACGAATTATCCGACGTGGATTTTCAACGGCAAGTTCGACTCGGGATTCACGATGAAGCTCATGAGAAAGGACGTGCGCCTTGCGATGGCGCTGCTCGAGAGCGCGCACGCTACCGCGCCGATCGCGAAGGAAGCTGGCCGTCTGTGGGCCGCGAGCGCGGACACCATCGGCGATGCAGAAGACTTCAACCGCATCGTCCAGTTCATCGACAAACAGTAATCGCCAGATATCCGGAGCCATTTTCAGATGAGCAAGAACGCAGAAGACCTTCTCGTGGCGTTTCAGCACTTCTTCCCGAATGCAAAGACCATCGGTTCGTATGTCGGCGGCGAACTGGTGGAAGGCGCGGGTGAAACCATTCAACTCTTCGACGCCGCTACGGGCGATGAGAGCATCGCGTATAAAGACGGCGGCGTAGCCGTCGTCGAACAGGCCGCCGCCGCAGCCGTGCGCGCGCAGAAACAGTGGTGGGCGCTCACGCATGCGGCACGCGGCCGTGTGATGTTCGAGATCGCCCGCGAAGTGCGCGCGGAAGCGGAAGCCATCGCGCGGCTCGAATCGCTCGGCTCGGGCAAGCCGATCCGTGACTGCCGCGGTGAAGTCGCGAAGGTCGCCGAGATGTTCGAGTACTACGGCGGCTGGGCCGACAAGTTCTACGGCGAAGTGATTCCCGTGCCGACCTCGCATCTGAACTACACGCGCCGCGAGCCGGCTGGCACCGTGCTGCAAATCACGCCGTGGAATGCGCCCGTTTTCACATGCGGCTGGCAGGTCGCGCCCGCTATCTCGATGGGTAACGCAGTGCTTTTGAAGCCGTCCGAACTTACGCCGACCAGCTCTATCGTCATCGGTCTGCTCTGCGAGCGCGCGGGCGCGCCGAAGGGGCTCGTGAACGTGCTGGCAGGTCTGGGGCAGACCGTCGCGCAGTCGGCCATCGCGCACAAGGCCATCAAGAAAGTGGTGTTCGTCGGCTCGCCGGCGACGGGCGCGCGGATCGCCGAGGCGGCTGCCAAGCGCGTGCTGCCGTGTGTGCTCGAACTGGGTGGCAAGTCTGCCAACATCATCTTCGGCGACGCTGACCTGAAGCGCGCGGCACTGACCGCGCAGGCGGCCATCTTCGCCGGTGCTGGCCAGAGCTGCGTGGCGGGCTCGCGCCTGCTCGTGCAGCGCGACGTCTATGACGAGTTCGTCGCGATGGTTGCCACGGGTGCAAAGAAAGTCAAGGTTGGCGAGCCGCTCGACGACAGGACGGAAGTGGGTCCGATCAACAACCGCAGGCAGTACGAGCACGTCATGTCGATGATCGACAAGGGCGTGGCGGCGGGTGCAACGCTCGCATCGGGTTCGCAGGAACGCTCGAGCGCGGGCTACTTTGTTTCGCCGACGGTGCTGTCGAACGTCACCAACGAGATGGCAGTCGCGCGTGAAGAAATCTTCGGGCCGGTGGTGGCAGCGATTCCGTTCGACACGGAAGACGAAGCCATCGCAATTGCCAACGATACCGAGTTTGGCCTCGCCGGCGCAGTGTGGACCACCGACGTCGCGCGCTCGCATCGCGTGGCAGCGCAAGTCGATGCCGGCACTTTCTGGGTGAATGGCTACAAGACCATCAACGTGGCGTCGCCGTTCGGCGGCTTCGGTTTGAGCGGTTACGGTCGTTCGAGCGGTGTCGAAGCACTCTACGAATACACGCAGACGAAGAGCGTCTGGGTCGAAACCGCGAAGGAACCACCCACGGCCTTCGGCTACCTTTAATCGGCAAGGTATCCTCCCCGCTCTATCGGGGAGGATCGTCAATTTGGGGAGACCTGACCAATGAATAGCATAACAATGCACTCATCCGGCGGCCGAGGCGTGCGCACGGCCAAGCTACTTGTCTTCGCTGCGGGCGTGATTCTGCTTGCCGAGCTGATCGGATCTTTCACGTTCAAGATTGGCCCGGGCAAGGTGGTTCTCCTGCCGATGATCTGGGCGCTTCTGCTCGGTGCGGCGATCGGGGTGATCAGTGCGCGATCGAGCAGCGCCGCGCGCCTCGACGTGAAAACGCAGTTTTACGCTGCGGCCATCCTGCAGCCTGCGTTGCTGCTCTTCATTGCAAAGCTTGGGTTGATGATTGGCAGTGCGTTACCCAAGCTCGCGTCCGCAGGCTGGGCGCTTGCCTTCCAGGAGTTGGGGCATTTTGTCGGCACGATCCTGCTTGGCTTGCCGCTCGCACTGCTGCTCGGAATCAAGCGCGAAGCCATCGGCGCCACCTTCTCGGTCGGCCGTGAGCCGAGTCTCGCCATCATCGGTGAGAAGTACGGGATGGACTCGGCCGAGGGGCGTGGCGTGCTGGCGGAGTATCTCACTGGAACCATCTTCGGCGCGGTCTTTATCGCGATATTCGCGGGCTTCGTCGCAAGTCTGAATATCTTCGACCCGCTCGCACTCGCGATGGGTTCGGGCGTGGGTTCGGGCAGCATGATGGCAGCGGCGTCGGGCGCTATCGCTGCGCAGCAGACGCCCGAGGTTGCCAAGTCGGTGCTGACGTTTGCGGCTGCGAGCAATCTGATCACGACGACGGTGGGCACGTACTTCACGTTGTTCATTTCGCTGCCGATGGCATTGTTCGGCTACCGCATTCTCGAGCCGCTGATTGGCCGTACGACCAGCGCATCGAACGCGTCCGAAGCGGCAGAAGCCAGCCGACCGAAACTCGGCGATGTGCAGACGGAAGCGCCGCATCTCAGCTATGGCGGCAAAGTGCTGGCATGGGTCGTCACCGCCGTGTTCGCACTGGTATGCGACTGGATGGCACACGGAACGACGCCGCTGGCAGGACTGCCCGGGATGTTGATCATGCTGCTTGCTGTCGTTGTTGGCGACGCGCTTTCCACGCTGACGGGACGCAAGATCCCCGCGGTGTGCTGGGTCTCGTTCGCAGCGATGTACGCGACGTCTCCCTGGTGCCCCTGGGGCGCACAGCTGGCCGATCTGAGCGCGCGGAACGATTTTCTTGGCGTGACCACGCCGATGCTGGCCTTCGCCGGTCTCTCGATTGCGAAGGACTTGCCCGCTTTCCGCCGACTGGGTTGGCGCATCGTGCTCGTCTCGTTCGTTGCCAACGCAGGCACGTTCCTCGGTGCGACCGTCGTCGCGCAACTGTTCCACATTTAGGCGGCTGGAACCGCCTGCGCAAACGCGGCGGTCCGGCAAACGCTACGGGTCTGTGCAATCGGACATCAATGTTGATTGCCAGAAAGACTATCTGATCAAGTGAATATGAACGCTATTGCCGAAATCCAGGCATTCTCAGAGGAGATGACTGCAGTCCGTCGTGACATCCACGCGCACCCGGAGCTGGGATACAACGTGAACAGGACGGCCGATCTCGTCGCCGGCAAGCTGGAGGAATGGGGCTTGCCGGTTGTCCGCGGAGTTGGCAAAACCGGCTTGGTTGCTACCCTGAAGCGTGGAAACAGCACTCGCGCGATTGGACTGCGCGCGGACATGGACGCGTTGCCCATGCGGGAAGCCAACCAGTTCGCGCATCGCTCCACCGTGCAGGGCGCAATGCATGCATGCGGGCACGACGGTCACACGACCATGCTGCTTGGCGCAGCAAAATATCTCGCGAAGTCGGGCGATTTCGACGGCACCGCGCATTTCATTTTTCAGCCTGCCGAGGAAGAAGGTGCGGGCGCGCAGGCGATGATCGACGACGGTCTGTTCGAGCGCTTTCCTGTCGATGCCGTTTTCGGCGTGCACAACTGGCCGGGCATTCCGGAGGGACACTTCGGCGTGCGTCCCGGCCCGATCATGGCATCGACAAGTCTCTTCAGGATTACGGTGACGGGCGCGGGATGCCACGGCGCGATGCCACATCTTGGTGAAGACCCGGTGTTTGCGGTGGCGCAGATTGTCAGCGCATTGCAGAGCATCCTGACCCGCAACAAGAATCCTCTCGATGCTGCAGCCTTGTCGGTGACACAGATTCACGCGGGTGAAGCGCAAAACGTCGTACCCACCGACGCCTGGCTGGGCGGCACCGTGCGCACGTTTTCGGAAGCGACGCTCGACCTCATTGAAAGTCGCGTGCGAGCCATCGTCTCGTCGATTGCGTCTGGCCTTGGCTGTCGCAGTGAGATCGAGTTCAGCCGGAACTATCCGCCGACCATCAACGACCCTGAACAAACAGCGCTGGCGGTCGAAGTCATGCGTGAAGTAGTCGGTGATCAGGCTGTCGACGCGGCGATTCAGCCCACGATGGCTGCCGAAGACTTTTCGTTCATGCTGCGAGCAAAACCGGGTTGCTACGCGTTCATCGGTAATGGCGGCGGCGACCATCGCATCGTGGGGCATGGAGCAGGGCCGTGCCTGTTGCACAACGCGAGTTACGATTTCAACGACCGCTTGCTTCCCGTGGGGTCGACGTACTTCGTGCGGCTCGTGGAGCGGTTTTTGAAGCGCCCTTGAACCCGTGCGATAGCAGGCGCTACAGGCTCTGAACGCAGAGCCTCGCCTCGCGAAGTCCGGCGCAACTTACTCGGACCTGAAAGAGTCGATCGCGCGCTCCAGGCGTGCCAACCCTTCGTCAAGACATTCGTACGGAATGTTGAGCGCCGGGGCGAATCGCAGGACGCTCGGACCCGCATTCAGAATCATGACGCCGTGTTCGAGCGCGGCCGTCATGATGTCTTTCGAGCGTCCCTGATACACGTCGCTCAACTCCGCGCCGATCAGCAATCCCACGCCCCGAAGCTCGCGGAACACGCCGGTGCGGGAATTGAGCGAGCGCAGGCTCGCAAGGATGTGAGCGCTACGCTCGCGAACACCGTCGAGAACTTGCGGGGTGTTGATGAGTTCGACAACTCGGTCCGCAACGGCGGTGGCCAACGGATTTCCGCCATACGTCGAGCCGTGCGTTCCAACGGAGAAGTGTTTGCCGATGTCCGTGGTGGTGAGCACCGCGCCGATCGGGAAACCGTTTCCAAGGGCTTTGGCTGTCGTGAGGATATCCGGCGTCACACCGACGTCCATGTACGCGAAGAGCGAACCGGTGCGACCGACGCCTGTCTGCACTTCGTCGAAGATGAGAAGCGCGTTGTGCCTGGTGCAGGCATCGCGCAGGCATCGCAGGAAGTCGGCCGTTGCCGGAATAACGCCACCTTCGCCCTGGACCGGCTCCACGATCACCGCGCAGGTCTGATCGTCAATGGCAGCCAGCGCTGCGTCGATATCGTTGAATCGGATATGCGAGATGTCGCCCGGTAGCGGGCCGAATCCGTCCGAGTATTTCTGCTGGCCGCCGACGCTGACGGTAAATAGCGTGCGCCCGTGGAAAGATTGCTCGAAGGAAATAATCCTGGTCTTGCTCGCCTCCGTTCCAAACCGGTCGATCGCCACGCGTCGGGCAAGCTTGAGCGCAGCCTCGTTTGCTTCTGCACCGGAATTCGCGAAAAAGGCGTTCTCCGCGAAGGTCGCCTCGGTCAGACGCAATGCAAGTTTGAGTGCGGGGATGTTCGTGAAGACGTTACTCACATGCCATAGCTGTTCAGCCTGTCTGGTGAGCGTTTCGACCAGCGCGGGATGCGCATGACCGAGAGCGCAAACGGCGATGCCGCTCGTCAGGTCCACGTAGTCCCGGCCCTCTTCGTCCCAGACGCGAGAGCCTTGCGCCCGCACGGGTATCACCCGTGCGGGCGCATAGACGGGGGCCATAACAGTATCGAACGTGTTGCGTGATGGATGTGGTGTGGTCACTGGAGGGCTTCGCTGCAACTGGATAGAGGAGTCGCGGAACAAGGGAGGCGTCGCTGGGGAGGCGGCTGACCCAGGAGTCCGACTGGTGTAGCAGGAGTGTGCCGGTACCAGGTCTGCTTGTGGCTAACTCAAAGTTGGAAACTTGTTCGAAAAAACCGAACGCAGTGTGAGGCGTCATGCGGTCTTTACGCGGGAGAGAGCAAGCCCCGAATGGCTGCGTTATTCGACCCTTGCGGCTAAACGCGCGAGTGCGGACCTTGTTCCCTGCCGCCCCACTTTTGATCGCCAATGGCAATACTAACGTGGCTTTCGAGGGCCACCGACTTTTGGCCAATATGCACTGCATTTCCGTCAACACGAGCTGAAAGAATGTCGTTGCTCGCGGCAGTAGTCGATGATTCCGACCAGTCGTAACGTGAGTGACGAGGATATATGAAGACGAAAGCGGCAATCGCATGGAAGGCAGGGGCACCGTTGACGATCGAAGAAGTCGACCTCGAAGGTCCGCGCGCGGGTGAAGTGCTGATCGAAGTGAAGGCAACGGGCATCTGCCACACCGACTACTACACGTTGTCGGGCGCCGATCCGGAAGGCATCTTCCCGGCGATCCTTGGCCATGAAGGCGCGGGCGTCGTCGTCGATACCGGTCCGGGCGTCGGCGCGCTGAAGAAGGGCGATCACGTGATTCCGCTCTACACGCCCGAGTGCCGCCAATGCAAGTTCTGTCTGTCGCGCAAGACGAACCTGTGTCAGGCGATCCGCTCGACGCAAGGCAAGGGTCTGATGCCCGATGCGACGTCGCGCTTCTCGCTCGACGGCAAGCCTTTGTTCCACTACATGGGCACGTCCACGTTCTCGAACTACATCGTCGTGCCGGAGATCGCGGTGGCGAAGATCCGCGAAGACGCACCGTTCGACAAGGTCTGCTACATCGGCTGCGGTGTGACGACAGGTGTCGGCGCTGTCGTCTATTCGGCCAAGGTCGAGGCGGGCGCGAATGTCGTCGTGTTCGGTCTGGGCGGCATCGGGCTGAATGTGATCCAGGGCGCCAAAATGGTCGGTGCTGACAAGATCATCGGTGTCGATATCAATCCGGGCCGCGTCGAACTCGCGAAGAAGTTCGGCATGACGCACTTCATCAACCCGAAGGAAGTCGAGAACGTCGTCGATCACATCGTGCAGCTGACGGATGGCGGCGCGGACTATTCGTTCGAATGCGTCGGTAATACGACGCTGATGCGCCAGGCGCTCGAATGTACGCACAAGGGCTGGGGCCAGTCGTTCATCATCGGCGTGGCGGCGGCGGGCGAGGAAATCAGCACGCGGCCGTTCCAGCTGGTCACGGGGCGTCAATGGAAGGGCTCGGCGTTCGGCGGCGCGCGCGGCCGCACCGATGTGCCGAAGATCGTCGACTGGTACATGGAAGGCAAGATCAACATCGACGATCTGATCACGCACCACCTGAAGCTCGACCAGATCAACGAAGGCTTCGATCTGATGAAGAAGGGCGAGTCGATCCGCTCGGTCGTCATCTACTAAAGGAGTCGCGCGATGCTCGAACTGATCGAATCGCATGCGTCGTTCGGCGGCACGCAGCGTATCTACAGGCATGAGTCGAAGGCGATCGGTTTGCCGATGCGCTTTTCGGTCTTCATGCCTGAAGCGGCGTCGCAGAAGAAGGTGCCGGCGCTGTTCTATCTGGCCGGATTGACGAGCACCGAAGAGACGTTTCCGATCAAGTCAGGCGCGCAACGCTTCGCCGCACAACACGGCATCGCGCTGATCGCGCCGGACACAAGTCCTCGCGTCGCGAACGTGCCCGGTGAGACGGATGCGTGGGACTTCGGCGTCGGCGCGGGTTTCTATGTCGACGCAACGCAGGCGCCGTGGTCGACGCACTACCGTATGTACTCGTACGTGCGGGACGAACTGCGCGAGACGGTCATCAACGAGTTGCCTGTCGATGGCGGGCGGCTCGGCATCTTCGGCCACTCGATGGGCGGCCACGGCGCGTTGATGCTCGCGCTGCGTAATCCGGACATCTATCGGTCGGTATCGGCGTTCGCGCCGATTGCTGCGCCGATGCGCTGTCCGTGGGGCGAGAAGGCGTTCAGCGGCTATCTGGGCGCGGATCGCGAAGCGTGGAAGCAGTACGACGCGAGCGAACTCGTCGGCAAGGCGACGCGCAAGTTTGCGGAGGGGATATTGGTCGATCAGGGTATGGCCGACCAGTTTCTGGCCCAGCAACTGAACCCTGACGTATTCGACGCCGCATGCAAGGCCGCCGGACAGCCGCTCACACTGCGCCGGCATGAAGGCTACGACCACGGCTATTTCTTCATCTCGACTTTGATCGAACACCACATCGAGCATCACGCCCGGATCTTAAGCAGCACCGGTCGAGCGTAGCGGCGCAAATCAATCGGTATTTCCCGACCGGGGCGAGTGGCATCCAGACCGCCAACCCCGCGGATAAATTCACGTCCCTTTATGGAGGCTATATGACAGCTTTTACCCACGTTACTGTCGGCACCAACGACCTCGAGAAGGCCCGCGCCTTCTACGACAATATTCTCGGCAAGATTGGATTGCAGCGGCTTGCGGACCTCGGTGACAACGGGTCGATCTGGGGAAAAGATTCCCCGTCGTTTTTCGTCCTGAAGCCTGCAAATGGACAGCCAGCAACGGTGGGTAACGGTGTCACAGTTTCGTTCGAGGCCCCCGACCGCGCGTCGATTCACTCCTTCTACGACTCAGCGCTGACAGAGGGCGCCGAAGACGAAGGGGCAGCAGGTCCCCGCGGTTGGGCACCCAATGCGTACGCAGCCTATGTACGTGATCTGGATGGAAACAAACTGGCTGTCTACTGCTTCAAACCGGAGTAACGGGTCAAGCCAGGCGAAAGTAGGCTTGTATGACCTCCTGGCGATCTGAGCGGCCGTCATGGGCCGCTGCAGGTGTGTGGCGGCAACTGGAAAGTGCTGCCCCGTAATGAGATCTGTATTAAACGAGACGTTCCTGCGCCTGATCGTGACCATGATCGACGCTAAAGCGTTCCCGGTATGCAAGCGGAGTGACGCCGAGCGCTTGCTGAAAAGCCTTTCTCATCGCTTCATATGTCTTGAAGCCACTCTTTGCGGCAACGGTTTTCGCTGGCAAGTTTCCCTCTTCCAGCATCCGTCGAGCCGCCTCGACTCGCGCGCGCGACAAAAAAGTCGTTGGTGTCGTGCCCGTTTCGCGTCTGAAACAGCGATTGAAGCTGCGTACGCTCATCGAGAGACGCTCTGCCATTTCCGACGGAGAAAGCTCATTTTGAATGTTGGAAAGAATCCAGTCCTGCACCTCCCTGATGCCGGGGTGATGCGTTGCCTGGCTGACGAGATGAGAGCTGAATTGTGACTGACCGCCAGGGCGCTTTAGATAGACAACTAGGTCTCTGGCGACATCGAGCGCAACGTCCAGACCGAAATCCTCCTCAACGAGCGCGAGTGCAAGGTCGATTCCAGCGGTGACGCCGGCCGATGTCCAGATGCTGCCCTCCCGAATGAAGATGCAGTCGGCATCGACACGCACCGCGGGATATTTTTCTTTCAGTGCATCTGCTACGGCCCAATGCGTCGTGGCCCGTTTCCCATCCAGGAGCCCCGCGGCAGCAAGAAAGAATGCGCCGGAACATAGCGCGGCTGTCCGTGCCATCCGGCCTGCCGCGGCTTCAACCCACTGCACGATTTCAGGCGCGTTGCCGACCGCGTCCTCGATCTTCCAGGCGCCAACAATGATCGCGGTGTGCGGCAACGACACTGTGTTGAGACTCTTTGCGGACGTGAGCGATACACCCGTGTCGGACTTGATTTCGCCGCGACGTATCGAAGCGAGCTTGACATCGTAACGCCCCGACAGGCCGCGACGTTCCAGATGGATATTCGCGTAAGTGAAAACGCTCAGAGAACCGATTGCCTCAAGTGCCTTGAAGCCGTCGTAAATGACGATGTCAACTGTCAAAAGCATACTTCCATCCTTCGCGCTTACCTGTCAAAACTCCGCACACGGGTGCGATCAGACGCTTACATCCAAAAACTGCTCGTCTATCCAATGAGACGCGCGGCAGTTCGGACCACCTCCTCGACGAACACATTGATCGCGGGGTGGTTGCGTTCACCGCGCCGAAACGCGACATAGATCTTTCGACGAACCTCCGGCCTCAGCTTGACCCATGCGACGCCGGCGGGCGGACGCACCAGCCTGAGCCCGGGGACAATCGACACGGAGCAGCCAGACGCCACCATCGCGCCGACCATTTCGAATCCACGGCATTTGGCGTTGATCCGGGGTTCGTATCCGGCGCGGCGGCATAGATTGGTAATGAAGTCGCCGAACACGCTCGACGTTGAATCGATCGCCCATGCTTCGTGCCTCAGGTCGGCCACGTTAAGCGACGGCTTCCTGCCTAGCGGATGATCCGCCGCGAGCGCCACCGACAGCACATCCTCAGCGAGCGGTACGACCCCGACACTTTCCTGCTTGTCGCCGACGACGATCGACAGGTCGTCGATCAGGGCAATGTCCGCTCGCCAGGATCGCAGCGCCGCAAGCCCGTCGACCGGCTCAAGCTCTTCCAGGATGATGTCGAGGCGTGGAAACACCTGCTGCAATGCCTTGACGGTGTCGGGCAGCACCGCCGACGCGACCGACGGAAATGCGGCGACACGCAATTCGCCCGCGATTTCGCGGCGCAGCACGGCAAGTTCAGAGCGGGCTTCGTCGAGTACGACCATGACCCGTTCCGCGTAGCCGACTAGCGCCTGCCCTGCGGCAGTAAGCCGGACACCGCGTCCGACGCGTTCCGTCAGCTTGACGCCAGCTTCTTCCTCCAGCTGGGCGATTTGCTGCGATACAGCTGACGGCGTCAGGAACAGTGCCTCCGCAGCCGCCGCTATCGTGCCACACCTCGCCAGTTCGAGCAGCGCTCGAAGACGGCCAACTTCCATGGTGTTTACCCCCTGGCGGAAAGCGATCAATTCAACAGAATCGCTAATGTATTACACAAAAAAAGATAAGTATACGTACGCATATTCACCGCCTACGATGGGTTCCATTGCAGCGAACGTGAGCACAAAA
This sequence comes from Paraburkholderia sp. PGU19, assembly GCF_013426915.1. Taxonomy (GTDB): domain Bacteria; phylum Pseudomonadota; class Gammaproteobacteria; order Burkholderiales; family Burkholderiaceae; genus Paraburkholderia. The sequence goes on from NZ_AP023182.1 coordinate 510,516, forward strand.
CCGGATCGACGGTACATCCGCACGCTCGCGCTGCTGCCGCAAGAACCGGTCAGTTGAACCGCCGCCCATAGAGACATATCGATAAGGACTTCATCATGCTGGACGCTCGCCCCTGGGTTCCGCGCGATCCCGAGAACTACATCCAGTCGCTGGTGAGACGCTTTGCCTCCCAGAACCCCGATCAGAACGAGAGGGATCTGCTCGCATTCGTCGAAGAAAATCGCGTGATCCACGAGCGCGACTGCTTCAACCTCAACCCGGCGACCAATGCCATTAACCCGAAGGCAGAAGCATTGCTCGCGGCGGGCGTCGGTTCGCGCCCGTCGTTGGGTTACCCCGGCGACAAGTACGAAATGGGCCTGGAGGGTGTCGAGAAGATCGAAGTGCTCGCCGCGGAACTCGTAGCCCAGGTATTTGGCGCCCGCTATGCCGAGATCCGTGTTGCGTCAGGTGCGCTGGCGAATCTCTATGCGTATGTTGCAGCGGCAAAACCGGGCGATACGGTATTCGTGCCGCCTGCCACAGTCGGTGGCCACTTCAGTCACCACGCCAACGGTGCCGCCGGAATGTACGGCGTCAAGCCATATCTGATGGCACTCGATGCGAAGCGTTATACGGTGGATCTCAACGTGTTGCGCGAGGACGCGCTGCGGTTGCGCCCTAAGGTCATCACGCTGGGCCAGAGCCTTAACCTTTTTCCTCATCCGGTCGAAGAGGTGCGCGCGATTGCGGACGAAGTCGGCGCGGTGCTGCTCTATGACGCTGCGCACCTGTGCGGTCTGATCGCGGGGCACGCCTGGCAGCAGCCGCTCACGCAGGGTGCACATCTCATGACCATGAGCACCTACAAGAGCCTTGCTGGCACGGCGGGCGGATTGATCGTGACCAACGACGCGGAGATGGCGCACAAGCTCGACGCCATCGCCTATCCTGGCATGACAGCCAATTTCGACGCAGGCAAATCGGCGTCGATCGCGATGACAATGCTCGACTGGCAAGAGTTCGGTCGCTCCTATGCGGCCGAGATGGTGAAGAGCGCGAAGGCGCTTGCCACCGCACTTCTGGAAGAAGGTCTCCCCGTCTTTGCCCGTGACCGCGGCATGACGACGTCGCACCAGCTAGCGATCGAGGCGCACGAGTTCGGCGGAGGCCAAACGATGGCGAAGCTTCTCAGAAGGGCCAACATTCTCGCGTGTGGCATCGGTTTGCCGTTGCCGGAGATCGACGGTGACGTCAACGGCCTGCGCATGGGCACGCCGGAACTCGTGCGCTGGGGCATGCTCTCCGACGACATGCCGCGGCTCGCTGGCTTCATCGCTGACGTCCTGCTGCGCCGGAAGTCTCCTGAAGAGGTGGCACCCGCCGTGAGCGAGTATCGCCGGCAGTTCTCTCAACTGCACTATCTGCGTTGAACCGGGAACAGGAAAATGGCCGTCAGTGTTTTCGACCTGTTCAAGATCGGCATCGGACCATCGAGTTCGCACACGGTGGGTCCGATGAGAGCCGCGCGCGCCTTCGTGGACTCGCTTGCGCATTCCGGTCTGCTGGAGCGAGTGGCGCGCATTCACGCGAAACTATATGGGTCACTTGGTGCCACGGGGAAAGGGCACGGCAGCGACAAGGCGGTCCTGCTGGGGCTCAGTGGCTACGAGCCGGACACCGTCGACGTCGACCGGATACCTTCGATTCTGGAAGAGATTCGCGCGAGCCGTCGTTTGCAGCTAAGCGATTCGCGCGCAATCAACTTCGTGGAGCAGAGCGACGTGCAGTTCTTTCGGGAAGCGCTGCCACGTCATGCCAATGGAATGCACTTCGCAGCCTTCGATCGGGGGGGCGAGATGCTCCGGGAAGCGACGTGGTACTCCGTGGGTGGCGGCTTCATTGTCCGTGACGAGGTTGCGGCGGATGGCGCACAGCATAGGAAGATCGCACCTGATGCGACAGTACTGCCTTTCCCATTCCGCTCATGCGCCGAACTGCTGGAACTGACAAGGCGTCATGACACAACGATCGCAGATCTGATTCGCCTGAACGAGCTCCACTGGCGAACCGACGCAGAGATCGACGCCGGATTGCTCGAGATCTGGGACGTCATGCAAGGGTGCGTGGCCCGAGGGTGCCGTACTGAAGGGGTGCTCCCGGGCCCTTTCAAGGTGAAGCGTCGTGCTGCCGCGCTGGCACGCTCGCTAGGCACCTTCGAAGCGAGCCCTGCCGATCCACTGCGCATGCTGGATTGGGTCACGCTCTTTGCGCTTGCGGTCAATGAAGAGAATGCCGCGGGCGGGCGTGTGGTGACAGCGCCGACCAATGGTGCAGCTGGGATCATTCCCGCCGTGCTGCACTACTATTTTCGCGCGGTTCCTGGCGCCAGTGAACGTGGCGTGATCGACTTCCTCCTTACGGCTGCTGCCATCGGCATGCTGTACAAGGAGAACGCGTCGATCAGCGGGCCGAAGTCGGCTGTCAGGGAGAGGTCGGCGTGGCCTGCTCGATGGCTGCGGGCGCATTGTGCGCAGTGCTTGGCGGGCAGCCCGAACAGGTCGAGAACGCCGCCGAGATCGGGATGGAGCATCATCTTGGCCTGACGTGCGATCCCGTCGGTGGACTCGTGCAGATACCCTGCATCGAGCGCAATGCGGTTGCGTCGGTCACGGCGATCAACGCTGCGCGCATGGCGCTGCAGGGCGATGGCACGCACTACGTGAGCCTCGACAAGGTAATCAAGACAATGCGGGAAACGGGCGCCGACATGCTGACGAAGTACAAGGAGACGGCCAGAGGCGGTCTCGCGGTGAATATCGTCGAGTGTTGACGTGACGCGGACGGGCAACGGCGCACGGCATGAAACTGGCGTGTGACGTGTCGTACCATCCGCATTCGGTCAGGTATCCGTGTCATGAATATGATTCGGATGCCGAAATATAAATATGTTGCGAGACATTTATTGAAGGTTGGAGAACGGCAATGAAACTCTTGAAATCGATCATCGCATCAAGCAGTGCTGTCGTCGCACTTGCGTCGGGAGTCGCCCATGCACAGGAGGACACTGTGAAGCTGGGCTTTGCCGGACCACTGACGGGCCAGAATGCAAACCTGGGTAAGGACGTCGAACGCGGTGCGCGCATGGCGGTCGACGATCTGAATGCGAACCCACCCGTTATTGGCGGCAAGAAGGTCAAAATCGAACTGCAGGTCGAAGATGACGCAGGCGACCCCCGGCAGGCCACGCAGGTCGCCCAGCGGCTCGTCGACGCCGGTGTGAAGGGTGTCGTGGGCCATTTCAATTCAGGGGCGACGATCCCGGCGTCGAAGATCTACTTCGACAACCACATTCCCGAAATCTCCCAGTCGTCCACCAACCCCAAGTACACCCAGCAAGGCTTCGATACGGCGTTTCGTCTGGTGGCCAACGATGGTCAGCTGGGTGCGGTGCTCGGCAAATATGCCGTCCAGAAATGGAGCGCCAGGACGGTCGCGGTGATTGATGACCGTACCGCTTATGGTCAAGGAATCGCGGACGAATTCCTGAAGTCGGCTCAGGCGTCCGGCGCGAAGCTTGTCTCCCGTCAGTACACAACTGACAAGGCCACAGACTTCCGCGGTGTGCTGACGGCAGTCAAGGGGGAGAATCCGGACGTTGTGTTCTACGGTGGCATGGACGCGCAAGGCGGGCCCATGATCAAGCAGATGCAGCAACTCGGCATGCAGTCAAAGTTCATGGGCGGTGACGGCATCTGTACCGGTGAGTTACCGAGCCTGGCAGGTGCCGCGTTGCAGGGGCGCCAGGTTATCTGCGCGGAGGCGGGCGGTATCACGTCGGAATACGCCGCAGGTATGGAGGACTTCAGGAAGCGATTCAAGGCGAAATACGGTCAGGATGTCGTCATCTACGCGCCATACGCGTATGACGCAGTCATGATCCTCGTGGATGCGATGAAGCGCGCCGGTTCGTCTGATCCCACAAAGTATCTGGCCTATCTGAAGAAGACTGATTACAAGGGCGTGATTGGCGAGACGCGTTTCGATTCACGGGGCGATCTGCAGAACGCGACACTCACGCTCTATACCTTCAACGACGGGAAGCGCGAAAGTCTCGGCGTACAACACTGACCTGTTATCTGCTGCATCGCGATTCAGGATCGATGCGGCTTCCTCTCCTGTAAGAGGCGGTGCTTTGGCGTCCTTTCCTGTGCCCTATCCGTAGGCGAGGACGCTCTTTTTGCATGTTTTCACGACTGCGCCAATCAGAGTGTTTTTCTCGTCCGGGCTCGACGCGGGCCAGGCATGCATCAGCGCAATCCGTCGGAGCCTCCAGTATGGACATCTTTATTCAGCAGGTCCTAAACGGCCTGGTGCTTGGCAGCGTCTACGCCATCATCGCACTGGGCTACACGATGGTGTACGGCATTCTCGGCATCATCAACTTCGCGCATGGCGACGTGCTGATGGTGGGCGCGATGGTTGCGCTGTCCGCCATCGGCGTGTTGCAGAACCACTTCCCGGTCTTGGAAACGTGTCGACTCTGTGCATCTCGCTGGGCATCTCCGCGTGTGCCTGCGCAGCGGTGGGCTATACGATCGAGCGGGTTGCCTACCGGCCTTTGCGCCGCGCTCCGAAGCTCGCGCCCCTGATCACCGCTATCGGCGTGTCGATCCTGCTGCAGACGCTCGCGATGATGATCTGGTCACGCAACCCGATGTCCTTTCCCCAGTTGTTGCCGACCGATCCCATCAACGTAATCAAGGCCACAAAGACGACGGCTGGTGCGGTCATTTCCATGACGGAGATCGTGATCATCGTAGCGGCCGTACTCGTGATGGGAGGGTTGCTGCTGCTCGTGCACAAGACAAAGCTTGGGCGCGCAATGCGCGCGATTGCGGAGAATCCTGGAAACGCATCGTTAATGGGCGCGAATCCGAACTTTGTGATCTCGGCGACATTCATGATCGGCTCGGCGCTGGCTGCGCTGGCGGGCGTGATGATCGCGTCGGAATACGGCAACGCACACTTCTATATGGGATTCATCCCCGGCCTCAAGGCGTTCACAGCGGCCGTGCTTGGTGGGATCGGCAACCTCGGTGGCGCGATGGCGGGCGGCGTTCTGCTCGGGTTGATTGAACAGCTCGGTGCCGGCTATATCGGAAAGGTTACCAATGATGTCTTTGGCAGCAACTACCAGGACGTATTTGCGTTCATCGTGCTGATTATCGTGCTGGTGTTCCGTCCATCCGGACTTCTGGGCGAGCGTGTTGCCGACCGCGCGTGACGAGGAGACGTACATGACATCGATTCAACAAATTGAACCTTCGACGCCCCTTATCGCGGAGCGTCATCCGGCCAGGACGGTGACGGTTGGCCTGCTGACCGCTGTGTTCGTGATCCTCGCGCCGTTCGTCATCGGCACCGCTGGCGGCAACTACTGGGTCCGCGTTCTGGACTTCGCGATGCTGTATGTGATGCTCGCGCTGGGCCTGAACGTAGTGGTCGGCTTCGCCGGCCTGCTGGACCTGGGCTACATCGCGTTCTACGCGGTGGGCGCGTACACGGCCGCATTGTTGAGTTCGCCGCACCTGTCGTCGCAATTCGAATGGATCGCGCATCTCGCGCCGGGCGGGCTGCACGTGCCGTTCTGGATCATCGTGCCGTGCGCAATGGCAGTCGCTGCGTTCTTCGGCGTGATTCTCGGTGCGCCGACGCTGCGTCTGCGTGGCGACTACCTTGCCATTGTGACGTTGGGCTTCGGGGAAATCGTCCGGATCTTCCTGAACAACCTCGATCGTCCGGCCAACATCACCAACGGTCCGAAGGGCATCACGGGCATCGACCCGATCCACGTCGGCGACTTCAGTCTCTCGCAGACGCACTCGCTGTTCGGCCTGACGTTCCCGTCGGTGTACGCGTACTACTACGTGTTCGTGCTGTGCGCGCTGTTCGTGATCTGGGTCTGTACGCGTCTGCAGCACTCGCGCATCGGCCGTGCATGGGCCGCCATCCGCGAAGACGAAATTGCCGCGAAGGCGATGGGCATCAACACCCGTGACGTGAAGCTGCTTGCGTTCGCGATGGGCGCGTCGTTTGGCGGCCTGTCGGGCTCGATGTTCGGCATGTTCCAGGGCTTCGTGTCGCCGGAATCGTTCACGCTGCCGGAATCGATCGTCGTGCTGGCGGCCGTGGTGCTGGGCGGCATGGGCCACATTCCGGGCGTGATTCTCGGCGCGGTGCTGCTCGCCGTGCTGCCGGAATTCCTGCGCTCGACGATGGGTCCGCTGCAACACCTGATCTTCGGTCACGAAGTCGTCGACACGGAGGTGATCCGTCAGCTCGTCTACGCACTCGCGATGGTGCTGATCATGCTGTACCGCTCGGAAGGCCTGTGGCCGTCACCGAAGCACGAGGACAAGATCGCGAAGATTGCCAAGCGCAGCAACAAGAAGCCGGTGCGTGCTTAAGGACAGGGAGCAGAGAACATGAGTGACAAGCAAATCCGTCTGTCCGTGAAGGGCGTGAACAAGCGCTTCGGCGGTCTGCAGGCGCTGTCGGATGTCGGCCTTCAGATCGAGGAAGGCACGATTTACGGTCTGATCGGCCCGAACGGCGCTGGCAAGACCACGTTCTTCAACGTGATTACTGGTCTCTACACGCCGGACTCGGGCGAGTTCAAGCTCGACGGCACGCCGTACACGCCGACGGCTGTGTATCAGGTGGCGAAGGCGGGCATTGCGCGGACGTTCCAGAACATCCGTCTGTTCGGCGACATGACTGCGCTGGAAAACGTGATGGTCGGCCGTCACGTGCGTACGAAGCACGGTCTGCTGGGCGCTGTGTTCCAGACGCCGGCTGAGCGCAAGGAAGAGCGCGAGATCAAAGAACGCGCGCTGGAACTGCTCGAATACGTCGGCGTGCTGCAGTACGCGGGCTACACGTCGCGCAACCTGTCGTATGGCCACCAGCGCCGTCTGGAAATCGCCCGCGCACTGGCGACCGATCCGAAGCTGCTCGCACTGGACGAACCGGCTGCCGGCATGAACGCAACGGAGAAGGTCGAACTGACGAAACTGCTCGACAAGATCCGCGCGGACGGCAAGACGATCCTGCTGATCGAGCACGACGTGAAACTGGTGATGGGCCTGTGCAACCGGATGACAGTGCTCGACTATGGCAAGGTGATCGCTGAAGGTCTGCCGCATGACGTGCAGAAGGACCCGAAGGTGATCGAGGCTTATCTGGGTGCGGGGGTCCACTGATGGCTACGGCAATGTTGAAAATCAAGGGCCTGCAGGTCAACTACGGCGGCATTCAGGCTGTCAAGGGTGTTGACCTGGAGATCGCGCAGGGCGAACTCGTCACGCTGATCGGCGCCAATGGCGCGGGCAAGACGACGACCATGAAGGCTATTACGGGCCTGAAGCCTTATTCGGCTGGTGATATCGAGTACATGGGCCAGTCGATCAAGGGCGTGCCGCCGCATGAGCTTTTGAAGCGCGGCCTCGCGATGGTGCCGGAAGGGCGCGGGATCTTCGCGCGCATGTCGATCGTCGAGAACATGCAGATGGGTGCTTATCTGCGCAGCGATACGGAAGGGATCAAGAAGGACGTCGACAGGATGTTTGGGTTCTTTCCGCGTCTGAAGGAGCGTGCGACGCAGCTCGCCGGTACGCTGTCCGGCGGTGAACAGCAGATGCTGGCGATGGCGCGTGCCGTGATCTCGAAGCCGAAGCTGCTGCTGCTCGACGAGCCGTCGATGGGTCTGTCGCCGATCATGGTCGAGAAGATCTTCGAAGTCGTGCGCGAGATTTCGAAGGAAGGCATCACCGTGATGCTCGTTGAGCAGAATGCTCGGCTTGCGTTGCAGGCCGCGGATCGCGGGTATGTGATGGATTCCGGCACTGTCACCATGTCTGGCGACGCCAAGCAGATGCTTGATGATCCGAAGGTGCGGGCTGCATATCTCGGGGAGTGACGCGAAGGGGCACCGGGAGCCTCTTGAGCACGGCGACGAAAATGTCTGTCCGTTGTACCTCCAGAAGCCGCCTTTCCTGAGATAAGGACATGAGCGGCTGTTGAGGGTCGGCAAGGAGCATTCGACTTTCTCGACAGCGGCCATTCGCGGCCGACGAATTTGACCGATCTGTTTCGGTCTTCGAAACGGCATTTGTGCGTAATGACACAGCAATGCCACAAACAGACGGGAAACGCACCAGACGGGCCCTAGTATCTCGTTTCAAACCCAGTGCAACCGGGGCGTTGGGCTCCGGGTCTTAAAGACGTTTCGTATCTTAAGCGTGTGGTCGACGGTGTGCCCAACTCTCGCCCACAATCCAGGCGGACCGCCCGGAAACCCTTGTAAAACCGTAATAGTCCCGGTCTTGACCGGCGCGAGACTACTCCTTAAAAAGCATAGGGTTAGGGCGATTTTCGGGTGAGCTGATTGGACTCCTCATCCGGTGATCCGTCAACTCCACACTTCAATTCAGCGAACTGCGGCATCGCTGAGACCGTTGCTACATAAGGCGATCCGCCTGAGTTACCCGTCTGCGACGACTGTGCCCAGATTATCCGGAGTCGCGAACGGGCAGTGGGCGGGAATCGGGCCGGTGAATCGCCAGCGGTAGCTCTGCAGTGCGATATTTCGGCCGGTGAGGACGGGCAACGGTTGGCGCTTTGGGGCCATCCCGACGGGAACAGCAAAGCATTACTCGATCTATCGATTGAAACGCGTATCGGACTGACCGGCGCAATTTGCGACTACCAATGCGACGGATAGTCGGAGGGAGATACGGGGAATTTCTGGCGTTCGTTTGTCTCGTGAATTATTCGCCCCCGATTCGTTTAATTTCGTCAGAGGTTTGTCGCGTGAAATGAGAAGTCACGATGGAAAAAATATTTTTCCGATTTCTCTTGACGTCGCGTGTCGGGTGGCTCAGAATTCGCCTCCCTCGTTGCTGAGGACGCGAAAAAGCAAGGCGCTTCCCGCGAATGTTCTTTAACAATCAACAGCCGATAAGTGTGGGTGCTCGATGGCGAGCGCGCGGTGATCTTCGGGTCACTGATAGCGAAAGTAATCGAGTCTCACACGGAAGTAATTGAGGAAGGTTCGAGAAATCGAAACTTTCGTCAGTGATTTTGAGTGAGCGACCGGGTTCGAAAGAGCCCGAAAAACAGTAACAGGTTTGAACTGAAGAGTTTGATCCTGGCTCAGATTGAACGCTGGCGGCATGCCTTACACATGCAAGTCGAACGGCAGCACGGGAGCAATCCTGGTGGCGAGTGGCGAACGGGTGAGTAATACATCGGAACGTGTCCTGGAGTGGGGGATAGCCCGGCGAAAGCCGGATTAATACCGCATACGCTCTGTGGAGGAAAGCGGGGGATCTTCGGACCTCGCGCTCAAGGGGCGGCCGATGGCAGATTAGCTAGTTGGTGGGGTAAAGGCCTACCAAGGCGACGATCTGTAGCTGGTCTGAGAGGACGACCAGCCACACTGGGACTGAGACACGGCCCAGACTCCTACGGGAGGCAGCAGTGGGGAATTTTGGACAATGGGGGCAACCCTGATCCAGCAATGCCGCGTGTGTGAAGAAGGCCTTCGGGTTGTAAAGCACTTTTGTCCGGAAAGAAAACCGCTTCTCTAATACAGAGGCGGGATGACGGTACCGGAAGAATAAGCACCGGCTAACTACGTGCCAGCAGCCGCGGTAATACGTAGGGTGCAAGCGTTAATCGGAATTACTGGGCGTAAAGCGTGCGCAGGCGGTTCGCTAAGACCGATGTGAAATCCCCGGGCTTAACCTGGGAACTGCATTGGTGACTGGCGGGCTAGAGTATGGCAGAGGGGGGTAGAATTCCACGTGTAGCAGTGAAATGCGTAGAGATGTGGAGGAATACCGATGGCGAAGGCAGCCCCCTGGGCCAATACTGACGCTCATGCACGAAAGCGTGGGGAGCAAACAGGATTAGATACCCTGGTAGTCCACGCCCTAAACGATGTCAACTAGTTGTCGGGTCTTCATTGACTTGGTAACGAAGCTAACGCGTGAAGTTGACCGCCTGGGGAGTACGGTCGCAAGATTAAAACTCAAAGGAATTGACGGGGACCCGCACAAGCGGTGGATGATGTGGATTAATTCGATGCAACGCGAAAAACCTTACCTACCCTTGACATGTACGGAATCCTGCTGAGAGGTGGGAGTGCCCGAAAGGGAGCCGTAACACAGGTGCTGCATGGCTGTCGTCAGCTCGTGTCGTGAGATGTTGGGTTAAGTCCCGCAACGAGCGCAACCCTTGTCCCTAGTTGCTACGCAAGAGCACTCTAGGGAGACTGCCGGTGACAAACCGGAGGAAGGTGGGGATGACGTCAAGTCCTCATGGCCCTTATGGGTAGGGCTTCACACGTCATACAATGGTCGGAACAGAGGGTTGCCAAGCCGCGAGGTGGAGCCAATCCCAGAAAACCGATCGTAGTCCGGATCGCAGTCTGCAACTCGACTGCGTGAAGCTGGAATCGCTAGTAATCGCGGATCAGCATGCCGCGGTGAATACGTTCCCGGGTCTTGTACACACCGCCCGTCACACCATGGGAGTGGGTTTTACCAGAAGTGGCTAGTCTAACCGCAAGGAGGACGGTCACCACGGTAGGATTCATGACTGGGGTGAAGTCGTAACAAGGTAGCCGTATCGGAAGGTGCGGCTGGATCACCTCCTTTCCAGAGCTTCGCGCTTCACAAGTTGAGCGCTCACACTTGTCGGCTGTTAATTGAAGACAGGCTCAGGGGTCTGTAGCTCAGTCGGTTAGAGCACCGTCTTGATAAGGCGGGGGTCGATGGTTCGAATCCATCCAGACCCACCAGCGTCTTGTCTGCGGTGGCTGATCGCAAACCCCCTGTGTACTGTGTGACTGGGGGATTAGCTCAGCTGGGAGAGCACCTGCTTTGCAAGCAGGGGGTCGTCGGTTCGATCCCGTCATCCTCCACCAATCCTCAATGCCTAGCGTTCAGTGCGAACCGAGTGCTATGCATTGGCGATTGAGCCAGTCAGCGAATGATGTAAGGCATAGCGCTTTATATCGGCTGTCGTTCTTTAACAATCAGGAAGAAGTAGTAAAGAGATTCACGAAAGCGTGCTTAGAGATGGGCGCGTGAGTAGGTGAATCAGGGTTGTGATTGTATCAATGTATTTTTTGAGTTCATCGAAAGACGAACCTGGAATACGGCACAACGCGAATACTCAACCTGTAGCGGTTGTTATCCAGTGAGCAATTACTGCGAGACACACCCGTTATAGGGTCAAGCGAACAAGTGCATGTGGTGGATGCCTTGGCGATCACAGGCGATGAAGGACGCGGTAGCCTGCGAAAAGCGGTGGGGAGCTGGCAAACGAGCTTTGATCCACCGATATCCGAATGGGGAAACCCGGCCCGTATGGGTCATCCATGGCTGAATACATAGGCCATGCGAAGCGAACGCGGTGAACTGAAACATCTAAGTAACCGCAGGAACAGAAATCAACCGAGATTCCCAAAGTAGTGGCGAGCGAAATGGGACCAGCCTGTACTCTTTATCTTCGTTGTTAGCCAAACGCTCTGGAAAGTGCGGCCATAGTGGGTGATAGCCCCGTAGGCGAAAACAGCGAGGAAGAACTAGGTGTACGACAAGTAGGGCGGGACACGTGAAATCCTGTCTGAAGATGGGGGGACCATCCTCCAAGGCTAAATACTCGTGATCGACCGATAGTGAACCAGTACCGTGAGGGAAAGGCGAAAAGAACCCCGGGAGGGGAGTGAAACAGATCCTGAAACCGCATGCATACAAACAGTCGGAGCCTCGCAAGGGGTGACGGCGTACCTTTTGTATAATGGGTCAGCGACTTACATTCAGTGGCGAGCTTAACCGATTAGGGCAGGCGTAGCGAAAGCGAGTCCGAACAGGGCGATTCAGTCGCTGGGTGTAGACCCGAAACCAGGTGATCTATCCATGGCCAGGATGAAGGTGCGGTAACACGTACTGGAGGTCCGAACCCACTAACGTTGAAAAGTTAGGGGATGAGCTGTGGATAGGGGTGAAAGGCTAAACAAACCTGGAAATAGCTGGTTCTCTCCGAAAACTATTTAGGTAGTGCCTCGTGTATCACCTTCGGGGGTAGAGCACTGTCATGGTTGAAGGGTCCATTGCGGATTACTTCGCCATAGCAAACTCCGAATACCGAAGAGTGCAATCACGGGAGACAGACATCGGGTGCTAACGTCCGGTGTCAAGAGGGAAACAACCCAGACCGCCAGCTAAGGTCCCCAAATATGACTAAGTGGGAAACGAAGTGGGAAGGCTAAAACAGTCAGGAGGTTGGCTTAGAAGCAGCCACCCTTTAAAGAAAGCGTAATAGCTCACTGATCGAGTCGTCCTGCGCGGAAGATGTAACGGGGCTAAGTCATATACCGAAGCTGCGGATGCGTGCTTTGCACGCATGGTAGGAGAGCGTTCCGTAAGCCTGCGAAGGTGCGTTGAAAAGCGTGCTGGAGGTATCGGAAGTGCGAATGCTGACATGAGTAGCGATAAAGGGGGTGAAAGGCCCCCTCGCCGTAAGCCCAAGGTTTCCTACGCAACGTTCATCGGCGTAGGGTGAGTCGGCCCCTAAGGCGAGGCAGAAATGCGTAGCTGATGGGAAGCAGGTCAATATTCCTGCACCAGTGTGAAATGCGATGGGGGGACGGATCGCGGAAGGTTGTCCGGGTGTTGGAAGTCCCGGTCGCTGCGTTGGAGAAGGTGCTCTGGCAAATCCGGGCACGGAATTCAAGGGCGTGGCGCGAGCTCTCTAGGGGGCGAAGCAATCGGAAGGGGTTCCAGGAAAAGCCTCTAAGCTTCAGTTTCACATTGACCGTACCGCAAACCGACACAGGTGGGCGAGATGAGTATTCTAAGGCGCTTGAGAGAACTCGGGAGAAGGAACTCGGCAAATTGGTACCGTAACTTCGGGATAAGGTACGCCCCTGTAGCTTGAGCCCCCTGCGGGGTGAGGGTGAAGGGGTTGCAATAAACTGGTGGCTGCGACTGTTTAATAAAAACACAGCACTCTGCAAACACGAAAGTGGACGTATAGGGTGTGACGCCTGCCCGGTGCCGGAAGATTAAATGATGGGGTGCAAGCTCTTGATTGAAGTCCCGGTAAACGGCGGCCGTAACTATAACGGTCCTAAGGTAGCGAAATTCCTTGTCGGGTAAGTTCCGACCTGCACGAATGGCGTAACGATGGCCACACTGTCTCCTCCCGAGACTCAGCGAAGTTGAAGTGTTTGTGATGATGCAATCTCCCCGCGGCTAGACGGAAAGACCCCATGAACCTTTACTGTAGCTTTGCATTGGACTTTGAACCGATCTGTGTAGGATAGGTGGGAGGCTATGAAGCGTGAACGCCAGTTTGCGTGGAGCCGTCCTTGAAATACCACCCTGGTTTGTTTGAGGTTCTAACCTTGGCCCGTGATCCGGGTCGGGGACAGTGCATGGTGGGCAGTTTGACTGGGGCGGTCTCCTCCCAAAGTGTAACGGAGGAGTACGAAGGTACGCTAGGTACGGTCGGAAATCGTGCTGATAGTGCAATGGCATAAGCGTGCTTAACTGCGAGACCGACAAGTCGAGCAGGTGCGAAAGCAGGTCATAGTGATCCGGTGGTTCTGTATGGAAGGGCCATCGCTCAACGGATAAAAGGTACTCTGGGGATAACAGGCTGATACCGCCCAAGAGTTCATATCGACGGCGGTGTTTGGCACCTCGATGTCGGCTCATCTCATCCTGGGGCTGTAGCCGGTCCCAAGGGTATGGCTGTTCGCCATTTAAAGAGGTACGTGAGCTGGGTTTAAAACGTCGTGAGACAGTTTGGTCCCTATCTGCCGTGGGCGCTGGATATTTGAAGGGGGCTGCTCCTAGTACGAGAGGACCGGAGTGGACGAACCTCTGGTGTACCGGTTGTCACGCCAGTGGCATCGCCGGGTAGCTATGTTCGGAAGAGATAACCGCTGAAAGCATCTAAGCGGGAAACTCGCCTTGAGATGAGATATCCCCGGGGCTTCGAGCCCCTTGAAGGGTCGTTCAAGACCAGGACGTTGATAGGTCAGGTGTGGAAGCGCAGTAATGCGTTAAGCTAACTGATACTAATTGCCCGTAAGGCTTGATCCTATAACAGGTGTGTCTCGTGTCGATGATCGTTAGTGCTTCAGCACTTACGAGCATCCCACTCCCGAAGGGAGTACGGACACGCACACGGTTGAGTGATCCGTGTTGTGCCAGAAACAACACAACCCATACCCTCTTTACGCTTCTTCCAGATTGGCTGTGGCGCACCACAATGCGACGCAGCAACCCGTCATGCCTGATGACCATAGCGAGTCGGTACCACCCCTTCCCATCCCGAACAGGACCGTGAAACGACTCCACGCCGATGATAGTGCGGATTGCCCGTGTGAAAGTAGGTAATCGTCAGGCTCCTTATACAAACCAAGACCCCGCCCTCAAAAGCGGGGTCTTGGCGTTTCTGCGGCCCTTGCAAGAGCGCCCCCGACTCTGGGGTGATGCCGATGTAGGCATGGAAGGCATGGTATTTCATTGATGGAACGCCCACTTTCGCGCAAATTATTGCGAAGCGGAAGTTGGCGCAGCGCGAAGGTTTCAACGAGCGGCCTACAGTCAGTTTTTGAGCGCGTACAATCGGGCAATTGATGTATTGATGCCGCTCGCTTATCGCTCGGAACCGTCACTCCAACGGCTGGTTCACTCCGAAACCTGCCCGATGCTCAATGCGAGCATATCGGCCACAGCTGACATTGACGAGTGGTCCGGGCAGCGGCCGTAATGCGCCGCTAAGCCGCCGACCTACGCACAGTTCGCGCGAGGGGAAGCGATGATCGTTTCGCAATGGCCGACTGTACACTTTCGCCCAAGCCGCCGGAAAGTTGCCGTTGAAGACTTCAACGACCGCGCCGTCGAACGTTCATCGAATTGGTACTGCCGGGCCAAAAGCCATCATTCACCGCTATGTCCGCTGGCCCCGCAGCCGACACGCCCGGGCGTGCCTTGCTTTGTGGCCGGTGGACACCGCAAAGCGCAAGCGGCTCAGAAAAGACAGCCCGACACGTCCAGTCGGCTATCATGCCTATCCTCTCCGAAGTAGCCCCTTATGATTTCCGTCCGTAATCTCACGCTGCGCCGTGGCGTTAATGTCGTACTCGACAACGCATCTATCACCTTCACCCCCGGCGAAAAGATTGGTCTTGTCGGCCGCAATGGCGCCGGCAAGTCGTCCTTCTTCGGCCTTCTCAACGGCACGCTGCACGAAGATAGCGGCGAGTTCTCGATTCCCGCTGCGTGGAAGATGGGCCAGGTCGCGCAGGAAATGCCGGAGACCAGGCAGAGCGCGACCGACTTCGTAGTCGAGGGTGACGCCGTGCTGCTGGCCGCGCAGGCCGAAGTAGCCGCCGCTGAGGCCAGTGACGACGGTATGCGCATGGCGCACGCCTACATGGACCTGCACGACGCCGGTGCGCACGATGCCCCCGCACGTGCCCAGGCGCTGATCCTTGGCCTTGGCTTCAGTGATGCGCAGCTTAGCCAGCCGGTCAACAGTTTCTCCGGCGGCTGGCGCATGCGACTGCAGCTGGCGCGCGCGCTCATGTGCCCGTCCGACCTGTTGCTGCTCGACGAGCCGACCAATCACCTCGACCTCGACGCGCTGGTCTGGCTGGAAGCGTGGCTCAAGCGCTATCAAGGAACCCTGGTAGTGATCAGCCACGATCGCGAATTCCTCGACGCGGTGACGCAGGTGACGGTGCACGTCGACAACGCCAGGCTCGTGCGTTATGGCGGCAACTACAGCAAGTTCGAAGAGATGCGCGCCGAGCAGCTCGTGTTGCAGCAGGCCGCGATGGCCAGGCAGGCGGACAAGATCGCCCACCTGCAGAAATTCATCGATCGTTTCAAGGCCAAGGCCTCAAAGGCGAAGCAGGCGCAGAGCCGGGTCAAGGCGCTCGAACGGATGGAGAAGATCGCCCCCGTGCTTGCCGACGCAGAGTTCACCTTCGAGTTCAAGGAACCGCTCAACGTCCCCAACCCGCTGTTGTCAATGCTGGACGCGAGCTTCGGCTACCCGGCGCCGACCGACGCACTGCCGGGCACGCCGCCCACGGTCATCGTGCGGGCATTAACCGATCCGTGCTAGCCGGGCAGCGCATCGGCATCCTCGGTGCCAACGGCCAGGGCAAGTCCACGCTGGTGAAGACGGTGGCGCACGCGCTGGCGCCAATTGTTGGCGAAATCAGCGAAGGCAAAGGCCTGAACATCGGTTACTTCGCACAGCAGGAACTCGACGTGCTGCGCCCCCTCGACACACCGATGGAACACATGATCCGCCTTGCCAGGGACACGCCGCAGCACATGCGCGCGCCCGGCCAGAGTGGCACCGAACAATCGCTTCGCACCTTCCTCGGCACCTTCAATTTCAGTGGTGATACCGTCCATCAGCCGGTTAGCACGATGAGCGGCGGCGAAAAGGCGCGGCTCGTGTTGTGCATGATCGTGTGGCAGCGCCCCAATCTGCTGCTGCTCGACGAGCCTACCAACCACCTCGACCTGGCCACACGCGAAGCGCTAGCGATGGCGCTCAACGAATTCGAAGGCACGGTGATGCTGGTCAGTCACGACCGGGCCCTGCTGCGCGCCGTATGTGATGAGTTCTGGCTGGTCACCAAGGGCGGCGTCGAGCCCTTCGACGGCGATCTGGACGATTACCAGCAATTCCTGCGCGACGAAGCCCGTCGCATGCGCGAGGAGGCTGACGCAGAGCAGTAGGTCATCGCCTGAGAGCCCCACAGGCGGGCGGCAGGTGTTGCATGGGAGGCGAAGCGCGGACGTTCGCCAAGGGGCCTCAGCAATCGTGCGGACAAGCGCGCTCCGATGCAAGAGAGCAGCGCCAGGATATCAACGTTGAAACTGAAGCTCGTCTTCGCCGTGCCGAAACAGACCCGGGCAGATCGTGCCATAAATCTCGTGAAGTGATGGAGGAGGGTGCAGGAAAGGGGCCCCGCATCGATAGCCATGCCGCGGGAACTCAGCGCAAACTTCTAACCTGGTCCGGCGTGACACTTCCGGCAAATCGATTGCCAAAATGGGTTCTCGTGTAGTTAACGACAGCAGCGACCTGATCGTCATTCATCGCGTCGCCAAACGATGGCATCGCCCTCCGGCCGTGAAGTACGCTGGTGATGACGTAGGGTGCTGCTTCGACTGCCGGGTTGTCAGCGAGCGCGGGGTAGTGACCCGCGCCCTGTGCGCCTTTTCCATCAGGCATATGGCATCCCGCACATGTAGCGTTGTAAAGCGCTTCGCCGCTTATTTCGGTGAAGCGGTAGTCCGGCGAGATCGCAAAGGTGCGTGGTACGTCCTGTGCCACGGTCTGGGTCGACACCGTCACGCTTCCGATCAGCAAGGCCATCAGCATCACGCTGGGAATCAGCGTCGGCCTATCCATTGACGATTCTCCGATGCAACCGGGTGATCGCATCCAGTGACGACAGCACGGCGCCTTCCTGCCATGCCGGGATTTGGGAAGCGTGCTCTCCAGCAAGGACGACCCGTCCGTCGATCTGACAGAGATTCGCGTAATGCGCTTTTCTCAACGCATCCGTCCATGCGGCGAAGCAGCCATTCGTGAACGGTGATCGGCTCCAGCTCATCGCGAAGCCCTTCTGGTACTCGCGCGCGTACTGCGGATGAATCTGGCTGCCCTGGCTCAATGCGACCGCGATCCGTTCGGCAGGGGGCAGCGCACCCATCTCATAGCTGGCGGGCCCCCACATGTAGGCGCCGAGCAGCACCGCAGGACCGATCGATCCGTAACCTGTTGCCGGATAGCCGATCATCGAGATCGGCAGGTCGGTATGCGTGATGCCGCCGTAGATCTGCTCGTCTTCTTCCCAGAATCGCCGGCCGAATTGCAACCCGATTTTCACCGATGTCTCGTAGGGCACCCCATCGATCGCGGCGCGCATGTCCGGGCCGACCGCAATGTCGATCTGACTCAGAATCGAGAGCGGGATGGTGCACACCAGCCAATCCGCGTGCGCGTTCCGCTCGGTCCGGGTGGTCGTATCGGTATAGCGCACTGTGACACCTTGCTCGTCCTGCAAGATGGCCGTGACTCTGGCGTTGAACACTACGTCGCTTGCGATCTGCGAATGAAGCGCATGGGCAATTCTGTCCATGCCGCCGACGGGCTGGAAAATGGTGCTCTGGAAGTCCTGCTCGTTTCCAGACGAGAGCCACTGCCACAAACGCGATGCAAGCAAGGGGTCGCGCGGGAGCAGATTCGACGGCACGGCCGGGGGCATCAGACTACCGCCATGCGCGGTCGCGAACCCACGGCGCTCACTGCTTCGCCGCCCCGCCTGATAGGCTCCGTCCCGCTCGAGCGCACCCCATTCGCGCAGCGATTCGAGTAGAAGATGCGCGTCTTCGACTGACAACGCATCATCGAGTGCGTCCTTGCGGATTGCTTTGGAAAGCAGTTCGGCGATATAACCTTGATAGTCGGTCTGCACCGCGCGGAATCGTTGCGGCTTGCCACCAAAAGCCTCCGTCGAATGCAGGTACGCGTTGTAATTGACCTGGATAAACGGCTCGAGGGGCACCTTCAGACGTTTTGCGTAGTCAAGTACGCCCTGGTGGTGATACGGAATGCGCCACGGCCCCGGATTCAGATAAAGCCCGTCAGCGAAATCGCAATACTGGGTGGCACCGCCGAGTTCTGTATAGCGATCACCGCCCCTGACGGTCCATGCCCGACCGCCTGCGCGGTTGTTGTACTCGAGCACCTGCACGTGGTAGCCCGCGTTCCTCAACTCAAAGGCCGCGACGAGGCCGGCCATGCCCGCGCCGAGCACGAGAATTCGCGTTCCTCTCGGTGCGCCATCGAGTCTGACCGGTCCGGCGTAGGTCGAGGTAGGGGCGAACCCAAGCGTGCTCATGCCTTGCATCATGGCGGCCGCGCCGAGGTTCTTGCCGATCAGCGTCAGCAGGTGCCGGCGGCTCATCGCATTTGTGGTCATTCTCGACATAAGGACGCGGCGCCCCGACGGGAGAGAAGCGATGGTGAACGAAATCAGATTGCATCCCAAATTGCAAAAGCATGAGTCATCTGGATTTGTATGCTTGAGGATTGCGTTTGGGCGTACTGCAACGGACTAGTTCATTTTATGCGATGACCCGTCGGGCGTCGTAAATCGAATACCAGAATCACCGGTGGTGAACACGCGATGTGGTCGTCGCGCCCCTCGTTGCGGCGCGAACGAATCCAGCGCCGCTACGTTACATGCTCAGCGGCTCAGTTGCTGAACCGCCTGGTCCACTTCGCCTCGTCAAGGAAGAGTTTAAATGAATCCTCGTTTTACTGACTGTCCTGACTGGCTTTCCATCAGGTCCGTACCGGGCTCGCTGATCAGTGGTGCAGCGATGTTGTTGACTTCAACGTGTTTGTACGCACAAACCATGTCGCAATCCACGACCCATCAGATCACTCGGGCGCAAGTTCTACGCGAACTTAAGGAGTTGGAGTTTGCCGGATATCGTCCGGTGCCAAGCGATCTCTACTATCCATGAAACGTTCAGGATGACGAATAAATATTGGAAGCCAGGCGTCAGGCAGAAAAAATTTACTCGCCGGTACAAAGCAGCCGGGATTCGAGAGCACATTGCGTTGAGTATAGCGGAGGGGCGGCAGGCATCAATCGCCGTCCTCCTCGTGCTGATGATGTTTCCAGCCCTTGTGCAAGCCATTGTCGTGCCATTGCCGACGGTCCCTGTACTCGCCCGCATATCCGTGACCGTAGGCATCGGGTGCTTGCGCGTACATGACGGGGGGCTCCTGATACACGCCTGGCTGTCCCGCGTATTCGACTACGGGAGCCGCTTCAAACACAACGGTTGGCGGCGCTTCATACACGGGAACGGGTCGCGCCGGACGGGGGCGATCCTGCGTCGCGAAATCGCCCGCACGACCAGGCCGCCCCGTAGCAAACTGCGATGCAGCGAAATCCCGGGACGGTGCAGCGCCGTGATCGAACGGAGGGGAAGGTACGTGGCGGGCAATCTCAGCGCGGGAAACCCCAGTCCCGCGAGAAGAAGCCGACGATGGCGGTGCACTACGACCGGGCGAAGACATCTGTCGCTTTGGCGGTGCAGATCGGGGGATCCCGAGCGCCTGCCGCACGCTCGCCATAAAGTGCGACGCCCAATTCCCGCGATTTTGGGGCACGCCGCCGCCCGCTTTGCCAGGCCGCCCTGCAACTGGCCGCCCTGCAGCAGAACCCCGGGAAGGTGCCGCGCGGCGCTCGAACGAAGTGGAAGGCGAAGGAGTGGCGAGTTCGGTATGGGCGATTGCGCGAGCAGAAGGTGTGGTTGATGGCGTGACCGGACCCGACGAGGACACTTGTTGTGTCGGCGATACCGGTTCGATTGTCCCGTGCACCTCGGTGCTGGCCTTGGATACGTCGTAGGCGCTCTGATCATGATGGTTGGGCCAGACATCAAGCGTAATGGCACCTGCGACCCCGAAGGCCAATGCGCTCGTCCACGCAACCCAAAGCTCGGGGCGTCCAAACCACGTAGTCGGTGCGGCCGGCACTGGATCAACAGCAAGATTGGCGCCGACAGCAAGGCTACCTGCACGCCGATGCAGCAACCCCGGCTGCAGGGACATGGCGCCAGCCCTCGACTCATTTCGCGTGATCTTTCGATCGACTTTGCTCACACTTGTATGCAGCCGAGGGAACCTCCTGAAGAGAATGATGACCGAAACGATCACGCACATCAGCGTATTGGCCAGATTCATCCAGAACATCCCGTTTGGAATTCCCCGGCTCATTTCGAGGAGCATGAGTGCGAACGTGCCATTGCTGATAGCCCAACTACCCCAACTGAGCAGACTGTGGCTGCGCACGTCTGCTTCGCTGGCGAGGAGTTTGCCGATGGTCGGAAGGTACGTCAGGATGCGCGCCCCATTCCAGAACAGGAACATCGCGCTAAGTACCTGGATGTAGAGTTCGTGAGACATCTCGACCTCCTTGCCAGCCGTGGCGGGGCGGGCCATGTACTCCGTCGCAGGCACCCGGGGTATTTCATGCGCAGTTCCTGTTCAACGAGGAACTGCTTACGCTTGCCAGCTAGAACCCGACCGGCCAAGCTGCTGCGCAAGCCGCATTCGCCCAGGCACGCCGATTTTCAGAAGTCCTTATGCCAGACCTCTGCAAACGGTTGGTACTTGACGGGATCGCTTGAGCTTTGCGACCGCAAGCAGACTCGCGGCGGCCATTGCGATCGTCTGCATGTCTCGCGCCAACATTGAGGTCTGACCAAAAAGCATGCCAACACCGCGTCCGACCGCTCGTCCGATGGTCCGATTTGTCGGCCGCGTGGATAGCAACGTTTTCGTAGCCCACTGGCTCATGATAGAAAACTTATCGCAATGTCGCTGCCCCGCCGTCTCTCGCCTACGGCCGCGCTGAACACGCCGGTGGGTCGATTCACGAATATTCAAGTACGAAGCGTGGGTGCATTACGCAGGCGCATTGCAAGTAGGGAGCCGCCCATGTCGGCAGCGGTATCGAGGGCCGCGATCACGCATGCGCTTATTAGCTGCTCCTGATACAGCATGACCTCCTCCTCAGCGTCTGAATGGCCGCGCCCACTTTTTCGTATGCCTGAGCAGGCGCATCGACATGGTCAGCGCCAGCAACCGTCTTTTGCTATTCAGCAACCTCGAAAGAGTCGTGCGTCCCGAGCAACAGGACCAGTATCGAAAGGGGAAGCGGTCGTCCAGCAGGAATATCGAACTCGCCACCATTAGTGAATCGTGTGTGAGCCGGCCGGCAATGGCTTGAGCATCAGAAAATAGCCTTCTTCCACGGCTATTCCGTTACCACCCGTCTGATTGAAGACTCACGGCGAAGGGGAGCAAAAAAATGAAAGCTGGTCTATGAGCGTTCAACAGCCGTCAGGTCGTTGACCATCAAACCGTCAATCGAACAGAGCCGATTCGAGATATAGCCCGCAACGCGCTGCGCAAGAAGATTCCCGGCAGGTAATACAGGTCGCATCAACCGTTATAGTCAGATCCGCTGAAGATTTGCTGAAGCATGCCCGCACTGATCAAACAAGTTCTGGCTGCGATATGGTGAAGCACGTCTTCGTCAAAGCTGTAGCCCGGCTTGATAACCGAGCGGAAAACAGCCATCAACCTGCACGTGAACGCGAGCGTCGCATGCGCGGCTTGCTCGACCTGAATCTCACGCAGGAGGATCTCTCGTGCTTTGGTCCGATTCCGACAACAGCTAAATGCCGGCCGAAGCGGTGCAGCTTGCGGCCAGCACTGTCGTGTGCGCTAACTCGTGATCGGTGCCAGAGCAGTTTCGATTCGAGACATCTGGTTTCCGGTGATCAGGCCGCTGAGGATCTGACCGAAGCGGGGTTCCTGCACCCCCGAAATGATGTATTGCCACCTGTACGCTGCAAGCAGACTCGCGCGTACGGATTCTTTGTCGGCCATCGACAGCGATCGTCCGCAGACCATTGCAAAGTAATCAGCGTCCGCGTCAGCCTGCGTCTGCACGATGCCGTCAACGGCGGCGACCAGTTCGATCAGATCGTCGACCGCCTCGTCGCGCTCTTCAGGCGAAAGTCTTGCGTCTTCACGTCGCCATTCGAGTTCGTCGAGAATCGCATGCTGTGATTCCTCTCGCCAGTGGTAGAGAAATACATCCTTCCATAATTCAGACGAATTCGAATCCATATCGATACTGCCCCGGTAGTGCGCAAGCACGAAAAGTTCGATATGACACGTCAGCGCCATCACTGCCCAAGTGGACTTCGCAAGCACGAACGAGGCCACGCTGTTTGCCTCCGGCAAGAACGTGTAGCCGGACGGCATACCTTCGGCGCACATCTGTTCGATGCGGCGAAACAGTTCCTGATGCTTGATTTCCTCATCGCCAAACCGGACGAGCGCTTCGAGCGCGCTTTGGTCGCCGAGACGGTATGGGCCGCTCATATCGATTACCTTTGCTGCAATAAAGCGTTCGACGAGACCAAACATGTTCGCGTACGTGCGGCCCTGAATCTGACTAAGCAGGCGCTGCTCGTCGGAGTCGAGAAAGCCGAGAGAATCGACCTTCGACAGAGCGTCCGGCAAGAACTTCTTCGTGAAATCAAAGTGTCGGCCGCGAATCACGTCGCGGTCGATATCCCAGCGAACGCGCTTCGACGCAGCGATGCATTTCGCGTAGCGGTCAGCCTCGAGCTGATGCCCGTTAGTCATGGTTTCCATTTGAAACATCTCCTTCCATCGTGATTCACGGATACCTCATACGTCCAGTGGCTTCCCTCGCCGCGTCGGGCGTAGGGCATCGCCACGATCCAACTATCGTTGCCGGACGTCATTGGATCGTGAAGAGCGTGCCGGGCCGCGTAAAAACACCGTAAAAAAGGAGACTTGCAATGGAAGGGGCGAGAAGTCCGCGTGGCTTGCCCGAATGTCGCGTACCGGAGAGTAAACTATTTGAAGGCTAAAACTTCAGCTGACGCACGACATGACCCGGCTCATGATCGAAGTTTTCGGTGGCTTGCACATAAGACTTGTTGGGAAGCTTGTGCCTTTGGACTTTCCCACGAGGAAAAGCAAAGCCATCCTGGCTTACCTTGCGCTATCGCCGGGCATGCTGCGCTCCCGGGAGCAACTGGCGAGCGTGTTCTGGGAGCGCAGTGCGGAAGAACAGGCAAGAGCCAGTTTGCGGCAAACACTGTCGAGCTTACGCAGGACGCTACCGGACGCGCCCCCGCTGTTGAATGCGGAGGCAGACGCTGTCTGGCTCGACTCACATCTCGTGGAAGTCGACGCGCTACAGTTCGCCCACCTTGCGAATGAGCCGTCTCACGATTCAATGGCGAAGGCCGTCGCGCTCTATCGAGGCGTGCTCTTCGATGGTTTTGGCCTTCGCGAAGAACCTTTCGAACAGTGGATGACCGTCGAGCGCCGCTGGTTTCATGAGCGCGCTGTGGAGGTATTCGCCGAACTTGTCTCCCATTGGGAACAATCTGGGGAACTCGATCGCGCGATTTCCGTGGCCAGTAGAGTGCTGGCTTTGGACCCGCTGCTCGAATGGGCTCACGCGGCGCTCATACGACTGTATTTGCGCACGGGACGTCGCGACGCTGCTGTTCGGCAATATCAGGAGTGCGTCCGCGTGCTCAATACTGAACTCGGCATTGCGCCTGCCGAGGAAACGCAACGTCTTGCTAGCCAGATCCATCACGATTCAGGCAGACATAGCGAGCCTGCCGCGAGCGCCGCGTTTGCTGGACCGGGCGCCGTGCAGAGCGGGAGCGCATCGCGCGCTGAGTGCGCAGCGGACATCTCAACTGTCTTGCCGGCGGAGCGCAAGCAGGTGAGCGTGCTCTGCGCGCGCGTGCGCGAGCCTGTCAGCGATACGGATCCCGAGACGGCGCTCGAGCAGTTCGACCCTGTGCTGAAGGCAATGGTCGATGCCGTTCACCGTTTTGGCGGCCGGGTGACCCAGTTCAGATGCGATGGCGTGACTGCCCTGTTCGGCGCCCCAGTCGCACAAGAGGACCACGCGGTGCGGGCTTGTTATGCTGCGTTCGCGATGCGCGAAGGCATTCCTGCCCTCACGGGCCGGCATCTTGATGCGCGGATCGGCGTACATTCGGGCGAGGCCGTCGTCCGCACGATCGGCGACAACCGTTCGCAGCACTATGACGCGCTTGGCTCCGTACCGCAGTTGGCGAACCGGATCGATGCCGCACTGTCTGCCGGAGAAATCGGTGTGAGCGCCGATACTGTGCGCTGTGCCGAAGGCTTTATCGAACTGTCGGATCGTCAGGTAAGGCTGCTTTCCGGGGCGACCTCTGCTCCCGTCGAGATTTTCATCCTGCGTACAAAGTCCGCGCTCCGCCTTCGCTGGAATGCACGCACGGTTCGCGAACTGACACGTTTTGTCGGCCGCGATGCGGAGCTGGCCACTTTGCAGGGCATGCTCGAACGCGCCGGACGTGGCGCTGGCCAGGTGTGCGCGATCGTTGGCGAGCCGGGCGTGGGCAAGTCCCGTCTCGTGCATGAGTTTGTCAACTCGGCACACGCGACCAGTTGGACGAGACTCGAGACGGGCACGTCCTCGCTCGACACGAGCGCGATCTATCTGCCGCTCGCCAATCTGCTGCGGACATGGTTCGGCATTGGCGAGCGCGATACCCTGGCTGAGGCGGCCGACCGGCTTCATCGCGGCGTCGATGCCATCGACCCGGCACTCGCATCGATGCGCGCCCCGCTGACAGCCCTTCTCGACCTGCCGCCGGAAGATCCGCAATGGGAGATGGCGAGTCCACCGCAAAAACGCAAGCGCACGCTTGAAGCGATCGTCTCTCTTGTGATCCGTGCGAGTGAGAAGCGTCCGTTGATACTCGTTGTCGAGGATCTGCATTGGAGCGATGACGGCACCCAGGTGGTGCTCGATCATCTCGTCGACTTTATCGCCGCTTCGCGTGTGTTGTTGATCGTGACCCATCGACCCGAATATCGGCACGCATGGTTCGGCAAGAGCTATTTTTCCCAACTGCGCCTGGAAAGTCTCGACGCCGAAAGCGCGGAACTGTTCCTGCGATCGCTGCTCGGCGACGACGCTCTGCTTTCAGCGCTTCGACGGCGCCTGATCGAGCGCACGGGACGCACGCCGCTTTTCCTCGAGGAGTCGGTTCGTGCGCTGGCCGATGCGGGTGCATTGATCGGCCGGACGGGGGCCTACCGGATGGTTCAAACCATCAAGACGTTCGAGATTCCATCGACCGTGCATGCCGTCCTCGCCTCGCGGATCGACCGGCTGTCCGCGCAGCAGAAAACCCTGCTGCAGATGGCGGCTGTGATCGGTGACGAGTTTCCTGTCGATCTTCTTCAGCAGGTTGCCGATCTCGACCGCGAACAGCTGCTCGATCTGCTGGGTGATCTGCAGGCGGCAGAATTCGTCTATCAGACGCGCTTGTTGCCGCACCAGAAATACACCTTCAAGCATGCGCTGACACATCGTGTCGCCTACGCAAGCGTGCTCAAGGAGCGACGGCGTTCGATGCATGTACAGCTTGTGGAAGTCATCGAGCGGCTTCACGCGCAGCGTCTCGACGAGCATGTCGAGCAGCTCGCGCATCACGCGCTTGCTGGCGAACTATGGGACAAGGCGCTTCATTATCTCTACCGGTCCGCAGGCAAAGCGCTTCAACGGTCGGCGTATCAGCCGGCGACAGAGTACCTGCACAGAGGGCTCGAAATAATCAATACGTTGCCTCGCACGCCGGCGCTGCTCAGGCACGAACTCGATTATCAGAAGGTCCTCGGCGTAACCATGATGGCGGCGAAGGGCTGGGCGGCCAAAGAGGTACTGGACGCGTATACGCAAGCGAGAGTGCTGTGCGAGGAGCTTGGAGACGAGGGTGAACTATTCACGGTGCTGCGAGGCGAAGGTCAGTATCGAATGATCCGCGGCGAGTCTGAAATCGCCCGCCAGCTCGGCAATCGCTGCGCGGCGCTGACGGCGGGCTCACATGACCACGGAATGCATCTCGAGACGCACCATCTGTTCTGGACGAACAGCTTTTTCATGGGCGAATACGCCGCGGCGGAGTTTCACAGTTCACGAGGGAAGGCAATCTACGAGCGGGAGCGGGATCACGCGCTGGCATTCAAATACTCCGGACACGATCCGGGTGTCTGCTGCCGGTGCTTCACCGCGCTGGTGCAGTGCCTGCACGGGTATCCGGACAAGTCACTTTCGACTTGTGACGATGCGCTCGAACTCGCACAAGATCTCGGTCATCCACTCACGACTGCGCTTGCATACTGGACATGCAGCTTTGCCCACATGCTGCGCGGCGAGCCAGAACTGGCCAGACAGTGGGCAGAGCGGGAAATCGCGGTATGCGAGGAGTACGTGTTGCCTCTACTGTTGTCGCAGGGGACATTCCAGTTGGGCTGGTCGCTGGCGCAACTCGGGGATCTCGACGAAGGCATAGAACGAATGCGAGAAGGCATCGCGGCAATTAGCGCAACGGGTGCGGAAATGGGGCTGCCGTATTTCAACGCATTGCTTGGCGAAGCCCTGGGCCGGGCGGGCGAACCGGCGGCCGGACTCAACGAGATCGATCGGGCGCTTGCCGCAGTCGATCAGCATGGCGGACGCTTCCAGCTATCGGAAATGCTGCGCGTAAAGGCGGAATTGCTCGTCGCCTTATCCCACGCGCGGCGGGAAGAAGCACTCGCCTCCTTGCGCGAGGCGATCACGGTTGCGCGAAGGCAGGGCGCAGGGCTTCCGCGTCTTCGGGCGGCGATCAGCCTTGCGCGCCAGTTGGCGGATTCAGGTGACATTGAAGATGCATATGCGGTGCTGCAGCCCGCGTGTGAAAGCATCAGGGAACGAAGCGGACTAGCCGATGTGCGTACGGCCCATGCACTCCTGCACGATTTGACGAATCGATAGCGAGAGATTGGCAGCTTCCCGGCTGGTTAGGCGAACGGGCATCTCCAGACAGATTCTCCACCCACATGACACGGGCGACCATTGGGAACTGGCGAGACCCATGCCGCCATTAGCGATTCCGTCAACGATCCAGGGCAGCATGCTGAGGTAACAGCGTACAAACATGCGTATGGTGCATTCAACGCAAGCCTCAAAGAATCATTGCCACGACGGCTTTGTCCTTTGAGCGGATCCAGCGGTTCAATCTGCATGGTATGCCGCTTTCCAGGTATCCGCCAATCGTCGCCAAGACAGACGTGATCCCGCAGTCTTTTGTGGAAGTGGACCACTGCCCGTCATGCCAGGCCGGGAGCGGTCTGGAACGGCGGCGCAATGCACATCTACGCAGTCGCCAGAAGATTTGCGCCGGCTCGTCCGCGGTCACCCTTTATAATCCGGCATGACTCCATCCATCTCCCACGCAGCAAGCTTACGGCCGCCGGCACCGGCTTCTCGATTCATCGGTTTGTTGGTCGCGCATACGGTAGTGGGGCGTTCGCCATCCGCGCGCGTGGAATGCACGTTCCACGAACTGCGGCCGACGATCGCATGAAAATACCCAAACGACTTGCACCGCTTCTCGAAGAAGGACTTATCGACGAAGTCATTGGCCAGTTGATGAGCGGCAAGGAGGCAACAGTCTATGTCGTGCGCAGCGGCGAATCGACGCGTTGCGCCAAGGTCTACAAGGACGCGAAGCAGCGCAGTTTTCGGCAAGCCGCATCGTATCGGGACGGTCGCAAGGTCAAGAACAGCCGGCAGTTGCGGGCGATGGAAAAAGGTACGCGCTACGGCCGTCAGATGCAGGAAGCGTCATGGCAGAACGCCGAAGTGGACGCGCTGTTCCGGCTCGCCAACGCAGGTGTGCGCGTGCCGCAGCCCTATATTTGTACCGACGGCGTGTTGCTGATGGAACTGGTGATCGACGAGGTAGGCGACGTCGCACCACGACTCAACGACGTCGATCTGACGGAAGCCCGCGCCCTCGAACTGCACGCGCTGCTGCTGAACCAGGTTGTCCGCATGCTCTGCGCGGGCGTAGTTCACGGCGACCTGTCGGAATACAACATCCTGCTGGCAGCGGACGGACCGGTGATCATTGATCTGCCACAGGCGGTCGACGCAGCCGGCAACAACGAAGCCGCCTCGATGCTCAAGCGAGACGTCGACAACCTGGCCGCGTACTTCGGACGGTTTGCACCGCAAATACTCACCGCGAGTTATGGCACGGAGATCTGGGCGCTCTTCGAAGCAGGGCGGCTGCATGTCGATGCCGAACTGACCGGTCGCATCGAAGTCGACACGCGACCTGTGGACCTCGACGGCGTGCTGCAGGAACTCGAAGCGACACGTCTTGAGGAAGACGCGCGAGTGCGGCGACAGCAGGAACTGAGCGCAGGCCGGTAACCGTGCTCGATGTCCCCCGAAGATCGAAATCTCCTTCTGCCAATCCGTTGCGCTGCAGGGTCGCGAAAAATCCTTGTGTTCATCTGGTTCGATCAGGCACACGTTCGTCCCCCGACGTGTTCAACGGAGATATCGTCAACCGATGCCAGTCTGCTCTAGGCCGCCGCTTTTGGCTCGAGCCGGGCCGACTCGGTATCATCAAACGCGCCGTCGTTGTATAGACTTGAGCTAAGGCGGGGACGCTCCCCGGCGTTGTGAAGGAGCCCGGTTATGCTGACGCAGCGAACGAAGGACATCGTGAAGGCCACCGCGCCCGTTCTGGCCGAATATGGCTACGCCGTCATCCAGCGCTTCTATCAGCGCCTGTTCGAGACCCACCCTGAACTGAAGAATGTGTTCAACATGGCGCATCAGGAACAGGGGCAGCAACAGCAGGCGCTGGCGCGTGCCGTCTATGCCTACGCGGAGAATATCGAGGATCCCGCGAGCCTGACGGCAGTACTGAAAAACATCGCCAACAAGCATGCGAGCCTCGGCGTCATGCCGGAGCACTATCCGATCGTCGGCGAGCACCTGCTTGGCGCCATCAAGGACGTGCTCGGGACCGCGGCGACCGAGGATATTGTTTCCGCTTGGGCACAGGCCTACAGCAACCTGGCAGACATGCTGATGGGCATGGAGTGTGAGTTGTACGAAGGCTCAGCGGAGAGGCTGGGCGGCTGGACCGGGTGGCGCACCTTCGTTGTTCGCGAGAAGCGGCCGGAAAGCAGCGTCATCACCTCCTTTGTTTTTGAACCGGCCGATGGCGGACCCGTCGCCAACTTCGAACCCGGGCAATACACCAGTATCGCCGTGAACGTGCCGGCTCTGGGTTTGCAGCAGATTCGGCAGTACAGCCTCTCGGATGTGCCAAACGGACGCAGCTATCGCATCTCGGTCAAACGCGAGAGCGGCGGTGCGCACCCGCCAGGCTATGTCTCCTGCCTGTTGCACGATCACGTCAACGTCGGAGACGAGGTCAGGCTGGCCGCGCCATATGGCAGTTTTCATATCGATGTGAGCGCCAGCACG
The DNA here is from genome assembly GCF_013426915.1 of Paraburkholderia sp. PGU19. Classification (GTDB taxonomy): domain Bacteria; phylum Pseudomonadota; class Gammaproteobacteria; order Burkholderiales; family Burkholderiaceae; genus Paraburkholderia. The sequence goes on from NZ_AP023182.1 coordinate 540,598, forward strand.
CCTATCGTGCTGATCAGCGGAGGCGTGGGGCTGACGCCGATGATCAGCATGCTCAAGAAAGCCATACAGGATCCTCAGCGGCAGGTGGTATTTGTCCACGGTGCTCGCAACGGCGCAGTGCATGCCATGCGTGACCGGCTGCGCGAGACAGCCGCGGCGCATGCCAATTTTCACCTGATTGTGTTTTATGACGAGCCGCTACCTCAGGATACTCAGGGCCGTGACTACGATCACGCAGGCTTCGTCGACGTCAATCTGATCAAGAATTCAATCCTGTTGCCGGACGCCGACTACTATATCTGCGGACCGATCCCCTTTATGCGCATGCAACATGACGCGCTGAAGGAGCTCAGCATCCATGACGCTCGCATTCACTACGAAGTGTTCGGTCCAGACCTGTTCGCCGAATAAGCACGACTGGCGTAGACCGTATTAGAACTCTCACCGTTATGGTCAATTCGCGACCACGAGACTGACCGAGGACGGGGGAGTCTCGCAAGACAAGGGTTTCGACCGCGCGAAGTAAAGTTGTCACCGGCGATGGCCGGTTCGAGGAGCGACTTGCACGTTTCACCGCCGTCGGCTGGCAGTTGGAACACGAGCCGGTGGCCGTCTGGTGCCGCGCGCAATGGATAAGTCTCAATGCGGCCCAAAGGGAGACATTCGTTCGCTTGATCTTAGCCATCCTGGAGCGACCGCTGCATCCTCACTAAGGATCACCCAGTTGGCTAGTGCCGTCAGCGATCGGGCTTTGCGCATCGATGCGACGGCGAACCACGGCTTGAGCGAAGGTCGTCGTGCACGCACCATCGAGCGTAGAACTTGACGTTGTTGAAAGGGGAGCTGTGACCGGATTGCGCCCTGAAGACATTAGCGGTTCAATGCTTGCGGCGTTGGTGACCGTCATCGGGCTTCTACCGAAAATTGAAGTACTTCACGCACGCGGCGCGCTGTGTAGTGTTTGATTAACGCGGTGGCTGCCAGCACAATCAAGAAGTCAGGAGGGGAACAATCGCCAGGTGACTCACTGACAGACGGGCGACTCCCCCACGTTCACGCGTAGGTAGCACGTAGCGGATTCGCACTCCGGCTTCCGTATTTGACGCGAACAATGGCCACCATTCGGGACAATTCCAGGTTCAGCCTCATCCTGCACACCGGAATTGTTGCAGTGGCGTATTTCGCAGGTGCGAAGCTAGGACTTTCCTATGCGGTAGTGGGCGGCGCAATCTCTCTTGTATGGCCCTCCAGCGGCATCGCTCTCGTTGCGCTGCTCGCTCTGGGCATCGAAGTTGCCCCGGGAATTGCCGTTGGCTCTTTCCTGGCCAACATGTGGGGGGCGTGCCTCCAGTCGTGGCCGCGCTGATAGGCATCGGGTCCATGGTTGGACCGTTGACGGCAGCCGTATTGCTGAACCGCGTGACCCGATTCCAGGTGACCTTGGCCGCGTCAATGACGTGTTGGCCCTCATCGGTCTGGCTGCGGTGATGAGTACGGCAATCAGTGGGCTGGTCGGCACGACCGCGCTGCTAGAAGGTGGCCTGGTGCCGCTCGCTGGGTACGCAGCGGCCCTTCTGAAATGGACTTGCTCGACCCGCTGCTGCAGGTACCGTGCAGCACAGGAAGCCATCAACAACGCGCTGAAATATTGTCACGGCCACCACATCTGGGTTGACCTCGAGCGGGCGGGCGGTCTGCAGACACTTTCCATCAGTGACGACGGGGTAGGCATCGGCCCGGAAGAAATGGAGCGTGCCGCGGGTCTTGGACTGCACAGCCTGCGTCACCGGGCAAGCCTGCTGGGCGGCTCCTGCACCGTGACCCGCAACGGCCTGGGCGGCACCACCGTCGCCATCAGTTATCCGCTACCGGAGGATTCCGGCCATGCACAGCAAATGCGCTAGCCCAGGCCGTGCGACGCAAATCCTCATCGTGGATGATCACCCCATCATCCGGGACGGGATGACGCTTTTGCTCAATCTGCAAGAAGGTCTGCACGTCTGCTGTGCAGCGGGCAGCACCGAAGAGGCGCTCGCGGCGATGGACTGCCAGCCCGACATGGCCATTGTGGACATTAGCCTGCAAACGGACTCCGGCCTCGAACTTGTCAAGACTCTGCGTCACCGCTATCCAGATTTGGGAATCCTCGTCCTCAGCATGCATGACGAAAGCCTCTTTGCCGAACGCGCCCTGCGGTCCGGGGCAAACGGGTACCTGATGAAACTCGAGGCCACTGAGCATGTCGTGAGCGCCATCCGCGAAGTGCTGGCGGGCAATATTTACATGAGTGCTGCCATGCATGAGAAGCTCGCGCGGGCGCTTGCCGTACCTCACAAAAAGCCCGAGGGCCCGATTGCGAGACTGTCGGAACGGGAATTCGAAGTCCTACACCTGATCGGCCTCGGCTTCAGCACCCGTGAAATTGCGGAGAAGCTGAGCCGGAGCGTGAAGACCATCGAAGCGCACCAGGCCAATATCAGAGAAAAGCTGAACATCCGTAACGGCAAGGAGCTGACGCGGTTCGCAATTCAGTGGATCGAGAGCCAATAAGGCTGTGCCCGCCCACTTAATCAGGCAATCCCCTAGCCTCTTTTAAGACGGGCGCCTTATTCACGCGCATGGGGTCGGCGAATACAGTCGTAAGTGCCCAGCACCGAGCGGTCTGCCTCCGGTGCGTCTGCCGAAACCGTGCGACGGGTGCAACAGAACGGGACCCGCCGCGGAATGCCGAAGGAACAATCATGCGCGCATTCGACGTCATGACTCCCTCCGTCGTCACCGCCAGACCGGACATGACGATCCACGACGCTGCAAAACTGTTTGTCGACAACCATATCGGCGGTATGCCGGTTGTCGATGCGAACGGACAGGTAGTGGGCATTGTCAGTCATCGCGACCTGCTGCATCGCGTAGAGAACGGTACAGGGAGCAGCAAGCGCCCGTGGTGGCTCGAAATTCTTGCGTCGTCGCCTCGTGACCAGGCTGCGCGGTATGTGAAGGAGCACGGTCGACTCGTGGGCGACGTCATGTGCGACCAGGTGATTTCGATCGCTGAAGACATGCCCCTCCAGCAGATTGCAGATCTCATGGAGCGTCGGCACCTCAAACGCGTGCCGGTGATGAAGGACGGCAAGCTGGTCGGCATCGTGTGCCGGGGAAACCTGATTCGCGCGCTCGCGAACGTCGAACCGCGCGTGGACGGGCAAGCGCATGACGATGCGAGCCTGCGCGACGCGATCGTTCGCGAAATGCACGGACAGCGCTGGGGGCTGCCAAAACAGAGCGTTCTCGTCAAGGACGGCGTCGCCCATCTGTGGGGTGTGAGCGAGTCCGACGAGGAAAGGCGCGCGATCCGCATCGCCGCCGAGGGTGTGCCCGGCGTCAAACGCGTAGAGAGCCACGTGCTGCAGTCTCCGGGTGTGATTCCAACGCTGTAGCCGCTCTCAACCGCGGACCGTTGCCATGTGTTCGACTCGGTCCTGTGCGCAAGGCAAAGAGGCTCGCTTTGAGCCGGGCCTCATTCGATACAGGAGGAAATCAGCGAAGTGAAACGGCTTGCTTTGGCACCGCTCGGACTCGCGTTACGGGGCGGTTCCCCTACCGCTGGGGTCAGTCCGATGTGCGGTTAGCGCTCTTGAACGCCTCGTGCTTCACTGCATCGATGGGTCGTTGACGCCGGCTGCATATAAGGAGGCTTGTCGCACCCTGGTCGCAATCGTTGGAGGTAGCTCATCATGAAATTCCTTGTGCAAACTGTCGTTATCCTTACTGTCTTGGCTACTCCGGTTATTTCGTTCGCACAAGCGAACAGCACCGTGACACGTGAACAAGTCCGCGCCGATCTCATCCAGCTCGAACAGGCTGGCTATCACGTCGGTGACGGCGACAATACAAACTATCCTGCTGATATCCAGGCTGCCGAAGCGCGCGTCGCGGCGCAGAACGGCGCAAGCAGTTACGGTGGTGTGGTCAGCGGGACGTCAGCGTCTGGTGCACCCGCGCCTGTTACCGGCTTGCAGCCGATTTACTTCGGTCAGTAAGCGATTGCGTTGACGAACCGCCTCGCATGGTTTTGCAGGCCGGCTCCATCGGTGGCTCGCGTATCGATCCTGGTGACACGGTTTGCTGGATGTGTGCCGCTGAGACCGGCGCGTCGATACGCTCCACCCGGCTGCTGTTCACGAGCTGGTGTTGATTGTGTTAAAGCCTGGCATTGCCGCTTCAACAGCCCACCAGTGATCATTGTGGCCCGCCCCGGCCCGGAATGTGGCGGCCGCTGCAGATAACGGGATGAGCGTTGTACTGCTCAATGCGGTCGCATAGGTATCGCCGGGTTCTACGTCCGTAGAGGGTCGCTTGCTGCCGGTCGCCGACTTGCGAGCTTCAGGCGGTGTACGCGGATTGCATGGGGACTGCACCCGGCCAGTTTTCGACACCAGTGCATGTGCGCGCGCCAGACGCTCGAACGGTCGCTTCACACTTGTAAGCAAACCTGACGGGCTCACTTGGGCCTGCCGACCGGGGCCGCAGAAGCGAAAGGGCCCCGTCACTTACGGCTTGATGGCCTTGTTGTCCGAGGAATCGGCCGGTGCGATCGCGGGCGATCCTGATGCCGATGATCCACTCTTTACGCCGCCGTATGAGAGGCGTCTTTCAGCCGCCTGAATATCCTGCGGATAGTTCCTGTCTTTACCCGCCGCGGGGTTGTAGCCGGCCTGTTCTATTTGCTGGAGTTCGGCGCGCACCTCGGCGCGTGTGCGGGGCGCCGTGTCCGACTGGGCGAATGCCGCCAGCGATACGGCGAAAGCGGAAGTGGCGGCGACTGCGAAAATGACCGATTTCACGATGACCTCCTGTTGCGTACTGCACCCGGTTAAGCCCAGTTCTGTCATCCCTGGAGTTTAGGCGAGCAACCCTACGAGACTGATACAACGGGCATGGCGCCGGCGGCGTCCATCACGTTTAAACAAACATCTTGCTCTTTTCTCGGATTCCGTGCTGGATGAGTATGCGGAGGGAGGAGAGTAGTATCGGTTGAGCGCGTAGCGACGATGGTACTGTGACGAAGGCCGGTGTGGCTGCCGCGGCAGCCGATCTGCGCGGGAGCTTCAGATCGGCAGAGGGGAGAGAGCGACAATCGATGGTGCAGGGAGATCCCAGCGACGTTCGCAGACGGGTGGCGTCTCATCTCCCGTTCACCCGTCGTGTGTGACCTCCATCAGGTGCGCGGACTCCACCTCCATCGCTTTTCACAGCATTAGCCCTGTTCAAAAGCCCCCCATGTAAGGTTTTGATTTTATCGGGATGCAAACGGGCTTTTTTGCCCGCCCAAAAGGGGCGCGGGGACAAATCCCGTTCAGTTAAGCGCTGAACGCATTTTTGTTTTTGTTCTGGGAAGGTGCTGTAAACGAGGTGCCGAACTTTTAGACGCTGCCGTCCTTGGCCTTGGTGACATTCTGGTTGGCGATTTTCTTCAAACGCCAATCCCTACTCGCCGCTCACCTTCGAGGCCCATTCATGGACGGGCTTTAGGCGCTCGATTGCAGATGACAAATCTTCGCCCGAGTCGCGTGATGGATCAATTGGAGTCGATATAGTGAGGTGAGGCGTAACCTCCATAATCCTCGAATCGGGATCCGGCCCAACCTTTCTCACTAAGGTCACCGCCTGGCTACCTCGGCCACGATATCTCCGGTCCTTGTCGAGGCAGCCGAGGGCTTCGGTGAGTATCGTATGCCATAGATCCTCGGTAAGTTCGGACAGGCAAAACTCACGTCCACCTAGATACTTCTCCTGGATCTCCGGCCTCGAAGTTACCTGCCACGCATCGCGAGTAAATCGTAGGGTGATGTTCTGAGGGTCGCGCAGATCGGGTACGAGTCGTAGTAACGCCGGGATGTCCAGTTCGGATGTTATTAGCGTAGCAATCGGCCAACCGCGGTATTGCTTGCCCTCGAGATTGACTCCTACACGTGCTGTCACTTCCTTCGGGTATATCGCAAGATTCCATTGGACTCCTTCGCGTCCATCACTAATTCCAAAATAGGGCTTGTTTAATTGCCCGAATGGTTGCCCTTTAACATTCAGATATTCGTTGAACCTGTCTAACAGGTGGGCGTATAAAAAGTTTTCCATAATGGTTTGCCCACAGTTGTTTAGAAAACGAGCTCAACAGATGTCGCCGGTGATATCAGGCGAGAAACTGGCCGTCGGCCGGTACGTTTTCGTACCAGACCTGGCTGACGGCTTTACTGGCTTGCGCCGTGCGGCACACCGGACGGCAAACCTGCATGTCCGCCAGCTTGCACCGGAGCGGCTGTCGAAGCGCCTGCGCCCGGAGCAGCAGCCGCAGGAGCCGAAGCAGCCTCAGCGGCAGGACCCGAGGCGGCTGAGGCTGCCGGGGCTTCGCTCGCAGCAGCGCTCGAGGCTGCGGCAGCGTCGGGCGCAGCAGATTCATCGCTGCCCTTGCTGCATGCGGCCAGCGCCATAGCCGCCAACAGGGATGTGACGAGGAGGTATTTCTTCACGGTTACGTCCTTTAGGGGTTAAGGCCAGCAGCCCGAGATGATACCGCTTGACTCAGCCCGCACCGCGGGTGAGATGCACTGACGCAGATGAGTGGCTGTTGAGGGTCGATGACAGTCGGCCGCGACACCCCGTATCCGGCGAGAGGCACTGACTCGCGATCTGCGCTGACGAGCGGCCTGTCCGCGAGAAAGCATCCGAACCATCGGTCGACAGACTGCTCCGGCAGATGGTTGTTATGCCTCTCGCACCAAATCGACGATGCCAGTCTCAACGCTCTCGAAGTGCATGCGGAGTGTGTCAAAGTAACAGCTCTTACCGTGAGCGACCCCACATGACCAAGTTACCGATTGCCGACCGATGGTTCGAACTCAAACGCATCAGCGACGACATTACCCTGCTTTGGGAACCCCACGTCGTGCCGCTGATGCGCTGCAATATCTGGCATGTGCGCGGACGCGACCGGGATCTGATGATCGACACAGGAATGGGTATCGTCAGTCTGCTGGATGCTGCCAAACACCTGCTGCAGAAGGACGTCACCGCTGTTGCCACGCATACGCACCCGGATCATATCGGCGGACATCATGAGTTCGAGCACACGCTGGTTCACGAGTTGGAGGCAGATAACCTGCGCTCGCCGCGTGAACCAGGCACCCTTCTGGCGTCGGTATTGGGCGCCGAAGCAATTCGCCGGTACCGCGAAGCAGGTTATCCTTTCGACGGCGATCTGATCACGGCCCTTCCTGGCGCTGATTACTCAATATCCGATTATCGTGTGCGTGCCGCAACGGTCACGGAAATCGTCAAGGAAGGGAACATCGTCGATCTCGGCAACCGGCATTTTGAAGTCCTGCATCTACCCGGCCACTCACCGGGCAGCATCGGCCTATGGGAAGCGGCATCCGGCACACTGTTCTCGGGCGATGCGATCTACGATGGCCCGCTGCTGGATGAGATAGGCGGTGCGGATATTCCGACTTATGTGCGCACGATGAAGCGCTTGCGTGAATTGCCTGTGCAAGTGGTCCACGCTGGACACGACGGGAGCTTCGGGCGGGACCGACTGGTCGAGTTGGTCGATGCCTATCTGGCTAAACGCACCTGATGGTTGGCCGGGTCCGCCGCTGGGTGCATTGCCGGCCGGACTTCGCGCGCCAAGGAAACGGTTGGCGTATGTCGGCCAACCGCTGCCATTCACGCTCGCCCAGGCGAAGCCGCTTCAGCAGCTCGTCCCTACCCAAAAGCGGCCACCGGGGGCGGATTCATTTCTCCTCCAGGCAGCCAGCGCCGTTTCTCGATCGGAGCGGGTGCGCCTCATCGACTGATCCAGTCATTACCGCGTTGGGTCCATCGCGCCACTTTTTGCAATATCCTGTCCCACGATAGTCCACACTCGCATCAGCGCGAGGACTTTTGCGGACCTTCCCCGACAAACGTTCCTAACAAGCCATGATTGCACGGCCCCCTTGCAGCCCTTAGTTGAACAGTGTTGTCAATCGTTATAGTTGTGGTCTAGTCTACAGCGCCGACGATTCCGACCATTGGGCATGCAAGGAGACCTCAACGTCGCTTAATGATGACCCTAGGCTCATAGCCCCGCTATGTCATGCTTAACGGGTTCTGGCTTGGCATGCTTCAAAGTGACCGCCTGACACAACGGATGCCGACGACGGGCGACGGGATCCTTGAAGGCGTTCAGATCATCTCCTCTATCTACCGACCAAGTGCAATCGATGATTACCGTGCAGGAGTTGCTTGATACCCCTTCCCTGAGACTGGCGGCGCTCGCTGGCTCGTCTGGACTGACGCGGACCATCACGTGGGCCCATGCCGTCGATCTGCCCGATCCCTGGAGATGGATTGCGGCGGGCAATCTTGTCATGACGACGGGTGCTGGCCTGCCGCGCAATGCATCGGACCAGATTGTCTGGCTGGAGAAACTGGCGCGCAGCAATGCCAGTGCATTGGTCGTCGCACGCCAGGCCGATGCGCCGGAATTGTCGCGCGAGATGCTCAAAGCGGCAGACCGTCTTATGTTCCCGGTGCTGGAAGCGAGCTTCGAGCTTGAATTCGTGCAGTTGTCCAAGCATGTGATCGAGAGTGTGCTGCAAGCTCAACGCGACCGTTTCAGAGCCAGCGAACAACTGTTCGAGACTTATGCGACCGCACTGCGCGAAGTTCCCGACATGGCCGGACGACTGACCGTTCTATCGGACCGGTTGCAACTCGGGCTGGCAATCGAAGATGCCCGCAGCGGCGCGATCATCGTTGCCTCGAGCCCCTTGCCGTCTTCTGTCGAGAGCGATCCAGTCTTTGTCGAACGCGTCGCTATCGGCGGACGGGCGAGAGCGGACCTGGTCATTTATCGTCGAGACGCGCAAGCGCTACAGGATCCGCTGCTGGTGCGCTCTTTTCTCGGCCTGCTTGAGATCGAGCTGGAACGAATGATGATCGACCGCGACCACCTGCGGGAACAAGGCGCAGCACTCCTGCGCAGCCTGTTGATGGGCGAGGCTGAGTTTTCCTTCCGTCCCATGCTGGAGCGCCGCGGGTTGACGGGCACGCTCGTCGTGCTCGCGATCTCTCCCGGAAAGCGAGGACCTTGGAGCGTAGCCGAGATCCATCACGCGCCACCTTTGCACACCCGCACGCCCTTGCTGCTCGAAGACGACGTGCTGCTCGCGCTGGCTCAGGATCATGCCGGCACGCTCGAATGCCTGCGAATCGGCCTGGGCGACGGCACCGTGCTCGGCATCAGCGGCCCGGTCACGGAGGCTGCCGGCTTTCGCGAGAGCGTGCGCCAGGCACGCCTTGCGCTGGCACAGGCACATGAAGCCCGAAAGGGTCTGGTGCGCTACGGAGAAATCGACACTGGCTATATCACGATGCCGAGGTCGCTTGCCGAAGCGAGCGCGCTGGTCGGCCGCTATCTCGGTCCTGTGATCGAGTATGACCGTGTCCACGGTACCACCCTGCTCGCGACGTTGACGACGTTTCTCGAGAACGACGGCAACTGGAAATCCACCGCCTTCGACCTGGAGATCCATCGTCAGACGCTTGTCTACCGCCTGAAACATATCGAGCAACTGACGGGCGTCAAACCGACCACCACCGACGGCATCACCCGCCTGTGGCTCGCCCTTCAGGCGGGAAAGGCCGCCAATCTGTTGTCTGGCTCGCCTTTGAAATCGTCAGATGGATAGTCATACATTTGTACAAAAGCCGTCGTTCAGGACGACAATTTACGCATAGCCCGGCCCGTGCGTTTTGCTTTTAATGGAGGTGACAAAAGACAAACTCGTTTCCAGGAGACAACCGATGCCTATCCAGACGGAGCTCGATCCGCGGCTAAAACACGCTCTGAAAACCCGGCATATCAGCATGCTGGCCCTCGGAGGTGTGATTGGAGCAGGTTTATTCGTAGGCTCAAGCGCAGTCATTGCGTCGACCGGACCCGGCGCATTTATCACCTATGCCATCACGGGATTGATCGTCGCGCTGATCATGCGCATGCTGGGCGAAATGGCAGCAGCACAACCCATGAAGGGTTCGTTCGTCGACTATGCGCGCCTCGCTTATGGCGACGTGGCCGGCTATGCAATGGGATGGCTGTACTGGTACTTCTGGGTGATCGTGGTCGGCTTCGAGGCCGTGGTCGGCGGCCAGACTATCCATGCATGGCTTCCCACCATTCCCGTCTGGATCATCTCACTAGGGCTGATGGCGATGATGACGGCGCTCAATCTGTTGTCCGTCAAATCATTCGGCGAAGCTGAATACTGGTTCGCGGGCGTCAAGATTGTCGCCATTGCTGCTTTCCTGATCATCGCGGGCGCCTACGTTTTTCATCTCTGGCCAGGATCGACAGCAACATTCTCCAATCTGACCGCACACGGTGGCTTCTTTCCCAAGGGCGCGGGCAAGCTGTTCACGGGCGTCGTGGTCGTGATCTTCTCCATGACTGGCGTGGAAGTCGCGACCATTGCTGCGGCCGAATCCGAGCACCCTGAGCGCAACGTTCGCCGCGCAGTCAACACGGTGATGGCCCGCATCCTGATCTTCTTCGTTCTCTCTGCGTTCTTCATCGTCGTCGCTCAGCCGTGGACAGACATCGTGCCGGGCAAATCGCCGTTCGTGGCGACGCTCGAGAAGATCGGCATCCCGGGCGCCGCAACCGTATTGACAGCTGTCATTCTCGTGGCCGTGCTGTCCGTGCTCAACGCTGGACTCTATACATCGTCGCGTCTGTTGCTGGTCCTGAGTTCGAACGATGAAGCGCCGAAGTGGGTGGGTCGTGTCAATCGCCGTGGCGTGCCGGCCTGGGGCGTCATCGCTTCGACACTCGTCGGATACGGCTGCGTGGTGATCGCGGCGCTCTGGCCTGACACGGTGTTCCTGTTCCTGATCAACTCGTCGGGCGCGGTGTTTCTGTTCGTCTATCTGATGATCTGTCTGTCACAACTCAAGCTGCGGGGCGAATGGGAACGTCGCGACGTCCTTAAGCTGCGCATGTGGGGCCATCCGTGGTTGCCTATTCTCGTGACCGTCACCATCGTCGCGGTTCTGGTCAGCATGGCGCTGGATCCGAAGACCCAGATCAGCCTTCTGCAAAGCGTCATCGCACTGATCGTCATCGTGGCTTCCTACCCAATGTTTTGCGTCAAGGGCAAGCGCAAGCAGATGCGGGCAGCGACACCATCGGCGGCAAATCGCACGTGACGTGCATAACGAGAACCTGGATTGGTAGGAGAGACGGATGCCATCCGCACAAGAACTGACGCAACTTCCAAACCGCCCGCTGTGGCACGAACCCTCGCGCGCGCGGGACATGCTGGACCGCGAAGAAGAGGCCGATGTCGTGATCGTCGGCGCAGGTTATACGGGACTATGGACTGCGTACTACCTGCTGAAGGCACAGCCATCGCTAAAGATTGTCCTGCTGGAGCGCGAAGCAGTTGGCTTCGGTGCTTCGGGACGCAACGGAGGGTGGGCGTCGGCGATATTTCCGATTTCACTCGAACGTGTGGCGCACATGTATTCGCACGCCGCCGCATTGCATTTGCAGACCGCGATGAACGAGACAGTCAACGAGATTGGACGCGTGCTCGACCTCGAAGGCATCGAGGCCGATTATGCGAAGCAAGGCTTTCTTTCTCTTGCACGCAGTCAGCCGCAGTTCGATCGGATTCAGGCCTCGGTCGATGCGTCGGTTCGCTTTGGATTGCCCGATCAATGGCGCGCGCTCGATGCGAAGGAAGCCTCGACGCGGATCGGCGCGGAGCGGGTGCTGGGCGGTCTTTACACCGAGCATTGCGCGCTGATTCATCCCGGCAAACTGGTGCGCGGCCTGGCAGCCGTCGTAGAAGCGATGGGTGCACGCATTTTCGAAAAGACGGCCGCGCTCGATATCGCGCCCGGACAGGTGACTACCGCGCATGCCGCCGTCAAGGCGAGTACGGTGGTGCGAGCAACCGAGGCATTTTCCTGCCAGTTGCCGGAGAACAGCCGCTCCGTCATTCCGCTGTACTCCCTGGTACTGGCGACGGAGCCCCTGCCTCAGGCGCTTCGCCAGCGGCTGAGGCTCGATCATCGGCTGGCATTCAACGACATGCGCCATCTGAGGGTGTATGGACAGGTGACAGCGGAAGGCCGATTGGTGTTTGGCGGCCGCGGCGCGCCATATCGCTTCGGCTCCAGGATTACAGCGGAGGATGACCTGGTCGACAAGGTGCATGCCAACATCCACGCTGCCATGCTCGAGTTCTTCCCCGACCTCGCCGATGCGCGCATCACGCATCGCTGGGGCGGCGCGCTCGGCGTGTCGCGGGACTGGTGCCCGACGGTGAGCATGGACAAAAGGGCGCGCATTGCCTGGGCCGGAAATTACGTAGGCGACGGCGTCGCAACGAGTAACCTGGCCGGCCGCATCTTGCGCAATCTGATTCTCGATTGCGACGACGAGATCAATCAGTTGCCTGTTGTCAACCATCGCTCACCGGCGTGGGAGCCGGAGCCTTTTCGCTGGATCGGCGTCAATGGCGGTCTCACAGCGGCGGGCTTCAGTGATTTTGAAGAACGTGTAACCAACCAGCCATCGCGTACAGCACGAGTCCTTGAAAAGCTGACGGGTGCGCATTGAAAAAGGAGTAACACATGACGAGATTCACCATCGTCAAAGCCGCCGATATTGCTTCGGACCGACTCGCTTCAGCCGGCCAGCGCGCCGGGGCCGATAGCGGCGATCCCCAGATTGCTGTGAAGACGCTTGCGCCCGAGGCGGTTGGCAATCTGGGCATATGGGAATGTCAGCGGGGCGGCTGGCCCGTGATAAATCGCCCCGATACCGAATTCACATACATCATTTCTGGCCGCGCCAGGCTCACCGACGATTCAACAGGGGAAGTGGCCGAGATCACCGGTGGAGATCTCGTGATCTTGCCGCCCGGTTGGACGGGGCGCTGGGATGTACTGGAACCCGTTCGCAAGATCTACGCGATTTATTGAACCTGAGCCGGGCGCATCGCAAGAGAACGGCGAATTCGCGATGCGACGGTCCGGCGACGCTTTATTCAGTTGAGAAGCACAGACGGCAGGGTATCTATAAAACCGACCTAATGTTTGGAGACAAAGCATGCGTAAATTCATTACTCTTGGCGCGACAGCCTGCACAGCAGTCACTCTGACGCTGCCGGCAATGGCACAGGAAGTCGTCGTGATCGGACACTCCGCTCCGCTAACCGGGCCTCAAGCGGCAAACGGCAAAGACAATGAATATGGCGCGCGAATGGCCATCGACGAACTGAATAAACAAGGGGTGCTGATAGCGGGCAAGAAGGTCACTTTGAAACTGGAGTCGCAAGACGATCAGGCCGATCCCAAGACCGGCGTTCAGGTTGCGCAGAACCTCATCGACCGCAACGTCGTCGCTGTGCTGGGGCCGTACAACTCGGGCGTGGCGATTCCTGCGTCTCGCGTGTACAACAATGCAGGAATTGCACTCCTGCCTGTTGCATCAAATCCCGCAATCACGAAGCAAGGCTTCAAGAACATTTTCCGGATCGGCGCCAGCGATTCCCAGCTTGGCGGAACGATGGGCGACTTTGCGGCAAAGGAATTGAAAGCAAAAATGGTTGCCATCATCGACGACCGTTCTGCGTACGGGCAGGGAATTGCGGAGCAGTTCGAGCAATCGGCCAAGGCAAACGGCCTGGAGATTGTCGACAAGCAATTCACCAATGGCCAGGCAACGGATTTCCTTGGCATCCTCACGGCTCTCAAAGCGAAGAATCCTGATGTCATTTTCTTCGGCGGCTATGCATCTCAAGCTGCGCCGATGGTTAAACAGATGCGGCAGCGCGGCTTAAAAGCCAAGTTGCTTGGAGGAGACGCCATCTGTACGGCGGACATGGGAAAAGTGGCGGGCGACGCGGCCTCGATTGTCTACTGCTCGCAAGGCGGAACTGCTTTGGATCAGACTGAGGAAGGCAGACAGTTCATCAAGAAGTACAAGGACACGTATCATACTGACATGCAGGTCTATGCGGTCAACTACTATGACGGCGTCAAGATGCTGGCCGACGTCATGAACAAAGCGGGGACGACGACCGACAAAAGCAAGCTGATCGCGCAACTGGCGAAGGAGCAGTACAAGGGAATTGCGGGCACATATTCCTTCGACGCAGAAGGGAATCTAAAAGGCGCACCAACAACTGTGTATGTGATTCGAAACGGCTTGCCCGTTCCTTACGTCAAGTAAGCGTAGTCTTCACGGACTTCGTCGAAATGACCGGATACCTATTCAAGCGTACCCGGTACCGGTCATCGGACGTTCGCCATAAGGATGCAGAGCAGTTCTCAGAACCAGCATCGGACGGTGATGGTTGACAGACTATGCGCCGATGCGTCGTTGCATCCGAGCGCTAAAACTATACGAAGCTACCTGCACCTCCGCGGTCTCATTGCCGGCCGGCGCCCGACTTGGTCGAGCATGCTGCGCCGATCGCGTTTTGTGACGGCGGCAAACGCGCCACATTGGATCTCGACGCGTACGAGCCATCGCTGAATCGCAGGTATCACGCTTGCGCGTTCGCGCACGGTGCTATTTGGGCTGTCTTTTCGGTGTCTTCGACATGGATCGAGCCCGCCGACAAGCGGCTTTCTCGTGTGTGCACCGAACTGGAACACCTTCGATGTTTCCTCGACCGCACGACACATTCGCCTCCATGCGCGCTTTTTTCCGCCGAGTTGCCCTTCTTCCGCGTAAACCCGCTTGCACCTTATTTTTGATGATCCTATATTGCATTTCACCATCAACTATTACTATGCGATAAATCATGGGTGACGACGTTCTGTTTTCGAATCACGGCCGTGTCGCGGTCATCACGCTGAATCGTCCCGAACGGCTGAACGCCTGGACCACACCGATGCGCGAATCGATCATTGCGGCGCTCGAGCGCTTCAACGCCGACGACGATGTCGCCGCGATCATCATGACGGGCGCGGGCAATCGCGCATTCTCGGCGGGGCAGGATCTCGCCGAGGCGCACGACTTCGACGGCGAACGCGCCGTAGCGTGGGTCAAGGAGTGGCAGCGCTACTACGCGACGCTGCGCGGTCTGTCCAAGCCGCTAGTGATGGCGCTCAACGGCACGGCTGCAGGTTCGGCGTTTCAGGTCGCATTGCTCGGCGATATCCGCGTGGGCCACCCGGGCGTGCGCATGGGCCAGCCGGAGATCAATGCGGGCATCGCCAGCACGACCGGCCCGTGGATCATGAATTCGATGCTCGGCATGTCACGCACCATCGAGCTCACGCTCACCGGCCGTCTGATGGACGCCGACGAGTGCTATCGCATCGGGCTGATTCATCACATCGTCGACGAAGACAAGGTCTTCGAGAAAGCGCTCGAAATCGCCACGGAGCTCTCCGCAAAGCCGCCCGTCGCGATGCGTCTCGACAAACAGCGTTTCCGCGAGATGACCGAACCGGGTTTCGTCGACTGTATCGAGGCGGGGGAACGCATTCAGCGCGAGGCGTACGACTCGGGCGAGCCCGCTCGCATGATGGAAGAGTTCTTCAAGAAACGCGCCAAATAAAGCGGACGGAAGCCGGGCAGTTCCTTCTCAACCCTAGTGCGAGAGACCTGAACCATGACACGAGACTTCAATCCGACGCGCCGCCGCATTCTGCACGGCGCGGGCGCGCTCGCCGTGGCCGGCATGATGCCGCTGGCCGCACGTGCTCAAACCAAGCAGATCGTCGTATCGGACCCGGGCGGCCCATACACGAGCGCGTATCGCGAAGCCTTCTATGACCCGTTCGAGAAAGCGACGGGCATCAAGGTCGTCAGTGTGGCGCGCGAATCGCAGCCGGTCGCGCAATTCGCGGCGATGGTGCAAACGAAGAACTATGTGTGGGACGTCACCACGCTGACGCTATCGGCGGACATTCCGTATCTCGAAGCGAAAGGCCTGCTGGAGCCGATCGGCCTGAAAGCGAGCGACTATCCGGACATCATGCCCGAGGCGATCACGCCCAACTGGCTTGGTGTCGACGTGTATTCGACCGTGCTCGCGTATCGCGCGGACAAGTTCAAGGACAACGGCCCGAAGTCGTGGGCGGACTTCTGGGACGTGAAGAAATTCCCCGGCCGCCGCTGCCTGCGCCGCAGTCCGCTCGACACGCTGGAACAGGCGCTGCTGGCCGACGGCGTGCCGCTCGACAAGCTCTATCCGCTCGACGTGGACCGCGCATTCAAGAGTCTCGACAGGATCAAGCCGCATATCAACATCTGGTGGACCTCCGGCGCGCAGGCGATGCAGGCGATCCAGAGCGGCGACGTCGACATGATCTCGACCTGGAACGGCCGCGCGCAGGCCGCAAAGGACAGCGGCGCGCCGGTGACGATCGTGTGGAATCAGGGCCTGTATTCGATCGAAGGCTGGGGCATTCCGAAAGGCACGCCGCACGCCGATGCCGCGAAGCAGTTCGTGCGCTTTTGCGCCGACGCGAAACGTCAGGCGGGGCTCACGCGCACGCTCGCGTACGGCCCGACCAACAAAAAGTCCTTCGAGACCATCAGCAAGGAACGCGCGACGCTCCTGCCGACCGCCTCGGACAACATCAAGGACATGAAGCTGCCGAGCCCGCAATGGTGGGAAGAGAACCGCCAGAAGGTCACCGAGCGGTTCAATTCGTGGATCATTTCGTAAGGAGCGTACGATGAGCTCGAAACTCGAGGCAATTGGCATCGCGAAGCGCTATGGCAATTCGGTCGCGCTGGAACCGACGGACCTCGCCGTGCAAGCGGGCGAATTCCTGACGCTGCTCGGTCCCTCGGGTTCGGGCAAGACGACCTTGCTGCAGATGATCTCCGGGCTCGTCGCGCCGAGCGCAGGGCGCATCGAGATCGACGGGCGCGATGTCACGCATGTCGAACCGGGCAAGCGCGGCATCGGCATGGTGTTTCAGAGCTATGCGCTGTTCCCGCACATGAGCGTGTATGACAACGTCGCATACGGCCTGCGCATGCGCCGCAAATCGCGCGACGAAGTACGCGCCGCAGTGGACGACGGGCTCGCGATGGTGCGCATGACCGAGTTCGCAAGGCGCTTCCCGAAGGAGTTGTCGGGCGGGCAGCAGCAGCGCATCGCGCTCGCGCGCTGCTTCGCGTACCGGCCTTCCGTGATTCTGCTCGACGAGCCGCTCGGCGCGCTCGACAAGAAACTGCGCGAACACATGCAGACCGAGATTCGACGTCTGCACAAGGAACTCGGCGCAACCTTCGTCTACGTGACGCACGATCAGGACGAAGCGCTCACGCTCTCCGACCGTATCTGCCTGATGAACCAGGCGCGCATCGAGCAGGTGGGCACGCCCGCTGATCTTTACGATCGCCCCGCCACACGCTTTGCGGCAGGCTTCATCGGCCATTCGAATCTGCTCGAAGGCGAAGTGGATGCTGCGCGCGGCGCCGCCGGCGAGCCGGTCCTGCTCGCTGCGGGCGGCCGCATTCCTTTGCCGCTCGGCGCAGCGGGCGCGACCGCCACGCGTCACACGCTGCTTCTGCGTCCCGAAGCGCCGCGTCTCGTCGAACCGCACAGTGGCTTCGTGGCCGGCACGATCGCCGATGTCGTGTTCTTCGGCAGCGACACGCGCGTGTCGCTTTCGATGAGCGACGGCAGCGAGCTGACCGTACGCTGCGAGCGCAGTGTGACACCGCGCATCGGCGACAAGGTGGGGCTCACGTGGGATCCGCATCGCACGACGTTGCTGCACGCCTGAGGAGCTCCCATGACCATCGCTATTCATGCGCTGCGCGAAAACGAAGCCTCGCGGCGCGGCCGGTCCGTCGTGCTCACGCGCTGCATGCGCTTTCTGCCGATCGTGCCGACGCTGCTGTTCCTGCTGGTGTTCTTTATCGTGCCCGTCGGCGAGATACTGCAAGGCGGTCTCGTCAGCGCCGACGGTCAGATCGGCTTCGCGCAGTTCGAACGGATCGCGCGCACACCGGTTTATGCGAAGGTGCTGTGGATCACCTTCGCCATCTCGTTCCTGACGGCGGCATTGTCCATCCTGCTCGGCTATCCCGTCGCGTACATGCTGAGCCGGCTGTCGGAGCGCGTGCGCGAACGCTGGCTGCTATGGATCATGCTGCCGTTCTGGACCAGCTATCTCGTCAAGACTTACGCGTGGATGCTGCTGCTCTCGAAGACGGGCGTGCTCTCGACGATCGCGCTCTCGCTCGGCCTTGTGCACGAGACGAGCGGCACGATACCGTCGCTGACGGGCGTGCTGATTGGCATGGTGCATTCGATGCTGCCGCTCGCCGTCATGACGATGCTTCCCGTCATGCGCGGTATCGACGACCGGCTCGCGCAGGCGGCGGAAACGCTCGGCGCGGAACGCAGCACCAGCTTCTTTACGGTGTTTCTGCCGTTGTCGTCGCCGGGCGTGGCGGCGGCGGGGCTGCTCGTGTTCATCTCGAGCCTCGGTTTCTTTATCGTGCCGACGCTGCTCGGCTCGCCGAAGGAAACGATGATCGCGCAGCTCGTGATCTCGTCCGTCCTCGAACTCTTCGACATGCGCTTTGCCGGCGCGCTGTCCACGGTGCTGCTGGTCTGCTCGATTGTCATCTTCTTCGTCTATGACCGCATGGTCGGCCTCACGTCGCTGACGGGCGAAGTGACGGAGCGCTCGCGCGGCTCGCGCGCGCAGGGGTTCAGGCTCGCACTGCTGATGACGGCGGGCCGTTTCTTCGCGCCGTTCATGATGCGCCGCAACGCGCTCGCAGACACGGTGGCGCGCGCCGCGAGCCCGCTCGGACTCTATACGTGCGTCATCATGGCGCTGCTCGTGGTGCCGGTGCTGTCGGTGATTCCGTATGCGTTCACGTCGAGCGACTACATCGCGTTTCCGCCGAAGTTCTTCAGCACGCGCTGGTTCGGCACCTTCATGGATTCGCCCGTATGGCGTAGCGCGATCATCCGCTCGTTCGAAGTCGGTCTGGGCACGGCGCTGCTGTCGCTGCTGCTCGGCTTCGGCGCGACGCTCGCGATGACGCGCATGCCGCGCCGTGCGAGCAAGCCGGTGTTCGCGCTGCTGGTCGCGCCGTTGATCGTGCCGCGCATCGTCGTCGCAGTGGGTCTGTTGTATCTGTTCGGCCGCCTGGGACTCACGGGCACGAATCTCGGCCTCATCGTCGGGCATACGGTGCTGGCGATTCCTTACGTGGTCGTCACGCTCGCGGCTGGCTTCCAACGCTTCGACTGGCGTCTGGACGACGCAGCTCGCGTGATGGGCGCCTCTCCGTTGCGGCGCATTACGTCGGTCGTGCTGCCGCTGCTCATGGCAAGCGTCACGGCGGCGTTCCTGTTCGCGTTTCTCGTTTCCTTCGACGATCTGACGATCGCGATCTTCGTGAGCGGCGGCATCAATTCGACGCTGCCGAAGCAGATGTGGGACGACATCCAGCTCGCGATAACGCCGACGCTCGCCGCCGTGTCGACGACGCTGGTCATTCTCATCGCGCTCGTCGTGGCGGTGTCTTCCTGGCTCAAGCGCCGCGCGCGCTGAATCCCGGGCATTTCAATCGGTACAGATATGCATCGCTATCCGGAATACTTCGCTCACCGCCATGCAGACGACGAACTCGACTGCGTGCCACTGCTCGCGGCGGGATTGCGCCGTGCACCGTTGCGCACCGTCGCGCACTTCGACGATCAGGCGATCACGTGCCATGACATCGCGCGGTACGTCGCGCAGTTGCAGCGGTGGTTCGCACGCGAAGGGCTCGTGCCGGGCGACCGCGTCGCCGTGATGCTCGGCAACAGCGCAGAGCACGTTCATCTGATCTACGCGCTCGTGCTGAGCGGGCTCGTCTGGGTGCCGGTGAACACGAAACTGCGCGCAGCGGGCCTCGAGTATCTGCTGCTGCACGCGGAGCCGAAGCTGCTCATTATCGATGACGAATTCGAGGCCGTGACCGCGACGATCGACTGCGCTGCGACGCGGCGCGTGCGCATCCCCGCGTTCGATGCGCAGGAAGCGCATGCCGCATTCACGAGCCCGAGTATCGGCGTGCACGATCCGCTGTGCATCATCTATACGTCGGGCACGACGGGTGCGCCGAAGGGTGTTGTCTTCACGCACCGGATGATGCGCATCGCGGGCGAAGCCGCGCTGTGCGTCGCCGATGTGCGCGAAGGCGACCGGCTGTTTCTGTGGGAGCCGCTGTGTCATATCGGCGGTGCGCAGATGCTGCTGCTTCCGTTCCTCGAAGCCGTGACCTTGCACGCAGTGCCGCGCTTCTCGGCCTCGCAGTTCTGGCCGCAGATCCAGCGCGCCCGCGCGACGCAGCTGCATTACCTGGGCGGCGTGCTCGATATCCTGATGCAACTGCCGCCCGACGCGCAGCCCGAAACGCACACGCTGCGCGTCGCATGGGGCGCGGGCGTGAGCGCCTCTGCGTGGATGGCGGTGCAGGCGCGGCTCAACTTGCGCCTGCGGGAATGCTATGGCATGACCGAATGTTCGAGCTTCGCGACGGCGAATGCGACGGGCAAGCCAGGGTCGATCGGCCGCGCGCTGCCGTGGATCGAGATCGAACTGCTCGACGAGGAAGGCCAGCCCGTGAAGGACGGCGAAGCAGGCGAGATCGTGTTGTCGAGCAAGGTGGAGGGCACGTTTTTGCCGACCTACCTGAAGAATCCCGACGCGACCCGAGCCGCGTTGCGCAACGGCAGACTGCACACGGGCGACCGCGCGCGACGCGATGCCGACGGCGATTTCTACTTCATCGGCCGGCAGACGGACAGCATGCGGGTGCGTGGCGAAAACGTATCGGCGTGGGAGATCGAGCGCATTTTCGCGGAGCATCCGGCCGTTCACGCCAGCGCGGCGATCGGCGTGGCATCGGCGATCGGCGAGCAGGATATTCTGCTCAACGTGCAGTTCAAGGACGCCCCTGTGGACTGGGAAACCATGCACGCGTGGGCGCGCGAGCGGCTCGCCAGTTTTCAGTTGCCGCGCTATTACCGTGCGGTGGAAAGCTTCGAGCTGACCGCGAGCGAGCGCATCAAAAAGCATCTGCTGCCGCGCAGCGTGGACGACGCTTGGGATCGGATGGACAAGGCTCGAATGTGATATCGCTATTCGATACCGCTTTAGGGTCATGCGATAATTCGCCAACAATCGACAAGATGAACATCTGATGACCGACGCGCCTAAAGTTCCGCGCAAGCGTAAGAGCCCAGCGACGAAGCCGCAGGCCGAGGCGGCGGATCCGACTGCCTCTTCGCTGTACGTGCAGTCCGTCGAAAAGGCGATGAAAGTGCTCACCGCCTTCGACGGCAGCAAGCGTCAGTTGTCGCTGTCCGAGATCTCGTCGCTCACAGGTTTTGACCTGAGCGCGACGCAGCGCTTCACGTTCACGCTCGCGGCGCTCGGCTATCTCTTGAAGGATGCCGACAGCCGCAAGTACGAGCTGTCGCCCAGGCTGCTGGACTTTACCTACCATTACCTGACGTCCAACGAACTCGTGAGTCGTGCGACGCCTTATCTTCAGCAACTCGGCTCGGAGACGGAGGAAGCCACCAATCTCACCGTGCTCGACGACACGGACATCGTGTTCGTGCTGCGGATCGTGAGCCGCAATGTGTTCAACGCCCACGTGATTACTGGCTCGCGTCTGCCCGCATACTGCACTGCACCGGGGCTCGCAATCCTGGCGACGCTCCCGGACGGAGAAATCGACGACATCCTGTCGCGCACGAATCTCGTGCCGTATACGTCGTCGACCGTGTATCAGCCGCGCAAGATCAAAGAGCGCATCGCGCAGATACGAAAGCAGGGGTACGCGCATACGGAAGACGAATACTTCGTCAGCGATATTTCGACGGCGGCGGCTATCATCAATGCGCACGGGCGAGGGATCGGCGCGGTGAATATCGCTGTGGCAAGATCACGATGGCACGCCGACCGCGACGAGCGGCGCTTCGCCGATCTGGTCATTTCCACGGCGTCGGCAATTTCAACGCGGCGTCGCGTCGAATAGCGCTAGTCGTACTCCCACTGTTTCAATTTGTGCGTCGAATGTCGCGCGCAGTCTCGCCGGCGATGAAAGCGCCTGGCGCGCCCCGAGGTCTGTGATCCGGGACGTGACCTTGCGGTTGGCGCGAGAGGGACCAACCTTGATCACGCAGGTTTGACAATCTGCCGCGCCACCATCGAACGCCACGGACGACGCTTATGGGCGACGTTGCGTTCCCCCGCGGGCAGATGCGGTGCAGTAGTGGCGAACTGCATAGCTACGACATACCCTCATCGTCAAGCTGTCGCTGCCGCCCATGCCACGATAAATGTCCGTAGCGAATCGTTGGCTTTGAAGAAATCGAGACGTTGTTCCATGCTGCTCCCGGTGGTGGTTTAGAGGAGGGCGAGCGCTTCAATGCTGCGCCGGTTTGACGTCGAACGCAATCCGCCCCGCGGGCAGGAAGGTGAGCGAGATGACAGCACCTCCCTTGACTTCCGGAAAGTGGTGGCTGCCCGGCGCGGGCGCAGTCCAACCGCCATAACACCAGCCGTTCGGACCCGCGAGCGCAGCGTCTTCATCGAGCGGTACCACCAGATTGATCTCGCCATACGGGTGCAGATGATCATCGGCGCGGAAACTGCCTTCCGGGTTGTCCTGGGTGTTACCTGTGCTATCCAACAGCACCGCTGTTGCGCTGAAGAAGAGCGTCTCCGCGCTGGGCATGACGACTCGTGAGCGACGGTAACGCGGGCCAGTGACCTCGATATCGGCCGCCCAGCCCTCCTTCACGCCGAGGGTAATCAGTCGCGCGAGGTCCTTGTACAACTCGCTTTCAATGCCGTATTTCGTATTCAGCCATTGCTCAAATTCGGTACTCGTGGTCATGTCCTTGACCTCTTGCAGAAAGGGGATGAAGCGGGCGACAAGTTCATTTTTGCGATTTGTGAATTGGCTTTGAGTCATGTTTGACATAGCACGCCGTGAGCGTCGGCGAAACCCGATGGCGTTACACGCATCACGCCCTTCGGGATCGACGATGGATGGAAAGGGATTGACGGCTTTGCTTAGGCCAGGCCGCCGCTCACCGGAATATAGTGGCCGGTGGTGAAACCCGACCCCTCACTTGCGAGAAACGCGATAGTTTTGGCCGCGTCGGTGGGACGGGCGAGCCGTTTCATCGGTATGCCCGCAGCAATCGCTTTCAGGCGTTCGGGCGGAATCAGCCTGTCCGCGGTGGCACCTTCCACCGTGGTCGGTGCAACAAGGTTGGCGGTGATACCGTGCGGTGCGAGCTCAAGCGCGATGTGCCGTACGAACTGATCCAGGGCCGCCTTGGAAGTCCCCAGTGTGATCATCCCGACCCGCGCACGAGTGGATGGCAGGGCACTCATATAGATCAGCCGTCCGTTGCCACGCGACATCATGCCTGGTACAACAGCCTTGTACCACGAATGCGGCATGCAACTCGGTGTCGAGCTTACCGCCGAGTTGCTCCCAGCTCAGATCGGCAAACGAGGTAATGACATACGGCGTCAAGGCGCTATGCACGAGAACGTCGATCTCGCCCCAACGCTGATTGACTTCATTGACCATCGCGGCAACATCGTTGGCATCGGTGACGTCGGCTTTAATCGCTATGGCTTCTCCACCGGCCGCGACGATGGCTGCCACCACGTCGTCGGCCCGGGCTGCGCTGTTGCGATAATTTATAACGACCCGGTGCCCTTGTTCGGCCAGCGTCTTCGCAGTAGCCCCGCCAATGTCGCCGCCGCCCCCCGTGATTAGCGCGATTGACATGAGGCCACCTCCACTTTTTCATACTTGAAATAGCTGCCCTGACCGGCCGCACGCGCGGTCAGTTCTTCATGGATACGACGCTCCACATAGATCAATTCAATTGTGCGCATGCGCAAAGTAACTCCTCTGTCAGGCTAAGGTCGAGCAGTGCGCTCGCGTGTTTCTGCGACGGAAAAACCGGGTGTTGCGTCATGACCCCGGCGCTACATATCAGGCTACGAGTGGCGATTCTTGCTCAAAGCATCTGTTCGATCCATAATCAATCGATCAATTTTCCTATCGGATCGTACATATTTTCTATGGACCCGCTTTCCGACGTGTTCTCCCTGCTGAAGGTCAAAAGTGTGCTTTCGGCGCGCTTTGAGGCTGCCGAACCATGGGCCTTGAGATTTGCTGCCTATCGTCATGTCAAATTCGTCGGGGTCATCAAGGGCGATAGATGGGTATGGATTGAAGGCGTCACCGCGCCCACGAAAATGAAGGAGGGGGACTTTTGTCTCCTCACTGACGGATCACCCTACTGTTTCGCCAGCGATCCGGGCGTGGAACCGGACGACGGGGAGAAGGTGCTTGCCACTAACTTGGGGGCGGACAGAATTGTTCGCTATGGTCGGGGAGAAATGTGCGCGATCAGCGTCGGAGGACTGTTCGAGTTTGACGGTGACATGAGCGGGCTGCTGCTCAATTTACTGCCCCCGCTCGTTCTCGTTTCCGCGGATTCTCCGGATGCCAGATCGCTTCGCGCGGCCCTCGAACTGATCAGGGCGGAGACAGAGTCAGTCCGGCCCGGCGCGGCCGCAATGGCGGGCAGCCTCGCGAATATTGTGCTGGTGAACATCCTGCGGGCTCATCTTGCCGCGAGCCCGAGATCAGCGGGCTGGCTGGGCGCGTTGTCGGATCCACGGATCGGATCAGCGCTCAGGATGGTGCATGAACAATTAGCACGTCGCTGGAAAGTGGAGGAACTGGCGTCGAAGGTCGGTATGTCACGCACCGCGTTCATTGAGCGCTTCAAGGATCTCGTGGGGCTGCCTCCACTGGAATATCTGATCCGCTGGCGCATGACGATTGCCAGGGATGCCTTAAAGACGGGCAACGACAATCTCGCAAGCATCTCCGCCGCTGTCGGTTACGCATCCGAAACCACTTTCAGTTCGACTTTCAAAAGGATGTTTGGTCAGAGCCCCAGCCGGTATCGCGCGGAAGCACGGGGCAAAATTTGAATGCTGGGGGCAGGGTTTTCGCGCTGATAACCAATGCACTGGTGGATGGACCACGCAAGCAGCCGCTAAAAGCAGGTGGCCGATGTACGGCAGTTCAGGGACGCTTCGCTGCGAAGACGCGGAGGGAGGAGGTGGATCATAAGTATTCCTCTGCAGATGGCGAAACCTGACATTCACGATCGCCACCCGTCGAGACCTTCGATATAGTTGAAAATTTCAATCATTATTCTATAATTGGCAGCTTGGCCGACGAATGTTTCGGCGGGCAACGGCGGAGCCATCTCTTGTATTCCGACTTCCTGACCTTCAGGCTTGATCTGACCAGCGAGTTGCTGATCAACCGGGCGAATGCGGTGTACCGCGAGCGCTGGAATCTCGATGTGCGCGGGTTGCGAATTTTGCGTCTCGTGTGCGCTGAGCCGGATATAACCCCAAAAGGGGTGTCACAACGGGCCCTGGTCGAAAAAACCCTGCTCTCCAAAGTTCTTGCCGACCTTGAAACACGGGGGTTGATCAGCCGGGACACGCATCCGGCTGACCGCCGCAGCGTCGCGCTGCGCGCTACGGATTACGGATTCGAGGTGGCGCAACTTTCCGAAGTCGTGGGAAAAGAACTGGAAAAAGAGCTGGTTGCAGCGCTAACTGCCAGCGAGCGTAAAGCGCTTGAAAATCTGCTCGACAAGCTTGCAGATAGCCTGCGTGACAGAGAAGTGCAGATGCGTGCGTAGGCAGAATTACGGCTCAACGGAACAAGGAGTTATCTATGTCGAAATTGATCACAACGATGGTGGGCGCGATCGATAGCCTCCTGCCTGAGCTTGAGACTGTCTACAAGGACCTGCATCAGCATCCCGAACTGTCGATGCAGGAAGTGCGCACCGCGCAGATTGTGGCGGATTATGTGGAGAAGTTCGGCTACGAGGTGACCCGCAACGTTGGTGTGACGGGTGTGGTGGCTGTGCTGCGCAACGGCGATGGTCCGACCGTCATGCTGCGCGCCGACATGGACGCGCTGCCGATGGCTGAAGCCACGGGGCTGCCCTATGCGAGCACTGTCAAGGCCAAAGATGAGGACGGGATCGAGGTTGGGGTGGCTCACTCGTGTGGCCATGATCTGCATGTGACCTGGCTGATGGGCGTGGCACGTCTGATGGCCGGGCACCGCGATGCCTGGCGCGGCACGCTGATGGCGGTTTTTCAGCCCGGCGAGGAAGTAGGGCGCGGTGCACGCAGCATGATCGAAGACGGCATGGTCGTGCGCTTTCCGAAACCCGACGTGATTCTCGGGCAGCACGTGATGGTTGGCGCAGCAGGCACAGTTGGCTATCGCAGCGGCACGATCCTGTCCGCGGGCGACAGTCTGAAGGTCAGGCTGTTTGGCCGTGGCTCGCACGGTTCACAGCCGCAGACCTCGATCGATCCCGTCATCATGGCGGCATCGACCACGTTGCGCCTGCAGACCATCGTCTCGCGAGAGATCTCGCCGCGCGATAGTGCCGTACTTACCATCGGCGCGCTGCAGGCGGGCACGAAAGAGAACATCATTCCCGACGATGCCACGCTCAAACTCAACATGCGCACCTTCGATGAAGACGTGCGTGAGTACATGCTGGGCGCGATCCGCCGAATCTGCTGTGCAGAATGCGTAGCCTCGAACGCGCCGCGGGAGCCCGAATTCACGACGCTATCGAGCTATCCGCTCACCGTCAACGACGACGCCACCTGTGAGCGTCTGCGCAACACGTTTGAGGCGCATTTCGGCGAGCGCGCCTATGAAACGCAACCGGCTGCGGCGAGCGAGGATTTCAGCGTGTTCGGTCGAGAATGGGGCGTGCCATACGCATTCTGGTTCATCGGCGGGACCGATCCCGAGGAATTTAAAAGGGCAGTGGCCGCGAAGAAGCTCAACGAAATTCCCAGCAACCATTCCCCAAAGTTTGCACCTGTGCTCGACCCTACGCTGCGTACAGGCCTCGAAGCCATGCTTTGTGCTGCCGGCGCCTGGCTCGGCAATGAAGACAGTACAACGTGAATTCCCATACGATTTATACAGTCCTCGATCTGGTTGGGACATTTGCTTTTGCTATCAGCGGTGCCGTCGCGGCACGACAACGGCGGCTCGATCTCTTCGGCATTGCTTCCGTCGCGTTCATGGTGGCGTGTGGCGGCGGTATCGTACGGGACGTCTGTATCGGCGCCATTCCACCTGCTGGACTTTCGAACTGGCGCTATCTGGCTACGTCGCTCTCGGCGTCCGGGATCGCGATTCTCGCGTATCCACAGGTTCGTCGTCTGCGTCAGCCGGTGCTGTTTTTCGATGCGATTGGCCTCGGTTTGTTCGCGGTGTCGGGTGCGCAGAAGTCACTCGTCTATGGTCACAACGCAGAACTCGCGATCCTGTTGGGTATCGTGAGCGCGGTCGGCGGCGGTGTGATGCGCGATGTGGTGCTCTCGCGGGTGCCAGCCATTCTTGAGCGCGAGATCTACGCGTCGGCGGCGCTTCTCGGCGCTGTGGTACAGGTGGCGTTCTCATACGCCAACTGGACGGCCTGGTGGACGCCGTGGTTCGCAACGTTCGCGTGCGTCTTGGTTCGGCTCGCCTCACTTTACTTCGGCTGGCGGCTGCCGGTGTTTCAGAGGCGTCGAGCAACTGTAGTTCGCGACAACCAGTAACCGTGCCGGCAAAGCTGCGTGAAGCGCTGGTGATGCGGCGCTGAAGCGTGAGCGCACGATGTGGGTGAGAGCTGCCCTCCATTCGAACGCTCTACCCCGTATGGCGTCTGAGCTCGTGCAGGACGTCAACATCGACGTCACCCCAATTCATGCATACATGCACGCCCTTGCTCAAGACGAGGTCTTCGAGGAAGGGCGTAACACAACGCCTGTTGCAGTGGCGAGTTTCGAACGCCGCCTCCCGCTACTGTGACGCGGTTGGCGCCAGCTTGATAGTCAGGGTGCCAGTTGTCTGATAGCTCACATCGCGCCTGTCGATACTGGACCCGTTGATGCGAACTCTGCCACCCTCAGTGCATCCGCCGCGGGCGTGCCGTTGTTGGCGCGCTGGGACACAACTCGAGGCCGTCGCCATTGAGCAAGAAGGTCAGCTCGGCGGGTGCCCCGGGGGGATGCCGACGCGACGTGTTGAGGCAGGGTTCGACGGCTTGCCTTTCCCGTTCCCGTTGTGCCGGAACTGCCGCACTGAACACCTTCGCTCTTGCCACGTATCGCCACTTCGCTTGGGGCGGCCACATCCTTGACGACGAGCTTGACGTCGAACTGATGGTTGCCGTCAATCGTGATGGTACCGGTGTCCATTACGGCGCGGTCGTTGAAGTCTTCAACGGCAATTTTCCTGCGGGTTGGGCGAACGTACAGTCGGCCACAAACGGCCGTTCAGCAAGCGAGCAAACCTGCCACTGGAATGGTTGCATTGCTCCGGAACGTGACGCACGATCTATGCGCACAGTTCGGCTGTAACCACATTCAGGCGTCTTCGTTCGTGAGGCAGCTTCCGGTCTCATTTTCGACCCTTGAACCCGCGCTCTACGTGAACGATTCGTGCCATCCTCACGCGATTCGAAGTACTTCGGGAACAGTAAGTCGAGGCACTCTGATCGATGTCACGGATGAGCGCAGGATGCGGCGGATCAATGTCACGGATGAGCACTGGATACAGCGGACTAAAGCTCTGCGACTCCACTGCCCCCAGTGAGAACCGGCTTCCGCATGTCTGCGAAACGCGCGAACTCGCTTCAACCAAGCGCGCGATAGCCATTTCTTTGATCGACGACACTTCGACGCTCGCGCCAATCAAGGTCAGACAGGCAACGGCTTCTTCCTGCACGTCCGGAATCGGAGCGCTTATGGCGGCGAGGCCGGGGATGAGCACGGACTCCGCTTCGTCATATCCACGCCGACGAACCGTTGCCAGACGATCAAGCAGATTTGACGGCGGCTTTTCGTGATGCTTTGTTACAGCCAGCTCGATCAGATGGTCTCGTATCTGAGAGGGCATGAATGCGAGCATCGCGCGCCCCGTTGCTGAGTTGGTCAATTGGAACGTCGATCCGACAGACAGCGTCGTAATAAAAGGAACATAGCTGCGTTCCCAACGAACGATGGTTGGACCACGATCACCAAGGACATTGAGTAAAGTAGGTAGACCAGTGTCGGCGACTAATTGCGGCATGGCTTCGCCGGCAAGCCGCAAAGGATCGAGGCGTCCGAGCGCGGACGCGCCGATGCGCTGCGCAGCGGGTCCCAGGTCGTAAAGCCCGGTGTTTTCGTCCTGAACCGCCAAACCGCTCGCAGTCAGGCTGGCGAGATAACGATGCGCAAGGCTGTTTGGCATGCCTGCTGTACGCGCCAGTTCCCGCAACGGCGCAGCCTTGCCGCCTGCGACGAGCGCAAGAAGCATTTCCGTCGCCTCGTCTGCCGACTGGATGCGCCTCTTCTTTCTTCACTTCTGCAGAAGTTCCGAACGTCTGCTTCGCAACAAGGTGAATGGCTCTTCTGGGTCCGGGTGCTGTCTTCCGGCAGGAGGACAGCGGTCGTTCGACGTAACAGCTGATACAACGACCGCGGAGCGACCAACAGCTGCCCTTCGCCGGCGACCGGCCCAATGACCGCAACGGCCGATGACTTTTCCGGCAGTGGCCATGCCAAGCGGTTGTTTGACTCTGATACCTGCTGTTGAACGTCTGACGACTCGACCGTTGGCTATGGAGACGCGCGCTGACGTCGGTGGCAACGAACATGGCGATCGAGCGCGGCGATCGGCGGTTTGGCCATTTCCTGCCATCGCCGCTTGCGCCCGCAGACGCTCAAACTGCCGTTCCGCGAATGGCAGGCAGCCAACAGATGACAAGGCCAGAGTTGATACACGACCGACATCCGGGTTCGGCGTCTGCGTGGTGGTCGAAAAAAACGTCAGATCCTAACCTTTCACACAAACCACCTGCCGCAGCGTATGCACCACCTCGACCAGACTCCGCTGCGCGGTCATCACCGCGTCGATGTCCTTATAGGCCATCGGAATTTCGTCGATAACCCCTGCATCCTTTCGGCATTCGACATGCTCCGTCGCGCTGATCTGATCCTGGACCGTGAAGCGCCGTTTGGCCTCTTTACGGCTCATTGCGCGCCCGGCGCCGTGACTGCATGAGCAGAAGCTCTCTTCGTTGCCGAGGCCGCGAACGATAAAGCTCTTCGCGCCCATCGAACCGGGTATGATGCCGAACTCGCCCGCCCGCGCCGACAACGCTCCTTTACGCGTTACAAATATGTCGACGCCAAAGTGCCGCTCTTTCTGTACGTAGTTGTGGTGGCAGTTCACCACGTGCTCGTCGATGGTGAAGGGTTTGCCGATCGTTGCGCGCACCGCGTCGATCACGGCATTCATCATGACCTCACGGTTGCAGCGCGCGTATTGCTGTGCCCAGCCGACCGCTTCCACGTAGTCATCGAAGTGCCGGCTGCCTTCCCTCAAGTACGCGAGATCCTTGTCCGGAAGATTCGCAAGGTGTTGACGCATGTCGGCCTGGGCCAGCGTGATGAAGAGGCTGCCGATCGCGTTGCCCACGCCGCGTGATCCGCTGTGCAGCATGAACCAGACGCTGTCATCGCCATCGAGACATACCTCGATGAAGTGATTGCCGGTGCCGAGCGTGCCTACGTGCGCGTGATTGTTCGTGCGCGCGAGGGAAGGATACTTGTCGACGATGCGCTGAAAACTGGGCGCCAGCAGCTTCCAGGCGTCGTCGACGGCTGGCGGGGGACGCGACCATGCACCCGGATCGCGTCGCCCCATCGCACCGCCGTGCGGCACGGCGCGTTCGATCGCGCTGCGCACGCGGGAAAGCGAAGCGGGCAGGTCCGCGGCCGTCAACGTTGTACGAACCGCCATTATCCCGCAGCCGATATCGACGCCCACGGCCGCCGGGATGATTGCGCCCTGTGTCGGAATCACGCTGCCTATCGTCGAGCCTTTGCCCACGTGCGCGTCCGGCATGACGGCAACGTGCCTGAATACGAACGGCATGCGGGCCATGTTTCTCAACTGCCGGCGACACGCCTCCTCAATAGCCACGCCCTGTGCCCACATCTTCACGGCCTTGCCGCTTGCCACTTCCATTAGTTGATAATCGACCGGACTCATGCCTCTGTCCCTTCGTCAGCTTCGCTCATCGGCACGGGTCAGTGTGCGCGGTACGGCATTAGCGTGAGCCGGTTTTTCTGTTTCGACAAGTATTCACATGTACTCGAGCGCTCAGCACAATCCCGTTGTATTCGAGGTTGACACCGGAGGCGTGAAGCATCCGCATCGTCCACGAAGCGGGCCCGCGCGGCTATGGACTTTACGGTCAGCTCGTGCGGAAGGGATTCGACTGCATCATGTGTGCGCCGTCACTGATTCCGAATAGGCGCGACAAGCGCTGCGTCGCAGCGATTTACGGCAGATCAGGGTCAACGGGCACGCGTTAATTGAGCATTGGCATTGCAAGACAGCCCTATCGATCCGGTCGCTGAGCACGGCATTCCCCGTACCGCACGTGACGGGACTAGACTTAAGAGGTTGATACGCGGACCGCGCCTTTCTGATGCGACGTTCGCGACCGTTCCTTCAGGGAGCCGTTCATGAATGACCGGACGTATAACGTGCTCTTTCTTTGCACCGGCAACTCGGCGCGCAGTGTGATGGCAGAGGCGCTACTTCACACACTGGAGAATGGTCGGTTTCGCGCCTACAGCGCAGGAAGTAATCCGATCGGAAAGATCACTCCTTTCGCCATCGAACAGGTGCGCATGACGTGGTATGACCTGGCGAATCTGCGCAGCAAATCGTGAGACGAGTTCGCCCTATCCGAACCGAGCGCACCCCATATGGACTTCGTTATTACCGTGTGCGATCAGGCCGCTGGGGATGTATGTCCAGTGTCGCCCGGCCATCCCGCATCTGCACACTGGAGATTCTTCGACCCCGCCGCCATGGAGGGTTCGGATGAGAGCAAACGTACTGCATTCAAACGCGTTTTCCAGCAGATTCGATGCAGGGTCGAGGCGCTCGTCGAGGTGCCACTGGACGAACTCGACGCCGCCGCCATTCGCGCCGCGGTGCGACGGATTAGCGACATTGACGTCACGGCCATCGGCACATCCGGGATGCTGACGCGAGGCTAGAGCTTTCGATGAGCAATTCCGATTGTCTGGTTTTCCGGTGGCGGCTACGGCCGACGGACGGTTCGATGAGCGCGGCGCACAGTTTGCCGCGCCCTTGCAGGGCACGCGACTCTGCCCGAATTGATCATGAGCGCTGGTGGGTGCGTCCGTATGGAGACCAGCATGACAAACCGGCTTGCTACAGAATCCTCGCCTTATCTCCGCCAGCATGCGGACAACCCGGTGGATTGGTATCCGTGGAGCGACGAGGCGTTTCGCCGCGCGCGCGAGGAAAACAGGCCGATCCTTCTGTCGGTGGGCTACGCCGCGTGCCACTGGTGCCACGTCATGGCGCACGAGTCCTTCGAGAATCCGCGCATTGCCAGCCTGATGAATGAGCGCTATGTCAGCATCAAGGTCGATCGGCAGGAGCGTCCCGACATAGATGAAATCTACCAGCAGGTCAGCCAGATGATGGGACAGGGAGGCGGCTGGCCGCTTACCGTGTTTCTCACGCCACAGGGAGAGCCGTTCTTCGGCGGCACCTATTTCCCCCGGACGATCGCTATGGCCGCCCCGCGTTCGCGCGCGTGTTGATCGCCCTGAGTGAAGCCTGGCGGCATCGGCATGATGAACTGCGGGACACCATTGTGCAGATTCAGCAGGGCTTCCGGCAGTTCGATCAGGCACAGCAGGGCGGGCCAACCGCCGCTGTCGAAGATCTGCCTGCACAGACAGCACATGCCTTGACACGGGACACCGACCCGGCTCATGGGGGGCTCGGCGGCGCGCCCAAGTTCCCCAATCCGAGCTGTTACGACCTCATGCTACGCGTCTATGAACGAAGCCGCGAACCCTCGCTGTTTGACGCATTGGAACGCACACTCGACCACATGGCGGCGGGCGGCATCTATGACCAGGTCGGCGGCGGGTTCGCCCGCTATAGCGTCGACGCGCATTGGGCCGTGCCGCACTTCGAGAAAATGCTGTATGACAATGGCCAGCTTGTAAAGCTGTACGCGGATGCCTATCGCCTGACTGGCAAGCGAACATGGCGCTGCATCTTCGAGGAGACCCTCGCCTATATTCTGCGCGACATGACGCACCCCGAAGGCGGCTTCTACGCCAGCGAGGATGCCGACAGCGAAGGCCAGGAAGGCAAATTCTATTGCTGGATGCCCGCCGAGATCAAGGCAGTCCTTGGCGAGTCCGAAGGCGCACTGGCCTGCAGGGCCTACGGCGTGACAGAACGCGGCAATTTCGAGCACGGCGCCACGGTACTCCACCGTGCGGTCGAGCTGGACGCGCTGGAAGAAACGCAGCTCGCAGGCTGGCGCGAGCGGTTGCTGGCGGCGCGCGCCCGACGTGTGCGCCCTGCCCGGGACGACAACATTCTCACCGGTTGGAATGGTCTGATGATCGCGGGGCTCTGTGCCGCCTTCCAGGCGACGGGTGTCCCCGAGTATCTCAGCGCGGCAAAGCGTGCCGCCAATTTTATCGGGAACGAACTGACACTTGCCGATGGCGGCGTATTCCGGGTCTGGAAGGACGGCGTAGCCAAGGTGCCGGGGTTCCTCGAGGACTACGCCTTTCTCTGTAATGCACTGCTCGACCTCTACGAATCATGCTTCGACAGGCGCTACCTCGATCGTGCGATCGAACTCGCGACCCTCATCCTCGACAAGTTCTGGGAGGACGGGCTGTATTTCACACCGTGCGATGGCGAGCCCTTGGTGCACAGGCCCCGTGCCCCATACGACAGCGCCTCGCCATCTGGCATCTCATCGAGCGCATTTGCCTTCGTGCGTCTGCATGCACTCACCGGGCGCGATCTCTACCTTGACCGTGCCGAGCACGAATTCCGGAGATACGAGACGGCAGCAGGCAGCGTACCATCCGCCTTCGCGCACCTCATGGCCGCGAGCGACTTCGTGCAGCGCGGCCCGCTCGGGATCGTCTTTGCCGGCGAGAAAGATTCAGCCGCAGTGCTGGCAACTGGCGTTCACCGTGCCTACCTCCCCGCACGCGTGCTGGCTTTTGCAGAACACGTGCCGATCGGCCGGGAGTGTCACCCGGTCGACGGCCGGGCCGCGGCATATGTGTGCCGGAATCGCACGTGCGCTGCACCCATGACCGAAGGCAACGCGCTCCTTGAATATTGCTTGTCCGGTAGGGTGTGACGGTGCCGGACCGATCCATGCACGCCCATTTTGAACCCCGGCTTGTCAACGACCTGTTTGGCGACCCTAGTCTGTATGTGGACTTTCGCGACGAACGCCGCGCTGTTCTTTTCGATCTCGGCGATATCAGCAGACTGCTGCCTCACCAACTGATGCGTTTTTCGCGTGTGTTTGTTACCCACACGGACATGGACCATTTTTGCGGCTTCGACTATCTCGTGCGCGTGATACTCGGGCGCAAGGTTGGCATCGTCCTGTTCGACGGCACTGACTTCCTTGAACAGGTCGAAGAACGGCATCGTTCGTCGGACGCCTGTTACCCCTGATACCATGAGCCGTGACCCTCGCAGGACGAGTGGAGGCGGGTATGCACTTCGATGCGTTTTCCTTCGGTTCCATCCGCATAGATGGCGTGACTTTCGAGCATGACGTGGTGATCGACCGCGGGCAGGTTCGCAAGCGCAAGAAAAAGCCATCCAAGGCGTTCCGCGAATTGTTCGGGCATACACCGGTATCTACGGCTGAGGCTATTCCCTGGAATTGCCAGTGCCTTGTGATCGGCACCGGCACCGGGGCACTGCCGGTGATGGACGAGGTAAGGCGGGAGGCCGAGCGCCGGAAAGTCGAACTCGTTATCGTGCCGACGGAGGAGGCTATCGCCAGACTCAAGGTGAAGACGGAAGGAACCAACGCGATTCTGCATGTCACGTGCTAGGGGGCGCATTGGGTGCAGCGTTTCACAGGCGAGCCAGTTCGACCGGAACACCGCAGGTCACCAGGCCGCCTTGCCACGAAAAGCCGGCTGAGCGCGCTCGTCCCGATACGCCTTCGCAGGGGGACATGCATCACGGCTACAGCGCCCCGATGAAATCGCTCCACACAGTCGCTTGCATCGTTTCGGTGGCGGCATGCCCATAACCTCGGATGATCAGCGCCGCAAGCTCAAGCTGTTTCAGATCATTCGACTCGACAATGTCCACGACGTCGAATCGCCCGAGTGTCAGATAGCTCTCTTTCCAGGTGACGGCAGGGCATTCAGCTTTGATCTTCTCCGACACGGTGGTGGCGATCTGTTTGAGTTCCTTGGGGTCCTTGAACGCGTCAGGAGCGAGGCGGCTGAGGATGACGTAGGTAGTCATGTAATACCTCCGTGGAAAATTGCTCCACGCTCGGGCACGGTAGTCACTTCAATGCGGACGGCCACCGATCGGGCGGTGCATTCCCGTTCATCTTGATTATAGTCAGGTCGCTGTCCTTCGGTCCTGAGGTCGCGGGCCGCCGTGAACGAGTGTTCCAGTAATACGTGACGCGGGGCGTTGGCCTTCGAAGCTTTCCATGACGGGCGGAATGGATTCTTACTGTCAGCAGGCGGCCTGGCATCAGGACTCAGACGTGAGGGGCAATGGCCAGTTGGGCTTGCGCGCGGCGCACGTCACGGCGGCCCCAGAGCGGCGGGCTCATGACCTCGTCATAGTCGGCAAACATTATGTTAAAGCTGATGCTCACGCGTGCCTGCGCACTCGTATTTGCGGACACCGAATGGGGTAGCCATGCCGGGAATATCAGCAACGTGCCTTCGCTGACCGGAACGACCACCTGATCTGTGTTGTACGCCGTTAACTCAGTGACGGGTGGACGGATGATGGCCGTCTGCGGGCGCGGATCATGGAAGTTGATCGTGTCCGCGCCGGTTTGCGAGCGCAGGTAATACACGCCGCTCAGGAAGTTGTTTGGATGAGTGTGCATCGCGTGTGTCCCGCCTGGCGTCAGCACATTGATCCAGCATCCGGTGAGGCGAAATGGGGCGTTGTCCACTTTGAGAAATGTGAGTACGTCGCGCGCGGCCTGGTCGATAAGCGCGATCAGCGCAGCGAGCTCGGGCTTTTCATGTTGTTGATGGCTGGATTGCCATGTGGTGCCGCTATGGGTGCCTTCGCCGCTCCGAATCAGGGCGTCGACGTACGCCATCAGATCCCGATCCAGGGGTTCGTAATACGCTGGATCGAGGCGGCGCTGCCACACGAAAGTCGGAAAGAGACGAATGATGTCCGGAGTGGAAGTGGAGATTGTCATCATTCAACGCCTGATGCGCTGCATGGGATACTCACTTGTCACTATAGGTCGGATGCCGGCACTTGTTTCCTGCATGCGTTGTGCGGTCAAAGGCGCGCAGATGGAACCAGCCTTGGCCAGTTGTGGATCGCGGAAGTCGGCCCCCTTCGGTCACCCGCGCATGCCGCAGTGCAGTCAGACAAGCGCCACGTCAACGCGTAGCGCCGCCACGCTATGGGCCTCGTGCGGCTTGATCCAGTCGCTCTGACCAGCTAGTCTTTGGCGCCCGCGCGTCGTGCAGCCAGTTCCGGCTGTACCGTGTGACGGTTGCGATGCGACCGCGCCGAGTCGCGCGGGAGCGTCTGACGGCCGGAGTGGGACCCAAAGGGGGCGCCGATGGCCTCATCTTGTCTGCTTCTCAGGGGAAGATCGGTGTCGTGGGCTCCGCGCCTTCGAGATCGGCCTTCGGAAAATGCTGCGCGACCATCTGCTCGATCTCATGTTCGCGCGATCCAGGCACGTCGGCCATGATCAAGAGCTGGCCATCACGTATGGCGCCACGAAAGCGTTCGAGTCGTGCATTCGGTTCGTCGACGCCGATCATCGTGGCCGTCCAGGCCCCGAAGCCGGCACCCGCCAACGTCAATGCGACGACGGCTCCGCCCGCAATTGCGAGCTCCGCGGGAGGAAACGCCAGTGCCACGAGGCCGAGAAGCGCGCCGGTCGCACCGGCGCGCCACGCCGCGTTCGAGCGAGTGCACGACATCGCTGCTTTGCAGCAAGGATGCCTCGGGTTACTGTTCGAGCGCGACACTGTGATTCGCGAGAACATGGATATGTCGCCATGTGATCCGTGCCTGCGGCAAGTCGTCTACGATCGCCTTCGCCGTCGTCGTGTCAGGTACGAGAAAATAAAGACGTCTCATGTCGGCTCTCCATCAATCAAGCGTTCCCGCCGACGGGTCGATGCTGTTTATCGTACGCCTGCCGCAGGCAATCAGAGAGGGCGTAGGTGACCTTCCCCGGAATTATCGGGCCAGCTGAAACTTGAGATCAGCGAGCAGACGATCTACAACTGGCGGCAGCATTTCGGCGGTCTGAAGGCTGAGGATGTGAAGCGGCTCAAACAGCTCGAACAGGAGAATGCGCGACTGGAGAAGATGGTGGCGGAGCGGCATCTCGAGCTGGATGTGACGAAAGAGATCAACGCAAAAAAGTGGTGCGCGCGCCCTCCCGCCTGCATGCGCGAAAGCATGGGGCCTGTCGGAGCGACGTGCGCGCGCGCTGATGTCGCTCGCGCGGTCAGCGTTGCATTACGGATCGAAAAACTTGCTCGAGCGGGACGCGCCTGTGCTCGCCGAAATGAGCGCACTCTGTCGGCGCAATATCCGAGCTATGGTTACCGTCGAATCCAGATCTTTCTCGGGCGCAGGGTCACGCATTGACGGCGGCGTAAATCCGACACCAGACGGCGGCGCAGGTGGAGTAAACGACTCGACCATGCCCCGCGGGGAGTCGCGCGCCCCAACGCTTTCCGTGCTGCGGGAGCGCCGCTTCAAAGTGGCGCTGGTGCTGGTCACGGACGAGCGCATGTCAGGCGCATCAGGCAAGGTGTCGGCGGCGATCCACGTCGCGCCGAAGGGCTCAACGGCGGCCCGCTGGCGCGTGTGCGCGACGGCGATATCGTGGTGCTGGATGCGGAAGCCGGAACGCTGTCGGTGCGCGTGCCGGAAGCGGAATGGAACTCCCGCGAGGTCCGCACGCCGGTTCTCGCGCGTTACCACGCCGGCATCGGACGGGATCTGTTCTCGGGTTTCCGCCGCAATGTCTCGCCGGCGGAGGAAGGTGCCTGCACGTTGTTCGTGTCGGCGAGGGCGTGAGTTGACGATCGATCGTTGTCGGCTTCTGCAGGGGGGGCGCAGTTCATCCCTGGTTTCGTCCCCCTGCCGGGGCCGGCTCACTTTCTTTGCATTGCCAAAGAAAGTAAGAAAAGAATGGCGCACCCGGAGCGAACTGCACATTCATTCACACCATTGGGAACGGCGCATGCCGGACTGGCTCGCTTCTGCCGTGGCCGGTGTTGTGGTTGGCGCCTTGTTCATCGTGCTTGAGTTCTTCTGGTCGACAATGGTCCTCAATGAAAGCCCGTGTCGACCGACCCACAAGATCGCGGCGATGGTGATGGGCCCGAGTGCGCTCGAACAGATGTCTCTCTTCAGCTTTGGCATCGTGGCGACGGCACTGGTACTGCACTACGTGCTCGGCGCCATCATGGCCATGGGGATGATTCTCGGAGCGGTCATTGCGCCTTTCCACTTGGATTCGAATGGGGGCATGGAGGCTGTCATCGGGGTAGCCTTCGGGATCGTCGCGTATGTGTGGAACATGTCATGACGGCCGTGTTCCCATGGTTCGTCTCGGAGCGGGGATCCGGACCCTTGTTGGCAAACTTGCTGTTCGGTGCGGTCACCGCGATCGTCTACGGCATGCTGAAACGGCGCACGCAGGACGCGATGCACTGACGCGCCGTTTTTTTCCCGGCGCGCCGATAGAGTCTGTTCACTTGTGCGACGTACGCACGTCGCACATGTGAACAGACTCTAAACACCCGGCGCCCTCGAGAGACGGCCGCCTCGGCAACCAATTCTGGCGGCGGCCGTTTTGCATTGCATCGCAGCAAGTGACTCCTCTATTCGCACGATCCGTATATGGGGCGCGCTTCCCCCTTGCGCTGCCTTGCACGTTGCAGAGGAGAGGACTACCTTTGCTTTAGAGCCGCTTGCAACGCACAGCGAAGCGGTCCTGGCAGAAGTGCCTGCGCAGGCAGTACGAAGTACTGCAAGGCGGCACAACGACGCCAGGAGCCTTTTTTGTTAGCGGCTCCAGCGAGTGACGCGCAGCGAGGTGGCGTATGGCGCTTGCGATTACCCTGAGCCTGATCATCGTATTGGCGGTAGGGTTTCATTTTGCCAGTCCCTGGTGGATCACACCGATCGCCTCGAACTGGGTGCGCATGGACGACATGCTGACGATCACGATCGTCATTACCGGCGCGCTCTTCATCGCGATCAACCTGTTCATCGTGATCGCACTGGTGCGCTACCGCCACCGCAGGGGTCATCGCGCTGCTTACGAGCCGCACAACAAGCGGCTGGAATGGTGGTTGATCGGCCTGACGTCTGTCGGCGTGGCAGCGTTGCTGGCACCGGGGCTCTTCGTCTACGCGGACTACGTACGGCCGCCACCTAACGTGCTGCAGGTGGAAGTGCTCGCCCAGCAATGGCAATGGCGCTTCCGCTTTGCCGGCCCCGGTGGCAAGCTGGGCACGTCGGACGTGCGCTACATCAGCAACGACAACCCCTTCGGCCTGAACCCCGGCGACCCCAACGGCCGTGACAACTACCTGATCGAGACGCCCGAGGTGCACCTGCCGATCAACCGGCCGATCCAGGTCCTGACACGGTCGCGCGACGTGCTACACGACTTCTACGTACCGCCGTTCCGTGCGCGCATGAACATAGTGCCGGGCATGGTGACCACCTTCTGGTTCACGCCGACCAAGGCAGGGCGTTACGACATCCTGTGCGCGCAGCTTTGCGGTATCGGGCACTCCAACATGCGCGGCGTGGTGGTGGTGGAAGACGAAGCATCGTTCTCGCGCTGGCTGGCGCAGCAGAGCACGTTCGCGCAGCGGCAGCAGGCCAAGGTTCAGGCCGCACCCGCCGCTGCAGGCGGCAGCGCCCGGGCGCTCGCTGATCAGGGCAAGGCGCTCGCAGAGGCCAAGGGCTGCATCGCCTGCCATACCGTGGACGGCAGTCCGCGCGTGGGCCCCACCTGGAAGGGCCTGTACGGCAAGACCGAAACGATGGCCGACGGCAGCACCGCGAAGGTGGACGAAGCCTATCTGCGCGCCTTCATCCGCGACCCGAAGGCCCGCGTCGTGAAGGGCTTCTCACCCATCATGCCAAACTTCGACCTGAGCGAGCAGGAGCTGACCGCGCTGGTGACCTACATCAAATCGCAAGGCGGCCCGGGCGCCAGCAGCGCAGCCCAACCCTAGCGGAGCAGACGCAATGTCCTACGCGCACACCGATCACGTCCCGCAAAGCTTCTGGACCCGCTATGTCTGGAGCCAGGACCACAAGGTCATCGCCGTGCAGTATTCGCTGACGGCCATCTCCATCGGCCTGGTCGGCCTTGTGTTGTCGGACCTGATGCGGCTGCAGCTCGGCTTTCCGGGCAAGTTCAGTTTCATCGACGCCAACCACTACTACCAGTTCGTCACCATGCACGGGATGATCATGGTGATCTACCTGCTGACGGCGCTGTTTTTGGGCGGCTTCGGCAACTACCTGATCCCGCTGATGCTGGGCGCCCGCGACATGGTGTTCCCGTTTCTCAACATGCTGAGCTACTGGGTCTACCTGCTGGCCGTGCTGGTGCTGATGGCGAGCTTCTTCGTGCCAGGCGGGCCGACCGGCGCAGGCTGGACGCTGTATCCACCCCAGGCCATCCTGCCGGGCACGCCGGGCGTGGAATGGGGCATCGTGTTGATGCTGGTGTCGCTGGCGATCTTCATCGTCGCGACAACGATGGGCGGCTTGAATTACGTCACCACCACGCTGCAGGCGCGCACGCGCGGCATGACGCTCATGCGCATGCCGCTCACGGTGTGGGGCATCTTCGTGGCGACCATCCTGGCGCTTCTGGCGTTTCCGGCACTGTTCGTGTCGGCGGTGATGATGCTGCTCGACAAGACACTCGGCACCAGCTTCTTCATACCGGCTGTGGTGTCGATGGGGCAGACGCTCAAGCATGCCGGCGGTAGCCCGCTGCTGTTCCAGCACCTGTTCTGGTTCTTCGGGCATCCGGAGGTCTACATCGTCGCGCTACCGGCCTTTGGCATCGTGTCGGACCTCATCAGCACGCACGCGCGCAAGAGCATCTTCGGCCACAAGATGATGGTGTGGGCCATCATCATCATCGGTGCGCTGAGCTTCGTAGTCTGGGCGCACCACATGTTCATCGCCGGCATGAATCCGTACTTCGGCTTCTTCTTTGCCACCACCACACTCATCATCGCCATCCCGACCGCCCTCAAGGTCTACAACTGGGTGCTGACGCTGTGGCGCGGCGATATCCACCTGACCGTGCCGATGCTGTTTGCCATCGGCTTCATCAGCACCTTCGTCCTGGGTGGGCTGACCGGGCTCTACCTCGGCAACGTGAGCGTGGACATTCCGCTTTCGAACACGTACTTCGTGGTGGCGCACTTCCATATGGTGATGGCCGTGTCGCCGATCCTGGTGGTGTTTGGCGGCATGTATCACTGGTATCCGAAGGTGACGGGCCGCATGCTCAACGACACGCTCGGGCGCGTGCACTTCTGGGTTACCTTCCTCGGCACCTATGCGATCTACTTCCCGATGCACTATCTCGGCATCCTGGGCATGCCGCGGCGGTATTACGCGTATGAGGGCTACAGCTTCATTCCACCTTCGGCGCAGACGCTCAACACGTTCATCACCGTCGTTGCGCTGATCGTTGCGGCGTCGCAGTTGCTGTTCCTGTACAACCTGGCGTGGAGCCTCGTGCGCGGCAAGCGTGCCGACAGCAACCCCTGGCGGGCCACCACGCTGGAATGGCAGACGCCGCAAACGCCGCCAGTGCACGGCAACTGGGGCGCCGCACTGCCCGTCGTCTACCGCTGGGCGTACGAATACAGCCCGCCGGGGCACGAGGAAGACTTCGTCCCGCAAAACCAGCCGCCAGCGACGGCGCCTGAACCGGCCCACCCGACGCTTGAACCCGGCGAGGCACGCGAATGACCACACTGCGCCGCTCCTTCGTTCCTGACGCGCCACCTGTCTTGCGGAATGCGAGCCGCGTCGGCCTGATCGTCTTCATGGCGGTGGCAACGACATTGTTTTCATTGCTGCTGTTCGCCTATGCAATGCGCATGCGCGAGCCCGACTGGCGGCCGATCCCGCATCCGGCGCTGCTGTGGTGGAACACCGGCGCGCTGGTTCTGGCAAGCATTGCTATGCAGCGTGCCCGGCAGCTGACCTTACACCGCGCGGCGTGGCTGGTGTCCAGCGGTGTGCTGGCGGCCGTGTTCGTGATCGGACAAATGACCGCCTGG
Organism: Paraburkholderia sp. PGU19; assembly: GCF_013426915.1. GTDB lineage: Bacteria > Pseudomonadota > Gammaproteobacteria > Burkholderiales > Burkholderiaceae > Paraburkholderia. The sequence goes on from NZ_AP023182.1 coordinate 583,210, forward strand.
CGCATGCTGTCGGCGGCCGGGCAGACCGTCACCGTCAATCCCTCCAATAGTTTCCTCTACCTGCTCACCGGCCTGCACGGGTTGCATGTGCTGGGCGGGCTGGTGGCCTGGGCGGTGACGATCGTGCGTCTCCAGCGCGGGGACCCCTTCCGAGCCCAGCGCGCCATCGCGCTGTGCGCCATCTACTGGCATTTCCTGCTGGCTGTCTGGCTCGTGCTACTGGCGGCGATGTGGTGGATCACCCCTGGGTTCGTCGCCGCCATCTGCGGGCCGCTGTATGGAGCCGCGCCATGACCACGCCCACGCTCCCGACCGAATCCGCTGCCACCACGCCCACCGACGCCGGGCCTGACGGCTGGCGCGGCATCGTCACGGACTGGTCGGCCGACCGCGAAGCCTTCAAGGTGCCGTGGGGCAAGGCGATGATGTGGATCTTCCTGCTGTCGGACACCTTTATCTTCAGCAGCTTCCTGATAGGCTACATGACGGTGCGCATGTCGACCACGGTGCCGTGGCCTGACCCTTCCAAGGTATTCGGGCTCACTGTGGGCGGCGTGGATGTGCCCTTGCTGCTGATCGCCATCATGACGTTCACCCTGATCACCAGCAGCGGCACCATGGCGATGGCTGTCAACTTTGGCTACCGGCGCAACGCAAAACGCGCCGCCGCACTGTTGCTGGCGACTGCGCTGCTGGGCGCGACCTTCGTGTCGATGCAGGCCTTCGAATGGACCAAGCTGATCGTCCATGAAGGTATCCGCCCCTGGGGCAACCCGATGGGCGCGGCGCAGTTTGGCGCGTGCTTCTTCATGATCACCGGGTTCCACGGCTTTCACGTGACCTGCGGTGTGATCTACCTGCTGCTGATCGCACGCAAGATCCTTCAGCCGGGGTTCACCGAGCGCGGCAACTTCCAGATCGTGGAGATTGCCGGCTTGTACTGGCACTTCGTCGACCTGGTGTGGGTGTTCATCTTTGCGCTGTTCTATTTGTGGTGAGGCAGATCATGGACCACACCGATCCTGCCCATCTACCCGACGCCGCGCACGGCCAGCAGCATCCGATTGGTATCTACCTGAAAATCTGGGGCCTGCTGTTCGTACTGAGCACGATGTCGTACATGGTGGACTACTTCCACGTGCAGGGCCTGCTGCGCTGGGCGCTGATCGTCGTGCTCATGATCGCCAAGGCCGGGCTGATCGTGTCGATTTTCATGCACATGATGTGGGAGCGGCTGGCGCTGGTGTACGCCATCCTGATACCGCCCCTGTGCCTGCTGGTGCTGCTGGTTCTGATGGCTGCCGAAGCGCATCACACCTTCGGCATGCGGGAACTATTCTTCCATTGACCCCTTCGCCGACCGTTCCTCAGCCGACGGCCGTTGCGTCCCTCGCTCCTCGAAGAGCTCGGCCTGAAGTCGTCCTGCAAGACGAGCGGTGGCAAGGGCCTGCCTGGAACCCACCGCTCTGAATACAAAACGACCCAACAAAGCCGTTCCTATTTCCTGGCTCGCTGAAAATCTCAGCGAAAAACACCTTCAAATCAGGCGTGCTTCTCGCTGAATTCGTTGAGCGGCACAGGCTGCCTGAGCGGATCGAAGTCCGCCCACCGCCCTTGTTGCCAGCGGCCGGTCGCACGTTCGATCGCCCCGCCTCCCGCATCGCGCAGCACCCGTGCGGCTTCTAACTGGCTCTCCGGCGACACGTGTACGGCGACCAGCACGCCGGAATCACGGGTATCTTCGTAGCTGGCTTCACGCGTGCTCACCATCGCGCCGACCAATGAACCGACATACGCACTCACCCCGGCCGCGATCAGCGACACGATAAGCGGCGCTGAAAACGCTGCGAAGATCCCGACGCCGACCATGGCGCCAACCACTGCGCCAATCGTGACGCCCATCTCGGCACCCTTCGGCGCCTCCCTCGCGTTTGCGTCGGTGCCGGTATCGACTCCGTGCTGGCCGGGCGGATTGACGAAAAACAGTGTGACGTCCTCCTCGACGAAACCGGCATTGAAGAGCCGTTGCGCCGCGTCTTCAGCGGCGGGGAATGTCGTAAAGCGTGCTGCGACGATGAGTGACATGTGGCCTCCTTCCATCGTTGACTAGCGGTTGCAGAGTATGCCGCCCCACCTCACCCGCGCCGAGGCAGAGGTGCGTGCGGTGGCACGCGCCGGGACTATGCCGTGGTGCCGCGATCGGGTTCCATGCCATCCACTCTGAACAGTCCGCTATGTAACACTACTCCTTTGTCGCCGTTCTGGTCGATCGCTTCCGCGCAAACTGAACAGATACGATTGCGGCGTTGTCGAAAGCAGCCATTGGGGCGGATTCCAGCGCGGACTGGGCGCCGAAATGATCTTTCAGCGCCTCGGCGGTAATTGCCGCATTCAACCGGCTCACTGTCGACGCGCGCCGTAAAGCGCACTGTCAGATTCGCGTCGTCGAAGGCCGGCTGCTCGTCGGGAAAAGTGATGTGCATAAGGGAATCCTCATGGGCTGGCCGCGGCGGAATCGCACTCATGGCGAACCCTTCATTGCGCTAGCGATGCATTGGCAATTCCACCGGCGTACCAAGACGTATGGATCCGCCCCGACGTCCACTTGCGGAGTCGCGGCGGTACGGTCCAGAGTTTATCGAGCTCGCCCAGACGCAAGCGCAGGCCGATCGCAAACAGCGACACAAGCAGCGCGATTTCGATGATTGTGCAGCTGGTCACCGTGGGCCAGCACCGGATCGGTGGGGAGGATCGCCGCGAGCAGCAAAGACGGGCCCTAGCGGAGATGCAACACGTAGACGCGGAAGAGAGTCAGTAGCGGAATCGCCGCTAGCATGGTGCGCAGAAGGTGCGCGTCGGCCGACCGACGAGCAAATCGAAGTGCCACCGGACGATCCCACGACGCAGGTCACGCCAGCTCGGGACAGCACACCGGCCCAGTGCGATCGTTCCCGGCTCAGCGTGCGAGCAAAGGCAGGGAACTTGAGGGCCGTTGCTGCCCGGCAGGTTCTCGGTTTCGAGGCTTGCCAGTCGAACCACGTTCGGATCCATGTGGATCGCCGCCACTGCTATGGAGTATTGACCATTACGTTCGCGGCCGTGTCACCCGATACGCTCGCGGCTATGGTGAGACGCCTGACCGCGCTACCGTGGGCGCTCGATGCGTACTTTTATTCCTGAGCATCGCCTCAGGGGAACGAGCTTCCAGTGTCCTGTACTTCCAGAAGCATGTCGTCGACGTCGAGTTCGTTCGAGCAGTCGCCTTCTAACGGAGGCGGCTTGTACCGTTCGTCAAAGCGTCGCCGGACGGAAGCCCCAGCCGGTCCCGGAACGCCCTTCGTTGGGCCGTGTCCATCGCGGCGTTGCGATCTGGGGTTTCGCAGGCATTTGATCCTCCACTGCGAGCTAAAAGACCAATTACCGATCCGCTGACAGGTCTGCCGCGTCCAATAACTGACGTGCCTCAAGGGTCTCTTGCACGTACAGTTCATCACGTCACGTCGTCGCCAGAACGTGGATCATCCGTCGGGGTGGCGATAGCCATGCGGCGCTATCAGTCTCGTGAGTTGGAGGACTAGAATGAATTATCCGAATCAATCGGGAGAGAAATTGTGGAACTTCACATGGAATCCCATCATTTCACGCACGGCCAGCCCGACTGGCGGGCAGCCGCACTGGCAGGCGTCATCGCGGGCGCTGTGTTCCTGGCGTTAGGGGTTATCCTGATGGCACTGATGACGGGCGGAAGTCTGCTGGAGCCCCCACGCATGGTCGCCGCGATCATGCTGGGACGAGGCGCATTGCAATCGCAGCAAGCATTTTCAATTGGCATCGTGCTCGCGGCCTTTGTGGTGCATTTTGCCCTTGCCATCGTATTGGCGCTTATCCTCGGTCTGATCATGACGTCATTCAACCTTGACTCGAGCATGGGGATGGCTTCACTGGCGGGTGGCGCTTTTGCTGCAGCCGTTTACCTGATTAATTTCTACGGCATGACACAGTTTTTTCCGTGGTTCGTAGAAGCGCGCAACTGGGCCAGCCTGTTAGTTCACATCGTCTTCGGCATCGTGACGGCGAACCTGTACATGAGACTAGAGCGCAAGACATCCCGTAGGGTCAAGGCGGACGCGGGCGGCCCGTCGTAGTCCGGTGCCGTGCTGATGGACCGGTCTCCAGAGCAGAAAAGGCTCGCCGCGTAATAACATGAGCAGGACGCTGCAATCGGGGCAGCCCTTCCGCGCTACCTTGACGCAACAGGCGACGCTCCAGACGGCGCTGGAGAACCGCAGCGCGGCGGCACAAGCCGCTGCGCTGAGCCGCATTCTCGGGTGCTGGCCGACCGGATCGCCGCGTCGGTCGTCGCGCGCTGACAAGCTGGGAATGCCGATACATCCCGTCATTCGACGAGGGCGGCGTCTCGAACGTGTGATACTTAGGAAGGCAGAGCGGCAGCGCGGGCGCATTGCGCGTCACGAATGGCTCCACGATGCGTGACTTTCGATCATGTATGCATACTTCAGGCAGTCGTACGGGCCTGGCCGTTTTGACGGCGAGGGAGGTGTGCCGACCCGCGAGTGGCGCCTCAAACGCAACTGCTCGCTCACGCCGCGGCAGTCGCTCGGTGCGACCGTGTTCCTCATGGCGCTCGTCCTCGTGATCGGAGTGGCAGCGGCATTCGCATTCGGCGTGTGGCTCGCGCTGCCTTTCTCGATGTTTTGCACCGTGGCTGTCGGCATCGCCTTTATCGCCTACGCCAGGCACGCGACGGACGGCGAAGTGCTGACGTTCGCGCCCCCGTTCGTGATCGTCGAAATACACGAGCGCGGACGCCGCACGATGCATCGGATGAATGCGGCCCGCCTGGCCGTGTCTCTCGGCGACAGCGATGGCGCCGTCTACCTTTGCGACGGCTGGCAGCGTATTCCCGTCGGACGGCAACTACCTGCCGCCGCTCGCGCGGAGTTCGTGCTCCAATTGCGCCGCTTTATCGCGGCCGACTGTTGACATGCCGGCCGATGATCGCTGGCATTGCAGATCGGCCGCACAGCAACGCGCCGAGCGCCCCGACGATGCCGATACCGCACGCGATGCTCACGCCAATGATCGGCGCCACGCGAAATGCGCCGCGCACTCGGTATCGTTCGGGGAGGTGTCCATCATGGCAATCGACGTTAAGGCCCCCATCTACGAACTCGGCAAGACGGTGACATACGTTACCGTCAACGGCGTGAAGCACGCGATCGTGCGCGCCGACGCCTGGTTCGAGCAGATCGGATCCGGGAATGCCCCTGCGCCGCGCCGCAAATCGTTGTCGGTTCGGTTGCGCGACGTGATCAAAAGCGGTGGGAAATCCTGTGGCGTGCAAGCCGTCAAGCTCGCCCTCAACCAGGACCATCGGGCCTGTCACGCAGCGGTGAATCGGGTGACTCACTACCCAGCAGATCAGCCGACATTCACGGCTGTCTCCAGGAAGAAGCCGCGTCCGGGCATTTCATCGCATGGCAAAACCGGGCGTGGCAAGGTCGGCGTGGGCGGCATGCGTACCAGGTCGCACAGCTGACGTTGCGCGGGTCGAGGTGCAACTTCCTGGTTCGGGGCTAACGGGACGGGTCCCGCTTTTCTTTGACCGCGTTCGCCCTGTCTTTCCGCCGGATCAGAACGTTAGTCACCGCGGCCGCAATGAACGCGACGAAAGTGGAAGCCGACGACGCAATGAGTGTCTTTTCCTCGGTATCCAGCGACGGCGTTGTTGGTTGATGTGGGAAAGCGGATCTGAATGGGACTGCCGGGGCGCTTCCCGACATGGTTTGTGACGCGTTTTTCGACTGCGCGACGAGTACCTGCGGCAGCTGTTCCTCCGACGTGTAACGTACAAAAAGGGCGGCCGTTACGCAAAAGAAGCCCACAAACAGACCAAGGAATAGCCGACAAAACAGCCCGAGCCTGGTGAAGTTTTCCACGCTGCCTCCGTCTTCGTCGGCAGTTACCGCACTCTTATATTGCACCAGAATCACGCGCAATGGCGACGGCCCGGCAGACGCGAGGTGGACCTTTACCACGCGGTCGAGGCAGTGCAGGTGCATTCGCTGACGCACCGTCGCCAGTCCGGTGTGCTGCAGGGGCGGCTCGATGCCGTGCAGACATCGAACGTCACGCTGCAGCTACGGCTCGCGCCGCGGCGCGAGGCAGGTCCCGGCAGTGTCCGTCCAGCCCGCGCGAAGACGCCTCCGGCACATACAGCCGCGACTCGCATTGGCTGTGCTCCGTCCAGCGCGGGCCTCGGGCACGGCGCAAGGTAGTGGCAAGGGCCCGCGACGGCACTGTCAAGTTGACGAGCGTAGGTTACGTGTTTGGCTCAAGAGTAGTTATCCTGATCAGATAATTCATTCGGCTGCGGTTCAGACAGCCCAGTCATGCCATGTGGCGAGGCGTTCTTTTAGTATGGCGCGATGACTTGCCGCGTTCATTTGATGTCCGGGCATCGTGCTCCACTGAAAGCCGGTCGCAGCATGGGACTTCGCGACGGGCTACAGCTATACGTACGCGACGACGTCCAACTGCATCACGAGCAGTGCACGGTACCAGCAGTTCAACCTCTCCGAATACTATCCGCTTTCCAAGCGCACGGGTCCTTATGCGTTGCGGGCATATCAGCGCGCGAGTGGCCAGACGCCCGGTAATAACGGTGCCGGCAACATCATCAATGCGACGGCAACGCTGAGCGATCGCTTTTACTCGACGCCGTCTTCATCCCGCAGCATGGTCGGTGTGGGTGTGGGTATCGTGCATCGGTTCTGACGCCGTCTGAATTGCCTGAAGCATAAATAAGCGCCGCGGTTGCGGCGCTTATTTATGGAATTACATCCGATTCCATGAATTGTCAGGGCGAGTTCTTAGCGTGTTGGTGACGTTGAAGTACTGGAGCTGCGTGAACGAGCATAAGCATGGCGAAGACTACGAAATAAAGCCCAGCAAGGGTTTCGGGTAGGCGTATGTAGTCTCGTGTGAGGCAATGCGTGGTTGAACCTGGTGACTGCTGCTCCAGCCAGATATTGCGGAAACCACAGGGGCAACAGCGAGAAGGGCCAAGCTAGAAGGGCCAGGCTAGAAGGGCCAAGCTATGACGCATGGTCGCCGTCGTCCAGTAGTGGATCGGGGTATTATTGGCGAAAGCGGATCCCGGTACCGTACGGGGCATCCTCCTATTCGTCGTCATGTCCGCGCAGGCGTGGCGCTGTCGCCAGCATGTTTTTCACACGCAAGCGAAAGCGAACTATTCTTAAGGAATCTCGCGCAATAATCTCCCGTTTTCCTCCCGAGGAGGTGTGTCATGTCGATTTCTGCTACTCTCCAAGACTGCCTGCGCAGCAAGGGCTCCCAGTACGAAATCGTCCATCATCCGCACAGCCATTCCAGCATCGAAACCGCGGCGGCCGCGCATATTCCCGGCGATCGCCTCGCCAAGACCGTGCTTTTTGAAGACGAGCACGGCTATGTGGCGACTGTGCTGCCATCGACCTACGCCGTTCGGTTGTCCGAGCTTTGGGCAAAGACCGGGCGCCACCTTCTGCTCGCCAAAGAGGTCGATCTGCGGGAACTGTTCAAGGATTGCGACATGGGAGCGCTACCGCCGGTATGTACGGCCTATGGCATGAGAACCTATCTTGACGAGAGCCTCGCCCAGCAACCGGACGTGTATTTCGAGGCCGGCGATCATGAGGCGCTGATTCATATGGGCACGGTTCATTTCCTGGACCTGATGGACCGGGCCGAGCGGGCACGCTTCGCCCGTCGCATGCACGGTGTGTCAAGTTGACCGGCGCCTGCCCGGCACGGCACGGTTTGCGCAGTGCGGCATAGAGTGCGCTGCGCCACCGACCCTTTTCCCGAGGCAGTGCAACGCATTGATACGGTCTCGAAACAGTTGACGGCCAGCTTCGAACGCGAACGACACGTGAAGTTCCAGATGGAAAACCACAGGATCACGCTAGCAGGTCGGGTGGCGACCAAGGCCGACAGACGGCGGGCGGAACAGGACGGCGGGTGTCCGGATGCTATCCGGGGCGTCGTTAATCGTATCCAGGTACGGGCCTGATCTGACTGCAGGCCCGCGTAGTGAAATGGGTGCGCGTAAGATCCTGTCGGGCCTCACGATGGCCGTCCTGTCCGGAGGATACCTGGCTGCGGACGCTTAGAGTTGGTGTTCTCCGGCATTGTCCGAGGTCAATGTCGAGGACGCGTAGTATTGCGACGGTTATACGAAACGCTGAATCGGGAGAGTCAGCCACTGGGCGCCACTGCGGAGCGCCGCGCTAACGACACGCTCGTGCTGCGTGCGGGCGCTTAGGCGCCGAGATAACGCTCGAACCACTGCACCGCGTACCGCGCAACGGCTTCCAGTGTGCCGGGCTCTTCGAACAGGTGGGTCGCGCCGGGGACGATCACAAGATCCTTCGGACATCCGAGCAGAGCGAAAGCATCCCGGTTGACTTCGATGACAGTGGCGTCGAGCCCGCCTACCACCAGCAACGTAGGCGCCTGGGCCGCGGCGAGGACGTCGCGTCCGGCGAGATCGGGCCTGCCGCCTCGCGAAACGATCGCCTCAATCGGGACCGACGACACGTGCGCCGCGCGGATCGCCGCAGCAGCGCCCGTGCTCGCGCCGAAGTAACCAAACGAGAGACGTGTCGTCTGCTTCGCCGCGATCCAGGCCGTTGCTCGCGCAAGACGCACGGCCAGCAGTTCGATGTCGAAGCGGGCAGCGGGACCGGTGTCTTCGTGCTCGGAGAGCAAGTCCATCAGCAGCGTTCCGATGCTGGCCCGATTGAGTTCGGTGGCCACATACTGGTTACGAGGGCTGAACCTTGAACTGCCGCTGCCGTGCGCGAACAGAACCAATGATTGAGCGTCCTGTGGCAGCGCAAGCGTGCCCATCAGGAAGGCGTCTTCCACCGGAATGGTGACTTCCTGCATTTGGAGCCGAGGGTCCATGGCGTCCTCAAGCCGGGTACGACATTTTCCGACCCAATACGCGACGCGCTCACCGTCATTGACGCGGGCGCGCTGATGCTGAGCAAGGCATCAGATTGCCCGGCAGGCTTCCGCGCATCTCCGGCACGCATCGCTGCATGTGCCGCAGTGCTCAGGCGCATGCCGCGCACATTCATCGGCGCACTCGTCACAGATCCGCGCGCAGAGTTCGCAAAACTCGGGTGCGAAATGGCTTTGTCGAGCCAACGCCGCAGATGTAAGGCGGCATAGCGAAGCGCAATCGGCGTTCAGGCGAATACATTTGGCCATGTTTACCCGGCCCGGTTCATCGAGGCAGGCGGATGCGCAGCGATCGCAGGCAGCGGCACAGGCATCGCAGGCTTCAATAGACGGCTGATAGATTTCGGGGTTCATCGACGAGGCTCCAGACTTGAATAGCGTTATTCGGCACCGCCGCGTGCTCTCCTCCAAGGGTTGCGAATGAGTTCAGGGCCGAGCAGCGCGGCTCTCATAGCAGAGTAGTCATTAGTGTCGGTGCCGTAAAGCGAAGCGGCGAGTCGGATTTCTCGCGAGTGGCTTCGTTAAACGTTTCGAGTTTTATTCGTAGAGCGTCATGCCAACAGCGGTTCCGAGAAGCGCAGAGGGTATTCTGAGCAGGTACGGGGCGAACCCAATAGCCGGCGGAACGTCGCGACACACTGATCGTTGCGAGCGGGGCTACGTAGCGGCTTTGCACCAAGACCCGTTAACAAAATGAACAAAGAGGCTGTTTACTCTCGATGAACCCTGGTAACCTTTTCGTTGCTGAGCCAGAAAATTGGGGCCGCCAAACATCACGATCCCGGCCTTGCGGCAAAGCGTCACGCGCAGCAGATGATCGAAGGCGGATATTGGTCCATGTGCGTATGGGTACCGAACATGTGTGACAAACGCAGCAGTTGGCCCGGCATTAGATTCGCGATATCGCCGATATCGAAAAGGAGGGCACGCCGTTCATCGCGAAAGTCCACGTATAGACCCGGATCGCCAAACGTGTCATTGACTAGCGATGGTAGGAAGATGGCGTACATTAATAGGTCGGCGCGGCGCATGAAGTGCAGCCTGGGTGTCATATCGGGGCGTCGCGCCGTCTAGTTGGCCACTACGGTATGGGGCTCGGTACGCGCTACTCAGTCCCGGCTTGTGAAAACCGTCAATACCCCCGTGTAGCCGTACAGGTGACTCCTTGCGATCTCGCCGCCGGCGAAGAAGCCCACCAGCGGCACCTCGCCCAGGGCATTCCGCACCGTCTGCAGTTCCGCATGCCGCGCTCCAAAATGCGGCCCGCCGCGTCCCGCGCAACTGACATACAGCGCGCCCGACAGGTGGGCTGTCGTGCTGCTTTCCAGTTCCGCCCGGATCTCCGTCGCAATGCGCACCAGATCTCGCCTGGCGGCCTCGGCATTGCGCGTGCAAAACGCCAGATGCATGCCTGTCTCGATCTGATCCGCAATCGCCAATATCCGGTGCCGGGGATCGACACCGACCAGGTGCCGCACGAACGTATCCGCGCCGAATTTTCCGGGCCATGTCGGCACATCCTCGGCACCGGTGCTCAAGCCCACCAGCGTGGTCGACAGGGCCTGTGACAGTTCATCAGTTGACAGATCCTCGTCGAGCCCAAGATCCTGCAACACGCAATCGAGCGCGGGCTTGCCGTCCAGCGTGACCACCAGATTGTGTTCGGCCCGGGTGATGGTACGCACCGGCCCGGCAGGTTGGCAGCCCTGCGTCACACGTGAGATCAGACCGACATCGGGCCCGAACAGCACGCCGGACAACCCGCCGCTGAACACACCGTCGGCGAAGTGGAGCGGACGGTTTCGCGCCGAGGACAGACCGCCGAAAAGATAGCCTGTGGTCGTGCGGGCACTCAGTTCTTGCAACAATTCCTGCAGGTCCGGTGTGGTGCCCTCGGCATGAACGAGGGCCGTATGGGCGACGAACCTGGAGGACCCCGCAGGCAGAGGCTGTTGCCCGGAGAAGAGCCGGAACGACTCCCGCGGCAGCGGCGCGAGCATCAGCGCCAGGGCCGGTTCGTCGATGTACTCGACGCCGCTGGCGGCCACGCCGACGCCGACCGTACCGACCCAGGCGACGCCTGGGTACGCGCGCCGCAGTTCGTCGAGGATCGCCGCGGACTCGGATGCGTAATAGTCGCTCAGGTAACACCAGCCGAGCGTGAACTGTGCGGATACGTGTTGCTCTGCCGCACTCGCCGTCATCCGGGTGTCAAGTTGCTGCCGGCACTCGGCGAGCGCCACTCGCCAATCGGCGTCAGCAGCGTGAGCGTGGACAAACGAAGCGTGGTTCATGGCACAAACCTGCCGAAGGCAACAACACGCCGGCGACGACATCGCGGTCGAGGTGGCGTTCAGGGAACAAACAATCTGTGATTCAAGGTGTACTCATCGAGCGCTCGAACACAAGAGAGATGGTAACACCCCGGCCCAATGAAGCTCTGCCCCGCGTCCCTGATTTGAAGACTGCCGGGTGCTACATTACCTATTGAAAAGCAGCGCGCAGCGACGATATCACGAGCGCTTCCGGCTCGCGCGCAGCTGGACGTTTCACTGGGTTCCCGTCGTCCGGAGCATCGTCGCGCGCGCCACCGGCGTAGCAGCACTTGCGTCGTGCATCTCCAGGCTCCACTGACTGCCGGACTTCGAGGGATCACCACCATGACAAGTTACGATCAGGACATTATCGCGTGGGCCCGGGAACAGGCAGCGCTGCTGCGCGCCGGGCGGTTTGAGGAAATCGACGTCAAGCACATCGCCGATGAAATTGAGGACGTGGCCAGAGATGAAGTGCGTGACATGACGCACCGCATAGCGAGCCTTACCGTTTGGCTTCTCAGGTGGAAGTACCAAGAGTTGCGCTCGCCGAGCCTGCATTCGATGATCCGCGTGCAGCGCGAGCGGCTGAAGGCGCAGCTGAGGGGCACGCCCAGCCCGAAGTTAAGCCTCGCCGATGACGAGTGGATCAAGGATGTGTGGGCCGACGCCCGCCAGCAAGCGAGCAGGGAGACGAGTATCGGGTTTGCGTTCTTGCCTGAGCGCTGCCCGTGGGCGATGGAGCAGGGCCTCGATCCGATGTTCTGGCCGGACCAGGGCAGGCGCGCGCAATGAGAGCACCCCGGTGGATCGGGACTTCTCCGCTGCGCCACTGAACCGGCGGCATTACTGCGTGCCGGCGGGGCACAGGAATCGACCGCCTGAACATCACCGCGGAACTTGAATCGATCGACGCGGCGAGAGGCGGGACTATGACCAGTTCGATGATGGGGACGTGGAATGAGCAAGAGCCTGTGGACGTATGAAGAAGTGACCGCTGCGGTCGAGGAAGAGATCAAGCTCCAACTCAGGAAAGCTGATTCAGTGTTGTCCGAGGTAACGCGCAGCACGTATCGCGACTACGCCTTCGGTGCATATCTCGCATGGGAAGCGGTCACGCGGACGTGTATGACGGAACAGCGTTTTGCCGAAGCCAGGCGTCTTGCCAACATGGTCGAGTTCCCGAATTCCGAACGCCCATGATCCATCCAGAAAACGTTGGGTATCCCCTCGTTGAATGGTTGACGACGTCTCACACGTTCCAGCGCGTTTCGGCGGGGCGCTTGACAACGCGCTGGCTGGTCCTGGGCAACCGGATGTCGTGAAGGCGACAAAACATAACGACTGGGTTGGGCACATTGATGAGACCTGATGGCAGGAGGCGATCTGCTTCCTGCTTACGCCATACCATTGAGATATGAAATCCAGCACTGTCACGCGCAAACACGAACACTTCTATGTCCTTGACGAGAAGAACACGCCTGTCGAGGTATTTGACCGCGGCGAATGGTCGCGCTGGATGTCTGGGAACGAACAGATCTTTCGCCGCACGTTGCTGGAAGAATCCGGTGTGACAATCACGACCCGCTTCCGCGGTGTGTCCGGAACCAGTAAGGGGGAGGTCCGGCTGTTCGTGACGCGCATTGCCGGCATGCAACCGCGGGACAACGAGAGCTACGGAGCACGTACCCTCGATGAGGCGCTGGAGCAGCATGAGCGCATCGTACAGAAAATCCTCCTGATGCTGACCAGGCGGTGAGCAGACCGCGCCAAAGTGGGGGCTCTATGCTGCGATATGATGAGTGCAGTAGTAGCCTGCGGGCGTCGGATACCATCGCTCGGAGCATGATCGTAACTGGTCATTCAGGACGGCCGTCCTCGGCCGCAGAAGGCCCTGAGCATGAGTTGGTCGCCACGCCTCTGCTGCCGCTTCACAAAGCGCTACGACCGCCGACGGAGCGAAGCTGGACATGATCGGCCCGCCATGACGGTAGCGGTCCCCGTAGTTCACGATAAAGCGCTGGTCGTTCTCGAGGTAACCGATGAAATCATCCAGTCTGGCCACCAGTTAGCCTGCTCGGGACTGCATGCCGCGTCGAGTTCCCAACCCAGCTTTCTCGGGAATCAGGAGTCGCCGCCAGACCGGCGCGCTGACGCCGTGCAGACTGATTCGCAACTGGAGGATGGACGTCGCTTCGGAAGGTCGGAGCCACTATAAACTCTCCCTCCGCCCATACGCAGGCCAAAATTTAGCCCCGCTTTGGCGCGGTCTCCAAATGCGGAACCCCGATCTTGACTCTCGGGGGAAGTCCTTGCAAACACTATCGGTCATGAACGGTCCTTCGAGCAGGCTGGTGATCTCTCATGGTAACGTCGGATTCATATCCCTCTACGAACGTTCTCTACCTGCTAATGACAGGTAGACATGGCCAAACCATTAAACCATTGGCTCCTCCCGTATCTCTTCATTTCCGAATAAATGGTCGAAGAAAAGAGGCGGAGACCATAAAAAGGTCCTGGGATTCGGGAATTCATGGGACGGGCGTCCAAGGCGATCATGCAGCGAAAAGATTGCTACAGCATCGCCGCGAGCTCGCCCATTCCTGTCCCCGTATGAGCTGTTGCGGGGACTGGGTCGCGACCTTCTCTCGTCGCCGCCGGGTGCGCTCACGGCAAGGTGATTTTGCGGGTGATTTCGGCCGTGACGTTGGGACGCGTGGCTGTGCCAAATATCGGGTGGAAGGTCGCGGGTGCGCTAACAACCAGGCCCATGTAATCGACGAGGAAATGGCCACGCGCCACGGGAGCGTCAAGCAAACATGTACCGCGGTGAATTGCTGGAATTCGGCCCACATTTATGTGTTGGCGCTCCCAGTCGAAAGATGGGCGGACTACTTCGCTCGCAATCAGGTCCGCGTATCGCCGAAGCGCGGCGGCATTCGAATTTCATTTGCCATGTTCAATACGGTGGAAGACGTTGACCAGGTCGCCGAAATTATCCGTAAAGGGCTGAACGAAGAGAAGCCCGCAGCAACGGCTCAAGTCGACTGACGAAAGAGCCACTCGCGCGACTTCACACTGTGATGGAGTGAAGATACTCCCCGTCGCGTCGCGCGAGTGCTACGCCGGTCGCTCTTTTGCGGTGGCTCTATGGATGTTGACAGATATCCCCTGTCCGACGTGGTTCGACAACTAATGATTGAACACCCGCCAGGAGCATTGCTCCCCTGAGCACTTGGCTACCCGAATTCCTGCAACGAATCCTGCTTCTTCGCAAGTCGAGCCACCGGCGCATCCGGCCGACCTGTCTTGGTCAAACAGCTCAAGGCTTCGAGCATGTCCCCGACGTGAAGCAGCAGTTCTCGTCTATCGAATCGGTCGTCCATCGCAGTATCTCCGGTCATCGCGTCCTTGGCTGAGCGTAAGGTCTGGTGTGCCGGTAAAATAGGGGCTCACCTGTCCATCCAGAGACTGACTAACGTCCGCATGACTGTCGACCTGCACGCGCGCCATTCACTGCTGTCTAAGCCGCTTGCCACGCCGTTGCCGCTTGAGGTCCGGCCCGGAGGTGCGGTTCTTGAGTGTGAGCGCGGCGGCCGCCGATATGTCGTCTACTGCGGGCACCATGAAAATTCATCGCCCCATGCTTCGGCCCGCTTACTGCGAAAGAAGCTGCGTGATGCGCGCGAGCAGGATGAGACGAGCTGCGAGGCAGCGCCTCTTTCGGGCCAAAGTCTGTCAGAGCAACACAGTGCATGGTCCTCTGTGACCGAGGGGGAAGATTGCGGAGACGGCGAGTCCGTCGCCGGTTGCGCGCGGTTCGGGTACCAGCTCGTCGCGTATGCTGGTCGCTCACCGGTGGGCTACTGCACCTTCGTAGTCCGTATCGAGGACGCCACCACCGGACAGCGTCCATCGATTGAAATTGAGGTGCTTGAAATCTGGGTCATGCCTCAGCATCGCGGCGTTGGTGTCGGGGCCGCACTCGCCGAGTCCGTTGCTCAGCTGGCGGTAGCTGGGCTCCTTGAACTCGAGTTCCGTCTTTCGCACCAGCGCAAGGCGACGCACTTCAGTATTGCCGTTTTAGCGGATATTCACTCGTCATCTGGCGCGCACTTCCTTCACCTTACCGTCAACTTCCTTCGCGCGAAGATTGACGAACTTGGCGTCCTGTTCTCGAGCGGGCTTCAGCACGTACTCTTTGACGACATTGAGCTGGAGCTACGCTAGTTCCGGTGCCCCTTCTTTGCGCGGATTCCGCCTGGCTATACGAGCCACACAGGAGCCACAAAGGGAGGTTGTCGTGATTGAACAGATTCTCGCGTATTGCGGTCCGTACCAGGCGGCCAATATTGACGACCTCCGCGGCCATAAAGGCGAGGGGTTCGAGTGCGTGCTGCTCAAGGGTGAGCGTGTTATTGGCACCGGCACCAGATGGGCAAACGACGAGCCGATTAGACTCGATATCCCGACAGAAAACCGGGATGACCTGCTCGCGCACGCGAAGGCGAAACACCCGGACGTGCAATACGAGCCGGAAGGAATCTTCATGGGCAAGCTTTGGCATTTCGTTGAGGTAAGCGGAAGATGTCGTAACGTCTCTCTTTTTTCTGACTTCATAGACTTAGAGAGCCAAAAACGCGCAAAGCTCACATCTTCATATTCGTTGCGTAACAGACCAGCCGCCGGCAGAAGTGGCGGCCGCCGAACATGGCCGGTGCATCATCCCCTTTAAGCCGGAAAGCGTTGACACGTGGCTAAATTCGAATGGGTCGGACCTGGCGGCGCAGTATGCGATACTGGACGACAGAGACCGGCCATACTACGCGCATCGGCTGGCTGCGTGACCGCTCGCAATCATCGGCAGCTGATGAATGGACCTTTGGATTCAACCCTGCGCGCGCTGTGCTGATCTCCACGGGAAGGTGGCCGCTGAGCCTCCGTACCAAGACCTCACGCTCAACGGTGCTGGCGCGGCAAAGGATGCGCGAGTGGAAGAGCACCGCACCTGTGTTCGATGCCGCGGGGGGTTGCGAGAATTCTTGCCGGACCCCCGACGCGGTAGATTTGGATGTTACTGAAAGCCGGCCAGCATTAACGCAACCCTTGCTCGAACTTGTGAGAGCGCGACTGCACTCAGGATTTTCTCAAATCAGAAGGAGGCTGCGATGGGTGCAGTGTGGGAGAATCGTGTGATGGCGCCATGACGTTCAACGAGGAAAACGCAGTGCTTTGAGGCATTTCCTTACTCCATAACCTGCGCCTTTCTTGGGAAGGAAGTGCCATCTGCGAAGGAAAATCGAACTCAGCGCCGAAGAGTTCTTGAAGATGCGGGAATTGAAACAACGCCGCCGAGGTCTATCGACGAGGCAGCACTGTGCGCTTTGACAGCAAGTTTCCTACTTGAAGGGTGTGTCGTTGCGTACGGCGATGAGCTAGGGTAGCCGACGCGCCAAGTATCCGCGGTTTCAGCACACCTTGGAGTGCACGCACAAGCGACCGCGGTCCAATCACGGCAATAACGTTGTAGGGGAACTCGTGCGTCTGAGACGACATCTAGCATTGCTGTTGCCATTGGTAGCTTTAGGCTCATCTGGAGCATGGGCGCGCGATATTCAATGTGCGACCACCCGACAACCGGCTGAGCGCGTCATATGCGACCACGCCATCCTGAACAATGAATACGACGATATCTTCGCGCAGCAGCAGGCTCTGCTGAGAAGTGGGAAGCTCTCGCCCGAACAACTCGCTCAGTGGAGACAATCGCGGAGCACCTGCACCGACGTCCACTGCATCGACAGCGTATTTGCTCGCTGGAAGGCGATGGCCAAGTCTGTCGAAACCAATTCTCGCACTGCAGTGGCTCCGGCTATAGCTTCCGTGACTGCTATGGCTCCGGTAGGACCCACTTCCGACGTAGTTCCCGAACCAAGTCCACAGGCATCCCCGACCTCGGAAGCATCCCTCGTGCAGCGGGGGAGTGCCGCTGGCATCGCGCTGCCGCAGCCTGTCGCTGGTCATGCCTCTGTGCCAGCGGTCGCTTCTGCTGCTTTCAGCGTGAGCAATCCGCGCGGCGCGACTGGCATGAGCGTCGGCCTGATGGCGGTCGTGTTTGTCGCGATTGGATGCAGCGTACTCTTCTATCGCCGAAGGAGGAGCGGTGGAAGCACCGGGGAAGCACCAAGAAGTGTTCGCAGCAGGGACAAGCCCTGAGCGGACGGTGCGGTAGGACCTTGCTTATGCTGCCGTCCGGTACGACTACCTGAAGGCAGAAGCCGCTCGAGCTCTTACACTTCGCGTGTTCAACATGCTCGCGGCGAGCGGAATCCTTTTCATTGAGATTTTTCTGACGGGCATCCCGGACGCCGGCTTCATGGAAGCGGCAATGGATTGGTAGCTTATTTACCGGGGAGAAAAACAAATCCAGGCAATCCTGTCCGGTATCGTCGACTCGGACATCGCTTCAATACAGCAATATCGTGACCTCGAGAACAACATTACTTTTCTCGAAGTGTGGAGGAATTTACGGCAGGCTAACTTGTCAACGGAAAGCGGTGGTTCGGCCTATAAAAAGGCCCGCTCGAAAGCGGGCCTCTACTATTCGCGACGCGGTGCTCAGGCAGCTGCATCCTTCAGCTTCTTCAGCGCACGCACCTTCAGGCGTACGGTCGCCGGCTTGGCGTCAAACCAGCGCTCTTCACCCGTGAACGGGTCCTTGCCGAAACGCTTCTTTTTCGCCGGAACTTGCTGGACGCCAATCTTGAGCAGGCCCGACAGCGTGAATTCGCCGGCCCCCTTCTTGTGAACAGAACCCAGGATGGTGTCTTCCAGAGCCGCAAGGATGGCCTTCGCTTGCTTCGGCTCAACACCGGCCTGAGTTGCCACGTGAGCAGCAAGTGAGGTCTTCGTGAACGTATCTTTCAGCGGTTTGAGCGTTGTTACTGTTGCTGCAGCCTTCTTCGTCGGAGCAGCTTTGGGAGCTGCCGATTTGGTTGCAGGCTTTTTTGTTGCGGGCTTCGCGGCTTTTGTTGCCATTTGCGTCCTCTTTCTGGATTAGGAGAGTCGCTTAAGACGAAACACCCCTGAGCACTGAGCGCTCGGCACATGCACCGTCGTAAGCTGTGGCTAGCGTAGCAACGGCCTATTTGCAATGCAAGCAGAATAGCTCCTGAAACTGGGGATTTTGATGAGATTTTGGTCCTCGCCTATTGATTGCTTGCGACAGAAAGGAGCCGTGTGGCGGTGCGTACTGACGACCGATGAGTTCGAGTAGTAGGTGGGTTTCTCGCTACGGACAGGAATTCGATGTAGAGGCCGGCCCGATTGTCGACGCCTACGTGGTGTTATTAACTCTCCGCGCCGACTTGGCGAGCCAGTCTGAGCGCTTGCTGGGGCAAAATCACATAGAGTCCGACGATAACGCCTGCAAGGAGATTTAATGCAAACGCGAGAATCTGATGGTCATGCTGAATGGAATGGACGACAAGCGCGACAGGCGCAGTAAACAAGACGGACCATCCGAAGCTGGAAAGCCCTAGCATCGTTGCGCCCCATAGACGAAGTTTGGCGGGGGTCGGGAGTCCATGAGATGCGAAGCCTCGCCTAACCATGTAGCCAACGATAGGTAGCATCAGTGCAAACGTCGCTAACGTGACAGCAAGTAGTGGCATAAGCATGGCCGTTTTCAGCGGCTGGCCATGATGCCACCCAGACGGGCACCGCCACGAGCATTTGTCTCCACACGCAAGACCACCAGACAGCCAGCCGCTTGCCGAACCCCATTGGCGGATACAGCAAAAAACAATGGGGGCTTCGTACGCATGCGTGTCGGCCGACACTTGGCTCAAACGTTAAACCAATCCAATATGGATTGTCTCCTGCAGCGGGCTCAAGTTATGGGATTTTCGGCCGTTATGCCGTACTTCCGAGAGACTCACTGTCAAGAAAAAAATAAGGCGGCACAGATGGCTGAAGTAGAGGTACGTAAGGTCGCCAACAAAGCTGGCGTCGTCAAATCGAATCTTGAAGCCAATGTGCTACGACAGATGCTTTGCCGCGGCGAACTCTGGACACTAATCCGCGTTGGCCTTGTTGGCCTAGTACAACATCCCGCAAATATCTTGAATAATTAAACGATTTGGCTATTATGCCGGGATGAGTCGAGGCCGTCACGCAACGTCAGTGAAGCTGACGAAGAAAGAAAAAGAGAAACTCCTGTCGCTGATCGCACAGAAGACGGCCCCGCAGCGGGATGTGATGCGGGCTCGGATTGCGTTGTGGGCACATGAGGGACACTCGAATACCGTGATTGCGCGAGAGCTCGGTGTATCGGTGCAGACGGTCAGCACGTGGCGCAAGCGCATTGCGCGGCAAGGCGCACAGGGCATTCGAGAAGGTGAGCGCAGTGGCCGTCCGCCGCGCATTGCGCAGGAAACACGACTGCAATTGATTGCGTTGGCATGCGAGGCGCAGGAACCGCAGGGGCGGGTCACGCCGACGCTCGACGAGATTGTGGCGCGCGCAATCGAGCGCGGCATCGTCGAACAGATCAGCCGTAGCCATGTTCAGCGGATCTTGCAGGCCGGCGACGTGCGCCCGCACCGGGTCCAGCAATGGCTACACAGTCCCGACCCCGCCTTTCGGGAGAAGGTCAATGTGATTTGCAAGCTGTATCGCAAGGCGCCCAAAAGCGCGGTGGTGCTCAGCATCGACGAGAAGACCGGAATTCAGGCCATCGAGCGCAAGCATTCGGGGCGTGCGCCGGCGCCGGGACGGTTGCGTCGTCGGGAGTTTGAATATATCCGCCATGGCACCCAGGCGTTGATTGCCGCGCTGGATGTGCATACCGGAAAGGTGCTGGCAGAGTGCCGCGAGCGGCGTACCCAGGACGATCTGGTAGCCTTCATGGAGCGCGTGGCTGCTGCGTACCCGGGCAAGCAGGTGCACGTGGTTTGGGACAACCTGAACACGCATCGCGCCCAGGCCGTCTGGCAGGCGTTCAATGCGCGACACGGCAGGCGGTTTCACTTCCACTTCACGCCGTTGCACGCGAGTTGGGTCAATCAGATCGAACTATGGTTTGCGCGCTACACGCGCCGGGTATTGCGCCATGCCAGCCATACCAGCACCGCGCACCTGCGCGAGCGCACCGGGCAGTTTGTCCGTGAGCATAATCAGGCAGCGCGGCCCTTCAAATGGAGTTTCCGGGGCTATCCGCTACAAACCGGCGCAACGTAATCGAGGGGACCGACGTGCCAGCCATACCCACCAAACATTACGCGGCCGAACTTCAGCGTCAACTACGCACCTTGCTCGGCCATGAGCAAATCGTTACGCAAGCCTACGGGCATCACCTGCTGATCAAACGTCTGGACGATGAGGAACCCACTGTTGTGGCGCGCCTCACCGGGCTCGGCCGCAATCGTTATGGCGCCGCCTTCCGTACCCACAACGGACGATGGGAACCGCTGCCCGGAACCGGTTCGCTCGAGGAGATGGCCGACGTCGTCGTCACGCTCCTGCACCCGTATTTACAGCCAGATAATTATTAAAGCCAATTACGGGATGTTGTACTAGTAGCCGCCTTCGTGCTTCTCGTCATCAGTGGGCAGCTGAAGACAATGGCAGGCGAGCTTGTGGCCATATGGATTGTCGACGGCTCTCTCCTTGGCCACATGATGTGGCTCCAGCGACGCTACAAGCCTGTTTTTCTTGTCGGTGCAGCCATCGGGCTCGTGCTTGGAAACTTGATGGGCGACGAGACCTTCTACGTCGCGTTCTCGTTTACCGCGGCAGGAATGGTGGAAACATGCGCTGCGGCACTTATGCTGCCGAGTGTGAAATCGGCCAAAGGGCTCCTGCAGCCTAAAGTATTTGTCCGGTTCGTAGTGGGTCCCTGCATAGTTGCATCGATGCTTTCTGGCGTGGTTGCCGTTATCCTGCTTCAAGGAATTTTTACCACCCACCCACCCGTTTTCATCGTTTTCGAATTGGGTGATATCCGACGCTTTGGGCTTCCTGATATTTACGCCAGTGACGCTTGTCATGCTTTCGGGGGAGTGGAGGGCCACCAAAGTAGCCGCTCTAAGCTGTCTGCACATTTCTGTGCACATCTCGCTTTTTCTGCTTCACCGAGACCGGTTTCACTGATGCCGAGGCGCCAGCCAGAGCCTTCCTCTCCACAGACTGCAACGCCAGAGCTTGGCGCCGAATGTTGATGGCCGCGTTCAGGTCGCGGTTCATCTTTAAACCGCAGCCGCACGACAGCACGCGGTCGCGCAGCGTGATTTCGTGAATCGTCCCGCATCCCGAACACGTCTTGCTGCTCGGATAAAAGCGGTCGATCACGATCACTTGTGCGCCGGTCATTACGGCCTTGTATTCCAGTTGACGACGGAATTCGGAGAACCCGGCATCGGCGATCGAGCGCGCCAGAGAGCCATTGCGCAGCATCCCCGACACGTTCAAATCCTCAATGCCGATCGTTGAGTAGTTCGTCGCGAGCGTCGTCGTCAGCTTGTGCAAAGCATCCTTGCGGACGTTTGCGATACGCAAGTGCAGCCGGGCAAGCTTGGCTTTCGCTTTGGCCCGGTTGGCACTTCCCTTCTTTTTGCGCGCGAGCGATTGCGACAGGCGCACGATGCGCTTGTGCCCGGCGCGGTGCGGCTTCAACGCAGGCTCGGTCGTGCCATCACTGAAGGTCGCGAGCGTCGTAACGCCGAGATCGACGCCGACGGCGCCACGGTCCTGCTTCGCAGTCAGGCGGTCTTCCGTCTCGACGGCCAGCGCGACATACCAACCATCGGCCATGCGGCTCACCGTCGCCGACTTGACACGGCCCGCGAAGCGCAACGCCTCACGCATGCGAACGACGCCACAGCGCGGCAGCTTGACCACCTTGCCGGTCACCTCGACTGCGTGGCTCGTCGCATCCGCCGGCCCGTTGTCGGCACGGAACGAGTCGCGGATGCCCTTACGCTTGAAGCGCGGGTAGCCGGGCTTCTGGCCGAGCTTCACGCGCCTGAAAAAGTGCTCGAACGCGAGTCCGACGTTCTTGATCGCGGTCTGAGGTGCGCATTTCGTCACCTCAGCCATCCAGGGGAATTCGGCCGCCTTGATCGCGTTCAGTTGTTTGCGGAGCGCCGCCTCATCCGGCTTGCCGCCGGCCTCATACTGCCGCTTCCATTCCGCCAACGCCCAGTTATAGGCGAACCGGGACACGCCACAGGCGCGTGCGAAATACACGCCTTGCGTGGCGGTCGGGTCGAGGCGGATTCTGTGGACGCGGATCATCTGGCGGCTTGCACGAGCGCGTCGAGCAGTTGCCTGTTCTTCTTGCTGCGCGAGCCGTACAGGCGCGCCGAAAAGACGGTGATGATTTCCAGCACGTCCCTGGCGAGTTCTTCCTCGAACGAGGGCTGATCGCCCTTGTGGATGATGACGATTTCGATGTTCTGCGCCGCGCACATCGCGAACACCAATTCGGAGCCGAAGCGCAGGAGCCGATCCTTGTGCGTGATGACGAGGCGCTTCATCTGCTTGCGCAGAATCATTTCGAGCAGGCGGTTGAGGCCCTTCTTGTGATAGTTCATGCCGCTACCGAGATCCTTGATGACCTCGCAGCGCCACCCCTTCGCGGCGCAATAGCTCTCCAGCATCGCATGCTGGCGATCGAGATCCGCTTTCTGGTCGTGCGACGAGACTCGCGCGTAGCAGACCGTCGGTGCATCCTCATTGCCGAGACCCAACAGATCGGAGACAGCGTAATAGCGTGTGCCGCCCGCCGTCTTGCGAGCGGGCACCAGTTCGCCAGTCTCCTCCCACTTCCGCAGGGTGGAGATTGCGACGCCCAACATCGCCGCCGCTTCACCAATCTTTACAAGTCTCCTTTCCATAACAACAGATTCTAGCAGATTCTGTAAGAAAACCATGACTCTGCCCCACACCCTCTGGGTGTCGTTACTCTGAGTATCGGGGTAGCGCACGGCGAAATGCGACGACCATCGGACGCGGCCGAACTGTTCGAATTGGCGGACTCAGCTCTATATATGGCAAAACGGATGGGGCGAAACCGCGTGGGTAGAGTGCAAGACGCGATAGCCACAGGCGAATCAGCGCCGTCCCGCCCCGTGGCTTCGGTTGCTCGTGGCGTCCTCTGAAGGTTAACTGCCGATTTCCAAGGTTGTCAGTGTCATGTCGACTTCGCCCGTACGCGTAACGATGAACAAGGGATACCCGTGCGGCACCTGAGCAGCAGGGCAGGCTTTTTGAACACCCGGATGCCAGGCATTCACGTAGGTCGTTCTTCTGCGCAGAAAATGACGGCCTCACCTCGGAATTCGAGCATGTGACAGTCAAGGAGCGCCGCTCGCCGCGGAGCAGCTGCCGGCGGCAATGATGGAAAATCCCGATTCACGGTCGATGCGAGATGAAGATAATAACGAGAATCGCTTTTATTAACTCATCTCATTACCCTGACCCCACATGAAACTCGTCCGTACAGTATCCAGCATTACTTTGGCGCTGCTCACCGCATCTGCATCTCAGGCATATGCCGCCGACGAGTCCTACAGCCTGACCTTGAAGGACCACAAGTTTTCGCCGGCTGAACTTACCATCCCGGCCGGCAAGAAAGTGAAGGTGACCGTCAAGAACCTCGATGCGACGCCTGCAGAGTTTGAGAGCGATGATTTCAAGGCCGAAAAGGTCATTCCCGCTGGCAAGCAGGCGGACATTTTCATCGGACCGCTGAAAGCTGGCACGTACGAGTTCCATGACGAATATCACGAAGCCGAATCCAAGACCCATCTGACGGTCAAGTAACGGAACAACACCATGCTTTCCACCGCCCTTATCGTTTTCCGCGAAGTGCTTGAAGCCGCACTCGTCGTGTCCATTGTTCTCGCGGCAACGGAGGGTGTCGCTAACCGGGGCTGGTGGGTTGGTGGTGGACTGGCGGGCGGCGTCATTGGCGCCGGCCTCATTGCCGTCTTCGCGGACGTCATTTCGTCGTTGGCCTCCGGTATGGGACAGGAGGTCTTCAACGCGTGTGTCATGTTCGTCGCGGTTGTCATGCTGGCGTGGCACAGCATCTGGATGGGCAAGCATAGTCGACAAATGGCGCAGCAGATTTCTGCGGTTGGCAAGGCCGTCGCAGCAGGCAGCAGACCGCTTACCGGCCTCGCGATTGTCGTGGGTGTCGCAGTGCTGCGCGAGGGTTCGGAGGCAGTCCTGTTCCTGTATGGCATCGCGGCTGGCGACCCGGGGCAGACGCCTCAGATGATTGCCGGCGGGTTGCTGGGCATCTTCGGCGGTGTCGGCCTTGGTGCCGCCATGTATGCGGGCCTTCTGCAGATTCCGCTGAAGCGCCTTTTTGCCGTGACCAACGCGATGATTATCCTGCTTGCGGCGGGGATGGCCAGCCAGGGCATCGGTTTTCTGGTTTCGGCTGGAATTTTGCCCTCGTGGGGAGACAGCGTTTGGGACACGTCGTGGCTTCTCAAGGAATCGAGCATAGTCGGCAAAATGCTGCACACGCTCGTCGGCTACACCGCGCGTCCGGCTGGCATTCAGATTGCGGCATACTGCGCCACGCTTATCACTATCGTGCTATTGGCGCGGACTGTCGGACGACCAGGGGCGCCTATTGGTCAGCCTCGACAACCCGCGTAAGCCTCGCTCCGTTGCGCCGAATGTTGTCAGGCCAACACATGGCTGGAATAACGCTGCCCGGGGGCCGTTTAGCTGAACAGCGTCGCGAAGACTCGATGCTCGAGTCTGCGGGGCGGTTAGCCGGTGGAGCGGGCGTGCCATGAGGAAATCAATCCAGCAGGACGACACCAGGTTGCTGGCCGCGTTGAGGGCTGAAGCGGGCAAATTCAGCGATATCAGCGAGCTCAGAATGTCTGGTTGCACAGGGTTCTCTGTGCACGGGAGAATAACGGCCTGTGCCTGTGGGAATCTGATTGCCCTCAGGCTTCCCGAACTCTCGGTCACCGCACTGCTGCAAACGCCCGGCTGCAGATTGTTCCAGCCATACGGACGGACGTCATCGCGGCACTGGCTGGCCTTTGCGGCAACCAGCCCAGCCTTCAATACGCTTGACGGATTATTTGAGGAAGCCGTAGCGTTTTCGCACGAATCACCAGGCGGCGACCGCTGATGAATCGAATTGGGGTGTTGACGGGGCCGCACACCATAACGGCGCTGGCTGTCCGGGCCCACCTCAAGTCAATGCCATACCTGTGAGCCACCTTTCCCCTGCCGGCGCAGGGACTGCTTGCAACCATTGCCCGTGGGTAGGCGACCGAAAGCACAGTCCTCCTTGTACCTGGACCAGCGGAATCCGCGTCTGATTGTGTTCAGAGCGACGTTGTGAGGGCCGTTACCCGTCAGTTCATTCTTGCCCCATCGTCTCGTGCAGCAGCGCCAGCGCTCGCAGGGTAGAGTGAGGTGGCTGCCGATGCTGGCCTCAAAAAGGAGAGCAGCATCTCGACCTGCATCGCGGACACTGCCTCGATGGCAGATGGCGCCGAGTAGTCCCGCCCGACAAACGCCTTCAGGGTGAACCGGTTGGAAACCACGTAATAGCCCATGGCGACCATGGTCACGTAGAAATCCAGCGCGTCTACCTCGGCTCGGAATTCCCCGGCAGCTGCGCCGCGCGACAGGGTTGCGCTCAACAGGCTAATCAACGGCGAAATGGCCTCTCGCAGTTTCGCCGAGCGCTCGAGATATTGCCCTTCGTGCAGATTTTCGTTGTTGATGAGGTTCAGCCACCGGGGGTTCGCCCGAAGGTAATCCCAAATGGAGCGCGCGAGCGCCCGAATGGCGTCTGCTGGTGGCAGCCCCGACAGGTCCAGACTTACCTCATGATTCGCGAACTCGACGTACATGGCCTCGAGGACGGCGACGTACAGACCTTCCTTGCTTTCGAAGTAGTAATAAAGCATCCGCTCGTTCGTGTCGGCAGCGGAGGCAATCGCGTCGACGCGCGCCCCGGCGAGCCCGTGCGCTGAGAACTGTTGCGTCGCCGCGTCCAGAATGCGTCGGCGCGTGCCCTCTGGGTCTCTTTTCACTTTGTGTTCGTTCATTGTCGGCTGCTCCATCTTTGCAGTGGAAAGCTTTGGTGACCCCGCCATTATGCGCGTCTTCCGCCGTCGATTTCCATGGACGCTACAATGTGGCCTTCGAGGAACGAGCTCCAATGGACAAACGAAAATACGTTAACCACGCAGACGCGGTCTTCACGGTGTTCGAGATGCTGCGCAAGGAGCTTGCGGCAGGGTCTGATGACTCGCTCGTGCTGAGCCGGTTGCATGAGATTGCTTCGCTTCCGGCGGCTGACTTCTTCGCCGCGCTTGGTGACCTGGCAACAGGCCTGCCTGCGTATGCTGACCCATCAGACGTCCTGTCACGCTGCACTCCGCTGCCGAGCACACTCGCACAGCCGTTGGCACGCTGACTCAGTTGTATAGCAATGGCGCGCTAGTGTCCCGAGTTAGAAATTCATTGCCTTATTTGCGTTGTGTGTACTAACCTGGGTTGCAGGGTTCGCAAATAAGCGAGGCAACGATGAGAGGAAGACCGAAGGCGCCACTGGTCCTGAGTGGGTCGGAACGCGAACAGCTCGTAGCGCTGACGATGCGACGCAAGACGGCACAGGCACTTGCCCTGAGAGCGCGTATTGTGCTGGCTTGCGCCGAGGGCATTGACAACAAGACGGTCGCGACAAGACAACGTGTCACCTCGCATACGGTTTCGAAGTGGCGTTCGCGATTCATCAATCACCGCGTGGACGGGTTGCTCGATGCACCGCGCCCGGGCGCACCGAGGACGATCGAGGACGCGCAGGTGGAGGCGGTCGTCGCACGCACGCTCGAATCCGTACCCACGGGCGCGACTCACTGGAGCACGCGCACAATGGCCCGCGAGATGGTGATGTCGCAGACAGCCGTGTCGCGGATCTGGCGTGCCTTCGGATTGCAGCCGCATCGGCAGGAGACCTTCAAGCTCTCCACTGATCCATTTTTCGTCGACAAGGTGCGCGATATCGTCGGGCTGTATCTGGACCCGCCGCTCAAGGCCATGGTGTTGTGCGTGGACGAAAAGAGCCAGATCCAGGCGCTGGACCGCACCCAGCCTATGCTTGCCGCTGGCCCCGGGCATCCCTGAGCGACGCAGGCACGACTATATGCGCCACGGCACGACCACACTGTTCGCGGCGCTGGACATCTCCACGGGCGAAGTCATTGGCGAACTGCATCGGCGTCATCGCAGCGGTGAATTCCTGCAGTTCCTGCGCACCATCGAGGCCAATGTGCCACCCCAACTGGAGGTCCATCTTGTGATGGACAACTACGGTACGCACAAGACTCCCTCGATCAATAACTGGTTGGCTCGCCATCCGCGTTTCCATGCGCATTTCACCCCCACATCTGCTTCGTGGATTAACCAGGTCGAACGATGGTTTGCCACGCTCAGCGAGACATACATCCGCCGTGGCACTCATCGCTCCACCCGGCAACTTGAACAGGCGATTCGCCAATACATCCAGATCAACAACACTGATCCGAGACCTTTCAACTGGACCAAATCGGCCGACGACATCCTCTCCAGCGTCAAGCGATTTTGTCTACGAATTTCTAACTCGGGACACTAGCAGTGCGAACCCTGACTGCACCACCTCGTCAGACAAGCGTCTGACATCTGGCAAGAGCTTGCCAGGCGCATGCGCATAAATTGCGGACCATTCTACGGTCGGGCACGCGGCGTGCGCACTCTGGTGGTTTCAACCTCGGGAGCACATGATGACTACGCCCAACCTGCATCCGTCCGGTACCGGCGCGAAAATCGTTGGCAGCACCGGCGGCGCAGGGCCCGGACCGGAGGTGATGGCAGCGACCACGCTCAATGGCGACAAGGTCATGTCATCCGACGGCGAACACGTGGGCAAGATAACCGACCTCATGCTGGACGTGCGAAGCGGACGGATTGCCTATGCAGTCCTCTCGACCGGGGGATTCCTCGGCCTCGGTCATACGCTGCACGCTATCCCGTGGAGCGCACTGACACTGGATGCGATCGACCGATGTTTCGTCGTGGACATCCCGGCCCAGCGACTCAAGGATGAGCCCGGTTTCGACAAGGACCACTGGCCTTCGATGGCGGACGAAAAGTGGGGCACCACGGTCCATCACTATTACAACCGCGAACCCTACTGGACCGCTACCCGTGCCATCCGCGAAGGACGCGACAGCTAGAAATCCTGCGGTAACCGCCTGCCTCGCCGCCGATAGCTGCGAATAGTTCTCATGGATTCTGAGTGGCCAGGCAGTCTCGTACGTCAGAATCCAATGGCCGGCGCCATATGACGACGCCGGTTTTTTTGCCATAGTGCCTCAGGATGTTGAGCCTGGCTGTGGCCACGGCCACCCCTTCTTCTCGTCGGGCGCATCCCACTCAGCGAGCGGTGCTGCCTCGACCGAATCTTCGACCGGGCTTGCGTCGTCAAAGGTGATGGCCGCCAGTTCTTCCGAAGTGCCGCTTTTCAGCTCGGGAAGCCCGGTCCCAAACCAGCTTACCTTCTTCTGCATATGAGCGGCATATGCTTTCCAGCCATAAGTGTCGCCATCAAACAGGTCGTGCTGAACGGTCGACGCAAGCGCCTCGCGGTTAAGGTCTGCCTCGAGCAGTTCCTTGGGCCATAGGAAGAACGCGCTGGCGACGCGTGCGCCAAATTCGGCCGCTGTCATCCTCGGCGCAACCATGCGGAGGAAGACGAAGGTTTCAAGCGATTCCTGTTGTGCCGCGAGTTGCGTGACCGGCGTGTCCGGCTGTCCGGTTTTGCTGAGACAGCTCACAGCTTCGAGCATATCCCCCAGGTGCAACAGCAGTTCGCGTCGGTCAAATCGGTCGTCCATTGCCGTATCTCCTTCCGTTGCGTTCCAGCCCAATAATACTCGCCGGTCTTGCTGCGTGTTCAGCAGGAGCGCGCGGTCTCACGTGCCGGCATCAGTCGACGAAGCCGCCTGTCTGTCTGCCATCTGCTTTCGTATCCGGCCAATCTCCGTGTCGATACCTTCAATGGCCAGGCCATGGAACTGAAGGTGCCTGCGCATGAACGACCATTGAGGCGCTGCGCTCGCAATGACGATGCACTGAAGCCCGGAACGAACCCGGGGATGGCGGAGATACCGTCGAAACACCACAAGGAGTGGAATCACGGCGAGGCCCGGCGCTGTCATGGCCGCCCATCCGGCAATGGCGCCGGTAGTCCCCGTCGCTTGATAGCCGACTGCGACCACGTAGAGTCCGATCAGGCGTGCTTCGCGTGACTACGACAGTCTCATTCGATTGGGCATCAGTCAGAACGCGTGTCGCTGCACGACCAGTTCGTCGCGAACGACAGAAATCGAGGCCAGACCGGCGAAGCTAGTCAGCGTCGCCTTGAGCAGCACGAGAAACAGACCGAACGCGTTCATGCTTTTCTCGGAAACAGCGTGCCCACCACACCTGACGCCAACAACACGTAAAACGGCGGGACGAAGTATTGAGCGACCAGCGCCGCGACGCCGACGACGGCTAATCGTCATTCTTTCGACTCTTGATTCTCGCCAATACACCACCTATTGTGGAAAGTGCCATAACGGCACAAGACATAAGGAGTACATCATGCCGTCGCCCAGAAAGGCCTCGCCTGCTCACGGGGCTGAAGCCGAGATGTCGAGCAAGAAGAAGGTAGCCTCGCCGGCGAAGGGCGCCGGAAAGGCGCAGGGCGAGAAAAGCCCTCAAATGGCCAAGCAGCGCCCCAAGTCCAAGTCGAAAGCCTGAAACGGAAACGCCCCAGAAACGGGGCGTTTCCGTTTCAGGCGAAGCCGATCGACTCGACGT
Source organism: Paraburkholderia sp. PGU19 (assembly GCF_013426915.1). Taxonomy (GTDB): domain Bacteria; phylum Pseudomonadota; class Gammaproteobacteria; order Burkholderiales; family Burkholderiaceae; genus Paraburkholderia. The sequence continues at coordinate 613,467 of NZ_AP023182.1, forward strand.
ACTTCACATACTGCTACTACCAGCAAAGGCGCCGACGAAGGCCGCGTCGGTTCCGAGTCGAGCAGTTAAACATCGTCCGGCGGCCAATGCCTTTTCTGCTATTACATTGCCCGCGAGTATTGGGGCGGCCAGGCGTGGCCGGCGTCCATACATACGCCCGCGGCGACGGGGCTCCATTGACCAAACTCGCGCCGGGTTACTTGCGCAATGCGGGTCATGCGATTTCTCCCATCATCGGCGCAAGGTGCCTATCAGGTCAGGCAGCGTCGAACGCACCTGACCTGCGGAACCCGCTCTCATTTCCTTGTCGGTAAGTTGCTGACTATGGCTGCAACATCAATCACCACTGTTCAAGCATTTCCTCCTTGCTTGCCACGCCGTCATTGACCACCTTTTCCAGCAGCGATTGCTCGGATGCCGCAGCCTGATTGACCAGCGCCGAAGCCCGAACATAGCCGACCTTCGCTTTCACCGACTGGTGCAATCGCCGTCGATTCGAGCAAATGGCCCTCGCTTGCAGCCTGATTCGCCTTCAGCGGACGCACCACGCGCTCATCGAAGAGATCAGCGGCCCGCTGTACCATGCCGATCGCTTTGAACAGCGACACGGCGATAAGCGGCATGGCACGTCGGCATCGGGCGTACTGCAGCTTCTGCTCGGCGCCGTCGTGCTGTACGGCGGGCTGTGCTCCGCGCTTCAACCCACACCATTGCAGCGCCGCTCTGACGACCGCAGCTTTTTCGTGAGCGGCGTATTCGGTGGCCTGCTGAGCGACCTTTTCGGGGTTTCCGGACCGCCGCTCGTCTTTCAGTTCTACCGGCAGCCATTGACGCTCGTCCAGATTCGCTGCGCCCTGTTACTGACCTTCGCTATAACGAAGATCGCCGCGATGTGCGAAGGCGTCGCATGTTTCAGCCTTGCTAACGCGTAGTATTAGAGTTAGTGATACTGTTGACTGACCTGCTGTTTTCTTGAATTCGCCGCCCTACACTGGTTCCCAAGGTGCATCGACACAAGCACCAAACCGGAGACAGGAGACGATTGTGAACAAACAGGTTTTACTCGAAGACTTGCCGCTTCGCCCATTTCATGTGGGCGTCGCGTTCAGTGGAACTGGCGGTCAGTTCAGCGACGGCTTCGTGCTCGGCATCATCGGCATCGCGGTCAGCATGGCCGCCGTGCCGCTGCATCTCGACGCGCTGTGGATGGGCCTGCTCGGCGCGGCATCGCTTGCGGGCCTGTTTTTCGGCAGCATGCTGGCCGGCCCGATTGCGGACAAATATGGCCGTCGGACGATTTTCGCGTACGACATGCTGCTGTTCACGGTCGTCTCTGCTGCGCAGTATTTTGTGACATCGCCATCGCAGTTGCTCGTCTTGCGGCTTTTACTCGGGCTCATTCTCGGTGCCGACTACGTGGTGAGTAAGTCCCTCGTGACCGAATACTCGCCGCGCCGTTATCGTGGCCGTTTGCTGAGCGTGCTCGCAGCAGCGTGGGCCGCAGGCTATGTCGGCGCATATCTCGCCGGGTTCGCCATGCGCGACATCGGCCCCGACGCGTGGCGGATCATGCTCGCGGCCAGCGGAATCCCCGCACTGTTGATTCTCCCGTTCCGCCTGATCGTTCCCGAATCGCCGATGTGGCTGATGAAACGGGGGCGCGGTGACGAAGCGCTTGCCATTGTCCGTCGCAGATTCGGCCCGGAAGTCACGCTCTCGGCAACAGTAGCGCCGCAGCAACGTCAGGGAGCATGGTCGCAGCTGTTCTCGCCCCGGTGGCGCAAGAACACGCTGGTCGGCTGCGTCTTTTATACCTGTCAGGTCATTCCATACTTTGCATTGGGTACGTTCGCGCCGAAAGTCCTCGAAGCTCTGCACGTCAAGGACAAATTCGTGGGCGGCCTCGTCTATAACGTCCTGCTTCTCGCTGGCGCAGCGATCGGTCTGCTACTGATCGACAGGATCTCGCGCCGCACGTTTCTCCTTGGAACCTTCTATCTCGCGGCGCTTGGCCTCGCAGTACTGACTTACGCGAGCTTCGGGCCGATCGGCACGATGATCGTCTTCGGCCTCTTCGCGTGCGTTCTGTCGGCGGCAGCGAACCTCGAATTCGTCTATCCGCCCGAACTCTTTCCAACGCACCTTCGTGCATCGGGTGTGGGTCTCGCGGTTGCATCGAGCCGCTTTGGTTCAGCCATCAGCACGTTCCTGCTGCCGATTGCTGTACAGCAGGTCGGTATTCATGCAGCGCTGGGTGTCTGTGTCGCGGTACTGCTATTCGGCGGTGTCTTCTGCCACGTCATGGCGCCCGAAACGGGCAGCGAGAATCTTTCCGATGTGAAATCGGACAGAGTTGCTGACGATCAGGTAGACGCTACAGGACACCATGAAGCAACGTTCGCGACCTCGGCGCCGGGTGGCAGCAAAACGCACCTGTGACGATCCCGGAAGTAGACGGCGCACCAGTTGCGGGACGATAGGTAAGCGCACTCACATCAGGACGCGACATGCCGTCGAACAAACCCATTGATATGCATGCTGTACAGGTCTTCGTCGCTGTCGCGGAAGAGGGAAGCATGTCTGCGGCAGCAACCAGGATGGGCATCTCGCAGTCGGGCGTATCGCAGATCATCCGGCAGCTCGAAGATGAACTCGGTGTCGTGCTGGTCAACCGCACAACGCGCCCGATGGCGCTGACGCCGTTCGGCATTGCACTGAGAAACCGGGGGGCCGTGCTAAGCGAAGAAATCGCCAATCTGAAGGCGCAGGTCGTCGAAGCAGGACGAGGCATCAAGCCCGATCTGCGCATCGGACTGGTCGATTCGTTTGCGTCTACGTGCGGTTCGGTTTTTACGAAGAAGCTGCTAGGCAAAGTGTCGCAACTGTCGATTCGTACGGGCCTGAGTCCGCAACAGGGCGAAGCGCTTCTGCGCCGCGACCTCGATCTGATCGTCACGAGCGACCCGCTGATCGACGCCAATGACGTCGTCAGGTACAAGCTCTTCTGCGAGCGGTACTTCGTCATAACGCCCAAGAACCTCAGAACGCCCGTGAAGAGCATCGACGACCTACGCACCCTGATCAACAGCTTGCCCATCGTGAGATTTAACCGGACTTCTCAGGTGGGCATGCAGATCGAACGATACCTCCGGCGCATCGAGATACGCGCACCGAACAGGCTCGAATTGGACAACGCCGATGCACTGACCTCGATGGTAGCGGAAGGAATCGGCTGGGCCATTACGTCGCCGATGTGCCATCTTCAGGGCGTGACACATGCTGGCAATGTTGCCACCCATGTCGTCGAGAACATGGGCCTGGAGCGCTCGCTGTATCTCGTCGCACGCCGTGACGAATACAACGTTTTCTTCGACGACGCGTGCGACACAGCGCGCGAAGTTATCGAAACATCGTTCCTGCCGAGACTGACAGCGCTCGGCGGGGGCATTGAACAACTTGTTACCGTTGGTAGAAGGAATCTCTATGAATAAGCTTGCTCAGGGCGAAGCTCGCATTGAACGTGACTATGTGGGTGAAGTGACGATTCCCGGCGACGCACTGTATGGCGTGAACACGGTTCGCGGCGTCGAGAATCTCACGGTTTCACCGTTGACCATTGCCCACTATCCCGCGTTTCGCGATGCTTTTGCGCAGGTCAAATGGGCTGCTGCATTGGCGAATCGCGACAACGAGGTCATCACGGGCGAGCAGTGCGAGGCTATCATTGCCGCGTGCAAGGGAGTGATCGACGGGCGTTTCGACGCCTCGCTCGTGGTCGACCTGATGGAAGGTTCGGGTGGCACATCGACCAATATGAACTTCAACGAGGTCATCGCGAATCGCGCACAGCAGATTCTCGGGCACACTGTTGGAACGTATGAGGTCGTTCATCCGAATGATCATGTGAACGGCTCGCAGTCGACCAACGATGCGTATCCCGCCGCCTTGAAGATCGCGACCCACGCGATGCTCGGTACGCTCATCAGCGAGGTCACGCAACTCGCGGCCCTGTTCAAGGGCAAGGCGACGGACTTCGCCAATATCCTGCATCTGGGCCGGACCTGCCTGCAGGATGGGCAGCCGATGCGTCTCGGTCAGCTTTTTGGCGGCTACGCGGCTCTGACTGAACGTCTGGCCGGAGAACTCGTCGCAGTTCGCGACAAGCTGCGCACGCTACCGCTCGGCGGCACGGCGATCGGTACGGGCTTTGGCGCACCGGCGGGTTATCGCGCAGCCGTATACGCGCATTTGCAGCGCGTCACGGGCGTGGAGTATCAGGCACCCGCCAATTCCTTCGATGCCATGCAGAACATGGATGTATTCTCTCGCGTCTCAGCTGAACTTCGCACGTGCGCGGTGTCTCTTGCAAAGATCGCTTCGGACTTGACGGTGCTGTCATCGGGTCCAGTCGGAGGACTTGGAGAGTTGAAATTACCGGAGGCGCAGGCGGGCTCTTCGATCATGCCCGGCAAGGTCAATCCGGTGCTGCCGATGGCGATGATCCAGTTGAGCTTCGCAGTCGTGGGTAACGACGTCGCTGTTGCGCAGGCCGTTCAATACGGCGAACTGGAAATCAATCACTTCGAGCCGGTTGTCGCTTCCCGTGTTTTCGACAGCATCGCGTTGCTGACCAACGGTATTCGGCGCTTTGGCGAAAAGTGTGTGAAGGGTGTCGAGGCTGACGCGGCACGCAACGAGAAGCATCTGCTGGAATCGATGGCGGTTGCGACAGCGCTAGTTCCCAGAATTGGCTATGCTCGCGTGAGCAAGCTCGCAAGACAATCAGTCGCCGAGGGTCGCTCACTGATCGCTATTCTGGCTGAGTCCGGCGTGCTTTCACGGGATGACGCGATCGCTGCGATCCGCAAGGCATCGTATCCAGTGTTCGAAGCCTGACCCAACGATGTGTGAAAAGCAGGCTCTGAGATGGTTTTGGGGCCGGTCTGTTTCTGGATCAATTCGAACGACAGCATGCTAGTACTACTGTGTCATATAAATAATTGCGCGCTCGATTGCTGTACTAGGGAGCGAGCCATCGTTGCATGAGCCTTAGTCCAAGCAGGATGCGCAACGTGGTAATGGAATCAGGAACGTGGCGTTGAGCGCGCTGGACTGCCCCGGGGGATGTAATCCGAGGGAAGGGCAGGCAGCGCCCGTTCAAGGAAGTTTTTTTTATCGCGTCCACCTGATTGCATTCGCAGTCGCTGAGCCATCAGAAACCCATACGCAGCGATACTCAATGTGGCGTGGTGGTGAAAGCCACGCCAGCCTCGCCCTTCATAATGACCGAGCCCGAACTCCTGTTTCAGGTCCTGATAGTCGCGCTCGATGCGCCAGCGCATCTTGGTCACGAACACAAGCTGCTCAAGTGTCGCCTCCTCGGGGGCAGTAGCGAGAAAGTATTTGAGCGGCTCCGTATCGCCATCAGGCCATTCAATAAGCAGCCATTCTTCGTCGCGAACCGTACTTCGCCAATAGTCGTGATGTGCGGGACGAACCCGTACGGCGGCAAAGCGTGAGGAAAGTGCTGCGTTGCTACCTTCCCGCCAGGTTACGGTTTGCCAGGCGTTCACGGGTAATTGCATGGCCAGTTCCTTCACCGCGAGCGGTTTATGGCCGGGCGCACGGCGCAACAACTTCGGTGGCTGACCGCGCCCGCTCCAGGGCTTGGGTGGAAGCGGCTCCGTACCTGGCGCCCACACAGAGGTGACCGGCCGGATCCCTACCGCGTACAACAAACCCAGTTCAGTTATGCCCTCCCGGAATGCGGTTTCGTCGCCATACCCAGCGTCGGCCAGCACGATGCCCGGCGCAACGCCGGATGCTATGGCCTCGCGAAGCTGGGCCAGCGCAATCTGTGGCTTGGTCTGGAAAACTAGTTCGTCGGGAATGCCAGCGCGACGGGCACGTTCCCGGTCGTCAATCCATTCCTTGGGGATATACAATTGCCAGGCAATCGGCAAACTGCCCCGTTGCGTCGCGATCGACAGGCTCACGGCGATCTGGCAGTTATCCTGTTTGCCCAGTTGCCCACAGTATTGTCGCGCTACGCCGACCGAATGCTTGCCCTTCTTCGGGAAGCCCGTATCGTCAATAATCCAGTAATAGCCAGCCTCTTCAGCAGCGTGCAGGCCTAACGCGGGCATCACCCATTCGCGTACCCGCTGCAGGACCGCCCGGTCAGACCATTCTGCCTTGGCCACAAAATGGTGAAGTGACTGGTGTTTCGCACTCGCGTGAAGTGGGTCAATATGCGCGGCCATCGGCTCGACGCTCTTGCGTGACAACGGCATTACCAAGCCCGAACAGTAACCCTTGAGGCCGGCATGGCGATCGGCGTGCCCTAACGCCAGCGCCAGATGATTCAGATACGCGTCAAATTCGTCGACATCTTCTCTCATCGCGATCGCCCGAAGTCTGTATTATTCAATACTACCAGGTATCGCTTCACTGCAAATAGATTTTGTGACACAGTGAGACTAGGAAAAGACGAAGTGTTGAAGCTTCTTGAAAAACGGGAGATCCCGTTTTCCTGTGAGGAGCACGACCCGGTACTCAACATGTCAGAGTCGGGAATGCTGACGCTTTCCGTTGTAGGGGCTCGCTGCAAGAACCTGCTGCTGCAAGACAAGAAGGGGCACTACTTCCTCATCGTGACAAGTGCCACCAAGTCGCTGGACCTCGCTGGTATCGCTGAAGCAATCGGCAGCAAACGCCTGTCGTTTGCATCGGCGGACACGCTCTTCGCGTTGCTGGGTATCCGTACAGGCGCGTTGAGTCCACTTGCACTGGTCAATGACGAGGCCAAATCGGTGCAACTTGTGTTCGATGACGAACTAGGCAGGGAAGGGTGCTTTCTGTTTCACCCACTCGAGAACAATGCGAGCGTATCGCTTTCCCGAAGCGCGCTGGACACCTTTCTCCGCAACATTGATCATCCGGCAAGCTGGCTACCTCTCGCCGCCAGAAAATCCGATTGAAGCCGGTGTAGGCGTAGCGCGGATGTTCGGTTGGACGCCGATACTGTCGGCCGGTGTCCGTAGGTTCGCGCGGGAGCGGACGGTGACGCTAATGTGGCGTGAGGGGGCGCACCGTCGGTCTGAGTCTATGTCGAGTCTCGATTGGTGAACGGCTGGGTGCGGCCACTTCGGACGTTTGGCGCGCCTGCCAAGACTGTCGACAATCGTCGGGGACACACGTTGAGGCAATGCCCTCCGCTTGACAACAATCTGATGGTTTTCCATGAGGCGGCTAAGACTCCATTGAAGCTCTAAAGTGGGCTGTGAAGCGGCACAACGATCCCAGCTTGACGACCCTATCGGTGATACACCCTACACCGATCAATCTGAGGGAAGCTGTTTTGGGACCGGCGGACGGATTACAGATGTCGTGCGGACTGCCAGATGTGCCCTTGCGTGCGAACTATTTATCTAATGCTCCGTTCTCAGAGACCCATTTCAGTGTCACCAACCACAAGTCATGTCCGCGGTGCATGAGGCTTTCATTGCTTTGCCGGAGGCGAATAGCACCTGCGCCTTTGCCCACTTCGTCCATCGTAACAACGCATACTCCGTCTTTCGGAGTCAGATACCAGGTGTGGTAAAAGGTTGGTTGAGTGCCCGGTGCATAGCCGTACCAGCCAATACGCGTATTAGGGACGAATTCATGAATCCTGCTTTCGAGCGATAATCCGAAAGTCGTCCATCGGAACACGCTATTTGCGTGCAGAACAGTTCCTCCGCCACCGACGATGCGTACGTCCTTTGAGTTTGGGTACCATCGCGGCCAATCGCGCGCATCGACGATTTTGCTCCATACGTGTTCGCAGGATGCGTCAACAACAATCTCATTGTGCGAAAACAGGTCTGCGGTGGAAGGGTCAAAGCCATCCGGCCAGTGAATCTCTTGTGAACGGTTCACTAGATCTGACCGCATCGTCCTGATTGCGTCAGGTTGCGACTGAGCATGCGCGGCGTCTTCCTGATCACCCGCATAGCTCGCACCAGATGCGATGGCGAGCCCAAGGGCCAAGCCCGCAACCAGAACACCTGTATGAGAAAGCCGGGAACGGGGCGTGTGATCGCCTCCCGACGAAACCGGGTCGTCCAGCGTCGGGCCTGATGTACGTACGATTGAATGTGTTTTCGCGCCAGAAAGACCAATATCCTTGAACGTCATTTGTGTTTCCAAGTGAATTATACGTAGTGCAAACCAAGAAGGGTTTCTTACTTCTGGGGTTTGCAAGCGATCCGCCGGTGTAACGCGTTCTGCGACATGGACGGATAGAACAACTTCTCCTCAACTCATCGATAACCGTCAATCGCTTTTTGGGTGGGGACAGACGGTTAGCAACTGCAGCGAGTCAGCAACTGCAGGCGATGACGCGTCTCCATCAAGCGTCCCACTGAGGCGCGAACGGAGGGGTGACGAAGCGCTGATCCTTCGGCAACGCGGCAATAGCGTTTCGATCATCGTCGTCAAGCTGGATCTTTGCCGCATCGAGATTCGATTGCTGGCTTTCGCGTCGCTGCGCCTTGGGTATCGCGACAACACCGTCCTGATCGAGCAACCACGCGATGGCGATCTGCGCCGCAGTTGCACCGTGCTTCCTGCCAATGCGAGCCAGCACTGCATTGGTGGCTGCACGTCCTTGCGCGAGCGGTGCATACGCTACAAGTGGAATATTCTTGCCGCGAAGGTAGGTGAGCATCGCGCTCTGATCGAGGAATGGATGGTATTCCACTTGGTGACACGCGATAGAAGCGCGGATTTCCTCGACGGCCGCCTTAATGAGATGCATGTTGAAATTGCATACGCCAATCGCGCGTGTTAGCCCCTCTTCTCGCAATCCTTCGAGGGTTTCCAGTACTGCTGCGAGGTTGATGTCACGCGACGGCCAGTGGATCATGTAAAGGTCGACGTAATCGAGGCTCAGCTTCTTAAGACTGTTGTCGAATGCACGGCGGATCGCATCCGGCTTAAGGTTCTCGTGCCACACCTTTGTCGTTACATACAGGTCATGACGCGCGATTCCTGATCCGGCGATCGCCGCGCCCACCGCGTCTTCATTCTGGTACATCTCGGCAGTGTCGATATGACGATAACCTACTTCCAGCGCACTTTCGACAACGGGCTGGCAGTCGCCGCCCGGCATGCGAAACGTGCCAAATCCAAGGCGCGGAATGGTGAGGTCGCCTGTACTGATCTTTTCCATGATGTCTCTCCGTTGTGTGAAGACGACTCTACTGTCTCATGTGGCCATTGATGAATAAAGTAGGTCGTGTTCAATTGTGTAATGATAAAAGTCACGAATTGGTCTTCAATGAGGTGCGCGATGACATTTGACGGACGGTTGTTCGCGGGCATAACGGTCCTTGCAGCAGTCGCGGAGAGCGGAAGCTTTGTTCGCGCCGCAGAGGCGCTTGCGCTCTCCCCATCCGGCGTGAGCAGGGCGATAAGCCGGTTGGAAAAACGCATTGGGGTACGGTTACTCGACCGGACGACCCGATCCCAGACGTTGACTGACGAGGGGAGGCGGCTATACGAGGCTGTTAATCCGCATATGTCCGGGATTGAGTCGGCGGCTGCCGCTGCATCAGGCTCCGCGAACGTGGTTCGAGGCAGGCTCCGAGTAAACATAGACCCGTTCTTTTCACGGACAGTGCTCGCCTCGAGACTGCCCGGATTTCTCGGGCAATATCCTGAACTTTCGCTTGAGTTGATAATGCGTGATGACGTCGGCGATCTGGTCGCCGACGGCTTTGACGTAGCGGTACGCTTTGGTATGCCCCCGGTTGGAACGCTGGTCGCCCGCAAACTGCTCGATACGCGAATCGTTACCGTCGCGTCTCCCGCCTACATTAATGCCAGCGGCAGACCGGATCATCCCCACGACGTTGTTCATCACGATCGCGTACTTTTCTACAACCCTGTAACGGCACGGCCGTTCGAATGGGAGTTTCACAAGGGGAAGAAGGTCGTTAGTATCCCGGCTTCTGGTCGACTGCTTGTTTCAGACGTCGGCACGATGCTCGGAGCATGTGTTGCGGGTGCCGGAATCGCCCAGGTGATGTCGATCGGAACGGAGACACTACTCGCCGAACAAGACCTTGTTGACCTTTTTCCGGATTGGCCGGATGAGCGCTTTCCTCTCTATGCCCTTTTCCCGTCGCGACGCCATCTGGCGGCCAAGGTACAGGCTTTCATCGACTTCTGCGTTGATACGCTAACCGTACCATCGGCGCCTCTGTGTCCAGACCGACCAGGCAGGAGCCAGACTACACCGAAGCGTCCACGTACCCGTTCTACGTGATGTCGGCGTTGATTTGAACGGCATTCTCACGGAGCAGGTCGCATAGCGCATGTAGTCTGGGCTTGCGGTCTTATCTGACCCGTCGGGACACCCCGTCAGGCATTGCGGATCTCCGACGGTGAGGCTGACCAGTCAGTTCGAATCAAATTGAACGACCGGCTTTGATCGGCGCGATCGTCCGGGTCGATTTGATGCATTCGTCGCTTGCCCGGATTCGGGCCATAAGCGGACGGTGACCGACACACTCGCTCGGACATTCGGATTACCGAACTACATCTAACGACAGACGTTCGATTTGCGGTGCCACTCATTGAGCACTCGGACTTGCGCGACAGTCGCGGAGCTCCTGCCCGTGTCTCCGCGACCTTCAGCAATTCGACCGGGTTTGACGTTTCTTACTAATTCGCTTATGCCGTGCGCGAATGCAACAGGGCAGTGCCCGCGCAACAAGCGGTCGCGCAATCCTCTCAGCCAGCTCTTGCGATCATCGGCCATCGTGCCGACGTAGCGACGCACCGTCTCGAGGAAGACGCGCACCGCAATCATGGTCAGCACCGTGGCGCTGGCGGCCGCGCCGGCCTCGCGCAGGCCGGCGTCGGGTTCGATCAGTTCAATACCGAGTACTTCAGCGTCCAGCCGAACGAGCGGCTCACGCCCGCGCCCAACGCGAAAGGTGTGCTCATGCACGCGAAGTTCGAGTGCAGTTGACCAATCGGCGTCGTCGATAACGGATTGGTCGTGCCTCCCGCCGTGTCGAAGTTCGACAGCGAGCAATTGTCGAAGCCCGTGGTGCCATAGCTCGTTGCGGCGCTGTCCGCATAGTTCACATTGAAGCCGCTGGCGCTCGTGGTCTGAAAGTCGGCGAACGACGTGAAGTCGGTTTCCACGGCAACGTTGCCCGTCAGCGTTGCCGAGCTCAGCGTATCTGTGCGGGTTATCGTGCCGCTGCTGAAAGTCAGGACCGTATGCGCTTGCAGATCGAGATCCGTCGTGTAGGGTGCGTTCTTCGTAGCCTGCCGGAACTTGGTCGTGTCGAAGGACACGACCACCTGCCCGTTGCTTTCCTGCACGTTCAGGTTCTTGTAGTACGTGACCGGAATATAGGTCTTGCCGTTGTATGAGACCTGCGGAATCAGCAGTGCGTAGCCGAGATCAGTCGTCCCGTACATCAGCTTGTCGGAGAACGGGACCGGGTAATACGGCGTGTAGGAGTTGTAGTCCGGAGCCTGACTCAGGTTCAGATTGATCACGCGCTTGCCGTCGCGCACCGTCAAGAGCGCGGCGCTGTACGGATGCGCGCTATCGCTCGGCAGGTTGTACGAGGTGAGCGTGTAATGCGACAGGCCATTCAGATAGGACGTAAAATCGGCATCTGCCATTGGCGCCTTGCCGCCGAATCCGAGCTTGTTCCACCAGTTGTTCACGTACAGATACTGATGCAGCAGGCTGAAGTTCTCGCCCATCACGCGCGCCTTGCCGCGATAGGAATCCGTTCCGCGCCCCTTCACCCACATGTTGACCGACGGCGTCGGCAGGCTCGGGTCGTACCAGAAGTTGTCGAAGCGGTAGGCCGCTTTGTAGATGAACGAATAGGCGATCTGCATTTCGTTTGACGTCAGCACGCCTGCGTTGGCCGCCGCGGTCAGAATCTCCATGAATGCCGAATCGCCGTAGGGGCCGATGGAACGTCCATAGTTGAACCCCTGGCCGTCAGTGTTCAATTGAGGAAGAATGAGATCCACGGATTTGCGCAAATACCCCTTCAATTCAGGCGTCAGATTGGCCTGGTTGCCCATCTCGAAGGTGCGTTCGACCACTTCGCCGATCAAGAGCGTGCTGTACCGATCGAAGCGCGCCTGGTCGTAGTAGGTGGAATTTTTGTTCGAAGCTTCATCGGAGAAGCCGCCTGAGGAGTCGTTTCGAATATGCTTCGTGAGCGTGTAGAGCAGCGCGTCGCGCGCGCCCATCGTTGCGACAGAAGGGTCGGACGCGGAGGAGAAGCCCGGATTGCTCCAGCCGAGCTTCTGCCGCAGACCTGCAATGCCGTACGAGACGGCGTAGTAGTTCTGCGCGGTGTTGAGCGAGGCGACGTCGATTGCCGTGCCGGCGGCGGGACAGGTATCGGTCGCGCCGCTCGCGTCCGGTCCGAACATGTCGCAGAAGTTGAGGCGCTTCTGCAGCGTCGTCAACATCGCGTCACTGAAGACTTCGTTGAGCATGCCGTGCGCGTTCAGGTTGTTCAGCGCGACGAGGTAGTAATACTCGCCCCATGACGTGTTCGCATAGGTGTATTTAGCGCCGCTCGACTGCATCATCGCGGTCGTGATCTTCTGATAGGTCGCGAGGTAGTCCGCGTACTTCGGGTCTCCCTTGGCTTTCATGTCGATCAGGATGTACGACAGGCCGAGGGCCAACTTGCCCGGCAAGAACTTGTCGCCGGTGTTCGTATCGAGCACGTGAACGGGGCTGCCGTCGCCGAGGTCCATCACCACTTGCGTGAAATCGGGAGATTTCCTGATCAGGTCGAATAGCGCTCTCATCTGACCCATCATCGTGATCGAAATACCCGCGCCCGCCGGCACGCTGGTATCGGGCGCTCCGTAGGCGATCGCCTGAAGGGAATTGGCCGCCATGGCCGAGACGGGCGGCGACGCCGTCGTGCCAGACGGGTCGTTGCTGGTGCCGCCGCACGCGCCGATGAGAAACGCGGGCAGGGTGCTCAGTGCTAGCGCGATAGTGGACTTCTTCGGCGAACGCATGGTGTCTCCTTGTATGAATTGGAATGGTTAGCGACCGGGCCTCGCATGTGCCCTAGTCTTCGCGGTTTCTAGTCAGCGACCCGCCGAGTTCGCGTCGTCACCTCACCGAGGCGCTTGCCAGGGAGGGGTGGACTGCTTGGAAAACGTTTTCCAGAAATTTAGGTTTTCGGGCAAATGAAGTCAATCGTTTTCTCAACCAGAAAACGTAGGGAGAAACCCGGCTATATCGTTAATTTTGATCAATCTTCATTCCCGATAACGCAAGCTGTGACCTGAATTATGGAAAACGTTTAACTTAATGAGTTTCCCCGCTGAGGAGTGCGGCAACAGGACATAGAGTCGAATCGATGGCTCGGCGACCGCTTTCGGGCCTCGCACGTGCGGCGGAATATGGCGATCACGGCATGGAGCCATGCGACCGATAGCAACGGAACATCGAGTGGACACGCAAGTTGCTTGAGGCACGGCTCCCCCGCCGGGCGGCGGGGTACAGGATTGCAGATGCTCCAGCATTAAGCGCCGTCCTGCAGTCATGGGAGGCTGCGCGCGTAACCGCGGCCACAGCAATCACCTGGCTATCTCAGCTTGACGTCTTCACGCGCCATCGACGTGCGCCGAGAAACGTTCGCTATCCTGCTGAATTGACGATCAAATGCCATTCGTTAAATTAACGGCTGGGACGGGCAGGCAACGGAATTGGTGCCCGACGCCAAAACAGACATTCAAAGCGGATGCCGAGCGGTTAGAACGGCGCATATGCCTTAAGGGACCCGTGCGCCAAATGGATCATGTGAACGCCCGTTGTACCTTGAAAGCCGCCTTCAAAGCTGCCTTGGGTCAAACGGCTGCCGTGGGGTCGCTTGCTGCCGGTCGCCGACTTGCGAGCTTCAGGCGGTGTACGCGGATTGCATGGGGACTGCACCCGGCCAGTTTTCGACACCAGTGCATGTGCGCGCGCCAGACGCTCGAACGGTCGCTTCACACTTGTAAGCAAACCTGACGGGCTCACTTGGGCCTGCCGACCGGGGCCGCAGAAGCGAAAGGGCCCCGTCACTTACGGCTTGATGGCCTTGTTGTCCGAGGAATCGGCCGGTGCGATCGCGGGCGATCCTGATGCCGATGATCCACTCTTTACGCCGCCGTATGAGAGGCGTCTTTCAGCCGCCTGAATATCCTGCGGATAGTTCCTGTCTTTACCCGCCGCGGGGTTGTAGCCGGCCTGTTCTATTTGCTGGAGTTCGGCGCGCACCTCGGCGCGTGTGCGGGGCGCCGTGTCCGACTGGGCGAATGCCGCCAGCGATACGGCGAAAGCGGAAGTGGCGGCGACTGCGAAAATGACCGATTTCACGATGACCTCCTGTTGCGTACTGCACCCGGTTAAGCCCAGTTCTGTCATCCCTGGAGTTTAGGCGAGCAACCCTACGAGACTGATACAACGGGCATGGCGCCATCAACTGGTGTCGCAATGCGACGATCTGGGGCTGCAGTGACAGCCGCGAGCAGAACCACATGGCCAGGCACGCGATCAACCCCCGGGCGAGAGGTGGCATGATTCGAAATCCTCTGGGTGACCACACGTCAAGGATGCGAGAGTGAAGTGAATGCCCAATCAAGCAACAGAATCACCAACTTCGAATTGTCGGGAATGACACCCCTGCCGTTGGCTGAGCGTGACCCGCGCACCTGGCTGGCGACAGGCTGATTGTCAGCATCGTGGGCTATCGCACTTCTGCAGGAAACTCGCTTGTCGGTATTGGCTCGCCGAAGCGGTTTCGCGTGTTTGAATCTTCAATGTCTATGGAACAGTTCCCAAAAGCCAGTGGCAGAAGCCGTTCCGGACTCCATGCGTCAGCGGTCCGGTGTCGCTGGCATCGAACTCGCCAGCGACGAGCCTTCCGTGAGCGTCAGCAGGATGTCGGCGTACCAGGCGCAGTTCAGCCCGAGTGCCTCGTCGAGTTCGACGTCGCGCGAGCCCACGTCGAGCCGCGCCGAGTGAACGCCGAGCAGCATCCATGGCAGGTCGCCCAGCGCCGGTTTTCCGCCGGCCACGCGCTTGACGACGGGCGCCCCGCTGGTGCCCCGGTGTGTACGCGCATCGGTCAGGAAGTACCCCTTGCCCTGGAATCGCATGCCGAATGAAGACGCGATGACCGCCTGGCGCACGACTGGCAGGTGGTGCAGCGTGTCATGGAAGCCGAGCGGAAAGCCCACGACCAGCAGCGAGGTGCCGACCTCCACCTGGTCGAGCGACCCATGCAGGTGGGCGGGGGTGAAGGCACGGTAGGCCATCCGCCGCGGCAGCGCTGACTGCTCGAGCTCGATCACCGCCACGTCTATTTCTCCCGCAGTGTCGAGCCCCTGGCGCCAGATGCTCTTGCCGTTGCGGTACAACGGAATCGAGAACCCGGTGGATCCCGCCATGTTGTCCGGGTCGACGTGCAGCTCGATCTCGAGGCGATCAGGGAAGTGCTTGCTGGGCTCGTCGATCACGACGTGCCGGCTGGTGACCAGGAACAGCCGTTCATCGCGTTCAAAGAAAAAGCCGCTTGCATTCGTCAACAGCCGTTGACCCTCGAAGGTGGAGACACGCGCAGCGACAAGCAGAATGGATTCGATCATGGCGTGTCCGTGGGGCGTGGAGGCGGTCCACGCATTATGCGCGTACGCGCGCTGAATCAGCCGGAGATCCAGTAGACTGTCGCGCATGAAACTCCATCCGCACGACGTGGAAAAAATCGCCTCCCTGACCCTGGAGCATTACAACCTGCGCGCCGAGGATTTCCGCGAAGGAACCCGCGACCACGATGTCAGCCAGAACATCGCCGCACTATTGAGCCATATCGAAGGCGAACCGCCTTTCACGATTCTCGATTTTGGCTGCGGGCCCGGGCGCGATCTCAAGGTATTCGCCGCGCTCGGCCATGTCGCGATCGGACTGGACGGCGCCGAGCGCTTCGCCGCGATGGCGCGCACCGACACCGGGTGCGACGTGTGGCAACAGGATTTCCTCAAGCTCGATCTGCCGGACGGGCGCTTCGATGGTGTATTCGCCAACGCGTCGCTGTTTCATGTGCCGAGCCAGGAGTTGCCGCGCGTTTTGCGGCAATTGCTGGCCACGCTGAAGCCCGGCGGCGTGCTGTTCAGTTCCAACCCGCACGGCAGGAACGAGGAAGGCTGGAATCGCGGCCGCTACGGCGCTTACCACGATCTTCAAACGTGGCGCCGGGTCATGTCGGGCGCCGGGTTCGTCGAACTCGATCACTATTACCGGCCGGCGGGCTTGCCGCGTGAGCAGCAGCCGTGGCTGGCCAGCGTGTGGCGCAGGCCCGTATCATGACAGACATCGCTTCCGCTTCTGGAACGGCAACGTTCAGCTCATGTGCCGCACGGTCACGTTGACAACGTGACCACGCCGGTCGTCGACCAGTCGAAACACATTGACGTTGAACCAAGATAAGCTCACCTTCGTCGTCGCTGTCTGGTCCTGCGAAAAGCCTCGCTTACATGAACAAAGAGCCGCTCGCTGGAGGCGCGTCACGAGCCGTCTAACTTCAATGGAAAATCGGCGTCGGTGTGAGGATGAAAACGAATGTGGGTTGCCTCAAATTGGCTACACGTTACTAATAAAGATTAGTATAACGTAAGAAAAATCCAGTAGCCGGTTGATCTTGGTGAATGCCGTCTCGCCAGGGGGGCGAACGTCGGACACTCGCTTCAAGGCTGAACCTCATACGGCTGGAACGAAGAGAGGCGTGGATCGTCCACGGCACCACCGACTGTGAAGTGATACAAGCTCTGCCAGGCGTGAGCCTTCACTCCGAGCAGTGTGTGCATTTCGTCGTCAAAAAAGCAACCAACCCCCGTGGCACGCACTCCGGCGGCTTCGGCTTCGAGATAGAGAACCTGGCCGAGAATGCCACATTCCCAGAAGAGGTGGCGATAACGCCATGGTTGTTTCAGGGCGATTTCGAATCTCGCGATCATTCCCAGTGCAAAGCAGGAGTCGGCGGCGATATCCTGGTGACAGCAGATCAACTTTGCCACGGCGCGCAAATCGTATGGCAGTAGAAAATAGAGCGGCAGATAGTCCGGCCCCGTCTTCTTCCACAGCCATTCTGGACGCAGAGACTGTCTGAGAACCGGCAGCGCTCCGGGGTTTCTCACGAGCATATACAGACCCGGCTCCAGGCCGTCGACGCGGTGTACAAATAGCGCCGCGTGCACTGCCGCAGGAGATATCAGGGCATTCCACGGCGGCGTGTCGCGACGTGGCAACAGGCACGCCAGCATGCTGAAAAAAACTGTGTCGGCGATGCGCGTCGCACCATCGAATTTCACCGCGCTGCGACGCTGCCGGGCGATCTGGGCAAATCGGAGATCAAGGGCGGGCTTCGCGGGCGACTGACGCAGTTCTGGGTTCGGCGAAGTCGGTTCGGGAGTCCGGGCCTTGTGCGTAGCGCGATGGATCGAATCGATATCCGGCCACCTCACATGTCCCGAGCTCAGCTGATTTGCGCGTCCGTACCATTGTGCCTTGTCCAAAGCGGTCAGCATGCGCTCAAGATCAGGCCGCCATTCAGGATTGCCGATCCAGAGCAAAGCATCCGGCGCCTCAGTTTCAGCGCCCACGAAATCTTCGCTGCGGCCCGATCCAAGCAAGTCGGCCAGTTCATCATCGGCAGCCGCCTCCACCAGCCGCGTCTGCCAGCCGAGCGCAGTCGCTGCGTAACTCAGCGCAGCGACGACATGGCCGCAATCCTGCTGGCAGTAGCGCCAGGCACGCATACCGTATTTCCATGCCTCGCGCCAGTGGATCGAGCTTATGCCGACTAGGACACCTCTGTCCGAAAACGCCTCAGTCCATCGCAGATCGTCTACTGCGGCGCGATGTTCAAGCGCATGGTCCCGGCTCAGGTAGTGGTAGACACCGGCGGACAAGCCGGGCAGAGCCGGACACAGAAGATAGCTCTCGGTCGGATGCAGGTTTCCGCTCGAAGGGTTGCAGCGCAGTGCCCACCGCTGGGCGCCATAGGATTTCCACGCCGACAGGCCGAGCGAGAGTTCGAACAGAATCGCCAAACTGGTTAGATCGAACGCGTGCGCGGGCGGCAGGGCGCCATAGCGCAGCGCATTGTAGCGTGTAGCCAGTGTGTCCGCGGCTAGCGGCAGACCTACGCGTGGTGCGCCGTGAAACACCCGGAACGGATCCGGCTGGGTGGTCCAGTCGAGTCTCCCGGGGCCAGGAGCGTAGAAGTTGACGTGGTGCTTGCTGCGTTCGTGATATTCAAGCAGCGCACGCCTTGACCGGTCCATGTTCCCCCCTCAGGATTCCCCGCACATGCGGCTAAACAAAACCAGCTGGCTGGACGTTGGGGCGCGATCTCATTCAGGTCGTGGAAGCAGAGCGCGCTTCGGCAAACTGCTGTTGCCTTTGGCGCCCACTGTACCGCGGCTGGCACTCGTGTTGTCTCCACGCAAGCTCGCGGATGTTTTCAGCGCACAAGTCAGCTTTCAGGTTTCTTCAAAGGCATTCGGGCTGCAGACTTCGAAAACTCGTGGCCATCCCAGGTCAGCCGCCATTCGTTACCCATCGAAATCGTGCCCCGTTGCGTTGCACGATGACGGGACGCTCACAAACGGCTCAGCAGTTCTGTCTTCTTGGCGGCGAACTCCTCATCGCTGAGAATCCCCTTCGCGTGCAGTGCGGCGAGCTTCTCTATGGTGGCGAACACGTCTGCCTCGCGGGCGACCGACTGAGTGCTGACGGGCTCCTCCTGCACCGGCGGCGACGTCGGCTGCGGAACCCCACCCAACGAGACAACCGGCAGGCTGGCGACAGCAACGAGGCCGTGCTGGCTCGCAAATGTGAGGGACGCGCCGCGGGACTGCTGCTGTGAGAAGCCGCTGATCTGGTGATCGAGCGTATCGTAGACCGTCACCTTGCCGTTCACTTCGATCGCCAGGCGCCGGGGTGGTGCGAAGTACGCATAGCGGACGTCGTTCTGCGCCCCGGTTGTGCTGGGCCGCCCCAGATCAGCGGGCCACCAGTCGCCAGAGGTGCCGGGCTCGGGCGGAACGAACAGACTTACCGGTCCGACTGGTCCGGCTGCAGTCTGCTGCTCGTTGCTGCCACCGTAACCAGCGCTCTGCTGTTGTTGCTGGCCGCCGCCGTGGTTGCCCTGCTGCCGGGTACCCTGGTTCTGCGACTGGAAGCTGCCGCTGCGAATCAGGTCGGGCTGGTTTGCCACCAGGAGGGAAAGCTCAGAACAGAGCCCGTCGACCCGACCCATCAGGTAGTGGTTGAACATGTCGGAGACCATGGTCATTCCTCCCTGCATCCACTGGCCGGAGCCGCCAAATTCGGGGTGATTGAACTGGGCCATGCTCCCGTTACCGCGAATCACGGACTCCAGCATGCTCATCACTGCATCCGTGCTGAACCGATGTCGCTGGGCTACTTCTTCGATCAATTGCTGGCCGGCGGGGGTGAGTTTTCGCATGGTGATCCACTCATAGTTTCTCGTGTTGCCTCCCGGGATGATGTTACTCCCGGGCAATTGCCACTGCCGTTCGCCAATCGTGCCTCGCATTCAACCGATTTTTTCGAACGCGGCTTTGTACAGGGTTCGCTTCGGCTCGGCAAACACTCGCCGCACCATCGGTTCGAAGAACTCTAATGGCAACGTTTCCGCATCCGGATCGAAGGCCGCCGCGTCATATTTCTCACAGAAATGCGCGGTACGTTTGAACAACTCCGGCACGTCGCGATAGTTATCGCGCAGATTGCGGTCCATACCCATGTGATGGAAGAAGTAATACCCCTGGAAGATCCCATGGTGCTTGACCATCCAGTGATTTTCCGCGCTGACGAATGGCTCCAGCAGCACGGCGGCAACGTCGGCATGGTTGTAACTTCCCAGCGTATCGCCAATATCGTGCAGCAGCGCGCAGACCACGTATTCCTCGTCCTGGCTGTCGCGATGCGCCAGCGTGGCGGTCTGCAAGCTGTGCGTCAGACGATCAACAGGAAATCCGCCGAAGTCACCATTCAGCAAGCGCAGATGGTCCAGTAGGCGGCCAGGCAGTCTTTTGGCAAATGGTCCAACCTCATTGCCAATGATCGCCCAATCCTGTTCGGTACCTTCGCGCATATGGCGGAACGCGGCGCGCTGTTCATTATGTTCCATGGGACTACTCCTTCTCGATGATAGGAACTTCATTATTTGAGCGAAGGCGATATAAAATCCAATAACTGGAAAGTCAAGATCCATAACTCCAGGGAATGGCATGATTGATGGTGACCTTACATACTTCCTGACCATTGCAAGTGCCGGTACGCTGGCGCGCGCCGCCGAACAGCTTGGCATTTCTCAGCCGGCCGTGACCAAGGCCATACAGCGTTTGGAGCGCAAGGTTGGAGTAACGTTGGTCGAGCGCACCGCACGCGGCTCTGTATTGACCGAGGCGGGAAAAATATTCCATACACGGGTGTTGGGCGTGTCCATGCAACTCGATAGTGCGCTGGAGGAAGCGCGCGATATTGGTGGAGGACACGCGGGCCTGCTGCGCATCGGTGCGACGCCGGCCACCACTAGTTTCGCGCTGCGCTCGCTGTTCCCAACGCTGCTGGTGGAGCGGCCCGCCGCGCGGGTCAATGTGACGACAGCGTTTAGCGACACGCTATTGGACGCGATCGACAACCGTGAAGTGGAACTGGCCGTATGTCCCTTGCCCGACACATTGGATGCTTCCATGGCCAAGGAGGTTCTCTATGACGATCACTACAGCTTGATGGTTAGCACTACAAATCCTCTGGCTGAGCGGGAATCGGTCACGCTTCACGATCTGGCGGAGTGCTCATGGGCCGCGTCAAGTCGACAGGAATCTGCACGCGCGCAGCTCGAGCAAGCCTTTGCAAAACAGGGCTACCCACGAATGCGCATCGTGGCCGAGGCCAATAGTTTGGCCGCCTTGATTCTTGTCGTATCCACTACACGGCTGGTCAGCTTGATCAATGCACGCAGCTTCGACCTTGGCCCCCTACCGTGCGACATAGCTGTACGCCCAATCCAGTTCGACGGCTTGCTGCGTCAAGTCGGACTGGTACGAAGGGCCGGTTACCTATCTCCGATCGCCGAACGCGCGCAGCAGATTTTGCGCAACGCAGCGCGGGGGTTGTAAGCCTATACGCCTCGAATCCCAACTAGCAGCTCACGTCGAACACAAACCGTCCAAGCCGGCCGCTCGAATGGCAGTTGTAACCCGTGAACCTGCCGTCGAAGTCGCGCCGGGTCGAAGGCGGGTTGGGGTTGCATTTTGCCGACTGCTTGGGACTGCAGTCGGCCAACTGCAGCCGGTCGCCTTTGTGCCAAGAGCGCCATTCAAGCGACGGCTCCTCATCAAACAACGGACACCGTGCTGCGTTCGAGTTCGCGCAGGAAGCACATGACAAAGCGGCGATATCTCCTTGCAGACGTGGAGAAGCTCGTTCCATAGTCTTGTTCACAGTCGACCAACGAGGTCTACTATTCGAAGGGCGCGCGAGGTCGCGCGTCGATCTGGAAGAGCCAGTCGAATACCGCATTTCACCCCGTCAGCCAACCGTCAACACCTTCGTGGCAAACAGCACAGCAGCGATGACTGCCACGACGCAGAGTATGCCTGCAGCCACCCTTCCATTCGGGTGAAGGCCGGCGCGCTCCGATCCCTTTCGCGCTGCGCGTACCAGAAGACGGGAATCCCGATAACGAAAAAAATGGTCGACAGCAGCAGATATTTCGGACCGGCGGCATATAGAAGCCATGCGGCGTAAAGCGTAGCCAGGATACCCGTCCACAGCGAGGCGCGTCTTCTCTCACCCTCGTGTATCTTGAATGTCTTTTGGGCAGCGCACTTCCACAGGAACGCTGCGCTCGCGAGATACGGCGGCAGTATGGTGACGCCTGCGACACTGATCAGCCAGATCCACGCATCGTTTGCGAACAGCACGACGAACATCATCGCCTGCATGACGATGCTGGACATCCAGAGCGACGGCGCCGCAGCCTGATTTTGGTTTTCCCGGGACAAAAAGCGCGGGAATACGTTTTCCTTCGCAGCTGCGAAGGGCAGCTCCGCGACAAGGATCGTCCACGCCAGCCAGCAGCTCAGGACCGAAAAAAGCACCGAGACCACGACGAAGACCGCGCCCCAGTGGCCAACAAGGTTCTCCAGCATGTAGGCCGCCGACGGGTTTTGAAGCTTGGCTAGCCCGGTTTGGTGCAACACGCCGAACGGTAGCGCCGACAGCAGGAAATAGAGCGTCGTGCATACCGCAAGACCGACGAAGGTGGCCGTACCCACCTGGTGCGGGTCGCGGGCGCGGTCAGAGACGACCACGGCGCCCTCTATGCCGATGAATACCCAGAGCGTGACAAGCATGGTGCTCTTCACCTGGGCGAGCGTGCTACCGAGGTGCTGTTGTTGGCCCCAGACATCGTAGGAAAACTGCATTTTCTGGAAGAAAAGCGCCATGATCACGACGCCGACCGACAGTGTGACGATATTGACCACGCTCGCCAGGGTATTGAGCATTGCTGTGCGCTTGACGCCGGAAAGCACCATGAAATGCATAGCCCATATCAGCACCGATCCGCCCAGGATCGACTGCCAGTTTTTGCCGTCGAAGACCGGGAAGAAGTATCCCAGTGTCTGCATGATCAGGACAGCAAAGGCAACATTGCCGAAGGCCGAACTCAACCAGTAGCCCCACGCCATCTCGAAGCCGGCAAATCTGCCAAAGCCTTCGCGTGCGTATGAGTAGATTCCCGACTTGAGATCGGCCCGCTGGTCCGCGAGCGTCCGAAACGAGTTGGACAGAAAGAACATGCCGACCAGCGTAATGCCCCATGCAACCGTAATGGCGCCAAGGCCCGCGCCAGCGGCCATGTTTTGCGGCAAATTGAACGCGCCGCCGCCAATCATCGAGCCGACAACGATGCCGCTCAGTAGCAGGAGGCCCAACCTCCGTCTGTCCGGTTGACCTGTCGATGTAGCAGGCTTGCTCTCTGTTGGCGTTGGGGATGCCGGGGCCGTCCCGGCTGCAGGTCGAGCCATTTTCGTTACTCCGGGAATGTAAGGCTTGGCGCGTGCGCTCAGCCGGACCATCAATGCAGATTGCGCGCCCAGCGCAGAATGCAATTGACGCAGATCAAACTTGTTTGCCGCTGTCCGTTGCCGCCGTGGGCAAGCCTGGTTCGGGGTAGTCGAATTCGAGCGGCTGGACCAGCGGACATGCGACCGGCCATCACGTACGGTAAATGTTCGTTGGACTTTGAGAGCGGCCGTTGCCGTCGCGGAGAGCCGAATGACGGGAACGGGTCGACTGCTGCCCGATACGGAAGCATCATCGATCGCGCTTACCGCCACCTCATCGTCGGCCCGGGTACGGCCATGAGTGGACCTTGAATGCACCAACGCTTCCCGCTACAAATCGCCCATTCTGAGCGCCCGAGTCAGCGGAACCAGTCTGCCGCCAATGTTCCCCCGGATTGACGAATCAAGCGTCGCCTTTCCTGTCGGAATCACTCGTGCCGACCTTCCGCAATACGCTGAAATTGTCTATCAGGATGTGCAGGCTGAGAAGGAGAACCCAGATCGGGAAAACAAGCACGATCCAATCTATGTAGCGGCCAGCAAAGAACAAAGCGAGCGCGGTGGCGTATCCAATATACGCAATCCAGCGCGATACAAAACCCGTATGAAGAGCAAGTGTACTGGTGGCCGTCGTGAATACTGCGGCCATGCGGACCGCGTAAACATTCATGGCTTCGTTGGCAAACTCTCGCGCGACGGTGAACGTGACCGAACCGGGAAGTCGTTCGAACCCAACTCGATACGCGGCCACAATCCCTCCGAAGAATGCCGCAGCGGCAAACAACATTGCCAGGAACAGGAGGCCACTCCCCAGGAACACCGTGGCAAAGAAGCGATCCTCGTAGTCTCCGAGACGATCCCGCAGCACGCCAATGAACCAGAGAAAGGCAATGCCAGCAAACGGTACTAGATTGAGCGCAACAGCTAACGTACCCGAACTTTCTCGAAGCCACTGGCCCGCTTCTATAGGACCCACCGGAACAGAACGCCGCAGAATCAGAAGGCCGGTAATCAGTAACAAAGAAAATAAGATGCCCGCGACGGCAGCAGCACGGGGGGCTCTCAGCCGCTCGCCCGGGTCGATCCACTGAGGTCCCGAGTCCTTCGTTGAGGGATTCATGTTCAGCGTCCTCCGTACCTGCCGTGATCTGTGCTGGAACATTGTTCATGCCAGGCCACGCGGCGGTCAACTTGAAGTCTTGACAGGGATCGATTTAACGAGGCGGCAATTCAGGCGCGCTGTGAAACACTCGTGAGGACCGTTACCTGCGATTTGCTTCAATGCTGAGGTGCCGGCTTCTATTCCACCCGTAAGATCGATCATGGCGTGAGGCACCGAGGCGCAGCGTCGGACATTGCAGGCGTGACCTCAGATCCCTCGCACCGCCGGATATGCCGCCACCTCCCCGTGCGTCAAGATGAGCAGCAGGCCTATCCCCGCGACCTGCAACATTGCGAGTCAGTCTCTCATATCTGGCGGCAATCGGACGCTCGCCGATTCTTTCCAGGTGGCTCATGTGGGTCAAAAATCGCCCGTCGTCCGTCGCGGCCGCAACGGTGCGTGTCACTATTCTGCGTGTTGCGCAGCGCCAATCTCAAAGCGGCCGAGCGAGCAGAACCAGCGTGGGGCGGGACGCGCCGTGCCGCGCGACCGTTGCTGGACGTAGTGCATTAGCGCGATCGCCGTCGGGAGGGGTTTTTCGCCTTGGTTTAGCTAAACGAGTAACTGATGACGGGGCGAGCGATGGGACCGTGTTGGCAGGTAGGGGCCGCGTCTTGCCGGGCGCTCAGTAATTGAATCCCAGATTCTAAGTGAGGCAGGCGAGACGATCGTGAGCGAACCTGCTCCCGATGATGTGCCTTTCACGCCACCGTATCCTGTTGTGCCATTCCTCGCAGCCACGCCCGCTTCAGCTGCCTGAATATCTTGCGGGTAGTTTATGTCCTCGCCT
The DNA here is from genome assembly GCF_013426915.1 of Paraburkholderia sp. PGU19. Classification (GTDB taxonomy): domain Bacteria; phylum Pseudomonadota; class Gammaproteobacteria; order Burkholderiales; family Burkholderiaceae; genus Paraburkholderia. The sequence continues at coordinate 638,624 of NZ_AP023182.1, forward strand.
GTTGAGGGGCTATAGCCAGCTTGCTCGAGTTGCTGAAGTTCGGCGCGCACCTGGCCGCGTGTGAGGGGCGCTTGCGTATCCGATTAGGCGAATGCCGCGACTGATACCGCAAAGGCGGAAGTAGCGACGACTGCGTAAACAACCGATTTCACGATGATCTCCTTTTGCCGTTGCACGCACTAATACCCAATTCCCTCATTCTTCGAGCCAGGCGTGCAACCGTGCAGGACCGATATAGCGCGTGGCGCCAGCGGCGTTCACCCTGATTAAACGAAAGAGTGCCGCGAAAATTCATTTGTTGACTCGGCAAACCGGCGCGACATTTGTCTGCCGATAGGCGTGTTGACGTCCTGTCGAACGAATATTCGACATGCACGCGATAGACGAAACCGCAGACTGAGGGCGAATTCCGAGCGAGAGGCGCATGCTTCAAAAAACAGAAAATTGTCGCCGGCACTTCAGTTGGGGGGCGGATTTCCCGTGTCGCCGCGCCGGTCGGTAATCCGTCAAAACGACAAAAATCGGACACGAAGCGTCATTCGCTCGTACCGTCGCTCAGACGTTCAGGCGTCGGCTCCGCTCTGCGGATTCAATCGGTCGATGCAATAGCTGCTGGAATCGTTCGCCTGGCGTTTCGTAGTTCAGGGTCTTCCTAGGACGCTCATTGGCGTCTCGCCACGGCGTTGAATGGCCTGTGAATGCGCTGACAGGTCGGTACCTTTCGGGAAGTACTACGGTCGTTGGCTAGTCGTCACAACCGATTCGACTCCAAGAGCGCGTGTCGCGTGATCGGAAAATAGATTACCTCAGCTATTGCTTACACTTCGATACCCTGGTATGCGGTCGGCCAAGACCGCACTATAAAATCCTTCGAACACACGTCATTAGGGAGCACGGCCGGCGGAACGAACACCCCCGTTCATATCTCCGCTAACTCGGCGAAGTACATGATTCGAGACAAGGCTCGTCGCTCCGAGAGCGAGACGACAGTTTCGACATACCGTTGTTGTCGCGCAAATGCCTCTTTCCCGTTGGAATGCTCGATCTCGGTCCGATGGGCTAGCATGGCTCTCAGTCTTCCGCTCGCGTTGAAGAGAACGCTGCCTGTTCTGTCCTCTTGATCAAGCAGGCGGAAACCGGCAGCTCCGAGCAGAGTTTCATTGACACCTGCAGGCACGAACTGGGTGTATCCGTTGATACTCCGTCGCTCCACCTCCTCGTTCGAAATCGGTCCGGTGATGACGCCTGCATCGGTAAGCAGGAACCTCCCGGTGGGTACCAACAGCCTCGCCATCTGATCGAAAAACGCTTTACGGTGACGAAGATGAACGACGACATCCAAGGCTATGACAGCGTCGAATGATGAACCTTCAAGGGGAATCGGCAGATTCAGATCGGCCTCGAGGAGCGCAATGCGGTCTTGAACGCCTGCGGCCGAAGCCCTTGCGCGCCCCGATGCAATCGCGGAAACACTCACGTCCAGTCCGGTACCCGTGCAGCCCGTCGATTTGACCGCGAAGACCAACGGTCCGCAAGGGCCGCACCCGACGTCGAGGAGCCTGCATGAGGCGGTGAGCGAGAGTCGCGCCATGTCCGATCGAAGCTCATCGGCGGTGACCCACGAGTGCTGGCCGATATCCTCTCCATAAGCCTCCTGACGCAACTGCCTCATCAAAGGCGAATCGAACGCCGAATACAGGGTGTCATAGCCCGCAGTTGAAGGATGTTCGGGGGCCGTCATGTGGAGCTCCAAAAGGCACAGCTTGTTGATCCTGGCCGTAAGTCAGTGCCCGTCGGATAGCTTTCCGACGGACTGCAACCGGCCCCGGACCGCATTAAACACTTCGTGCAGTTGAATTCCACGCCCTTTACGACCGTCACCACGTCAGTCGGCCAGGATGCCTCAGACAGTCAGCGTCAATCTCAGATCTCGAATTCGCCGGCGTTGTCCAGCGCTTCGGATCTCTCTCTACTTGTTACGTTCCCTCTGCCAGACGACTGTTGACGCGCCGTATCCGAAGCTACCAGGCGTGACGTAGGTCAACCGGTCGCCTTCAATGACGAATGGTCTCGCCTGTGTTTCGCCATCCCAGTTCGGAAACGTCCCCTTCCGAATATGAAATTCGATCGTATGTGCAGCGGGATCGACTTTGTATGTTCCGAAATGCGCGATGCTTCCCTGCACAATCTGTCTGTTTTCGTCCCCAGTCGCTGAAAGACGATCCCCCGACGCAAGCCGCGGCAAGTTCGCACGAAGAGCGACCAGGGTGTAGCGCCCATCGGCGCCAAGGACGAGTTGACCTTCCGGGCGCTCTCCCATAATTTCCACCGCGCTTCCGCTTTTCAAAACCGTGAGTGAGACAAGCTTCCAGGTGCCAACCAGGTCGGCCGTCGTTTGGGCGAAGGCCACTTGAACGCCGAATAGTGTGTAAGCCCATAACGCGGGGCCGATGAGCAAGGCAGTGATGTGACCTTTCATGAAACTCTCCATCACGGATGTCAACGCGTGGCTGAGTAACCGCAGGGAACGGATCGTTGTTTCGTCCGAGCGCCACCAGTGCGTCTATCTACCCCTCTGGAATCCGGGCAGCGCATCCGATCATTTCGTGCAAGGCGGCAATCTGAGTTTAGGCGCGCCGACGCCTCCTGCCATGTGTCCTTCGCATTGATTGGCGTGTGCGACGACATCCCTGCCTCAGTTCTGTCTAAAGACGACAGGTGGAGTGGTCGCCTCATTCACATGGAGCTGAAATATATCCGGACAGGCGTAGTGTCCGGCGACATCGAAATCGTATTTTCCTCTTGCGAGGTCACCAAGATCCAGTTCGTGCACCAGCAGGGCGTCTTCATCGAGCACGGGGTCAGCAAGCACCTCGCCGAGGGGGCGACGATGCAACTTCCTCCGCGCATCAGAACGGTATCCGGATTGTTCCCTTGAACCGCTGCGTAATTTTCCGGGGCGTCGCTGCGCCGCAGATGCTGGCACGCAGAGAGGACGAAGCAGCGACCTTCGCGTGCCGCAGATCGACGACAGGCTAAGGTCGGCCAGGTGCAGCCCACCAACGAGCGTGATTGAAGGACCGCAATCCGGCGCGAACGAGACCGTCATGAATATTTCCTCTAGCTCGCCGCCATCCCTTTTTCCGCCAGTTCCTTTTTCGCGCTTTCGTTCTTGATCAAATGTGTCAGCCCCATGCCGCGCAGAACGTTCGGAGCCTTGGTGAACTGGATATTGTCATAGCCGACGATCTCGATACGATTGCCCCACGGGTCGCGGAAATCCAGAAACGGACCGTCGATCGGCATTACCCCCGCCGCCTTGAGGGCGGCGCGCGCCGCCTCCTTGTCATCGACAACGAGGCCGACATGCCGGCCGTCATCGGCGGGCTGTTTCCGTCCCGCCTGCAACGCGATGAATTGGTCGCCAAGATCGATGAAGGCCATCGTCCTGGTCTTGCCGCGCAATTGAAAGTCGAAGATGCGGCCATAGAATTCCAGCGCTTCCTCGATATCGCCGACTTCCAGCGCTACGTGATTGATGCCGACGGCGCGCGGCTTTGTGGAGTCAATCATTTAACCCTCCATTTGCTTGATCTATTTTTCGATAAATATCGCGCTCGATCCGAGCGATCTGGTGTTGTTCGTCCAGTTCGTCCGCGTCTGGTGCGTTCCCAGGCGTGTCGCGCGTGTGCGTATTTCCTGCGAACATGTGCATCGCGGGCAATTTTCCGTCCCTATTGCTCGAGCGGAACACTCAGGGTACTACGATGATCGATCACACCGGAATTGGAGTTGCGGACGTCCGTCGTTCCGCCACGTTTTACGACGCCGCTTTGGGCACGCTTGGCATGCGCCGCGTGATGCAAATGCCGGACAACAGTGGGGCCGATGGTATCGGCTACGGCGTTGACTACCCGGTTTTCTGGATTGACCGCTTTCACCCGCATGGCGTGAAACAGCACACTGCCTTTGTAGCGAGGAATTGCGCCGAGGTAGACGCGTTCTACCAGGCAGCCCTGAAAGCTGGCGGCACCGACAACGGCGCACCCGGCTACCGTAAGACTCAGCATGGCTTTCCGCCCGGTTACTACGCCGCTTTCGTGCTCGATCCGGACGGCAACAACATCGAAGCTGTTTTTCGTGGAGGGTAGCGAGAAAAGCACACGCCGTGGCGGGATCGCGTCCTACCTCGATCTGCGGACCGCATCGGGGCAGTGGACGGCACAGGAACAGTCCCTCGCGATCAATTCGCGAAGGACCGTTCACGAGGGAATGACGGCCTTTCGACGGGCGACTAAAACCGGCGACGCTCCGCCTGACTACGAGGTCATGGCTGCAACCCTTCTAGCGCGACAATCCTTGTCGTCGCACATCGTTGGCGGATCGCCTTCAGACGGGCGTACTCCGGCGAGTCATACCAAGCCATCAAGGAATCCATGTCTGGGAATTCGACGATGACCAGACGATGCGGTTGCCAGTCGCCTTCGAGAACCTTTGTTAGGCCACCACGGCCCAAATACTTTCCGCCGTAGGGCGCCTCAGTAGCAGGCACTTCTCGCTTGTACTCTTCAAAAGCGGTGGGATCTGTTACATCGACATCGGCAATCAGATATGCAGTCATGGCGCGATCCTTTCACGCGGAGTCATTGCTTGATTTGAAATGGTTGCCCCTAAGCGCTCGCCTCATCGGTTTCCATTTAACGGCTGCCCGCATTCCATCGGGATGCGTTAGCAGGACATTCCGGTGTTCGTTCACATCCGACACGAAGCACTTGTCGCGATATCGTGCGTGGCGCTTGGTTTGTATAGGTTCTCTACCACTTGATAGTCGTCGGAGATCAGCGTCCGGTACGCCTTAGCGGCGGGCGTGTATCAGAATTCGCTCGCGCGGGTTACCTTCCATTGTCATATCAATGAAATATCATATTTATTTCATTTTATAGTTCAAGATATTAGAATGAAAATGACTATTCATACAAACGAATTAAATGAAATAAATGTAATTTCGCAGTGAATTTAATAATTCCTTAAAAGCCAACTAGTACTACTGTGTCATATAAATAATTGCGCGCTCGATTGCTGTACTAGGGAGCGAGCCATCGTTGCATGAGCCTTAGTCCAAGCAGGATGCGCAACGTGGTAATGGAATCAGGAACGTGGCGTTGAGCGCGCTGGACTGCCCCGGGGGATGTAATCCGAGGGAAGGGCAGGCAGCGCCCGTTCAAGGAAGTTTTTTTTATCGCGTCCACCTGATTGCATTCGCAGTCGCTGAGCCATCAGAAACCCATACGCAGCGATACTCAATGTGGCGTGGTGGTGAAAGCCACGCCAGCCTCGCCCTTCATAATGACCGAGCCCGAACTCCTGTTTCAGGTCCTGATAGTCGCGCTCGATGCGCCAGCGCATCTTGGTCACGAACACAAGCTGCTCAAGTGTCGCCTCCTCGGGGGCAGTAGCGAGAAAGTATTTGAGCGGCTCCGTATCGCCATCAGGCCATTCAATAAGCAGCCATTCTTCGTCGCGAACCGTACTTCGCCAATAGTCGTGATGTGCGGGACGAACCCGTACGGCGGCAAAGCGTGAGGAAAGTGCTGCGTTGCTACCTTCCCGCCAGGTTACGGTTTGCCAGGCGTTCACGGGTAATTGCATGGCCAGTTCCTTCACCGCGAGCGGTTTATGGCCGGGCGCACGGCGCAACAACTTCGGTGGCTGACCGCGCCCGCTCCAGGGCTTGGGTGGAAGCGGCTCCGTACCTGGCGCCCACACAGAGGTGACCGGCCGGATCCCTACCGCGTACAACAAACCCAGTTCAGTTATGCCCTCCCGGAATGCGGTTTCGTCGCCATACCCAGCGTCGGCCAGCACGATGCCCGGCGCAACGCCGGATGCTATGGCCTCGCGAAGCTGGGCCAGCGCAATCTGTGGCTTGGTCTGGAAAACTAGTTCGTCGGGAATGCCAGCGCGACGGGCACGTTCCCGGTCGTCAATCCATTCCTTGGGGATATACAATTGCCAGGCAATCGGCAAACTGCCCCGTTGCGTCGCGATCGACAGGCTCACGGCGATCTGGCAGTTATCCTGTTTGCCCAGTTGCCCACAGTATTGTCGCGCTACGCCGACCGAATGCTTGCCCTTCTTCGGGAAGCCCGTATCGTCAATAATCCAGTAATAGCCAGCCTCTTCAGCAGCGTGCAGGCCTAACGCGGGCATCACCCATTCGCGTACCCGCTGCAGGACCGCCCGGTCAGACCATTCTGCCTTGGCCACAAAATGGTGAAGTGACTGGTGTTTCGCACTCGCGTGAAGTGGGTCAATATGCGCGGCCATCGGCTCGACGCTCTTGCGTGACAACGGCATTACCAAGCCCGAACAGTAACCCTTGAGGCCGGCATGGCGATCGGCGTGCCCTAACGCCAGCGCCAGATGATTCAGATACGCGTCAAATTCGTCGACATCTTCTCTCATCGCGATCGCCCGAAGTCTGTATTATTCAATACTACCAGGTATCGCTTCACTGCAAATAGATTTTGTGACACAGTGAGATTAGAAGCCTTCAAGGTTTTTGATAGTGTCGAGCGCACGCTCGGTTGGAGAACGCCTGGAAGTGTGTTCGGTGAACTGCCGCTTGTGTTGAGCTCGCCATTCGTTATCTCTTACCGAGCTGCTTCTCCCTCCCGGGTTATGCGTGTCGAGACGCAACACTATTATGCGATTGCGGCCTCATGCCGAGAAATCGCAGTAAAAGTCGGGCTTCTCGCGCGAGAGCGCGTCGGGGGGCTGCAGGAAATCGCTGACGAACCGCCCAAGCCCCGGGCAACGATGATCGGCGATCGACTTGATCCCGCCTGCAGGGCGTTGCAACAGTTCTTGCAACGCAATCAGGTCAGCTTCGAGTTGAAGGCGCCCGATGATTTCGAGAAGCGATTTTCGGAGTCAGGGGAACGTTTTCAAGCAGATGATTTTCCCGTTTTGAAGTTACATGACGGGACTGTTCTCCGGCGTCCGTCAACTCGACAGCTCGCTACAGCGCTAGGTTTGCGAACCCAGCCGAGCCTGCGGGACTACGACACCGTAATTATCGGAGGAGGTCCGGCTGGGCTTGCAGCAGCCGTCTATGGTGCATCTGAAGGTCTGCGTACTCTAGTCCTCGAGCGCGAGGCACTAGGTGGGCAGGCAGGTACATCATCGCGCATCGAAAATTATCTCGGTTTTCCGAATGGCGTATCAGGGGAAGAGCTTGCAAGCCGCGCATTGCAGCAGGCAAAGAGACTTGGTGCAGAGATCGTGGTTGCGCGATCGGTCAGGAAAGTCGAGATTGGCGCTCACTGTTTACACCTCGACGGGGACGACATCATTCAGGCGCGAACAATTATCCTCGCGACAGGCGTCAGCTGGCGAAGGCTCGACATCGAGGGCTGTGACCGATTTGCGGGTAAGGGCATCCATTATGGCGCCTCGCGCGGCGACTCCGGTGGTACGCATGGTCTTGACATTTTCCTCATCGGCGGTGGCAATTCGGCCGGTCAAGCCGCTTTGAATTTCGCCAATCATGCACGGCACGTAACGCTTGTTGTGCGTGGGGACTCGCTTGAGAAAAATATGTCCCGCTATCTAATCGAGCAGATCAAGGCAAAATCCAACGTCTCCGTCCAACTCGATTCGGAAGTGATCGCGGTAGGGGGAGACTCTCGTCTTTCGGAGATCTGTTTGCGGGATCGGTCACATGGAGAGGTGAGTTGGAAGGCCTGCGGAGGGCTTTTCGTTTTTATCGGTGCAGACGCGGAGACCGGATGGCTACCGATGGAGATCGCGCGCGATCAACGAGGGTTTGTGCTCACGGGGGACGATGTCGTTAGGGCCGGGCGCTGGTCCGAAACTCGAGACCCTTACCTGCTCGAAACGAGTATCCCCGGCGTATTCGCATGCGGAGATGTACGACTGAGTCCGGTCAAACGCGTCGCCTCTGCCGTTGGAGAAGGCAGTATGGCAATCGCATTCGTTCACAAATACCTGGAAAGTCGTCGAGGATGAGTCGTTAGTAGGCGTGCAAAGAGGGTTATCGTCAGGCGGTTGGCTTCCGATTCGCGGACACAGCAGTTCGATCCATTTTTCCGCGGCGTATTTAATTTTATCGCGTCGGCTTGAATCGGAATGACCCGGGATCGTCGCAGGCCAGTCATCGCATCAGAGTCGTTGCGAACGTCTCAGTTGGGTCGGCCACGGAAGTTAGGGGCGGCTAGCGATCCCGTTAGGCTGGAGGACGTGCGACGCGAGGTGCAGGCGTTTCTCAGCTGGGCCGAAGACTGATTGAAGGCGCCGAATGATTTGGCCCCAAAATGTTGATAATACTTATTATGTACATCGACGAAGTCACCTAGGATAGTTTTCTCGATAGGCAGTAGAGCTATGCTCGGGTGTATTGTTCATGATCGTCTATCGAAGCGTGACAGCGCGCGATTTCAACGCATTCAGCTTACCCTCCGGTTCGAAAGCTTCGGAGATTCCATACACGTCCGAGATCTTGAAGTCATACGTGATGGTGCCGCTTCCTGCGAGCCACTCCGCTCTAGGGGTGTCCTCCTGCAAAAAAGGTCGAATCAAATCGGCGAGCGCCTGCGCTTGTTCGATTTCTTGCGGCGCAGCCGAACACGTCTGCGCACGAGGGCCTTCATTACCGCTACTATCGAGAGTTATCTGCATCGAAAGCCAGGTCGGGGCGAAATTCTGCACGGCCACCGAGCATGCGTCATGCGTCCGCATCGTAAAGCGGTCGTCAAGATGAATCGGCTCAAGACGCTCCATGATCAGCATGCACGTAACTTATTGCCAGCTGAATCAATGCCTCAATGTTCGCGTTAGTGTCGAGAATGATCTGCATCGAAGTAATACCCGACGCAGTAGTCTGCACGTGCAGCATGAAATGATGAATGACAAAACAATTCGTGCGGGCTTGGACAAACGGCCGAAGAACCGCAGCGAGACGGCCAACAGGTGCGTCAAATTGCCAGCGGGGATATCGGAACTCGCGCGGACGCGTTGGAGATACGAGCGCGTAGACTTCGCCGCAGCTTCCTGGCTGCATCGATAGTCGCCGGTTCGATGTGTGCATAAGCGGCCGCGTCCTCGAGTCGGAGGTTATCCGGCTGGTTGAACACAGCAATCGCGCGATCTCTTCCGCGTTGCCGGGCCGCTGTGAGTGCCTTAGTCAGGGACGTGCTCATTACGCATGTTCCAATCATGGATGTTCTCGCGCATCGACAAACATGGTCTCCGTCAGACTTGCGGGCGCGCGCTGCGGCGGTCCCGGCTACAAACTCACATGGTCCGGAAAGGAGGCCGTTTGCTGCTGCATGGGCCTTGTCATGGCGGCGACGACGAAAGCGACACGCACGCCTCCAGTTTACTGCCTGCATTGAACGGTGGCGTTTCTCGGCTGTTGTTTTTCCGCTGGCTAGCTTTGGTGACGATGCCTCCATCGCCACGGGAACGCCCCCAAGAGTTAGCACTGACGATCGCTATCCCGCTCGTTGAAAACCGCACGACACGCCCGAGAGCCGACCGACGAATCGGCAGATTACCTCAGGAACTAACAGGCAGGCTCCGTAGCTCGGCAGGTGCCCTAGCCGCAGCCGTCATCGGAAGGTTCTAAGGCTACCCGTTGACTCCAAGGCGGATCCGCCACCCCGCGTGTCCGTTGCCGTGATAACCAGGCAGTTATCGCGGCGTGAAGGCTTCACTGCGTATCATGATGGTGGGATGAATGATTGCAGTGTTGGTCGAGCGGTCCCTCTACGGGTTTTGACCGCTGCGCTCTCACTCGCCGGAAATCGCTATGGTTTGATATCGCTCATATCAAAGCGGCAGTTCCGATGTCAATTTGACCTTTTGCATCGGTATTTCCGTTTTGACGCTCTGTACGCCTTTGATACGGGTGAGCGAGTTGACCTGGAATTCCCGGTAGGCGTCCAGATCGGCGGCTACGACACGAAGGAGGAAGTCACAGTCGCCTGCCATAAGGTGACATTCGACAACCTGGGGAAGGTGTCGTATCTCTTCCGTGAAGTGATCGACCGTTTCTGCATCCTGAGTCTTGAGCCAGATTCTAACGAAGACAGTCAGGCCTGCACCAACTTTAGCAGCATTGAGCAGCGCGACGTAGCGCTCGATCACGCCCGCCTCTTCAAGAATTTTTACTCTGCGTAGGCATGGCGACGGCGACAGGCCAACCTTCTCGGCTAAATCGATGTTCTGGATCCTGCCGTCTTTCTGAAGGGTCCGAAGAATGCGCCGGTCAATTTCGTCCAATTTTTCCATGATGCGCCTGCCAATATTGATGACGTGAAATCGAATGCTTCAATTTCGAGAATATGTGACTTCTACTGCCAAAGTATGGCAAGGATGAGCCATATTCGCAATCGCATGCGTCTGTCGATGCGCTACATTATCGGGATGACAAGGCGGGATGGTCCCGCCGAAGCCGGACGTGAGGATGACATGAGCACTGTTAACGCACAGACCTTGATAGTCGAGAAAACCGCGAACCCTGTCTCTGACAGCGATCGTGAAGCGCTGCTACAGAATCCGGTTTTTGGCCGCGTTTTCACCGATCACATGGTGACGATCGAATATGCGCCTGAACGCGGTTGGCACAACGGCAAGGTCCGGCCGCACGATACGTTGCAGCTCGATCCCGCAACACTGGTGCTGCACTATGCCCAGGAAATCTTTGAGGGGATGAAGGCTTACCGCTTGCCGGATGGTGGCGCCACGCTGTTCCGTCCGGATGCTAATGCCAGACGGTTCCATAACTCGGCCAACCGACTCGCGATGGAGCCGTTGCCGGAGGACGTGTTCATCGAATCCGTGCGAGCGCTCGTTCGTCTCGATCAGAAATGGATCCCCGCGACGGATGGCGCCGCGCTCTATCTCCGGCCGTTCATGATTTCCACGGAAGCCGTCCTCGGCATGAAGCCTTCGGCCGAATATCTGTATTGCGTGGTGGCTTGTCCTGTCGGCTCCTACTTCAAGGGTGGGTCACCGGCTGTGACGCTCTGGGTATCCGACCAATATACGCGTGCAGCGCCTGGAGGCACCGGGGATGCGAAGTGTGGCGGCAACTATGCGGCCAGCCTCGCCGCGCAGGCGGAAGCAACCCGTGAGGGATGTGATCAAGTGGTTTTCCTTGATGCGGTGGAGCGACGCTGGGTGGAGGAACTCGGTGGCATGAACGTGTTCTTCATCTTTGACGATGGGTCGATCCAGACGCCGCCGCTCACCGGGACGATCCTGCCGGGGATTACCCGCGATTCATTGATCGTACTGGCACGGGACATGGGATTGACCGTGCGCGAGGAGCGCTACTCGATCGATCAGTGGCAGCAGGACGCGAGTAGCGGACGCCTTCGCGAGGCTTTCGCGTGCGGCACAGCCGCGGTCGTCACGCCGATCGGAAAGGTGACGGGCCGCAAGTACAACTTCACCATCGGCGACGGCGGCGCGGGCCCCGTCACGGGCCGCCTGAAGGCTGCGTTGCTCGACATCCAGAACGGGCGGGCGGAGGATCGACACGGCTGGCTCGATCGTCTGTAAGGTCGCTGGTGGGAAACACGCGTCCGTGTTTCCCACAGCGAATTTCTCTGGTTCCGTAAGTACGACACGTCAATGAAGCAATCTTTCTCAACAGGTTCAGTAGCAATCCTAACTGCACTGACTTTTTCCGGTTTGTCGGCGCACGCCGAAACACTCAAGATCGCGATTGCTGGCCCAATGAGTGGCTCGGTCGCCCAGTACGGCGATATGGTCAAGGCTGGCGCGCTCACCGCTATTGAACAGATCAACGCCACGGGTGGGGCGGGTGGTGAGAAACTGGAAGCCGTGTTCATGGACGATGCTTGTGAACCGAAGCAGGCTGTGGCCGTGGCCAACAAGATCGTGAGTCAGGGGATCAAGTATGTGGTTGGTCACTTGTGCTCCGGTTCGACCATCCCCGCGTCGGACATCTACGAGAACGAAGGCATCGTGATGATCACGCCGTCCGCGACGGCGCCACAGATAACGGAAGGCAGGAAGCGCAGGTTTATATTCCGTACGATCGGCCGCGATGACCAGCAGGGGCCGGCCGCTGCGCAGTACATCATTGCCAAGGTCAAACCTCGTAAGGTCGCGATTCTGCACGACAAGCAGTCGTACGGCCAGGGGATTGCCGCGTCGGTGAAGAAGGATCTCGACGCTGCGAAAATTCCGGTCGTCCTGTTCGAGGGGATCAATGCCGGCGATTCCGACTATTCAGCGATTGTCACCAAGCTCAGGTCACTCGGAGTCGATTTCGTCTATTTTGGCGGCTATCACCCTGAAATGGGGCTGCTGCTGCGACAGGCGCGCGAGCAGGGCGTGAAGGCTCAGTTCATGGGCCCCGAAGGTGTTGGTAACAAGGACGTGACAGCCATCGCCGGCCCCGCGTCTGAAGGCATGCTCGTCACCTTGCCGGCGGACTTCACGGCCGATCCCGCCAACGCGGGCACTATGAAGGCATTTGCCGAAAGGAAGCGGGACGCAAACGGCCCTTTCCAGATGCCAGCCTACGCTGCCGTGAAGATCATCGCTGATTCGGTTACGGGTGCCAGATCTACCGATCCGTCAAAGGTCGCGGCATTCATGCATCAACACAGTTTCGATACTCCGATCGGTAAGGTTTCGTTCGACACTCAGGGTGACCTGAAAGCATTCCGGTTCGTCGTCTACAAGTGGCACCAGGACGCGACGAAGACTGCCGCAAACTAGATCGAAGTATCAGTTCGCAAGTCCGCACTGGATGCATCGTACGTCCGATGCGGGATGCTTCGTGCTTCTCGCCACGGGGAATGGGTTACGTGTGCAGCGTGACCCGAAGCTTATCTACATGAACGAATTCCTCACCCAATTTGCCCAGCAGGCGGTTAACGGCCTGACGTTGGGCGCAATCTATGCGTTGATCGCGATCGGCTATTCGATGGTGTACGGAATCATCGGCATGATCAATTTTGCGCACGGCGAAATTTACATGATCGGTGCGTACGTAGGGCTGGTGACGTTGACCGCGCTCGGTACATCGGCAGGCCATCCGCTGCCGTTGGTGCTTGGTGCGGCATTGACCGTCTCGGTCGTTGTTACCGGAGTGTATGGATTTGCGATCGAACGGATCGCGTATCGTCCGCTGCGTGGCGGTCCGCGCCTCGTGCCACTGATTTCCGCGATTGGCATGTCCATCTTCCTGCAGAACTATGTACAGATCGGTCAGGGCGCACGTGACGTATCGGTGCCGGTTCTAATCGCAGGGGCATTCGACATGCACCTCGGAAGCGGCGTCGAGGTGACTGTGCCCTATGCGCGGATGCTGATCGTCGCAGTCACACTCGTGCTGATGATCGCGCTGACCCTATACATCGCACATTCGCGGATGGGACGCGCGTGCCGCGCCTGCGCCGAAGACATGAACATGGCTAATCTGCTCGGCATCGACACTAACCGGGTGATCTCGTTCACGTTCGTACTCGGCGCGATGCTTGCGGCAGTCGGAGGGGTTTTGATCGGATTGACGACCGGCAAACTGAATCCGTACATCGGCTTTGTCGCGGGTATCAAGGCGTTTACTGCAGCAGTCCTCGGGGGCATCGGCAGCATTCCTGGCGCGATGCTGGGGGGCGTCTTGCTGGGCCTCGCGGAGACGCTGGCGTCAGGTTACATGCCAGCCGAATACAAGGACGTGGTGGCGTTTGGTTTGCTCGTTCTGATTCTGCTCTTCCGTCCGACAGGTCTGCTAGGCAAGTCGGACATAGAAAAGGTTTAAGGAGCGAGGGATGAGTCACGTTGTTACATCCGGGCGCAATCGCGTTGCGGGGGCTTCTGTCATGGGGCCACTCGGCAACGCAGCGACCGCCGCTATCCTCACGGCTGTCCTCACAATTCCCGTGCTCGGGCTTCAACTCAAGCTCGATGGCTACCGGGTTGTGCTCGAGCATCATTGGCGCCCGGTGTGGATTGCAGTCATCGCCGTGTTTCTGTTTCAGCTGTTCAGGCCGGGCCTCGGCAGGATCAAGGAATCGGTACGTCTGCCTCAATTGCCTGCACTCGGCGTGCGTCGGCAGCGCACGGTTATCGCGGGCCTCTTTGCCGTCGGCGCGGTATGGCCTTTTTTCGGTTCCCGTGGCGCGGTCGATACCGCGACCCTTGCACTGATCTACGTCATTCTCGGTCTGGGCTTGAACGTCGTCGTGGGCTTTGCGGGCCTGCTCGATCTGGGTTATGTCGGCTTCTACGCCATCGGCGGCTACACCTACGCGATGCTCAACCAGTACTTCGGGCTCACGTTCTGGGAATGCCTGCCCCTCGCCGCGATCGCATCGGCAACGTTCGGTTTTCTGCTCGGCTTTCCAGTGCTGCGCCTGCGCGGCGACTATCTTGCAATCGTCACGCTCGGGTTCGGTGAAATCATCCGGCTGCTCGCCAATAACGTGACGAGTCTGACGGGCGGCCCGGACGGCATTTCGGGCATTCCGAAGCCCACTGTGTTCGGGTTCGAGCTGGCGCGCAATGCGAGTGTTGAAGGTGCGAGAACGTTTAACGACCTGATCGGCATCGACTACCGCGGGGAGTACATGGTCATCTTTTTGTATCTGGTGGCACTTCTGCTTGTCGGATTGACACTGGTCGTGACGAGCCGCTTGATCCGCATGCCTATGGGTCGCGCGTGGGAGGCCCTGCGAGACGACGAGATCGCTTGCCGCTCGTTGGGCCTCAACCCGACGCGGATCAAGCTGTCAGCCTTTACCATTGGTGCGTCGTTCGCCGGAGTCGCCGGAGCGTTCTTCGCGGCGCGCCAAGGTCTCGTGAATCCGGAGTCTTTTACGTTTATCGAGTCTGCGTTGATTCTCGCCATTGTCGTTCTGGGTGGCATGGGGTCGCAGCTAGGGGTGATTCTCGCGGCGCTCCTGCTCACCGTGCTGCCGGAAGTGGCGCGCAGTTTTGCCGAGTACCGGATGCTGATTTTCGGCGTGGTCATGGTGCTGATGATGACCTGGCGTCCGCAAGGCCTTCTGCCTGTGAGCCGCCATGACACGGAGCTGCAGCCATGAGCGCCGAGGCGGAGATGCTGAAGGTGAGCGGCCTGCAGATGCGGTTCGGCGGCCTGCTTGCAGTCGACGGAGTCGATTTCGAGGTACGCCGCAAAGAGGTATTCGCGATCATCGGGCCGAATGGCGCCGGCAAGACCACCGTATTCAACTGCGTCGGCGGATTCTATCGGCCGACCTCCGGCGGCGTCGTGCTTGTCGGCAATCCTGTGGCAGGTTTGCCGAGCCACAGGATCGCGCGTAAGGGACTCGTTCGAACGTTTCAGAATATCCGGCTGTTCAAGACCCTAACCGTCGTGGAAAATCTGCTGGTCGCGCAACATCGGCAGGTCGATGGCGGACTTCTCCGTGGGCTGTTTGCAACACCAGGTTACCGGCGTGCGGAGTGCGAGGCGCGCGCTCGCGCAACGGACTGGCTGGAGCGGATGGATCTACAGGCATTCGCGAATCGTCCAGCCGGCACCCTGTCATACGGGCTCCAGCGACGCGTCGAGATTGCACGGTGCATGATTACGGCTCCTCGAATCCTGATGCTCGACGAGCCCGCTGCCGGCCTTAACCCACAAGAGAAAATCGAACTGCAGCAACTGATCCTCCGGTTGCGTGCCGAATTTGGGATTTCCGTGCTGCTGATCGAGCACGACATGAACCTTGTGATGGGCGTATCGGACCGAATACTTGTGATGGATCACGGTCGGCCGATTGTGACCGGCAAGCCGGACGAAGTGCGCAATGATCCGCGCGTTATCAAGGCTTACCTGGGAGAGGATTGATGCTGAGGCTGGAACAGGTGCACGCGCACTACGACGCGATCGAGGCACTGTCCGGTGTGTCGATCGAGGTCAACCAGGGCGAAATCGTAACGCTGATAGGCAGCAATGGCGCGGGGAAGACGACACTCCTGATGACAGTCTGCGGTACGCCGCACGCGTCGAAAGGGCGGGTGACGTTCGAAGGGCGAGACATCACGGGTTTGAAGACACACGAGATCATGCGACAGGGTTTGGCGATCTCGCCGGAGGGGCGGCGCGTGTTTCCAGGTCTCACCGTGCTCGATAACCTGAAAATGGGCGGCTTTTTCGCTGACAAGCCTGAAATCGAAGCGGGTATTGCACACGTCTTTCGATTGTTTCCGCGTCTCAAGGAGCGGTCGTCGCAGCGAGCGGGCACGATGTCGGGCGGCGAGCAGCAGATGCTGGCGATCGGCCGTGCGCTGATGAGCCGGCCACGACTGCTGCTGCTCGATGAACCTACGCTCGGGCTGGCACCGCTGGTCATCGCCCAGATATTCGACATCATCCGGACGATCCGCGACGAGGGGGTAACGGTCTTTCTCGTTGAGCAGAACGCCAACAAGGCGTTGCAGGTGGCCGACCGCGGCTACGTTCTCGAAACCGGCAAGGTGGTGCTCGCAGACACGGGCCAGAATCTGCTGAGCAACGAGCGAATCAAGATGGCATATCTGGGCGGCTAGGACAGGGGTCCTGAGCGTTCGTGAATGAGCATCGGTGCTGCCTGTCGAATCGCGCAGCGTGAATGATGAATCTGGAGGAGAGCTTAAATTATGCGATTGATCCTGTTAGGCGCGCCGGGCGCGGGCAAGGGTACTCAGGCGAATTTCATCAAGGAAGAGTTCGGCATTCCACAAATCTCGACGGGCGACATGCTGCGCGCCGCGGTGAAGGCGGGATCGCCGCTCGGTATCGAGGCGAAGCGTTACATGGATGCGGGCGAACTCGTTACCGATGAATTGATCATCAATCTCGTGAAGGAGCGCCTGCAGCAGCCCGACTGCGCGAACGGCTATCTGTTCGATGGATTCCCGCGCACGATTGCTCAGGCGGAAGCGATGAAGCAGGCAGGCGTGCCCATTGATTTCGTGCTCGAAATCGATGTGCCGTTCGACGAGATCATCACACGCGTGAGCGGTCGCCGCGTTCATCCCTCATCTGGGCGCACTTACCACGTGAAGTTCAACCCACCGAAGATCGAAGGTGTCGACGACGTGACGGGCGAAACGCTGATCCAGCGCGACGACGACAGGGAAGAGACGGTCAAGAAACGCCTCGACGTGTACGTCGCCCAAACCAGGCCGCTGATCGACTACTACAACGACTGGGCACTGAAGGGCGATTCGTCGACGTCGCTGAAGGCGCCGCAGTATCGCCGGATCCCGGGACTCGGTCTGATAGACGCCATACGTCTTCGCGCACGCGAGGCGCTATCGGCCTAGATGGCGTGTTTTACCCAGTCACGCGCCTTTCCCAGCCGGTTCCAGGGCATCCGTAGAGGTCGTTCGCGACCCGTGTCGGTCCCGCGGGGTACCAGCCCTTGCCGTCCCCACGCGCACATCCCGGCTCGATTCGTTTTGCTATCGTATTTCATGAATGTGTTAATTTGAAGCTGCGGATGCCAAGATAGTGTGTAAATAGTGGAATAAACGACTCCATATGCCAATCGCTAAGGCATACAATATCTATCATGATGTTGTCGTAAATTGAGGAGTCGATCGTGGAAGTGTCTCAAGCCTGCGGGTTTCACGGTAAGCCAAAGGAAGGTCTTGGTGAGTTTCGCCGTGGTCTGGCGAGTTCTCTGCCTGTCGTAGCAGCGATGGTCCCCTTCGCCATGGTGCTCGGAGCGCAGGCCGCGCAGAAAGGCCTCAGCACGCTCGAAGTGTCCCTGATGACGGGACTGAATTTTGCCGGCGGCTCGGAGTTTGCAGCGGTGGGGTTATGGACGTCGCCGCCTCACATGCTGCTGATCGTCGCCATCACCTTCTTGGTCAACTGCCGTCACATTCTGATGGGCGCGACGTTGACGCCATTTCTTGCCCGCATGTCGCGCCGTAAGGTTTTGCCTGCGCTGTTTCTGATGTGCGACGAGAGTTGGGCGATGGGCCTCGCTGATGCCAAGGCAAGCTCTCCCACCCGGAGCCGCCAGTTTTTTAGCATCCCATATTACATAGGCTGTTCTGCCCCTCTGTACATAACGTGGATTGCTTTTACCACGCTTGGTGCGGTAGTTGGTCCAGCGCTCGGTAACGTCGAGCAGTATGGGTTCGATATGGCCTTCCCGGCGGTCTTTCTCGTGATCATGCGGGGAATGTGGAAGGGGTTTCGCGCGTCCCGTCCGTGGGTCCTGAGTCTCGGCGCCGCGGTGGCGACATACGTGTTCGTTCCCGGTGCCTGGTACGTAGCGGCAGGCGCGGTGTGCGGTGTAATCAGTGCGTATGTTTGGGGGACTGAAAATGAATAGCGTGACGACGTTGATGACGATAGTCGCCATGGCCCTGGTGACGTACGGTACGAGAGCTGGCGGATACCTTCTGTTGCGCAACCGTGTGTTGAGCGCAAGGGCGTTGGCGGTGATGGAAGCTGCGCCCGGGTGCGTGCTCATTTCGGTGATCGCGCCGAACTTTGCGACGACCAATCCGGCAGATATTGCATCGCTGGCGATAACGATGCTCGCCGCCACCCGGTTGCCGATTCTCCCGACGGTGCTGATCGGGATTAGTTCGGCGGCCCTGCTGCGACATGTATTCGTCTAGAAAATCGCTGCCCAGACTTGCGACTGCGACATGTTGCGTGGGCAGACCGCAAGCAGGGCACTCTTTTTGGTAATCGGATCAGGAGAATCTTTTGAAAGCCTATGTTATTGGTCTCATTGACGTACAAGATCCCGATGCATACGTCAAATACGCGCAGAACGCGCCCGTTACGATTGCCCAGTACGGCGGGCGATATGTGATTCGCAATGGCGCAAAGCACGAACTGGAAGGCCCCCCGCCTGGCGAGCGCTGGGTTGTCCTTGAATTTCCGTCGGTCGAACAGGCAAAACGATGGTTCGATTCGGAAGAATATCAGGCTATTCGTCCCATCAGAACCAACGCATCGACTGGCAAGCTCTTCATCATCGAAGGTTACGACCCACCAGCCGCCTGATCTGGAACGGTAGCAGGCGATGCGGTCGTGTGACCGGTTGCGACCGCGTCCCAGGTGGCGCTATTGTTCGCCGAATTCAATGCTCATTTTCTTTGCGCGTTGGTCAGCTGCGAGTACGCCGCGCACGATTGCGGTTTCAGGTCATGTGAATCGAACAATTCCAGAGCAGCTGCGGTCGTGCCGCCTCTGGATGTCACACGCTCACGCAGCACGCTCACGGATTCGGGAGATTGAGTGGCAAGCTGCGCCGTGCCGGTGAAGGTTGCGACGGTCAAGGTGCGGGCTTGCTTGTCGTCCATTCCAAGGAGGCGCGCAGCTTCCTGTATTGCGTCGATGAAGTAGAAGGTGTAGGCCGGACCGCTACCGGAGACGGTGGTGACGGCATCGACCTTCGATTCGTCGTCGAACGATACAACCTGACCGACTGCGCCCATTACATGCGATGCGAGTTCACGTGCTGCGATGTCGATACCGCCCAGGGCCACCAGTCCGGTCGCGCTCATACCAATGAGCGCGGGCGTGTTGGGCATGGCGCGGACAATACAAGGGTGGCCTCCGAGACATCGCGTCAAGTCGGCGCCACGTGTTCCTGCGACGATGCTGATGACGAGTTGGGAAGCCGACGGATTCGGCGTCAGCGCCGCCGCGATTTCTTTTGCGATCTGCGGCTTCACGGCAAGCACATTCGCGTCGAACCGTTGCAGTGACGGAAATGCTGATGCACTCGTGGCAATGCCGAATGCCTTCTCGGTACGCTTGCGCGCCTCGTCGTTCGGATTGATCGCGAGGATGTTCGAGGGCTGGATGCCGCACTTGATCAGGCCGCCGATGAGTGCGGTAGCCATGTTGCCGCTACCGATGAAAGCAAATTTCATGATCTGCCTATAGTTCGGGAAAAGTCGGGAGGAGCGCAGTCCGCACCGCTTGAGGGAGAAGGTAGTCGCCACTCCGGACATCAAGGCAACGGGTAATGGCGTGTGCGCTCGTCCGTGCGCAAACTTGGGTGGGTTGAAAGCCCGAGAGAGGCCCCGCGCTTCGATGTCCATGGAAATGCAACATCATCATGTATCAAATTTGGCGGACGGATTGTGCGTATTCCATGAATTCTGGAATTATCTCTCGCTAAAATGTAATGATATTGACTTATTTAGGGGGTGAGCATTAGGATGGACGTCCAGAGTGGCGACTGACTTACGGGAAGGGATGTGCCCGTCGACGCGTTGATCAATGCCGGGCAATTGAATCCTGAGAGGGCCTGCTTCGCGCTCCTCGTTTGCGTGGTTGTGTTCCTGGTTTGCTTCCCGGTGATCACTTCACGACTATTGAAACTGCACGGGAATGCTTCACAACGGATCTGGGAATCAAGATGAACTTTCAAAATTTGAGCCTCGTGGTTCAGGAGGAAGTGGCGCGAATCACGCTGAACCGGCCTGACAGGCTGAACAGTCTCGATGGCAATAGCATGGTCGAACTGAGTAGGGCGCTCGATCAGGTCGAGGCCAGCCCGGATGTTCGAGTTCTGACGCTCACGGGAGCGGGAAGAGCATTTTGCGCGGGACAGGATCTCGCCGACCCCGCCATGCAGATCGGTGAAGAGCGTGGCCCCGACATCGGTGCGATTGTCGAGCAACATTTCAAGCCACTCGTACTGCGATTGCAGAATCTTCGCGTACCTACCATCGCGGCCGTCAACGGACTCGCTGCGGGTGGTGGAGCTTCGCTCGCCCTTGCATGTGATCTGGTCGTTGCGGCTAGATCGGCCTATTTTCTGCAAGCCTTTTCGAGAATTGGCCTGACTCCCGATACAGGCAGCACGTGGTTCCTGACGCATAAGGTCGGCACGGCGCGCGCGATCGGGCTCACCTACCTGGCCGAGAAACTATCCGCGACGAAGGCGGCCGAGTGGGGCCTGATCTGGGATGTGATCGATGACGACAGCTTCGAAAGCAGTATCGCCCAACTCAGTGCGCAAGTTGCCTCGTTACCCACGACGGCGCTCGTGCGCACCCGGGCATTAGTCCACGCTGCGACCGGCCACACACTGGAGCAGCAACTGGCAATGGAGGCCACCTTCATCCGGGAGATGGGGTGGAGGAAGGACTATCGCGAAGGTTTGGCGGCGTTCAATGAAAAGCGTGCGCCGAAATTCACAGGCGAATAGTCTTTGTTGCGACTAGTCGCGTGGCCTGTTCCCCGAGGTCACGTCGTTGTGACTGGCCCGCCAGGGACGAGAGAACGCCAGCGGGGCGAACTGACTTGATATTCTGGTCCGTCCGCATCCTGCCCGAGCGCGGTCGTCACGATGCCCAATGTGGGATCCGCCGACGGATCGTACGCCTTTGCTGATCCCGACCGCCGAACTCGGCGGTCTATTCGCGCGCCGACGCCGCGTCGCAATCCAGGTTGGCAGAAGCCTCGTCGTCGAGGCTGACATTCGCCATTCCCGCGTTGAGCTGATTCAGGAAGTGGACGAGCGATACCTTGTCGTCGAAACGAAAGTTGCTCAGTGCTTGCCGATAGAACTCGTAGATCTTCGGCTGAAGACCGTCCCAGAATTCCCGCCCCCTATCCGTCAGCATAACGTTCTTGGCCCGCCGGTCGACCGTATCGGCCACGCGCACGACATGCTCGTCCCGCTCGAGACGCTTCAGCACGCCGTCGAGGCTTTGTCGACTCACTACCAGATAGTCCGCCAGATCGGAAAACGACATGCCTGTTGCCGCCTGGGGACGTGATAGCGCACCCAGAACCGACCACTGCACGGTTGTGATACCGAGGGCCTTGATGGTCTGTCTGTCGAGGGTATTGCCTGCCTGGAACAGGCGGAAGAACAATCGATTGTGGATGGACGAGACAGATTGATCGTACGAAGTGTCGGAGATAGTCATGTATTGGCTCGGCGGTTGCGCTGGGCGCGCCCTCAGTAATCTGCCCATTTTAAGGCGGCCTGGAGTATTGCCGCAGCGCGATTCTCCGGGCGGCAGCGTCGGCGTGCCGGATTCTCCCCGTTGACGGCATCGAGACTGCGATGGCCTGGCGCGCTCGACGCGCGCCCGCATGGATCCTACGACGATGCCATGCGGCGCCGACGGCTTTCCATATATATAACATGCTGTTGACGCGTTGCGTCAATGCGACAACCTTATTTCAGCGGAATTAAGGCGGTCACTCGAAAATACATATCAAGTACTTGACGTAAATGACGGTGACGCCTACTATCCATTCACCCACACCGGAACGCTAAAGAGACAACACATGGAGACGCTTGATCATGTACTGACGCCGCTGAAGGTCGGCGCGACGGTATTGCCCAATCGGATGGTCATGGGCGCGATGCATACGCGACTCGAAACGCTGGACCGGCCGCATGAGCGCCTGGCGGCGTTCTACGCAACCCGTGCAGCTGGTGAAATTGGCCTGATTCTGAGCGGTGGCTTCTCGCCGAACCCCGAGGGGGTGATGGAAGAGGGGGGGCCGTTGTTTAACAGCCATAGCCAGCTTGACGAACATCGCGTCGTGACCCGCGCCGTGCACGAGGCGGGAGGGAAGATCATCCTGCAGATACTTCACGCTGGCCGGTATGCGAAAGTGGCCGGATGTGTCGCTCCGTCTCCCGGCAAGGCCCGTATCAACACGTTCTCACCGCATCCGCTGTCCACCGAAGAGGTATGGCGCACGCTCGGCGACTTCGTCGACACGGCCGCCCTGGCTGTTGAGGCAGGCTACGACGGTGTCGAGATCATGGGGTCGGAAGGGTATCTGATCAACGAATTCACGGCCGAGCGCACCAATCAGCGGACCGATGAGTTCGGCGGCAGCTTCGATGCCCGCATCCGGTTTCCGCTCGAGATCGTGCGCGCAGTCCGGGAGCGACTCGGCAGTGCGCCGATGCTGATCTATCGGATTTCATCGATCGACCTGGTCGAGGGCGGCATGGTGGGTGCCGAAGTGGCGGCGTTTGCGCGGCGGATTGAGGCAGCCGGTGCCGACCTGATCAACACGGGCGTCGGCTGGCATGAATCGTCGGTACCGACGATAGCTGCAACCGTGCCGCGTGCCGTATGGCGCGAAGCGATCCGCAACGTCAAGCATGCGGTCTCGATTCCCGTGATGGCCTCCAACCGGATCAACACGCCGCAGATCGCAGAGGAACTCATCGCGTCCGGCGTGGCGGATCTGGTTTCCATGGCGCGGCCCCTGCTGGCTGATCCCGAGTTCGCAAAAAAGACGCGTCTCGGTATCGTCGACGAGATCAATACGTGTATTGCCTGCAACCAGGCGTGTCTCGACCGCATCTTTACCGAGCGCACCGCAACCTGCCTCGTCAATCCGCGCGCCGGTCGTGAGATCGAGTTCCCGATTGGCATCGCATCGTCTTCGAAGCGCATTGCCGTAGTCGGTGGAGGGCCAGCAGGGATGGCCTTTGCCATCAACGCCAGCGAGCGCGGACATCGGGTCACGCTATTCGAGGCAGAGCCGCAACTGGGCGGCCAACTGAACCTGGCGAAAGCTGTGCCGGGCAAAGCGGAGTTTCACGAGATGCTGCGCTACTTCCAGGTCAGACTGGACAGGCTGGGTGTGACGCTACGGCTTGGGCAGCCCGCGACGCCCGAAATTCTCGTGAGCGAAGGCTTCGACGAGATCGTTATCGCCACCGGCGTTCGGCCGCGCGTGCCGGATCTTGCAGGCGCCGACCATGCGAAGGCGATCTCCTATATCGATGTGCTCACAGGCAAGGTCGTGGTGGGACAACGCGTCGCCATTATCGGCGCCGGCGGGATCGGATTCGATGTCGCCGAGTACCTGCTGGGCGATGCACAGGAATCGCTCGATGCGCAGACGTTCTTCCATTCGTGGGGCGTGGACCCTGCAAACGCGCTACCAGGTGGGTTGTCGACGTCCGCCGGCCACACGGAGCCGAAACGCAGCGTTCACATGTTCCAGCGCAAGGCAGAGCCACTGGGCAAGCGCCTCGGAAAATCGACCGGCTGGATTCTTAAGGCCAAGCTTCGAAAGGCCAATATCGCCATGACCTCCGGTGCCACGTACGACTCGATCGACGACGAAGGGCTTCACTACACGGTCGACGGCAAGCCGCACGTGTTGCCGGTCGACCACGTCGTGCTGTGCGCAGGACAGAACTCGAACCGCGACCTGTACGAGCAGCTCAAGGCGCGCGGGCTGGAGCCGCGACTGATCGGCGGCGCGGATGTCGCCAGCGAACTGGATGCCCTCAGGGCCATCGACCAGGCAACTCGCCTTGCAGTGACGTTTTGATTTCCCGCTGTATCCGGAGACATAAATGCTGACAAAATACGACCAGGGTCTGGGTAGACGCGACGCGAACTTCCAGCCCTTGACACCCCTGCATTTTCTGCGACGTGCGGCGGACGTTTTCCCGGACCGCACTGCCGTAATCTACCGGGATCGCCGGTACACGTGGCGCCAGCATGCCGACCGCTGCTACGGTCTGGCGCGGGCATTGATGGCCGCTGGCATCGAACGGGGAGACACGGTATCCGTTCTGGCGCCCAACGTGCCCGAAATGCTGGAGGCACATTTTGGAGTGCCGCTATCGGGCGCAGTGCTCAACTGCCTAAACATCCGGCTTGACGCTTCAGCGATTGCGTTTATTCTTCAGCACTCCGAAACCAGATTGCTTCTGGTAGATACGCAGTTCGCCGCGACGGTTCGGGAAGCAATCGCCCTGGCGGGCCTCGAACTTGAGGTCATCGATATCTGCGATCCGGAATCCGGCCATGAAGACCGGATCGGAGGCACCGATTACGAAACGTTCCTCGCATCAGCACCACCCGATACCGAACTGCGCTATCCGCAGGACGAATGGGAGGCGATAACGTTGAATTACACATCGGGTACCACAGGCAATCCCAAGGGGGTCGTCTATCACCACCGAGGGGCATATCTGAATGCGCTCGGCCAGTCGATCAATGCGGGACTGCCTGGTAGCGACCCCGTTTATCTATGGACATTGCCGCTCTTTCACTGCAACGGCTGGTGTTTTGCATGGGCGATGGCAGCGATGGGCGGTACACACGTATGTCTGCGCAAGGTCGTGGCGGAAGACATTTACGACGCAATCGCACAGCATGGGGTCACCCACTTCTGTTGCGCGCCGACAGTGCTCGATTTCCTCGTCAGCGGCAAGCCGGAGGGCTGGCAGGCTCCGCCGCGACCAATCCAGATCATGTGCGCGGGTGCGTCGCCGCCGGCCGCCGTCCTGCGCAAAGTCTCCAGCCTTGGCTTTTCGCTGCTTCATGTGTACGGCATGACAGAAATGCACAGCGTCAACACCCTTTGTCAGCCGCAAAGCGAGTGGCGCGATGAAGGCGAGGACAGCGCGCTCACCCATCTTTCGCGCCAGGGCGTACGCAGCGTGGTGATGGAGGAAATGATGGTAGTCGATACCGGATTCCAGCCTGTTCCGCGCGATGGCACCACGATGGGCGAAGTCATGTTCAGGGGCAATCTCGCGATGAAGGGCTACCTAAAGAACACCGAGGCGACTGACGAGGCATTTGCGCACGGCTGGTATCACACAGGTGATCTTGCAGTCGTGCATGGCGACGGATATATCGAAATCAAGGATCGCGCGAAGGACATCATCATTTCCGGCGGAGAGAACATTTCTTCGCTCGAAGTAGAGGAAATCCTGTACACGCATCCGGCCGTACAGAGCGCAGCCGTCGTTGCGGTGCCGGATGCAAAGTGGGGAGAAGTGCCCTGCGCATTGCTCGAGCTCAAACCCGGCTATGCCGGCACGGTGAGCGTCGAGGAGATCGTGGCGTACTGCCGTCAGCGCCTTCCGGGTTTCAAGACGCCGCGTCACGTTGTGTTCGAAACACTTCCGCGCACGGCGACCGGAAAGTTGCAGAAGTTCGTGTTGCGCAAGCTGGCCACAGACATCCTGGCCAGCCGGAATTCATAGCAATGGTCATCAAGGAGATTTGTTCCATGCGAGGTCTAAACGACAAGGTTGTGGTAGTCACGGGTGCAGCGGGTGGTATTGGCAAGGCCCTCGTCCGGCGCTTTTGCGAGGAAGGGGCGCACGTCGTGGCGCTCGATGTCAACGATGGTGCGCTAGAGAAGCTCGGTCGCGATCTGGGCGAGCATTCGGCGCGCGTGACGCCCGTGAAGCTGGACATTACGGATCACGCTGCCGTAACGGCGGCGATCAACAAGGTAGCGGAAGAGCGGGGCGGCATCGACGTCCTGGTGAACAACGCCGGTTGGGATGTGGCGATGCAGTTTCTGGAGACCACGCCCGACTTCTGGCAGAAGGTTATCGCGATCAACCTGCTGGGCCCGCTGAATCTTCACCATGTGGTGCTGCCCTGGATGGTCAATCGCAAGCAGGGCAAGATCATCAATATCGCATCGGACGCCGGTCGTGTCGGCTCGTCCGGAGAGTCGGTCTATTCCGCGTGCAAGGGCGGTGTGATCGCGTTCAGCAAGACAATCGCGCGCGAATGCGCCCGTAACAACGTCAACGTCAACGTCGTGTGCCCGGGACCGACCGACACCGCGCTGCTGCAGTCGTTCCTCGGCGAAGGAGAGTTCGGCCAGAAGATCTACGAGGGGCTCAAGCGCGCGATCCCGCTCAAACGTCTCGGTCAGCCGGAGGACATTCCGGGCATCGTGACTTTCCTTGCCAGCGACGACGCGAACTTCATCACCGGACAGGTCATCAGCGTGTCCGGCGGCCTGACCATGCACGGATAAGAGACCATGAACGAATATACCGACATCCTGTATGAGGTGCGGGACGGCATCGCCCGCATCACCATCAATCGCCCGCAAAAGTACAACGCGTTTCGCGGTCGCACGTGTGACGAACTGATCGATGCGTTCAACGTCGCGTCGTGGGACAAATCGGTTGGCGTGGTGGTGCTGACCGGCGCGGGCGACAAGGCGTTCTGCACGGGGGCGACCAGTCGGCGCACGACGGCGGCTATGATGGTCGCGGCGTAATTGGCCTTCCCGTCGAAGAACTGCAAGGCATCATTCGCGAGTGCCCGAAGCCCGTGATCGCGCGCGTCAACGGGTACGCCATCGGCGGCGGCAATGTGCTGGTGACCTGCTGCGATCTGGCGATCGCTTCCGAAACGGCGCAACTGGGTCAGGTCGGTCCCAAGGTCGGCTCGGTCGACCCGGGCTTCGGCACCGCGCTGCTTGCGCGGGTCGTGGGCGAAAAACGCGCGCGCGAAATCTGGTTCCTGTGCCGTCGCTACTCGGCGGCCGAAGCGCTGTCCATGGGACTGCTGAATGCCGTCGTGCCGCCCGAACAACTGGACGCGGAGGTCGAGAAGTGGTGCCAGGAAATCCTGGCCATGAGTCCGACCGCGCTCGCTATCGCCAAGCGCTCGTTCAATGCGGATACCGACTCAATTCGTGGCATTGGCGGGTTGGGGATGCAGGCGCTGGCGTTGTACTACCAGACGGCTGAATCGCAGGAAGGCGTGCACGCCTTCCTGGAGAAGAGAAAACCGCGCTTCCGCGACGTTTATCAAGGCAAGCCTGATAGCGATTCCACGGGGAGCGAGGCATGACGGTGCGCCTGCACTTTGCCGATGATGTGGCGGTGCTGACGATCGACCGTCCAGCTGCCCTCAACGCACTGAACCTCGACATGCTTGGCAAGCTGTCCCAAAACGTTGATGCGATCTCGCGTGCCAGCGTGAGAGGTGTCGTCGTGGTCGGCGGTGGCGACAGAGCATTCTGTGCGGGTGCGGACATCGGCGAATTGCGCGGCAGGACCTCTCAGCAACATCAGAACGGGGCCAGCTTTGGACAGCGGACGTTCGCCAAGCTTGCAGCGCTGCATGTGCCGTCCGTCGCCGTAATCCGTGGTGCCGCATTGGGCGGCGGCCTCGAGCTCGCGATGTCCTGCAGCTATCGGGTCGCCGTCGCAGGCGTAAAGCTCGGCTTGCCGGAAATAAGGCTGGGCCTGATACCCGGCTACGGCGGCACGCAGCGTCTGCCCCGGCTCGTTGGCACGGAGAAGGCCATGGACATGATCGTCTCCGGTCGGACCGTGTCCGCGGAAGAGGCGTTGCAGATCGGTCTGGTGGACAAGTTGGTCGAGGAGGGAGAACCCGTGTCGATCGGCATTGCCTTTCTCGACTCGATGTTGAAAGGGTATCCCGCCGCCGTCCATCTTGCCCGGGAGGCGGTCCGTTGTGCGGGTAGTCTCGACCTCGACGCCGGACTGCGGGCCGAAGCGGAGCTGTTCTCGCTTGCCACGCAGACGGAGGACGCAAACGAAGGGATGAATGCCTTTCTCGAGAAGCGTGCTCCGCAATTCAAGGGGCGATGATGCAGGTGGGGCGAGGTTGACCGTGTCATGGCACGCGACGTCGACTTGTCCCGTGAAGCCGCACCGGGCCCACCCTCCCGGTGATTTCCAAAATTCAGAATTCCAGGCGCGACTGTCCTGCTTGTCGACTTCAGGCCAGTCGTGTCTTCATCCTCGAAGAGATAGACATGCACTATGTTGCTCCGCTTAAGGACATGTTGTTCGATATCCAGCATCTGGCCGGACTGGACGACCTGGTCAGGCTGGAAGGATATGACGAGGCCGGTATCGCGACTGCCGAAGCGGTGCTCGCGGAGTGCGCCCGCTTCAACCAGGAGGTGATTGCGCCGCTCAATGCTGTCGGCGACCGTCAGCCTGCCGTACTGGAGAACGGGAGCGTGAAGACGACGCCCGGATTCAGGGAAGCGTTCCGGCAGTACGCCGATGCTGGATGGCTCGGTGTGCAGCATCCCGTCGAATTTGACGGCCAGGGCTTGCCAAAAGTCATCGGCGCAGCGTGTTCGGAGATGGTGAACTCCGCGAATCTGAGTTTCGCGCTGTGTTCGTTGCTCACAGACGGCGCGATCGCAGCATTGATGACCGTCGGCTCCGAGGCCATGCGGCAGACCTATCTACGCAACCTGATTTCGGGCAGTGGACGGGAACGATGAACCTGACCGAGCCGCAGGCAGGCAGTGACCTGTCGCTCGTGCGCACGCGGGCGGAGCGTCAGGCCGACGGCACGTACAAGCTGTTCGGGACCAAGATCTTCATTACCTACGGCGATCACGATCTGACCGAGAATATCGTTCATCTGATTTTGGCTCGCGTTCCCGGGGCACCCGAGGGTGTAAAGGGCATCAGCATGTTTCTGGTTCCGAAGGTACTTGTGCAGGAGGACGGCAGCCTTGGCGAGCGCAACGATATTCACGCAACTAGCCTCGAGCACAAGCTCGGTATCAAGGCGAGTCCGACAGCGGTTCTGCAATACGGAGACAATGGTGGAGCGACCGGCTATCTGATCGGTGAAGAAAACCACGGTCTCGAGTACATGTTCCAGATGATGAACTCCGCCCGTTTCGCCGTGGGCGTTCAGGGCGTCGCCGTTGCCGAGCGCGCATACCAGCAGGCCCTTTCCTATGCGCGCGAGCGAGTCCAGAGCCGGCCCGTCGATGGGTCGTCGGCGGGCAGCGTGCCCATCATCCGGCATCCCGACGTGCGGCGCATGCTGATGGAGATGCGGTCCAGGATCGAGGGGTGCCGCGCGATGGTGCTGGTTGGCGCGGCAGCGAACGATTTTGCCGAGCGCCATCCCGACGCCGCCGTCAGAAAGCGCAAACACGATTTCTATGAGTTTCTGCTGCCCCTGATCAAGGGATACTGCACGGAAATGAGCTTGTTCGTGACGTCGACGGCTATCCAGGTACACGGTGGCATGGGCTTTATCGAGGAAACGGGCGTGGCGCAGTACTACCGCGACGCACGTATCCTGCCGATCTACGAAGGCACGACGGCCATACAGGCGAACGACCTGGTCGGGCGGAAGACGATACGGGACGGCGGCTCGACGGCCCGCGACATTGCGGCCCAGATCGAGGCGACGGAGGCGGACCTGGCACGAATCGATGGCACGGCTGCCCGTTCGGTTCGATCTGGACTGGAGACGGCGCGTCAAGCGTTTCTCGATGTCGTCGACTACGTCGTGCGCAACGGTGCCGAATCGCCGAACGCGGTCCATGCGGGAAGCTTCGTCTATCTGACGCTGGCGGGGGAGCTGGTGGCCGGCTGGCAACTGGCGCGCGCGCTCATCGCTGCCGAGGAGCATGCCGAACGCGACGGGGACAAGACCTTTCTGGACGGGAAAATCGCGACGGCCCGATTCTTTTCCGAGCATGTTCTGTCACAGGCATCCGCACATCGCGATCGCATCCTGCACGGTGCCGACAGTGTGCTTGCTATCCCATCGGACGTGTTTTAGATCTCCCTCTCGCAAGACGGTCGATTTGCCCATGGACACATCGACCGAATTCCCCTTGCCGTTCCTGCGCATTACTCCCTTGTGTCCGATGGTCGCCAATTGCCAGCCGAAGAGCGCGCCGTCGTTGGTTGTGGACCGGTGCATACCGCACTCCGAATGGTATCGAAAGCGGACAGCGCAGACGTCTTTCGCCTGAACCGTCCGCACGGCGAATGCCGTTCTCGCCCGCACGGGAGTGTAGTCGTGTTCGCCAAAGTGTCGTCGAAGAACGCATTCCTTGTAACGGGAAGCCCTACCCGACGACACATCGATGCGCGATCTCGTGAAGTCACGTCACGTGCGGATACGGATTGAACCTCGGAATGGCAATACCGACGGGCGTTCCGCGAGACTACTGACTCAACTGGCATGCTTGTCGCTTATGTTGCGCAAACATCAAATGAGACAACGATGATCCCAGTCGAAACATTGCCAACGCTTGAGGCCTCGTCTGGCCTCGAGCTACTCAAGAGTGTGCGCGTGCTGGACTTGACTACATCCGTTGCCGGTTCATACGGCACCCAGTTCCTCGCCGATCTTGGCGCCGAGGCAACGAAGGTCGAACGCGTCGGCGCGGGCGGCGACACTCGTGCCTGGGGCTCGCCGTTTCTTAACGGCGGGGAGTGGCTCGCCATCTTCAGGGAGTATCGGATTCCCGGAAGCCCCATCAACCGGATCGATCAGGTGGTGTTCGATCACCAGCTCCTTGCGGATGGAACGTTTTATTCGGTGGAAGACGCCGCGGGAAAGAGCTCGCAGGTGGGACTCGGGATCCGCTTCGACAGGCAAGGTGCAACGCATCGCCGGGCGCCACCGCCGCTGTGTGCGGATACCGACCGCGTACTGCGTGAACGCGTGGGGATGGCTGAGGTGTGAATCGCCGGGCTCAGAGATCGAGAAATCATCTAAGGTCGGGAACAGGGTCGCTCACGTTGATGACCCGCTTAAGCTGGCTTTGTGGCGACGGAATAAGGTGCGAAGCATCGCAGTGCAGATTCTCGGTATTGTATGTGGATTGATAAATTAATGTAGTAATACGAAATAAATTATCAATGCGATGTATGAAATGAGCTTGAAATTAAAAAACATATAACAGGTTGTATTTGGTGAAATGAGGAGACACAGGTGAAACTTCAATTTGGATTATCGACGCGCGGGCGATTCTGGCTGTATTCGGCCTGCCTGATGGCCTCGCTGACGGGTCTTGTCACGATTGCATTGGCGGAGAATGCTCCGTTCAGGATCGGTGTGATCGTCGACATGAGCGGCGTCTATTCCGGTATCGGTGGCACAGGCGGAGTTACCGCGGTCAAGATGGCTGTCCAGGACTACGGGGGAAAGGTACTGAATCGTCCAATCGAAGTGCTGTCCACCGACTACCAGAGCAAGGTTGACGTGGCCGCCACGAAAGTTCGATCCTGGTATGACCGGGATGATGTGCAGGCGGTCATCGAATCCACCGACTCGGCATCGGCTCTTGCGTTACAGAAGCTCGGAGCCGAGAAGCGCAAGATCACGATCTTCGCCGGCTCGGCCACGACCGAGTTGACGGGCCGGCAGTGCTCTCCGTACGGCGTTCACTATGTCTACGATACCTATGCGCTCGCAAATGGAACCGCGCGTGCGCTGGTGCGTGCGGGCTACAAGCGGTGGTTCTTCGTCACGGCGGACTACGCTTTCGGAAATTCACTGCAAGATCAGGCGACACGTGTCGTGAAGACCATGGGCGGTGAGGTGGTGGGTTCGGTCAAGCACCCGTTGTCGGCGTCCGATTTCGCGTCATATCTGCTTCAGGCGCAGGCTTCGAAGGCGCAGGTCGTCGGTCTCGCGGATGCCGGGCGTGACGCACAGAACGCCGTCAAGCAGGCGGCTGAATTTGGCTTGTCCCGCAGCAATCAGGTCGTCGCACCACTGCTCATTTTCGATGGCGATCTGAAAGGGATGGGGCTGAGTACGGCGCAAGGCCTTCAGTTCACGACGGCGTTCTACTGGGATCGCGACGACAGTACACGAGCATTCGCCAAGAAATTCTATGCCGCTACGGGCAAGATGCCGACGATGGTTCAGGCCGGCATGTATTCGGCGACGATGCATTACCTCGCTGCCGTACAGGCATCGGGTACCGCGGATAGCGATACCGTGATGCAGAAGATGCGCGCGACGCCGATCAACGACTTCTTCGCCCGCGATGGCCGCATCGAAGCGAATGGCCTGATGGTGCATGACATGTACCTCGCCGAAGCAAAGAAGCCTTCGGAGTCGAAGGGCGAGTGGGATCTGCTCAAGATCCGCGCTGTGATTCCAAAAGAAGAGGCGTTTGAGCCGATCGCAGAGAGCACCTGCCCGCTGGTCAAAAGGTAGGGCATCGCAGCTTCGTCACCTAAAGCATCCTTGCATCAAGAAAATATGGAGACAGGAATGGAATCAGTACGCGTCACGCAAATCGATGGGTTGGCAAGACAGGAGACAATTGACGAGAAACGCAAGAGTGCGATCAAGGGGCGGTGTTCTCCGAGTTTATCGACATGTTCGATATTTATCTGCCAGTCATCATCCTTGCGCCAATACAGTCGTTCTTTTTACCCCGAGGTGTTTCGGGCAGTCATCAGGTCGTGCTCGAATCATTGGTATTTATTACCACTCTGCTTGGGCGCCCGCTCGGCGCGCTTATTTTCGGGCGGATCGCTGATCGCGTGGGGCGCCGTGCAGCTTCGATCCTGTCGGTGAGCGGATTTGGCATCGCTACCTTGCTGATCGCAATGATTCCCGGCTATGAAAGCATTGGTATCGCGTCCTACTGGCTTCTGGTGATTCTGCGTTTTATCGATGGAATCTTTCTCGGAGGCGGCTACACAGGGGCACTTCCGCTCGCGATCGAATATTCGAGGAAGGAGCAGCGCGGGATGGTCGGTGGACTGATCCTCGCAGGCTTCCCCGCTGCGTATGTTGCTATCAACCTGATGGCGATGGTGATGTTCTCGCTCTTCCCGGTCGGTGGTCCGCAATCGCCTTACGCGATGTGGGGATGGCGGGTCCCCTTCGTCGTCGGTGCACTGATGGCGGCACTGCTGGCGCTTTACTACGTGCATAAGGTGACGGAATCCGAAGTGTGGGCCGGCAAGTCCGCAGGCAAGCCTGAAGCGACGTCGGTAAGTCGGCTGACGGGCGGAACGCAATTCCGGAATCTGATTCAGGTGCTTCTCATGATGACGGGATTCTGGCTGACTCAGAATATCGTTGGCCTGTTCCTTCCCACGGGCATCCTGCTCAAGACCTTGCATCTCACCGCGTTCCAGATGACGGCGACGCTAATGGTGTCTTATACGGTGCTCTGTTTCAGCTACGTAGGAGCTGGCATGTTGGGACAGCGATTCGGGCGCCGCACGATGCTTTCGATAATCGCCGTACTGAGCGGCACTTTGGGCGCTTTCCTGCTCTACTCCCTGATCGACGGAGGAGCAGGCATGAGTCTTCCGCTCGTGGTGCTGATCGTGTGCGGTCTCGCCATTACCGTGAGCTCGGCGTGGGCCGTCATCGTCACATACATCAACGAGCGCTTCGCCACAGGTGTCCGTGCGACGGGTTTTGGCGTCGGCTACAGCCTGTCGGTCATTGTGCCTTCGTTCTACGCGTTCTATATGAACTGGCTTGGGTCGGTAATACCGCTGCGGTACGCGCCCGTTGCCCTGTTGTGCATCGGCGGCGTGATCGCCTTTGTCGGGGCACTCATGGGGCCGGAGACCAAAGACGTGGATTTTTGATCCAGCAAAACACTCGAATGAGGCCAGCAATCTGCCTGGCACGGCTGTCGGAGCAGGTCGGTCCGATCAGGTCGAGGTCGACCGACCTGTTCTATGTCCAGAGCAATCCAGCACTGCGATGAAGGATGTCCGGTTTAAAAGTCGGAAAGCGTACGTTGGCGAATACGCCTGTACGCCCGCTACATGCGGCTATTTCCCCCGTCCCGCTCTGCGGGCCGCGTCCAGCATGAACTCGATGAATTTCGCGGTGGCGCGGGTGTGATTACGATTGGGCATATACAGCATGTACATGTTCGTGCCAAAGATGCTCAGACGCCACTGGTCGAGTGCTGTCAGGACGTCGCCGCGGAGGATGTCTTCGTGTACGACGTAATCCGGCACGAGTCCGACCCCGACACCGGCAAGAATCGCTTCGCGCAGAAAGAGAAAGTTTTCGGAAATAAGACCGGGTTCGAGCAACACCTCATGCCTTTCATTGTGCAGGTAGGCGGCGACGCGCAGCTGGCGTCCGATGACGGCGGACGTGATAAGTGGTGCGGTGCGAAGCTCTTCGAGCAGGGTAGGCATGCCGTGTTCGGCGGCATAGGCCGACGAAGCGCATGCGACCCAACCGACCGACCCCATATCACGCGCAACGAGATTCTGGGGCGGCTCAGACATCACGCGTACCGCAATATCCACTTCGTCACGCAGCAGGTCTTCCACCCGATTCTCGAACATTACGTCGAGCACGATGCTGGGGTATTCGCGCTTGAATGCGATCAGCCACTGGGACATCACCAGTTGACCGTAGCCGCTCGGCACCGACAGGCGAACCCGTCCTTGCAGGCTCTCGCCGAGCGTGGAAACGGACTCCTGCGCCGCCTGGAGAGCATTCCGGATCGTGCAGCCGTGCTCGTAGAGTTTCAGTCCAATCTCTGTTGGTTCGACACGCCGTGTAGTCCTGCGGACAAGTTGCAGTCCGATAGATTTTTCGAGCTGATTGAGGTGATAGCTGACATTGGCGCGGGTCATCTTGAGACGCCGGGCAGCCTCGCTCAAATTACCCGCGTCGACGATTTCGACCAGAAGAGTGAGTGAATTGACGTCCACGATGAATCCGATGTCAAAGAAGGTTTGACACTCTGTCAACGAGCGATGCAATTGTCAATCTGGTTAACTATCGAGAAAATGCATAGCAGTTCGATTCAAATCATGCACGAGGAGAAAGATCTCATGACGCCACACACGGCATCAGTTGCACCGCCCGTCACCCAGGAGTTGCGAGGCAATGTGTTGCTTATCACTGTCGATAATCCGCCAGTCAATGCGCTAGATGCCAGTGTCCGGCGGGGACTCCTTGCCGCGATCGATGCTGCCGATGGGAATACGGCGGTGCGTGCTGTGCTGATCGTCGGCGCTGGTTGCAATTTCATCGCAGGCGCGGATATTCGCGAGTTCGGCAAGCCCCCGCAATCGCCGGGGATGCCCGAGGTGTGCAACCGCATCGAGGCTTGCAGCAAGCCGGTCGTCGTTGCGATTCATGGCGCAGCGCTCGGCGGTGGGCTGGAAATCGCGCTTGCGGCGCACTACCGCCTCGCGGTGACGGGATCCAGGCTCGGACTTCCCGAAGTGCGACTCGGATTGTTACCGGGAGCGGGGGGCACGCAGCGTACGCCGCGGCTGATCGGCGCCGAGTCTGCGCTGTCTCTGATGCTCAGCGGACGCCACGTCGATGCGCAGGAAGCGCTGAAGCTCGGTCTTGTCGATAGGGTGGGCCAGAGCGACGACGTGCTTGCAGAAGGTCTCGCATACGCTCAACAGCTTCTCGTGGCGCACGCTACCGTACGGCGCACGCGCGATGCGCAATGTCTTGCGGACCACGAGACGAGCGCAGCGGAAGTCGCAGCCGCGCGCGCGGATACCGTGAAGAAGTCGCGAGGCCTGATGTCGCCGCTGAAGATCGTCGAATGCGTCGAGGCTGCGCTGAATCTGACGTTCGAGGATGGGCTACGTTTCGAGCGGCAGCGGTTTCTCGAATGTCTCGAAAGCCAGCAGCGCGTGGCGCTGACGCACGCCTTCTTCGCTGAGAAAGAGGTACAGAAAGCGCCCGAAACCCGTAACACGAAGCCCCGCCCGGTACGTACCGTCGGCGTTGTGGGAGGCGGCACGATGGGCGCCGGGATCGCCGTTGCGCTCCTCGACGCAGGTTTGCCCGTGACAATGATCGAGCGCGATGACGAATCTCTTGCCCGCGGGCGCGCACATGTTGAAAAGGTCTATGACGGCCTGATCGCAAGGGGACGCCTCACCACCTTCACGAAGGAGAAGAAACTCGAACGATTCGGCGCCAGTACTTCTTACGATACGCTTGCCGATGTCGATGTCGTAATCGAAGCTGTGTTCGAAGACATGGGTGTCAAGCAGGCGGTCTTCGCAGAGCTTGATCGCGTTTGCCGCCCGGGAGCCGTGCTGGCCACTAACACGTCCTATCTCGACATCGATGCGATCGCCGCCAGTATCTCGCGCCCACAGGATGTGATCGGGCTGCACTTTTTCTCGCCCGCGAACATCATGAGATTGCTGGAGGTTGTGGTGCCCGCGCGCGTGAGTGCCGACGTAGTCGCGACGGCGTTCGACCTCGCGAAGAAGTTGCGAAAGGTGCCGGTGCGTGCTGGCGTGTGCGATGGCTTTATCGGCAACCGGATGCTTGCGGTATATCGGGCAGCTGCGGACCACCTCATGGAAGACGGTGCATCGCCGTATCAGATAGACAAAGTCATGCGTGAATTCGGTTTCCCGATGGGGCCATATCAGGTGATCGACCTCGCGGGAGGTGACATCGGCTGGGCATCGCGTAAGCGCCGTGCAGCAACGCGGGATCCCAATGCGCGCTATGTGCAGATTGCGGATCGTATCTGTGAGCGCGGGTGGTTCGGGCAGAAGACGGGGCGTGGCTTCTATCGCTACGAGGAGGGACAGCGGACGGGTACGCCGGACCCGGACGTCGGGGGAATCATCGTCGCCGAACGCGAGCGCGCCGGTGTGACGCCCCGCTCGTTCAGCGATGAGCAAATCGTCAGGCGCTACATGGCAGCGA
This sequence comes from Paraburkholderia sp. PGU19, assembly GCF_013426915.1. GTDB lineage: Bacteria > Pseudomonadota > Gammaproteobacteria > Burkholderiales > Burkholderiaceae > Paraburkholderia. The sequence continues at coordinate 675,845 of NZ_AP023182.1, forward strand.
TGATCAACGAAGGAGCAAACGTCGTCCACGAACGTATTGCCCTGCGGCCACTGGACGTCGATGTGACACTGATCTACGGCTTCGGGTTTCCGGAATATCGCGGCGGCCCGATGCATTACGCCGACACCGTTGGTCTGCCGGCGCTGCTTGCGGACATTTGCGAGTTCGCCAGACACGATCCTGTTTTCTGGCAGCCGTCTCCGTTGCTGGTCGAGCTTGTGGAACGGGGCGCGAGCTTCGCAAGCCTGAATCAATCTACCTGAGTACGACGTATGGATCTGAAGTTTACTGATGAAGAAGAGGCGTTTCGCGAAGACGTGCTGCGTTTTCTGAAAGACCATTTGCCCCAGCGCATCGCCGATAAGGTGAGAGCCGGCCGACGGCTCACCCGCGAAGATATGGCCGAATGGCACGGCATTCTGAATGGACGAGGATGGCTCGCCAATCACTGGCCCAAGGAATATGGCGGTCCAGGATGGAATGCCGTGCAGAAGTTCATTTTCGAGAACGAGTGTGCGCTCGCCGGTGCACCGCGGATCGTGCCGTTTGGCGTAAATATGCTCGGACCGGTGCTCATCAAATATGGCAGTGACGCACAAAAGCGTCGCTGGTTGCCGCGAATTCTTGACGGCTCCGACTGGTGGTGTCAGGGCTACTCGGAGCCTGGCGCCGGCTCCGATCTCGCGTCGGTTCGTACGACAGCTGTCCGCCAGACGGAGAACGGCGAAGAGTACTACCTGGTGAACGGCCAGAAGACATGGACCACGCTGGCGCACTACGCGAACATGATCTTCTGCCTTGTCCGTACTTCGCCGAACGCGCGCAAGCAGGAAGGCATCAGCTTTTTGCTCATCGACATGAATACGCCCGGCGTCGAGGTGCGCCCGATCGTTACGCTCGAGGGCGAGCACGAGGTCAATGAGGTTTTTTTCACTGATGTGCGTGTCCCCGTAGAGAACCTGGTTGGGGAGGAGAACAGGGGCTGGACATATGCAAAGTATCTGCTGACGTATGAGCGTACCAACATCGCAGGTGTCGGATTCTCTGTGGCCGCGCTAGGGCGTCTGAAGGCGGCTGCAGAAAAGGTACAGCGCAATGGGCGTCCCCTTGCCGACGATCCACATTTCGCGGCGCGGATTGCGCGAGTGGAAATCGACCTGGAAAACATGAAGACGACCAATCTTCGCGTGATTGCCGCGGTGGCAGGAGGGGGCGTTCCGGGTGCTGAAAGCTCCATGCTGAAGATTCGCGGCACCGAGATCCGACAGGAAATATCGTCGCTGCTGCGGCGGGCAATGGGACCCTACGCATCACCTTTCATTGAAGAAGCGCTCCTCGACGGTTACGACGGAGTACCCGTCGGACCTGAGGAGGCAGCAAGTGCTGCGTCGCAGTACCTCAACAATCGCAAGCTGTCGATCTTCGGCGGCGCCAACGAAATCCAGAAGAACATCATTTCGAAGATGATTCTGGGGCTGTAAAGGACTCGTGTCATGAATTTCCAGCATACCGAAGATCGCCGGATGCTTGCGGATACGCTCACCCGCTTTATCGCTGAGCAGTATCCCTTCGCCATTCGGGATCGCATAGCGCGATCGGATGAAGGTTTCAGCATCGACTTTTGGCGGCGCTTTGCCGAACTGGGTGTCATCGGCGCGCTTTTCGACGAATCCGATGGCGGATATGGAGGAGGTGGCTTCGACGTTGCCGTCGTGTTCGAAGCGCTCGGACGCGGCCTGGTTGTCGAACCGTTCCTCGATACATTGATGGTCGGAAGCGCGCTTGCATACGCAGGAAGCGACATGCAACGGGGTTGGATCACGGAGATGATCGACGGTGGACTGCTCGCGGTCTTCGCACATGACGAGCCCGGTGCGCACTATGAACTGTCGCGCGTCACGACCCGCGCCGAAAAGCGGGGAAACGGGTGGCTGCTCAACGGCGCGAAAGGTGTCGTGCAACAAGGAGAGCAGGCTGACATGCTCCTTGTTTCGACTCGGATATCAGGCCGGAATCACGACGAGAGCGGCATCTCGCTGTTCATGGTGCCGCGCGCGACAGAAGGCGTGCATGTGCGCGGTTACGGCAAGATAGACGGCGGGCGCGCGGCAGAGGTGACATTCGAAAACGTCGAGGTCGACGCAAATGCGATGGTCGGGGGCGAAGGAAGCGGGTTCGCTGCGCTCGAACAAGCAATTGGATACGGCGTCGTCGCTCTGGTGTCGGAAGCACTGGGAGCAATGGACGTTGCAAAGGAGCACACACTCGACTATCTGCGAACCCGCAAGCAATTCGGCGTACCAATCGGAACGTTTCAGGCGCTTCAACATCGTATGGCTGACCTGCTGCTTGAGATCGAGCAGGCTCGTTCGGCCTGCATCAACGCAGCTGTCGCGCTCAGCGCGCCGCGCATCGAGCGTGAACGCGCGTTGTCAGGTGCGAAGTATTCCATTGGTCACATCGGTTCCCGCGTAGCTGAGGAATGCATCCAGCTCCACGGTGGTATTGGCATGACGTGGGAGCTACCGCTTGCGCACTATGCCAAACGCCTCGTGATGATCGACCATCAACTCGGCGACGAGGATCACCATCTCGAACGTTATGTCGATCTGGGGCGTGAGATGCGCCAGCGGGCACAGAATGCGTAGAGTGACCTATGCACCCGCGTTATCGAACTCTTGACTGGGAGTAGATCCATGAAGATTGTTGTAGCTGTGAAACGAGTGGTTGACTACAACGTGAAGGTCCGCGTGAAGTCGGACAACACGGGCGTCGACATTGCGAATGTGAAGATGTCGATGAATCCGTTCGACGAAATCGCCGTCGAAGAAGCCGTGCGCCTGCGCGAAGCGGGCGTGGCGACGGAAGTGATCGCCGTGTCGGCGGGCGTGACGCAATGTCAGGAGACGCTGCGCACGGCGCTGGCGATCGGCGCGGACCGCGCGATCCTGATCGAATCGGGTGAAGACCTGCAGCCGCTGGCCGTGGCGAAACTGCTCAAGGCGCTGGTCGACAAGGAACAGCCTCAGCTGGTGATTCTCGGCAAGCAGGCCATCGACGACGATTCGAACCAGACGGGCCAGATGCTGGCCGCGCTGGCGAATCTGCCGCAGGCGACGTTTGCATCGAAGGTTGTCGTGGCTGACGGCAAGGCGACCGTGTCGCGTGAAGTGGACGGCGGTGCGGAAACGTTGTCGCTGAAGCTGCCCGCCGTCATCACGACCGATCTGCGCCTGAACGAGCCGCGCTACGTGACGCTGCCGAACATCATGAAGGCGAAGAAGAAGCCGCTGGAAACCGTGAAGCCGGAAGATCTGGGCGTCGACGTCACGCCGCGTCTGAAGACGCTGAAAGTCAGCGAGCCGCCGAAGCGCTCGGCTGGCGTGAAGGTGGCCGACGTGAAGACGCTGGTCGAAAAGCTCAAGACCGAAGCCAAGGTGCTTTGATTTTTCGGGCACACGGAGACGAATGAAATGACGATTCTGGTAATTGCTGAACACGACAACGCGGCGCTCAAGGCAGCGACGCTGAATACGGTTGCCGCCGCGCAGAAGATTGGTGGCGACGTTCATGTGCTGGTGGCTGGCCACAATGCGCAAGGCGCGGCTGACGCGGCTGCGAAGGTGGCAGGCGTGGCGAAGGTGCTGCTCGCCGATGCACCGCAACTGGCAGCAGGCCTCGCGGAAAACGTCGAGGCGACGGTGCTGAATATCGCGAAGGATTACTCGCACATCCTCGCGCCCGCTAAGGCTTATGGCAAGAACATCGCGCCGCGTATTGCCGCGAAGCTCGACGTCGCGCAGATCAGCGATATCACGGCAGTGGACTCCGCCGACACGTTCGAGCGCCCGATCTACGCGGGCAATGCGATTGCGATCGTGCAATCGGCTGATCCCATGAAGGTCATCACGGTGCGTTCGACGGGCTTCGACCCGGGTGCAGCGGAAGGCGGCAGCGCATCGGTCGAGAAGATCGAAGCGGCAGCCGATACGGGCCTCTCGCAGTTCGTGAGCCGTGAAGTGACGAAGCTGGATCGTCCGGAACTGACCTCGGCGCACGTCATCGTGTCGGGCGGTCGTGGTCTGGGCAGTGGCGAGAACTACACGAAAGTGCTCGAGCCGTTGGCCGACAAGCTTGGTGCGGCAATGGGCGCATCGCGCGCAGCTGTCGACGCTGGCTACGTGCCGAACGACTATCAGGTCGGTCAGACGGGCAAGATCGTTGCGCCGCAACTGTATATCGCCGTCGGTATCTCGGGCGCTATCCAGCATCTGGCTGGCATGAAGGACTCAAAGGTGATCGTCGCGATCAACAAGGACGAAGAAGCACCGATTTTCAGCGTTGCTGACTACGCCCTTGTTGGCGATCTGTTCACTGTCGTGCCGGAGCTGGTGACGGAACTCGGCTGATCGACAAAGCGGCGCACACGTCAGAAAATGGAGCTGGAAATGCCGACGATTCAATACGATCACGTGCGCTCTCTGGCGGCACGGCATGCAAACGAAGAAGACGCCACCCTCTGGCGCTGGTTCTGTGCGCTTTACGACGAGGGAAGAATCAGGTGGTGCAAGGCTGCCCAAGGCTGGCTGGTTAGCGTGGATCACAAGCATCTTGCCACCGAGCCGGATTTCGACACGGCGATCAGGGCGGCGAGGGAGCGTTTTTTTTCCGGACGTCGGGTACAAGCAAACCAGCTCCAACGCTAGGGTTCACGCGACGGGCCATACGACCCGTCGACTCCCTTCGTATGGCCAGACCGATACGCCCTCATTCCTGACAACCGTATGCAAGCAGCCAGACGTTGGTGCAACGCTCGCGGTTGGACTCATATAGTAGAGCAAACGCGCTTTAAAGCCAGTCTACGCTGCGCGGTTTTGGCGCAAAACGTAAGCTTGATCGACGTAGACTTGCGTGACCAGCGACCTGTCGACACCGCGAATCTGGTCCTAAACCGGCATGCTAACCCGTTTGTGCACACGAACGGATCAGTTCCATCAATAAGCGATGACCGCTTCCTGAACGAATATTTCATCATGACCTATCTACAAGAGGCACCGCGCAAGAACGTCACCGTTCTCGCACTTCAAACCATGCGCGACGCAGGCGAGAAAATCGCGATGATGGCGTGCTATGACGCGAGTTTTGCGGCTTTGGTGGACCGCTGCGGCGTTGAGATCATCCTCGTGGGAGATTCGTTAGGCAATGTCCTGCAGGGCCAGTTGACCACGCTGCCAGTGACGATCGAGCATATGAGCTACCACACCGAGTCAGTCGCGCGTGGAAACAGAAGCGCGCTGGTCGTGTCTGACTTACCCTTTGCGACGTACGCAACGCCAGCGCAGGCGTTCGAGAATGCCGCGCGCCTGATGCGAGCGGGCGCCCAGATGGTGAAGCTCGAGGGTGGCGCATGGCTAGCCGATACGGTCCGGTTCCTCGTTGATCGAGGCATCCCCGTTTGCGCTCACGTGGGGTTGACTCCACAATCCGTGCACGTACTCGGGGGTTCCGCGTGCAAGGCAAGACGGAATCCGCAGCTACGAGATTGATCGACGACGTACTCGCCTTGCAGGCTGCTGGAGCTCAACTGCTGGTCATGGAGGCGATTCCGGCGGCGCTTGCGGCCGAGGTAACACGACGCCTAACGATTCCTACCATCGGCATTGGCGCAGGTCCTGAGTGTTCGGGGCAAGTCCTTGTGCTGCACGATGTCCTCGGCGTGTTTCCGGGACGTAAGGCCAAATTCGTCAAGAATTTCATGGAAGGTCAAACCTCCATTGACGCGGCTGTCCGGTTGTATGTGCAGGAAGTGAAGTCAGGCGCTTTTCCTGCAGTCGAGCACACGTTCGCGGTCTGACCCGGGATCGGTGGGCTTCATAAGCCACGGTGAGACACACACGCAGGTCTGTGACAGGAAACGGGCCCCGTCCGGGGCAACGTAACGTGTCGTGTCTCGTCGGCATCGATACCCGTTTTCCTGTGATCGGTTGAAGAACACGATTCGCGGCTGTATCGCCGACAGTCCTCGCGGTACTTGCGCGATACGGGTTGAGCAGTTCGGAGCAGACTCCGTGGTCTGGATTCGCTCATGCCGTCCGTTCGTCCGGTCAACGATCTCGCAGCAATTTCTTGCGCGTGCTGTCACCTGGAACATGACCGAATTGCGCTCATGTTCGCAGCAAAATTCACAAACCGGGGCCAGCGACACACTGACCTCGACGCTAGAGGCGCCCAGGATAGTTGGACGCTGGCCCCGGTTTGTTATGCAGCGTTGGCGTCGCTACGAGCTTGCGATGCAAGGTCGCGTTGAGTGCCGGCTTGGAGCGACGACAACGCAACTGCTCGTTTTCCTGCATGTTCGTCGATCGCCTTCTCCTTGACGGGACCGAAGCCTCGAATCTCCAACGGCAAGGCCGCAAAATCGACTGCATGCTGAAGATTCCCGCGATCGAGCAGGGAGCAGACCTTGCGAACATCTCCGAAATATTCGCCAACGAGCCGGCGCTCAGCGCGACGCTCCGCGGTATAGCCGAACACGTCGAGCGCAGTGCCGCGTAGACTGCGCAAACTTGCTATGGCCTTCAGGACCGGGAAGATCCACGGGCCGAATTTCGTCTTCTTGGGACGGCCGGTCGCCGGATCAATTCGGGAAATGATGGGCGGCGCGAGCCAGAGCGATAGTTTTTCTGCGCTCGAGAACTGCGTCGTCAGCGACTCACGAAACTCCGGCGCGCTATAGAGGCGGGCCACTTCGTACTCGTCCTTATAGGCCATAAGTTTGAAAGCGCTTCGTGCGACGGCGGTCGCGAACCGGTCACCTTTCGCACCGATATTCGCTTCCGCCTTTTCCGCCAAGGTGACGAGATCGCGATATTGTCGCGCGTATTCGATACCCTGGTATGCGACGAGCTTCTGCTGGTGCAATTCCATCAATTCAGCGAGTGACTGCACTTCCGGGCTGCTTCTGCCTGACTGCTGTTCGAGCGCCTTCAATGCTTCTGGCTTTGCGGCGGCAATTCGCCCCCAGTTGAAGGCGGACTTGTTCATGTCGATCGCTGCACCATTGCGCTCGATTGCCTGCGTAATCGCGGCGTGGCTTAGGGGAACCAGTCCCTTTTGCCATGCGTAACCCAGCATCATCGTATGCGTCGGCAAGGTGTCGCCAAAGATGTGTTGGGCGAGGGCGCTCGCATCCAGCGCGTGGAACACGGTATCGCTGCAACGGGTGCGGACGCGATCGTGCATCAGATTAACGGGCAGGCTCGCGTCGCGGTCGCGGATTACGTCGGGCGTGGGCGTCTCCGCGAGATTGAGCACGGCTGCAGTGCGCTGTGGCGATAGACGCATTAGCGAATCCGGCGATGCCGATACGACGAGATCTGCGCCGAGCAGAAGGTCGGCCTTGCCTTCGCCGATGCGCGACGCAGGGATCTGTTCGTCGGTAGCCGCAATCCGAACCTGGCTTACGACCGCGCCGTTCTTCTGGGCCATGCCTGTAAAGTCCAGCACCGTTGAGGCAAGTCCATCCAGGCTGGCGGCTGCGCCCAGCAGTGCCCCCATCGTCAGAACGCCTGTGCCGCCGATGCCGGTTATGTAGACATTGAAAGCTTCATCCGGCTTCGCGAGTGTTGGAGCCGGCAGCGTTGTCAAAAGATCTGCTTCCATGGTTGCGAGCCGCTTGCCGTCGGGCTTGCGAAGCTTCACACCCTCGATCTCGACGAAGCTTGGACAAAAGCCCTTTACACAGGAGAAGTCTTTGTTGCACGAACTCTGATTGATCGTCCGCTTGCGTCCTAACGGAGTTTCGATCGGCTCGATGGAAATGCAGTTCGACTGGACCGAGCAATCGCCGCATCCTTCACAGACCGCTTCATTGATGAACAACCGGCGATCCGGATCTGGCATTTCCTTGCGCTTCCGACGGCGGCGTTTTTCTGCGGCGCATGTCTGTTCATAGACGATCGCCGTGACGCCGGCCGTCTCCCGGAGCTGCCGTTGTACAGCGTCGAGCTGGTCCCGGTGATGGACATCGACCCCCGGCGCGAGCAGGCCATTGCTTCTCCAGCGCTGCGGATCGTCGGTGACGAGCACGACCTTTCCGACACCTTCCTCGTGTAGTTGCCGCGTGATACGGGCGGGATCGTTCGTGCCCTCCGCGGGTTGTCCGCCCGTCATCGCGACGGCGTCGTTGTAGAGGATCTTGTAGGTGATGTTGCTCTTCGCTGCGACGGCGGCACGAATGGCAAGCAAACCCGAGTGCTGATAAGTCCCGTCGCCCAGGTTCTGGAAGATGTGTGACGTGCGCGAAAAGGGCCCAGCGCCGATCCATTGGGCGCCTTCGCCGCCCATCTGGCTCATGACTTTCGTCTTCAGTTCCGGTTGCGAGAGCGCCATCACATGGCAGCCGATGCCGCCGCCGCTGATCGAACCGTCCGGTGTGCGCGTGGATGTGTTGTGCGGGCATCCCGAACAGAAATAGGGTCTGCGGATCGGAATGACGGCCGCACTCGGCTTCTTTGCGGCAGCATCGAGGGCTGCGAGGCGATCACGCATTCCGGGCGCGTCGATACCGTTGGCCAGCATCCGTTGCACCAGGATGCCGGCCACGAGTCGTGTACTGAATTCCGACACTTCGGGGAGCAGTGCTGCGCCCGTTGTGTCGGTCTTTCCGACAACGATCGGACGCTGCGGAGCGGGATGATGGAAGAGCGCATCCTTGAGCTGCGCTTCGACGTTGGAGCGCTTCTCTTCGACGACAAGGACCTCCTGATGACCCGCGGCGAAACTGCACGCGCCCTCGGTCTCGAGCGGCCAGCTCATTGCGACCTTGTAGATCGACACACCCATGGCGCGCAGATTATCGTCCGTGAGGCCGAGGTCCCTGCAGGCCTGCATCAAATCCTGATGAGCTTTGCCAACGGTGACGATCCCCAGCCGCTTTGACGCAGCCTCGACGATCACCCGGTCGAGCTGATTCGCTTTCGCCCACGCTTTCGCAGCGGGGATACGCTCCTCGATGAGTCGTCGCTCGAGCTCACCACGTTGAGCTGGCCATGAAATCGACGAATCCCAGTTGAGTCCATGTGCGGGTACAGAGAAGCCCGCTGGTTCGCAGAAGGTCGGCCATGACTTGAGATTAACAGTGGCAGCAGTTTCTACCACTTCCGCAATGGTCTTCAGGCATACCCACAGGCCCGAGAAACGCGACATCTCGATACCCGCAAGTCCGAATTCGATCACCTCCCTGACGTTGCTCGGCTGAAGCACCGGGACGGATGCCGAATGGAAGATGCCGTCGGTCTGATGCGGGAAGGAGGATGACTGTGCAGCGTGATCGTCGCCCGACACGGCAAGTACGCCACCAAGTTTCGATGTTCCGAACATATTGGCGCAGCGGAATGCATCTCCCGTCCGGTCAACACCGGGGCCTTTGCCATACCAGATGCCGAACACACCATCCGCCTTGGTGTCGCCAAAGGCACGATGCATCTGGGCTCCCCACAGCGCCGTGGCCGCGAGATCCTCGTTCAGACCGGGCTGGAAGACGATGTCTTGCGCGGCAAGCTGTTTTGATGCTTTCCACAGCTGCTGGTCGTATGCACCAAGTGGCGATCCGCGATAACCGGAAATCAGGCCAGCCGTATTTAGTCCGCGTGCCCGGTCACGCTCGCGCTGGATTATCGGCAGCCGGACCAGCGCCTGGATGCCAGTGAGAAACGTTCTGCCTTCAGTTGCAGTCGACACCGATGTGCGGGGCGATGAGAGTTCAGTACCCACAAGATCCTCCGGGGGATAATATATTGGAATAGATGAGTTAGTTTAGGTTGCCGGACGAAGTGTTTTGCGCCAAATTGAATTAACTAACCCGTTTATGAGAGTTCAATTTAACTATCCAATTTATTTTTTGTAGACTCAATGAACCAAACCCTGGATCTCGACAAGACCGATCTGCGAATCCTGCGCGAACTGGCGGCGGATGGGCGGCTGAGTTGGCGTGAACTCGCCGAACGTATCGGCCTGTCGCTCACGCCGACGCTGCGGCGGGTTCATAAACTGGAAGAGCAGGGAATTATTCGTGGCTACGTCGCGCAGCTTGACGAGGGCAAGCTGATCGGCGAACTGAACGTCTTCGTGTCGATCACCTTGGAGAACCAGTCGGAGGCGGCAATCAAGCGTTTCGAGAAAGAGATCGTGGTGGCGCCCGAGGTCATGAGCTGCTTCACGATGACCGGCGACGCCGATTTCATCTTGCGCGTGGTCGTCCCCGACCTGAACACTTACCAGCGCTTCCTTACGAAGACATTGACCTGCATACCGGGGGTCGAGCACATACGCTCCAGCTTCGCGCTGAAGACGGTGCTCAATCGCACTTCTCCCATGTTGTAGTTTCGCTAGCCGAATCGTCGGCGCCCCTCGGAACGTTAGCGACCACAAGGTTGTGAGCGCGACCAAAAATACCCAGACTTCAAAATTGGTTCAATTGAACTAAGAAGTTAGCATTTTGCATATCAATCATGCTTCCGTCGGGTGGTGGCTGTAGCCTATTTTGGTAAAAACGTTGCGCGGCTGCAGCCTAAAATGACTCATCGTGATTGCAGGTCTAGGTGCTTCCCTTCACGCAATCCAAGAGAGACCACGATCGGGAATGTGTATGAGCAGAACGCAAGCTGTCAGGATTCGCGCGATTGGCGGTCCGGAAGTCATGGAATGGGTCGATGTAGATATGGAACGGCCGGGCCGCGGTGAAATTCGTGTTCGGCATTGCGCCGTGGGCCTCAATTTCATCGATGTGTATTTTCGTACCGGACTCTATCCGATGCCGCTGCCCGGTGGAATCGGTATGGAAGCCGCTGGTGTGGTGACTGCCGTCGGTGAAGGTGTGACACGCTTCAAAAGCGGAGACAGGGTTGCGTATGCAGGCACGAAGCCCGGTGCTTATGCGCTGGAGCGCGTCGTCCCGGAGGCTGAGGTCGTACTTCTTCCCGATGGTGTGAGCTTCGAAGACGCCGCAGCGGTGACGCTGCAGGGTCTCACGGCGCAATACCTGTTGCGACGCACATATCGAGTGCAGGCAGGCGAAACGATCCTCATTCATGCCGCGGCTGGCGGCGTCGGTTTGCTGGCCTGTCAATGGGCCAGGGCGCTCGGCGCAACAGTGATCGGCACGGTGAGTTCGGACGAGAAAGCGGAGATCGCGAAGGCCAACGGATGTGACTTCACGATTGTCTATTCACGTGAGAATTTCACGCAGCGTGTACTCGAGATCACCGACGGGAAAGGCGTGCCCGTCGTCTACGATTCCATCGGGAAAGACACGTATATCGGCTCGCTGGATTGCCTCTCGCCATTAGGGATGTTCGTCAGTTTCGGGAATTCGTCTGGACCCCTGCCGTCTATCGAGGCTATCGAATTTACCCGGCGAGGTTCGCTGTTCTTTACACGCCCGCAGCTGTTCCACTATGCGGCGAAGCGTGACGATCTGGATGGAATGGCGACGGACCTGTTCAACTTGGTTCAGGCGGGCAAGGTGAAGCCGAACATCGGAAAGCGGTATGCATTGCACGACGTCGCGCAAGCTCACAGGGATCTTGAAAGCAGAAAAACGACCGGTTCAAGTGTTCTTCTTCCTGAACCAAACGCGGTTTGAGCAGCGAAAGCGGCGAACTTTGCGCGATCACAGGTCAGCGAGCCGATGCGACATACTCTTCTCGAAGTATCGGAAAGATTGATCCGTGAGCGAGGTTACGCTGCGTTCAGTCTTGCGGAACTTGCGCGGACGCTCTCGGTTGCAGAAGACGGGATCGCAGAGTGTTTCCGCACTCGCGAAGACATCTGCATGGAAGTAGTCGAAAGACACATCATTCGTATCGGGCGAGAGCTCGATGATATTTATCTCGAGTACGGTGATGCTCAAAGTCGACTAATAGCCTACGCTTGCCTGCGCAGCGAGGACTTCGTGTGCGGAGTGCCTCCGTTTTCGGTGGCGCTTAGCGCAAGTCACGCCTGTCTACCGGATGCGATACGGAGTCGCGCATCAGATCTATCTATCCTGCAGATTCACTGGATTCGAAAGGTTGTACGGGATCATTTCGACTCTTTCGATCGTCCTTCGGGTGCCTCCTCCACACAGATCGCAAAGCTTCTGTTCAGCGCGCTGGAGGGAGGCGCAATCCTGGAGTGTGCCGCCAATGATCGCGAGCCGTCCGCTTCAGGCTACATCCTTTTGATGACCAAATTAGGACTACGTGAGAAATCAGCTTAGGCAGGGGCGCGTAGGTGAGAGCATCTGCACGAGACGCGCACCGTAGCATGGACGGAACAGAACGATCCGGTGCGAGCGCTCTGCGCATTCTCGATACGCGCTGTCGCTACTTATTTTGCACGCGTGTCGACACGGATGGCGTCTGGCGAGGAAACCATTTCAGTTCAGATGGCGCGATTGCCTTGATGGATATCCGGAAGGTCTCACCACGATGAAAATCATCAGCTCGATCCAGGAATTGCGTGACCAGTTGCGCGGCCAGAAGCGCACCGCCTTCGTGCCGACGATGGGCAACCTGCACGAGGGCCATCTGTCGCTGATGCGTCTCGCGCGTCAGCACGGCGACCCGATCGTGGCGAGCATCTTCGTGAACCGCCTGCAGTTCGGGCCGAACGAAGATTTCGACAAGTATCCGCGTACGCTCCAGGACGACATCGACAAGCTGCAGAAGGAAAACGTCTACGTGTTGTTTGCGCCGACGGAGCGCGACATGTACCCGCAGCCGCAGGAATACCGCGTGCATCCGCCGCACGATCTCGGTGACATTCTCGAAGGCGAGTTCCGCCCCGGCTTCTTCACGGGCGTGTGCACGGTCGTGATGAAGCTGATGTCTTGCGTGCAGCCGCGCGTCGCCGTGTTCGGCAAGAAGGATTATCAGCAGCTGATGATTCTGCGCGCAATGACTGGCCAGTTCGCGTTGCCCACCGACATCGTCGCGGCCGAAACCGTGCGTGACGCCGACGGTCTCGCGCTCAGCTCGCGCAACCGGTATCTGACGGAGCCCGAACGCGCCGAAGCGCCTATGCTCGCGGCCACGCTGCAACGCATCCGTGAGACCGTGCTGTCAGGCAACCACGATTTCGCCGCGCTGGAGCGGGAAGCGATGGCGAGGCTCGCCGCGCGCGGCTGGAAGCCCGACTACATCGCGATCCGCAAACGTGAAAACCTGATTGCGCCCGCCGCGCACGAACAGGATGCACCGCTCGTCGTGCTCGCGGCCGCAAAGTTCGGCGCGACGCGCCTGATCGACAATCTTGAAATATGAACCCAAAACACGGCGCGGCCTTGACTTGAACAAATTCCTCACTTGCGACCGGTGTCGAAAACCTGTCTCTGGTCGCTCTGCCTTTGCTTGCCATTGACCACCTGGTATGTCCTTTCATGGAGGACGCCGATAGCCGCATCGCGATACATGTATGGGGCGTGCGACGTGTGTGTTTTTGCGGTGGACAGGGTGTAGTTGCGGCAGTCAGTGGCACATGCGGACATTGGGCCGTGATTCAGAATTGAATGCCGGAAACCATCGATTCATGCGATCTTCGAATGCTTGCAGGCAGCATGCCGGAGAGTCGACCTTGGACGCGGATGTTGGCATGTGATTTGCAAACGACTTGGAAGTGGTGCGCCGTCGACGAACGGTGGGGCTTCAGATTAGAGTTCGAACCCGGGGCGGGATGAGGTGACCTCGATCAGTCTTTGGATTCCTCATCATATGGAATATGGGTTATCTGTCTGAAACGAGGAACACGGCCCGGCTGCTTAATGAGTCACCCAAGGCATCTTGATAAGCCGTCAGGAGATCACGGTTATCGACAGCCCCGGCTGATGTGCGGCGCCCTCGATGTAGCACCGTGCTCGTTTCCAACCACTCCGGATTAAGCGTGTCCACCCATCACGTCGCAGTGTGTGCCAATGATGGCATTCACATTTACAGTTTCGATGCTGCTCACACAACCAACAGGAGAGAAGATGCAACCCGAATACAGCGATGCAGAATGGAAAACGCGCTGCGAACTTGCCGCTCTGTATCGCATCATCGCGCACCACCGCATGACCGATCACATCTACACTCACATCAGCGCCCGCGTGCCGGGTACTGACAAGCATCACTTCCTCATCAACCCGTATGGTCAGATGTTCCATGAGATCACGGCGTCGAGCCTCGTCAAGATCGATATGAACGGCAATATCGTAGAGAGTTCGTCGGACAGGCGTCAACGCGTGAACAAGGCTGGCTTCATGATTCACTCAGCCGTACATATGGCGAGGCACGACGTAGCATGTGTTGTACACACCCATACGGCCGCAGGGATCGCAGTATCCGCGCAAGAGCAGGGACTGCTGCCGATCAGCCAGCACGCGCTGAAGTTTTATGGACGGCTGTCGTATCACGACTATGAGGGGATCGCATCGGACGCGGATGAGCGCGCCCGGCTGGTGGCAGATCTCGGCGAGAACAAGGCGATGATCTTGCGCAATCACGGGTTGCTTGCTGCGGGTTCGACCGTGGCAGATGCATGGCTCGTGATTTATTACCTGGAGCGCGCATGCCAGGCGCAGGTCGCGGCGTTGGCGGGAGGTAGCAAGTTGACCTATCCGCCGGAAGCCGTGCGCAAGCACACATCAGATCAGTTCGCAAAACTCGACATCGTGGACGACGCCCTCGACACGGGCGGGGCACAGAGCTACCAGCAGGTCGGTTTCGATGCTGCGTTACGACTGATCGAACTTGATCAGCCACGCTACGACAGCTGACTGGCAGGCAGCCCCTAGACACAATAACCCAATCCGCACCGCGTCGCGGGCCTCATGACGGGGCGTAAGCGCACACAGCAACGGTGAACATCTTCAGCTGCTGGGTCGCGCACGCCCTGTTTTCGTCGTATGCGGGCGGTAATACGAGAAGGATGGAAGAGACATGGTTGCCACCGATCAGAACTGCATGCGCAAAGTCCTCATGCGGTTCCTGCCGCTATTGCTGGTCTGTTACATCGTTTCCCACCTTGACCGCGTCAACATTGGCTATGCCGCGCTGACGATGAACCAGGCCCTCGGTCTATCCAATGCCGCCTTCGGTCTGGGCGCAGGTCTATTCTTCATAACCTATTTCGTGTTCGAGATTCCGTCGAACCTTGTGCTGAAGCGCTTTGGCGCCCGCCGCTGGATTGCCCGCATCATGCTGACGTGGGGAATACTTTCGGGGTCGATGGCGTTTGTTCAGGGTGAAACGAGCTTTTACGTGATCCGGTTATTGCTGGGGGCCGCGGAAGCTGGATTCTTTCCGGGAATCATCTTCTTTCTCACGCTGTGGGTGCCGAGTCGCTGGCGCGCCACTTTCATCGGTACCTTCATGGTGGCAGTGCCGATGGCCAGCGTCCTCGGCGCACCCATCTCGGCGTTCCTGATCAATGGTGCTGGGTTCTGGGGGCTGGCAAGCTGGCAGACCATGTTCATCGTCGAGGCCGTCCCGGCGATACTGCTGGCTTTTGTCGTATACAAGGTACTGCGTGACAAGCCAGAAGACGCCGAATGGCTCAACGATGAAGAGAAGCGGTGGCTGATGGATACGCTTGACGAGGAGCGCGCACAAGTAGGCAAATATGCGCATGAAAGCATCGGCGTGATCCTTAGGACCCCGCAGATCTGGCTTCTCGCGTACATCTACTTCTGTCTCGCGGGCATTTCCTACGGACTGGCGTTCTTCCTTCCTCTCATCATGAAGGAGGCGCACCTGAGCATCATCCAGACCGGCTTTGCGACTGCGGCTCCCTTTCTGGTCGGCGCGGTCGGGATGGTGTTGTGGGGGCGCAGTTCGGACCGCCACCAGGAGCGCCGCGGCCACGCTCTCGTTGCCCTCGGACTGGCGGTATTCGGTTTGGTCGCGTCGGTCGTGGTTCCGTCGCCGATGGCAAAGATCATCGCCTTCTCAGTGTCTGCACTTGGTTTAATGTCGGCGTTACCGGTGTTCTGGACGTTACCGAATCTCCTGCTCAAATCGACCGTCGGCGCAGCGGGGATTGCCATGATCAGTTCGTTGGGAAACCTGTCCGGATTCGTGCAATCGGTGTTGATGGGTGTCATTCGGGACAGGACTGGCAGTTTTAGTCCCGGCTTGCTGCTGATCGCTGCCGTTGGCGCGGTGGGTTTTGTCGTGCTGTTGCGCATCACCCGGCACGTCTCGCGTCCCGCGACGCAGGTCAGCAGTTTGACAAGCGTGACCTGAATCTGACTCGGTTGCCGGAGACGAGCAATGTCCCGACAGTCTGTCGTGCGCGACGACATTACCGCATCGTGTTGTGCCTGCGCCGACGACAACTGCAACCGGCTTTGCGCTGGACATTTGCAGAAGTCCACGGCCAGTTGACGTGTAGTACCAATGGCACACTCTTTGCGTGATGACAGCCCACCAACAATCTGGGCGACGATTCTTTGCCGTGAGGCCGGGTCTTTCCACGAAACTCCAGAAGGTACGGTCAGGACCGAGTCTGTTGAAACAGACTTAACAAAATGAGGTTGCTAAATATGTCTCCTTTGGAAGGTCTCACTGTTATCGATTTTTCTACGTTGTTGCCTGGCCCGATGGCAAGCCTCGTTCTCGCCGAAGCGGGAGCGACGGTCATCAAGATCGAGCGCCCGCAGACAGGGGACGACATGCGGTCCTACCAGCCTCGGCTGGGAGAGGATAGTGTCAATTTTGTGATGCTCAATCGCGGCAAGCAGAGCATTTCGATCGATCTGAAACGACCTGATGCGCTAGAAAAGCTGACGCCGTTGATCACGCGCGCCGATGTGCTGATCGAACAATTCAGGCCAGGCGTGATGTCACGCCTGGGGCTCGGCTATGACCACGTTCGTGAGATCAATTCCCGTTTGGTCTACTGCTCGATATCCGGCTGGGGCCAGACCGGACCGAAATCGAATGTTGCGGCCCATGACCTCAACTATCTTGCCGAGACCGGGATGCTCGGATTGAGCGCCGGCTCAGATGGCGCGCCCGTGTTGCCGCCGATGCTGGCTGCGGATATCGCGGGCGGCGCCTATCCCGCGGTGATGAACATCATGTTCGCTCTGCGCGAAAGAGATCGTACCGGTCGAGGGGTTCATATCGACATCTCGATGGCAGATAACCTCTTCGCGTTCAATTACTGGGGGCTTGGCAGCGGACTGTCGGGAGCGGGCTGGCCGAAGTCCGGCGCAGAACTCGTGACGGGAGGGTCTCCCCGCTACCACATTTACCGGACCGCTGACGGACGTTACATTGCCGCCGCCCCGCTTGAAGACAAGTTCTGGGACAACTTCACGCGACTCATCGGACTGCCCGCGGAAATGAAAGGCCCCGCGGCAGATCGCCAACAGGCCAGGGAGGCAGTGGCGGCCTGCATCGCTTCGCGCACCTCAGCTGAATGGAAAGCGGTATTCGAAGGACAGGACGTTTGTTGCTCGGTCGTCGCGACATTGGAGGAGGCCGTCAAGGATCCGCATGTCGTTGCGCGCGGCTTGTTCGAGCAGACCGTCGGATCGTCGGGTGGCAGACTGCCGGCGCTTCCCATCCCCGTCGCATCTGTATTCCGGGCGAACACAACGCACCGACCGTCTCCGCTGCTTGGGGCCGCAAACGAACTGCTCGAGTCCTGACTTGTCGGCACATCGCCACCCTGTTCTTAACTCTGGAAACCAAGATGAAGGAAGCTTTTATTTGTGACGCAGTGCGCACGCCCATTGGTCGCTACGCTGGATCGCTCTCGTCGATCCGGGCTGATGATCTCGGTGCCGCGCCGCTACGTGCGTTGATGGAGCGCAATCGGGAAGTCGACTGGGGTGCCATTGACGACGTTATCTTTGGTTGCGCCAACCAGGCGGGCGAAGATAACCGCAACGTTGCCCGCATGGCATTGTTGCTTGCAGGTCTGCCTGAAGGCGCACCGGGTACGACGGTGAATCGTCTTTGCGGATCCGGAATGGACGCGGTCGGGATCGCGGCCAGAGCGGTGAAGTCGGGCGAGGCAGGGTTCCTGATTGCGGGCGGCGTGGAAAGTATGAGCCGCGCTCCGTTCGTACAGGGCAAGGCCACGACGGCGTTCTCCCGACAGTCTGAGATACACGACACGACGATCGGATGGCGCTTTATCAACCCACTCATGAAGAAGCTTCACGGTGTAGATTCGATGCCGGAAACGGCAGAAAACGTTGCCCAGGACTATGCAATCAGTCGCGCAGACCAGGATGCGTTCGCATTGCGTAGTCAGCAGAAGGCAGCCCGGGCCCAGCGCGACGGCAGTCTTGCCGAAGAAATCGTTGCGGTGCGTATTCCCCAAAAGAAGGGTGACCCGATCGTGGTGTCGCGGGACGAGCACCCTCGCGAGACGAATATCGAAACGCTCGCAGGTCTGAAGGGCGTGGTTCGTCCCGACGGAACCGTGACAGCGGGGAATGCGTCCGGTGTGAATGACGGAGCGGCCGCGCTCATCGTCGCCGATGAGGATCACGCGAAGCGGTTTGGTCTTCAGCCGAGAGCGCGAATCCTGGGGATGGCGACGGCAGGCGTTGCGCCGCGAGTCATGGGAATCGGGCCGGCGCCCGCGACAATGAAACTTCTCGAGCGTCTGAAAATGACCATAAACGAGTTCGACGTGATCGAGCTCAACGAGGCGTTCGCATCGCAGGGGCTCGCCGTATTACGTATGCTGGGCGTCGCCGACGACGATCCGCGCGTCAATCCGAACGGAGGCGCCATCGCACTTGGGCATCCGCTAGGCATGAGTGGCGCGCGACTCGTCACGACGGCGACATATCAGCTGCAACGCACGCGCGGTCGATTCGCGCTTTGTACTATGTGTATTGGTGTGGGGCAGGGTATTGCGGTTGCAATCGAACGCCTGTGAACGTGAGTTCGGCGCCGGTGGCTGAACACCTGCGTCGGCCCATAATTTGATCGGCGGGTGATGGACGGAGGACCGACTCGCGCCCGTCGGTCATAAGCGTACTCGCGCTCGAAGTGGGAAGGAAGGGAGCCTTCGAATCGACAGGATAGCCGACAGGCAAACTAAATATACGTGATGGAGACCGTTTTCGTGGTTGTCATATTTCAATTATAACTATTTGGATACCTAAATAATGTGAAGAACCTCGATTGTCCCGCGTCTTAACGAACAGCAAGCAAATTAAAGAATCGATTTTTGAACTCGGGGAAAGGAGTCTGCCAGTCAGGAGGGTAGCCATACACCAGTCTGTCGTGATACTTCGCCGCTGTTACCTGTTTGCCCGGACACAGGTCCGCTAAATACAGTCCGAATTTGGCGCCACGAAATGAACGTTTCAACTTGACGCGATATTCGGTCGAAACATGGTGGGCGAGAGCGAAAAGAGTGAGCTAATTCGACAGCAAATACCCTATTTGGATAGCTAATGTAGATCACCCATTCGATGCAACGCAATTGACGGGAAAAGCTTCGGATGACCGGTTGCACGGGGATGGGAACACTAAACCATAGGAACTGCCATGAAAAGCTTCGACACGCGCAATACTGCGTTGATATTGCTCAGTATTGCCTTCAATATTCCATCGCTCGCTGATGCGCAGACGACGGAGACCGTCAAGATTGGAGCGGTCGCACCGCTAACCGGCATTCTGGCGCACATTGGCCGGGACGTTGAAAATGGAGCGAAGCTCGCCGTGGATGAGGCGAACGCAAAGGGTCTGGTGATCAATGGGAAGAAGATCACGCTGCAACTGGTCGAGGAAGATGACGCTGCCGACCCCCGGACGGCGACGCAGGTGGCCCAGAAGCTGGTGGACGAAAAGGTTGTGGCGGTAATTGGGCACGTCACGTCTGGCACGACTATCCCCGCTTCCAAGATTTACCGCGATGGGGGGATCACCCAGATCACACCGTCGTCGACGAACCCGCTCTATACCCAGCAGGGATTCAAGACGACCTACCGCATGATCGCGACGGATGCGCAACAGGCACCTGCACTGGCTGCCTATGCCGCAAAACAGATGGGGGCGAAAACGCTCGCCGTCGTGGACGATGCGACCGCCTACGGTCAGGGTCTGGCCGACCAGTTTTCGAAGAATGCACAGACACTCGGTATCAAGGTGATTTCGCGTGACGCGTGTACCGACAAGACGGTCGACTTCAAAGGTATCCTGACGAAGATCAAGAACGAGAACCCTGACATCATTATGTACGGTGGCGAGGACGCCGCGGGCGCTAATCTCGTCCGGCAAGCGAGCCAACTGGGACTGCGCTCGAAAATCCTTTCGGGAGATGGAATGTGCACGGAAAAGCTGGGAGAGCTGGCGGGCGACGCATCGAAGAACCTGACATGCTCGGAGGCCAGCCTTCCTCTTGAGAAAATGCCGGGCGGGCGAGAATTCAAGACCAAATACGAAAGCACCTTCAGGCAGACGATGCAACCTTATGCTCCGTTCGCCTATGATGCCGTCAACGTCATCATCGATTCGATGAGGCGGGCGAACTCGACGGACCCGGCGAAGATTCTGGCTAGTATGCCGTCAACCAGCTTCAATGGTGTGATTGGGCAGATAGCCTTTGATCAGAAGGGCGATCTCAAGGATACGGGTATCTCGATCTACCAGTACAAAAATGGCAAAAAGAATCTGCTCGAAGTGATGAAGCTCTGACGTTTGAGCGGTCGCACCGACCACCTCGATTCATTCGAACGGGTGACGGCGATCTGCGTCGCCCGTTCGTGTGTTTCCGACTATTTCGAAGAGTTGTGCTCGTTTCGGGAGAATGCGAGATATGACATCGTAGTCGGGGCTATTCGATCGACAGATCGCTCAGACGTTTGTACAGATACGATCGGGACACGCCAAGCTCTTCGGCGACTCGTTTCTTGTTGCCCTTGAGGCGTTGCATGGCCTCGACGATCAGTTCCGATTCGGCGCGTTCTTTTGCTACCCGCACGTCTCGGGTGGCTTTCTCGCGCTGGGCGTGCAGGGGCGCGTATCCACCGCCGGACCCTGACGGTGTGCTGTTCACGGCATATCCGCAATTGGCCAGCGTGATGGACGGGCCGTCGGCAAAGATGGCCGCGCGTTCGATCGCATGTTGAAGCTGGCGAATGTTGCCCGGCCAAGGTTGTGACTGCAGATATTGCACGACCTCAGACGTCACCGCCTTCTTGGGAACGCCGTGCCTTTCGGAGAAGTTGGTAAGGAACGTATCCGCAAGCATCGGAATGTCCTCAAGCCGCTCGCGTAACGGAGGCAATCTCAGCGTGACGGCAGCAATACGATAGAACAGGTCAAGCCGGAAGGTGCTCTCGGAAATCATGGCGTCGAAATCACGGTTGCTTGCCGAGATAAGACGAAAATCCGAATGCACCCTACGGTCGCCGCCGACGCGCTCGAAGTTGCCGTCCTGAAGCGTCCGCAGCAACTTTACCTGCGTGTCTAGCGGCATGTCGCCGATTTCATCGAGGAATAGCGTGCCACCATCGGCCTGCTCGAACTTGCCCTTGCGTCCCTTGCGATCGGCGCCCGTAAATGCTCCTCCTTCGTAGCCGAACAGTTCGGCTTCCACGAGCGTGCTGGGCATCGCTGCAGCGTTGACGAGAACCATTGGGTTGGCGCTGCGCGGGCTCAACATATGGAGTGCGTGCGCGACCAGTTCCTTGCCGGTTCCGCTTTCTCCGGCGATCAGCACGGGCACGTCGAGTGGGGCGATGCGTATGATGTCTTCTTTAAGGCGATGTACGGCATCACTGGTGCCGACGATCTGATCCAGGCCATAAGTCCGGTTGCGCATGCCAGAGAGTTCGCGCTTGTAGAAGTCGAGCTCCTGACGCACACGGGTAAGTTCGTTGCGCAGTTCTTCGATCGCTTCCGGACCCTTGAACATCACCTGTCCGATTGCTCCGACGCGGCGCTTATTTCGGTCGAAGATTGGTGTGCGCGAAACGACGCGCACAACACCGTTCATCTCCTGAACCTGTCCGATCTGTGCGCGGCCGCGCACCGCGACTTCCTGCAGCTTGGTGTTCTCGATGACCTCGGTCACCGGCTGCCCCGTCGCTTCACCGTGGCGCAGTCCGAAGAACTTCTCGTGCACGGGGCTCATATAAAGGAGCTTCCCGGCTGAATCCACTACGGTGATGGCCTCGTAGGGATTGGTCACGAAGTGCCGGAGGATGTCGTCTGAAAACTCAACGGTCGAAATGAACTCGGCCAGGGCTTCGTCAGCATCGCTTTCGAACACGAGAAAGCACACAGCACTGCCTGCGTCGACTGTGGAGACGATCAGCGCCTGCTCACGGGTGGTGATTGGAAAAACCTGCTTGAGCCTGATGTCCGCGCGCTCTCGCCAGAGCTTCGTCAGTTCTTCGGCCAGCGATTTGTCTTCACACAAACCAGCGGCCAGCAGCGGGCTCCCGGTCTCTTCCAGCACCAGGATTCCGCACTTTTGTCTCGACATGTCTCCCTCATTTTTCTCGTCCTGCGGGCACGGGACAGTGTGGTTTTCAAATACACTGAGCCTTCAAAAGTGACCGCAACAAAAACAGTTCATTGCGCATTCATTGTATTCGAGACGCCATTCGAGAGAAAGACATTCACTACACAGTCGGTGTAAATCCCTGATACAGAGCCATGTTGACCCGGTCGCGGTTTCAGCAGCGCCAAGTTGGCATACCTCTTGCAGATTGAGTCATCAACAAAAGCAGGAGACGTGATGAGCCAACTCGAAAAACTTCCAAGAATGCAGGGCAATGAGGGACTTCGCTTGCTGGAGGGCTTGCGGGTCCTGGACATGACCACCTCGATTGCTGGTCCCTATGCGACTCAGCTACTCGCAGATCTGGGCGCTGAGGTCACGAAGATCGAGAAGGTCGGTGGGGGCGACGATACGCGGGCGTGGGGCCCTCCGTTTCTCGACGGGGAATCGCTGTGGTATCTCAGCGTGAATCGGAATAAGGCCAGCGTGACGCTCGATGTCAGCAGGCCCGAAGGTCAGGCGATACTCGACGACTTGGTACTGCAAAGCGATGTGATCGTGCTGAACATGGTGCCGAAGGTTCAGCAAAAGCTGGGGCTGGACTTTGACAGACTGCACGCGCTCAATTCCCGATTGATTCACGTCTCGCTCACGGGCTTCGGCGTGTCGGGCGCTCGATCTGCGTTGCCTTGTTACGACCTCGTAGCAGAAGGCTATTCTGGTGTGATGGATTTGACGGGCGAGCCGGAATCGGGCCCGCAGAAGGTGGGAACGCCTGCAGCGGACCTGCTCGCCGGACAGGACGTTGCGCTCGCCACGCTCGCAGCCGTGATCGAGCGTCAACGGACTCAGGTCGGCAAGCAGGTGGATGTCTCGATGGTCGCGAGCATGGTGCGCTTCATGTCGCCGCGCATCGTGCCTTACCTGGGTTCGGGCGACCGGGTGACACGGTCCGGCGGCCGTGATTCAGTGATCGCCGTCTACCAGGTATTCGATACGGCAGACGATCCAATTACGCTTGGCCTCGGTAATGACGCGATCTGGGCGCGGTTCTGGAAGGCAGTGGATTCAGCAGAATATGGCGCCTTGGAAAAATTCCGGACCAACGCTGCGCGGCGCGATGCCAGGTCGGAGATCGTGGCCGCCATCAGCGAAGTGCTGAAGACGCGGCCGCGTGCACATTGGCTCGCATTGTTTGCTGAATACCGGATTCCTGCGGGTCCGATCAATCGCGTCGATCAGGTCGTTGCCGACCCACATCTGCTTGACGACGGCCTGTTCTATGCCGTCGACGGCGAGTACGGGCTGGTCCCTCAGGTGGGACTGGGCATCAAGTTCGATGGGCAGAGTGCAGTGCATCGCCGCCCGCCGCCAACACTTGGACAGGACACTGTTCGAGTGTTGCAGGAACGGTTGGGTATTCAAGAGGCCACACTGGCCAACCTCAGAAACGAAGGTATTGTTTGAAGGAGACACTGATGCAATTCGAGGAAATCACGTACGAAGAAGAGGGTCCCATCGGCACGATCACGCTGAACCGTCCGCACGATGGCAACATGTTCACGGAGCGCATGTGTCACGAGATTCGCGACTGTATCAACGCGATCCGTCGTGAGACACGCACGCGGGTGATCGTGATTACGGGCGCGGGCGACAAGTTCTTCTGCACGGGCGGTCGCAAGGACGGCATGCAGGATTCGACACTGTACGCCGGCGTGTTACCGACGCTCGAGATGTACGAAAGCATCGATCGTCTGCAAAAGCCGGTTATCGCATCGGTCAACGGATATGCGGTAGGCGGGGGTAATGTGCTTCAGGTCGTCTGCGACCTCACGATTGCGAAGGAGAGCGCGGTGTTCCGCCAGGTCGGACCCATGGTTGGCAGTTTCGACGGCGGCTACGGCACGTGGTACCTCGAGGATCTGGTGGGCAAGAAGCGCGCGAAGGACATCTGGTATCGCAACCCCAAGATTCTGGCTCACGAGGCGCTCGAAATGGGGCTGATCAACAAGGTGGTGCCCGACGATCAGCTGAAGGCTGCCACACGGGAGTACGCGCTCGAGGTTGCACAGCGCGGCGCATTCGCCCTCGCGTCGATCAAGGGTGCCTTCAATGCCCGTCACGGGGGAGTCAGCGGGCTCTCGCGGATGGCGCACGATCTGTTGTTGCGCGGCTACCTTGATTCTCAGGAGCACGATGAACTCGCAGCCGCGTTTGCCGAGCGCCGGGAGCCGGATGCCGCGAAGTTCGGTCACTGAGATTCGAGGGTAGGACATCATGCAAAACATCCTGACACTTCATAATCCCGAGACAGCGCGCGAGTACTATCTTTCGGGTGTCTGGCAGCAGGACACGCTCTACACGCTGGCACGGCGTCATGCGCGTGAGACGCCAACGTCGTGCGCGTTGCGCGACGCTGAACTGCGGCTGACCTGGCGGGAAACGGTAGATTGGGCCGATAGCGTCGCGGAATCCCTGCACCGCGCGGGACTTCGTGCCGGCGACAGGGTAGGTGTCTGGTTGCCCAACGTCGTCGAGACAGTGATCGTCTTCCTGGCATGCTCCCGAAACGGCTACGTGTGTTGTCCATCGCTGCATCAGAACTACACAGTCGACGAAATTGCGCTGCTTCTCGAGCAGATCGATTGCCGTGCGCTGTTTGCGGCGCCGGGCTATGGCGCGGACGGTGATCGCCATTCGATTTTCGCGCGGACCCAATCAATCGCCCATCTGAGCGCGGTTTACTCGCTCGACCGGCACATTGGCGGGCGTTGCGAGTTGGAGGGCATCGCGGCTTTTCCCGAGCGCGTGCCTCCCGCACTTACGCGTGCGCCGGATCTCAATCCCGACAAGATCGTCTATCTCGCGTTTACCTCGGGCACTACAGGTTCGCCCAAGGGCGTCATGCATAGCGACAACACACTGCTGGCCAACGGCCGTGCGCTGACCTACGACTGGGCTCGCACGACCGACACCGTGCTGCTTTCGCTAAGCCCGATGAGCCATCACATCGCGACGGTTGCCATCGAGCAGATGCTGGCAGTCGGATTCGAACTGGCCATGACGGACCCGCTTGTCGGACGTAAGGGTCTCGACTGGATCGTTGAGACGGGCGCGACCTATGTCATGGGGGTGCCGACCCATGCGATGGACGTGCTCGCAGAGATCGGGAAGCGCGGGCTGCGCGAGATCGGCAAGGTGAAATCGTTCTACATGGCGGGTGCTCCCATACCGCGCGACGTCGCACAAAGGTTCGTCAACCTTGGTGTCACGCCGCAGAACGTCTACGGGATGACGGAAAACGGATCGCATCAGTACACGGTGCCCGACGATACGGCGGACACCATCGTCTCCACGTGCGGTCGTTCGTGCAATGGTTATGAAGTGAAGCTGTGGCGTCAGGACGATCCGGATACGGAAGCACGCCCTGGCGAGGTCGGCGAGATTGGAGGACGCGGCGGTCTGCTCATGCTCGGTTACTTCAGCAATCAGGTGGCGACCGAGCGCTCGTTTAACCGCCATGGCTGGTTCATGAGCGGTGACCTGGGCGTGTTCACCGAGGATGGTTGCCTGAAGATCGTGGGCCGCAAGAAAGATCTGATCATCCGGGGCGGCCACAACATCCACCCTGCGCGTATCGAGGAACTCGCGATGCGGCATCAGGATCTAGAGCGGGCTGCGGCCTTTTCCGTTGCGGACGAGCGGCTCGGCGAAAAGGTGTGCCTTGCTGTCATTTGCAAGCCTGGGCGCAGCGTGCATCCAGACGCCTTGCTCGCCTGGCTGGCGGAGG
This sequence comes from Paraburkholderia sp. PGU19, assembly GCF_013426915.1. GTDB lineage: Bacteria > Pseudomonadota > Gammaproteobacteria > Burkholderiales > Burkholderiaceae > Paraburkholderia. Next base: position 702,135 of record NZ_AP023182.1, read on the forward strand.
CCGGATTGTCGAAGTACGACATGCCGGAGTATTTCATTGATATAGCAGCGTTTCCGATGACCGCAAGCGGCAAGATCCTCAAGCGCACGCTGGTCGAAAAGGTCGCCGCCGGCGAAATCCAGCCGATCGCGGTGCGCTATGTCGCAGAACACGTCGCAGGAGCACGGACATGACGGTCCAACTCACGTTTGAAGATTCTCTCGCGTATCTCACCCTGAATCGCGTCGAGGCACTCAACGCACTGAGCTTCGACGTGCTCAAGGAGATCTCGGATGCGATTGACCAGGTGGCTGTCTCCGATGCACGCGTGCTAGTGGTCACCGGTAGCGGTGAGAAAGCCTTTTGCGCGGGCGCCGATATCAAGGAACTGGCTGACCGCAATCTCATGCAGGAGCGCAAGGGTGCTGAATTCGGCCAGGCGGTATTCGCGAAGCTGGATCGTTTGCCGGTTCCGTCGATTGCCGTCGTGCATGGTTATGCGTTCGGCGGCGGACTCGAACTCGCTTTGGCCTGCACGTTTCGCGTTGCTACCCCCAAGGCAAAGATGGGGCTGCCTGAGATCAAGCTTGGCCTGATCCCCGGCTACGGCGGCACCCAACGTTTGCCGCGGTTAATCGGTGAGGCGAGGGCACTGGAACTGATCCTCTCGGGCAGGACTGTGGATGCCGACGAAGCGCTGCGCATCGGGCTGGTCAACAAGATCGTCGAGAGCGCCGACGCCAGGGTAATCGGCGCCGAATTCGCGCGGCAGTTCACGCCGTACAGCCGCTGCGCGTCGTTGTTCGCCCGCGAAGCAGTTCAGCGTTCTGCAGGCGTGAGCCTGCAGGAGGGTCTTCGCATCGAGGCAGACCTGTCGACGCTGGCCTACCGCACGGCGGACGCCGTCGAAGGTATGCGTGCATTCGTCGAAAAACGTGCTCCTCAATTCAAGGATGCCTGATATGAAAAAAGGATGTGTAGTAGTAACGGGCGCCAGCCGGGGTATCGGTGCAGCAATCGCGGAAGCGCTGGCACGGGCAGGGTTCACAGTCGCATGTCTCTCTCGAACGGGAGGATTCCCGCAGCGCGCCTCTGCAGACGATGAACTCCGCTCCCGGTGGATTCCCGTGACGTGTGACATCAACGACCGTGCCCAGCTCGAAGCGGCCTTTAAGACTGTCGCGCAGCAATCCCCGGTGCCGATCGTCGGACTCGTGAACAATGCGGGGATTCACCTCGACGGGGCGTCGAGTGAATTCGCAGTCGCGGACTTCGAGCGAGTGATGTCCACCAACGCGACCGCGCTGTTCTCCGTGAGCCAGGTCGCGCTGCCTTATCTGAGCGAGGCGGGCACGAGCATGGTCGTTAATATCGGCTCGTTCTTCGACAAGATCGGCGTCAAGCGAAACGCTGCGTATTGCGCTTCGAAAGCGGCCGTCGGCGCGATCACCCGCTGCCTCGCGGTCGAATGGGCCCGATACGGCGTACGTGTTTTGAACGTGGCGCCGGGATACATCGTGACGGATCTGAATCGCGAGGAGATGTCCGGCGAGAGCCTTCGCAACTTCCTTGAGAAGCGCATTCCGATAGGCAAACCCGGTGAGGCGGACGACGTCGCACATCTGGTCGTTTCGCTGTTTGGCGAGGCCGGCACGTTCATGACGGGGGAGACCCTGTACGTGGACGGTGGACAAGGTATGGCGCTCTAAGGGGCACGAAAATGAATGTATTGGAACGGTTGGACGCACGGGTCAAGCTGGGCGATGAAGAAAGGATGGTGCTCGACAGCGTGAACAAGCTCGCGAAAGAGCAACTGGCTCCGCGCGCTGCCGAATACGATCGTACGGGCGAATTCCCGTGGGACAACGTGAAGGCGATCAACGAACTCGGGCTCAACGCGATGTTCGTGCCAGAGGAGTACGGTGGGGCACCGCTGTCCTTCGCCTGTTACGTGTCGTGTGTGAAGGTGATATCGGAGGCGTGTGCTTCCACGGGCATCATCTGGGCGACGAACTTTCATGCGGCCAAGCCGATCGTCCAATATGGCAGCGCAGCCCTGAAACAGAAATTTCTGCCCCGTGTCGCGGAGGGCGCGCTGGTCGCGCTGGCCATCACCGAGCCGAATGCCGGGTCGGACGCCACGGGCATGACGACGTCGTTCCGCGAGGATGGTGACGACATCGTCATCAACGGCGGCAAGACATTTATCACGAACGGCGATGTCGCCGATATCTACCTTCTGTTCGGAAAATGGTCGGGCATCGACGACCCGAAGAAGGCGATTTCGGTATTGATCCTGGAGAAGGGCACGCCGGGCCTGTCGGTACTGGGCACCGAACACAAGATGGGCACCCGCGCCTCAGGTACGGCGACCTTGTCGTTCGAGAACTGCCGGGTGCCGCGGTCCAACCTGATGGGCCAGCCTGGAGAAGGGCTGAAGATCCTGTTCGGATCGCTCAACCGTTCACGTCCGAGTGTCGCGGCGCATGCGCTCGGTATCGCGCGGGCAGCGTTCGGAGACGCGGTCGCATACATCAACGAACGCAAGCAGTCGGGGCGTCGCATCATCGAGTTTCAGGGTATCCAGTTCATGCTTGCCGACATGGCGGCTGAGCTTGCGCTGTGCGAATCGTGGCTATGGCGGGTCGCGGAAATGGTGGACGCCGGCGAATCGGATTTCGGTATCGAGGCTTCGATACTGAAGATGCGCGCCACTGATGCAGCCATGCGAATTACGACGGATGCTGTTCAACTCCTGGGCGGTTATGGCTACTGCTCGGACTACCGCGTCGAACGCCTCATGCGCGATGCGAAGATCACCCAGATCTGGGAGGGTACGAATCAGGTGCATCGCCAGTTGATCGGACGCAGCTTCATCGAGAAATGAACCGCAATAACTTGCATCGGACCAGAGTAAGGAACTAGAGCGCCAACTCTGGTCGACAAAGGAGACGGACGTGACAGATATCAGAACGGTTGGGGTAGCGGGAAGCGGCACGATGGGTACGGGCATCGCGATTGTCGCGGCGCGAGCTGGCTTTGCGACAAAGGTCTACGACACACGCCAGGACGCGCTGGATCGTGCGCGTACACAGACGGAAGCGTTTTTGCGGAAATCGGCAGAGCGCGGGAAGCTTCCCGCCGATGCAGTACCCGAGATTATGGCGCGCTGGCGAGGTACGACCCGGCTCGAAGACATGGCCGATTGCGATATTGTGATCGAGGCTGTGTTCGAGGAACTGAGCGTCAAGCATGATCTCTTCGGTAAGCTCAACACGATCTGTGGCGAGCACACGTTGTTCGCATCGAACACATCTACTATCGCCATTACCGAAATCGCGGGTGGTTCCGGACGGCCCGACCGGTTCGTCGGCATGCATTTTTGCCTGCCTGCGCAACTGATGAAACTCATCGAGATGTCGTCTGGGCTGAACACCTCGGAGGTAGCGTTCGCGAAGGCGTGGGAATTCGCACTCGCCCTCGGTCAGAAGCCAGTCAAGACGCAGGACACGCCGGGATTCATCCTGAACTACTTCCTGATTCCGTTCAACAACGACGCAATCCGTCTGGTGGAGCAAGGTGTGGCGTCGCCCGCGGACATCGATAAGGCGATCAAGACTGCCCTTGGCTATCCGATGGGACCGCTCGAGTTGCTCGACCTTATCGGTATGGACACGCAGCGCCTGCTGTGCGAAGCGATGCATGGGTTGACCCATGAGCCCCGCGCCGCTTGCCCGCCGGTCGTGCGACGGATGATCGCCGCAGGGAGCCTCGGCAAGAAGAGCGGCAAAGGCTTCCATCAATACGGCGATAACAAGATGTTTGGAGCGTGATCATGTCCTACCAAATCATTCGTACCGGCGAGAGCCGTTCTTTTCCCGAGGCTCACGCCTTTATCGATTCGGCAGACCAGTCTGCCCACTCGCCGGTATACCTGGGCGCCAATGCCGGTCAGTCGTTCGTTCGGGACAGCCCCGACCTGGGCCACGCTGAATTCGCACTGATCGAACTGGCGACGGAATGTCTCGGCGTTTACGTCGACGAAACTGCGACCAGTCGCGACGTTGCACAGGCAGCGAAAACATTCGGATTCGCTCGCTTTCGCCTCGGCAGTTCGTCCCCGAGCAATCTCATCGAACTGGTTGTGCCCGCCCATCCCGATGCGGTTGCGTTGACGGCGGCGCGCAAGGTCTTCGAGGACGCGGGGTTCGTCGTCGCAGTGTGTGGGGATTTCCCGGGCCGCATCGTCGATCGCCTCGTGCGCCCCTATTACAACGCAGCACTGCGTCGACTGGACGAAAAGCTCGCTACTGCGTCGGACATGGACATGACGCTACGCCTAGGCCTCGGTTATCCCGAAGGGCCGATTGGATTGCTCGAGCGTACCGGGCTCGAACATCACTACACCATCACGCAGGCTTTGTATGAGGCGCTGGGTGACTCGGCGTATGCGCCGGCTCGACGGGCAATCAATGCCTTCAATCGGGCAAAGCTTGTGGACAGATAGCGCACTGTGCGAACGCTGGCCAACCGCCGGCGCGCACGCGCTTTTCCGCATGTCGATTCACAGGTGAGGGGATGTCGAATCGCGTGCGGTGCCGCAGTCGCGCACTCGACGGTGTGACCTTCACGAACGATGTGACGGTCCCGCCGGACGACGATCGAGTGTCGTTCCGGACGACATAGCCTCGCGCTTCGTGGAGCGCACAAAGACATTGCCACAGGCGAACCTGCTGCATTTGTCCTCTCGACCCTGATGTGCACTTAAACAGCAAGCGTTTGGTTCGATTGGCATGGCAATTGCCTTGTTTGTAAGCGGCCTTTTCATTCAACCATCCATTTTCCATATTCAAAGGCGCAGTCATGCGGAGTTATCGAGTACATGAACATGGTGAGCCGTCTTCGATGAAGATCGAGGACATTCCGGCGCTTTCACCGGGACACGGCCAGATGCTGATCGATGTACAGGCGTCCGGCATTAACTTTCCGGATGTGCTGGTCGTTTCGGGTGCCTACCAGTTACTGCCGGAGAGGCCATTTACCCCTGGGAAGGACTTCGCAGGGGTAGTGCGCGCCGTCGGCGACGGGGTAACCGAATACGCGGCAGGTGACAGGATCATGTCGCAGATCGAGTTCGGCGCCCTTGCCGAGCAGGCGCTGACAACACCCTCGCAATCGTTCCGCATGCCCGAAGGAATGAGTTTCGAAGACGCCGCAGCCATGGGGCTCGTGTACCAGACTGCGTGGTTTGCACTGATGGAGCGCGGCCAGTACAAGGCCGGCGAAAATGTTCTGATTGGAGGCGCAGCAGGCGGCGTGGGGCTTGCCGCCGTGCAGATCGCTGTTGGACACGGCGCAACCGTACTTGCCGCCGTTCGTAACGAGGAAGAGGCGAAGGTGGTACGGGCGTCGGGTGCGCATCATGTCATCGATCTGTCGGGCGGTAACCTGCGCGAGAGCATTCGCGACCAGGTCCATGCGGTGACGGAGGGGCGTGGTGCGGATGTCGTGCTGGACCCGCTCGGAGCGGAGTTCTTCGCAGGCGCATTGCGGGCAACCGCGTGGTGTGGTCGTGTTGTCGTGATCGGCTTTGCGGCTGGGGATATTCCGACTCTCAAGGTCAACTATCTGCTGCTCAAGAACATTTCCGTCTCCGGCCTTCAGTGGAGCGACTATCGGGATCGAACACCGGAGAAGGTGCGTGCGGCTCAGGGCGATCTGTTCAGGCTGTGGCATGAAGGCCATGTGCGTCCCGTCGTGATGCGTACGTTTGCGTTCGTGGAAGCGGCGGATGCGATGGTGCTCGTTCGAGATGGCAAGGTGCGCGGCAAGGTAGTGGTCGCAGTGGGTCGTAGTCGATAGACCAGCTATTTCGTTAGTCGGCCCCTTTCATGGAGGCCGGTCAAAAATGAAAAAAAGAATTCGAATAATTTAGGAGACTTAAATGCGGTCGAACATGCTGACCTTGCATGATCCGCGACTGGCGCGAGAGTTCTACGAACGCGGCCTGTGGCAAGACGATACGTTCTATACCCTCGCTAGCAGGCACGCGGGTGCTCGCCCCGGACACTACGCTTTCCGTGATGCGTACCGACGCCTTACCTGGCAGGAACTTGCTCGCTGGGCTGACTCCGTTGCAGCGGACCTTCATGAAGCGGGTGTGAAGACGGGCGATATTGTCGCGAGCTGGTTGCCCAATCGTGTCGAATGCTGGGTCCTGATGCTTGCCTGCTCGAGAAATGGCTACGTTTGCACCCTGTCACTGCATCAGAACCATACGGTCGACGAGGTGCTCACCCTGCTGCAGCGATGCAACGTCGCTGCCTTCGTGGGACAGGACGGCTACGGGTCGGGATCGGATCGCAAAAGCATTTTCGACAGTGTCAAAACACTTGAAGGGGTGCGCCGTGTCTATGCGTTTCCCGCGGAAGGCTCGAGCCAGTTGCCGAACGGTACCAGCCCATTTCCCGGAGTCGAGAGCTCGCTGACGCCTCCGCCAGTCAACGACAATCCAGACAAGGTGACGTACCTCGCTTTCACGTCGGGTACGACGGGTGCGCCCAAGGTGCTGATGCACAGCGACAACACGCTCCTCGCAAACGGTCGTGCGATGGTGGCCGACTGGGCGCACACCTGCGAAACGATCATGTATTGTCTCGGTCCGCAAAGTCACCACCTTGCGACGGTCGGGCTCGAACAGTGTCTGGCAAGCGGCTGCGAAATGGTCGTCAACGATTTACGAAAGGGCGAGAAGCCTCTCGACCGGATCATCGAATCCGGCGCAAGTTACGTGATGGGTGTGCCGACCCATGCGATCGACATCCTGGTCGAGCTCGATGCCCGAAATCTCGACCGTCTGGGCAACGTGAGCGTCTTCTATCTTTCTGGCGCGGCGATACCGGCGGAGCTCGCGCGTCGCCTGCTTGATCGCGGCATCAAGCCGAAAAACACCTATGGCATGTCGGAGAACGGTTCGCACACGTCGACGCTGCCTACAGACGATTTTGAGACGCTGGTCGCGACTGTGGGGCAGACGGTGGGCCGGGGTAACGCCTGCTACGAACTGCACATCTTTCGCGCGGACAACCGTGACGTCGAAGTGCCGCAAGGCGAGATTGGCGAAATAGGGGGGCGCGGCGCTTCGCTGATGCTGGGCTATTTCGGCAACCAGACGGCGACGCGCACGTCGTTCAATTCGCTGGGATGGTTCATGAGCGGCGACCTCGGCCGCTTCAACGAGAAGGGTGATCTAGAGATCATTGGGCGCCTCAAGGATCTGATCATCCGTGGTGGTCACAACATCTATCCGGCCGAAATCGAGGGGCTGGCGATTACCCATCCCCGTGTCATGAAGGCTGCAGCCTTTCCGGTGGCGGACGACCGGCTGGGAGAGAAGGTTTGCCTTGGCATCATTGCCGTTGACGGCGAGGACGTGCCCCCCGACGAGATGTTGGCGCATCTGTTCGATGCAGGTCTGTCGAAGTACGACATGCCGGAGTACTTCATCTGTATGCGCGAATTTCCGATGACGGCGAGCGGCAAGATTCTCAAGCGGGAACTGACCACTCAAGTCCGAGCCGGCCAACTGGTGCCACAGCCCGTGCGTTGGACAGGACGCAAGGAGACTTCGCTATGACGTGGGAACCGACGCTCAAATCTCCGGCTGACCTGGTGGATCTGCGGGGGCGCGTTGTCTGCATCAGCGGCGCTGCTTCCGGAATCGGGAAGGCACAGGTGGAACTCTTTCTCGACGCGGGCGCGAGCGTCGTCGCGCTCGACATCGACGATACAGGTTTGCAGCGGCTTTATGCGAGCTTGCCCGACCACGCTGAGCGACTGATGTGCAAGACCGTGGATCTGACCGTGCCGGAGCAGGTCGATCAGGCTGTCGCTGCCGGGAAACAGGCGTTCGGCGTTATCGACACGCTGTGCAATACAGCCGGTTATCTCGATGGCTATGCGCGAAGTCTGGATACCGCGGAGTCGCTCTGGGACAGGGTGTTCGAGATCAATGTCAAGGCAATGTATCGCCTCACAAATGCGTTGCTGCCGGACATGCTCGAACGCCGGTCGGGCGTGATTGTCAACATGGCGTCGATCGCTGGATTCCAAGCCGGGGGTGGGGGCGCCGCGTATACGTCGAGCAAGCATGCTGTTATCGGATTCACACGGCAGTTGTCTTTTGACTATGGCCGCTCCGGCATCCGTGTGAATGCGATATGTCCGGGGATGATCGAGACCGCGATGACCGAGGATGTGCTCGCTGATCCCGATTCGAAGCTCGTCAAAACACTCAAGCGTGTCCCGGCCGGTCGCCTTGGACGTCCCGAAGACATTGCTTGTGTCGCGCTGTTCCTTTGCGGCCCGGGTGCGGATTTCATTCACGGTGCGGCCATGGTCGTGGACGGAGGTTTGATGGTGAAGTAACCGCGTGGCAGCGTACGGGCTTCACGACGGCGCCTGTACGTTGCCTGATCTTTGGTGCAGTTCACGCCCGTGATGTAGCGCATCGATGAAATGCGGCGCACACCGGAGCCGCTGGCGAACCTGATCGCGCAGCGCGGAGGAGACAATCATGGAAAACACAGTAAAACCTTTGGGCCGGATTGGCATCGTCAAGGTTGCCGCAGCTAGCTTTATCGGAACGTTGATCGAATACTTCGACTTCTTCCTTTTCGGCACTGCGGCAGCCTTAGTATTCAACAAGATATTCTTTCCGAACCTTGATCCGTTGATCGGGACGTTGGCATCGTTCGCGGCATTTGGGGCTGCGTTCGTCGCCCGCCCCATTGGAGGTATCGTATTCGGTCACTTCGGCGACCGGCTGGGCCGGAAAACCATGCTGGTGCTGAGCCTCTCCATCGTCGGGGTATCGACGGCGGCCGTCGGGCTGCTACCAACCTACGAGCAGGCGGGTTTGCTTTCACCCGTATTGCTCGTGTTCTGCCGGATCATGCAGGGCATCGCTATCGGTGGGGAGTGGAGTGGCGCGGTGCTCATGGCCGTAGAACACGCTCCCGCGCGCAAGCGTGCCTTTTACGGAAGCTGGCCGCAATGTGGGATTCCCGCGGGGCTGGTACTTGCAACGGCTTCGTTCTATTTCGTGCAAAAGCTGCCTGTCGCCGACATGATGAGCTGGGGCTGGAGAGTGCCGTTCGTCGCCAGTGCAATTCTGGTGCTGCTCGGCCTGTATATCCGTCTGAAAATCGAAGAAACCCCAGCGTTTGCCGCAGTGAAGGAACGCAATGAGGAGGCGCGCTTTCCTGCTGCCGAAGTGGTCACGACGGCTTGGCGCCCACTGTTGGTCACGATCTTTGCGATTGCTTCGCCGAACATCCTGTTCTACATCGCGACGGTTTTCGTGTTGCGCTATGCGCCGGAACATACCGGTGTTTCACGCGATGTCGTACTGGGTGCCATTTGCGCCGCTGCGTTCGTGCAGATATTCACGATTCCGCTATTCGCGATGCTCGCGGACCGGATAGGCCGTCGACCGGTCCTGCTGGGCGGCTCCGTATTGATGGTGCTCGGGGCGTTTCCGTTTTTCTGGCTGATCGACCGGGGCTCCGCGCTGGGGATCTTCCTTGCGTTGCAACTGGCGCTGCCCGTTCTGCATGCGTGCACATACAGCCCCATCGCGAGCTTTATGCCCGAGCAGTTCGAGACTCGACTGCGCTACACGGGCTCGGCCATTGGGTATCAGGTGGGTGGCCTGATGACAAGTGGTCCCGTGCCCTTCGTCGCCGCCGCGTTGATTGCATCTTTCGGCGCATCTTGGCCACTCGCCCTGTACATCATGCTCGGTGGCGCTCTTTCACTGATTGCCATTTCGGCGGCGCGAGAGACCTATATGGCGGAGATCGACGAAAAGCCCGATCAGATCGACGCGAGCGCGGACACGAGCGGTCCAGTTCCGCTCGTAGGACGGCCTGCGGCCGACTCTGGCCGGTAGGATGGCGGCGCGACACGAGGAAAACCAGTGACTATCGATTATTCGACGCTCAAACATTGGCGCTTTGACGATGTCGCTTATCGCTACGGGACGCAAGAAACGATCCTGTACGCGTTGAGCGTGGGTGCAGGCGAAAGCCCTGCCGACAATCTGGCATTGCGCTACGTGTACGAACGGGATCTGCTTGTGGTCCCCTCGATGGCTGTCGTGCTCGGATATCCCGGCTTCTGGTTAAGGAACCCGGCAACGGGTCTGGACTGGAAGTCCGTGCTGCACGTGGAGCAAAGCGTCACGCTGCATCGTGCACTGGATCCGGAAGGTTGCGTGATCGGCCGCAACCGCGTGGAAGAGGTCTACGACCGTGGCGACAACCGCGGAGCAATCATGGTAACCGTGCGCGACATTGTCGACGCGCAAAGCGGTGCTCCCGTCGCGACGCTCCGTTGCACGGAATTCTGCAGGGGCGAAGGCAACTTCGGTGGGCCCCGTCCTCCATCGCGGGAGATCGAACCCATGCCGCAGACGCCGCCCGATCACGAGGTGTCCGTGGTGATTTCGCCGCGCGCGGCATTGCTCTATCGCCTGACCGGCGACGACAACGCGTTGCACGTCGATCCCTCCGTCGCACGCGCGGTGGGATTCGACCGTCCCGTCCTGCACGGAATGTGCACCTTCGGCACGACCGTGTTGTCGCTCGTACGTCTTCTTGTCCCGGATCATCCAGGCGCCGTGCGACATCTGGAAGTGCGCTTTACGGCTCCCGTTTTTCCTGGCGATCGGTTGAGCATCGACGTGTGGCATGTCGGAGCGGGATCCGTCCGATTCCGTGTTCGCGTCCCTTCACGTGAGGCAGTTGTAATCGACCACGGATTGTTTCTGTTCAAAACTTCTGAAGACGCCCTATGAATCTCAAGTTCACCACGTGCGAAAGGCGCGGTCCTGTGCTGATCGTTACCATCGACCGTCCCGACGCACGCAACGCCCTCAACGTCGAAGCACATCATGAACTCGGTCGCATATTTGACGACTTCGAGGATGATCCTTCACTTCGGGTCGCAATCGTTACGGGCGCGGGGGACAAGGCCTTCTGCGCCGGCAGCGACATCAAGGACGACGTGGATCCTGACCGTAAGCCCATTTCGGGTTTCGCGGGACTCAGCCGCAGATTCGATCTGCGCAAACCCGTTATCGCGGCCGTGAATGGTTTTGCCCTCGGAGGCGGCGTGGAGATTCTGCTCGCGTGTGACATCGCGGTGGCGGTGGAATCGGCCCGATTCGGCTTTCCGGAGCCTCGCGTTGGGCTGGCAGCAATCGAGGGCGGACTGCAACGTTTAGCGCAGCACATTCCCTTCAAGTTCGCGATGCAGATGCTGTTGACCTGCGAGACGATCGATGCCGCGACAGCGCTTCGTTTCGGGCTGGTCAACGACGTGGTGCACGAAAGCGTATTGCTTGACACGGCGTTGCGCTATGCATCGGCAATTGTCGCCGGTGCGCCGCTCGCGATCGAGGCGACCAAGGCCGTGGTCATGCGGGGCATGGCGGAGGCGGGGGTGACGGGGGCATCCGTATGGCGGCACGAGGTGCTGGGCGAGTTGTGGGAGAGCAGTGACGCGGCCGAGGGCATCAGCGCATTTACCCAACGGCGGCAACCCGTCTGGAAGGGCAAGTGAAGGTGCAAAGGAAGTCAGCCATTCGACAACGATGGCAGAAAGCTGAAAGTCGAACGAGGTAAGCGGCAACTAGAATGGCCTCGATTTAGAACAACCCGGCGCTTTGCGATGCTGATGCAGCCGTGGCCGCCGAAGCGCCGCGAAACGTGTCACCCGGTTTTCGCTGATCGGGCCAGCCAATGATTATCTGCAGGAATCTGATGACTGAATTTGTGAAGGCAGGCGTATTGAACGTAGCGTACCTCGCGGAGGGCCCCGTCTCCGGTCCGCCTGTGGTGCTGCTCCACGGCTTTCCGTACGATGTCCACGCGTTCAGCGACGTGACGAAAATACTGGTGGCAAAGGGTTGCCGGGTTTATGTTCCGTATCTGCGAGGCTTCGGCCAGACGCACTTCCTCGACGAAGCCACGCCTCGCTCCGGGCAACAGGCGGCAATGGTCAGCGATCTGCTGGCTTTCCTCGATGCGCTGAACATCGAGACGGCAACCTTGGCCGGGTTCGACTGGGGCGGACGTATTGCGGCCCTGATCGGGGTACTCTGGCCGGAACGTGCAAAGGGCGTCGTCCTTGACAACAACGTGCCCGTGCAGGACATCGAGCGCGACGCGCTTGAATCGGCGTCGCCCGAAGCGGAGCAGCGATACTGGTACCAGTACTACATGCACAGCGAACGTGGCCGGACTGGTCTCACGCGCAACAGGCGAGAGTTCTGTCGACACCTGTGGAGGCTCTGGTCACCAAACTGGGCGTTTCGCGACGAGGACTTCGAACGTAGCTTCGCCTCGTTTGAGAATCCCGATTTTGTCGACGTCGCGCTGCATTCCTACCGGCATCGCTACGGGCTCGCGCCGGACGACCCGGCGTACGTGGAGATCGAGAGGCGCTTGCAGGTACTCCCTCCTGTTCGCGTGCCGTGTACCGTTCTTGTTGGTGCAGACGATGGCGTGGAACCGCCGGGCGGCGCCGACCCCAGAAGGTTTGCCGGTGGTTACGACTACGAGGTCTTGCGCGCCTGCGGCCACAATATACCTGCCGAAGCGCCCGAAGCCTTTGCTTCAGCCATCATGAAGTTCGTCAATGCCTGACGTGTCGTGAGCGCGATGATGTGACACGAATCGTAATACGGAGTCGCAGCATGAGCGATCGTGGAGTTTGCCTGCACTACGAATGCTGAATGTGCACGGAACGTCGTCCGATGCGGCTGGCGCTCTACGTCGAATGAATCAGGTTTGTGACTTTTCACAACGGCGGTGCAATCAGCGCTTTCACTTCCTTGACGACAAATGACGTGCAAACGTCCTTGACGCTGGGGCAGGCATTGATGTGACTGCGTGCGAAGTCGCCGAACTCGGTAGGGGATTTCGCAACCACGATCAGCTGATAGTCGTATTCGCCTGAGATGCTGTAACAAGCAATGACTTCGGGCAGTGGCCGGATGGCCATCTCGAACGCACGCATGTGTTCGACGTTGCGTTGAATCAGTGAAACCTGCACGAGCGCTGTAACGACATAGCCTAGTTGAACGGGGTCTACACGTGCGTGATAGCCCGTGATGATGCCCAGCGACTCCAGGCGCTTCACGCGTCGCCAGCAAGGTGACGTACTGAGATTGACCTTCTCAGAGAGTTCGGCGCTGGACAGGCGCGCGTCAGCCTGCAAGGCAACCAGAATTTGCTGGTCAAGCCGGTCCAGCGTAGGGGTCGAACGATTCATTTCGTCACTCCAGAGCTTAATAGCTGATTCATCGCGTGATCATCATTATCGGCGTACCAAAAACAGCAAACAATAGTGACACTACTTAGGTAACCTACTCGTTGGCATTGAGCGGGCTTCAGGCAGGCGAAGACAATGAATTGATACGCTGGTCTCTCGAAAGGCCGGCACGAATCGACGTTGCAGTATCCAAATCAATGGAACACGGAGAGAACATGAAGATTTGCGTGCTTGGCGCCGGTGCGTTGGGTTCAGTGATTGGCGGCTGCCTGGCGGAAGGCGGATCGGATGTCTATCTGGTATGCCGGGAAGGCGCACATTATCAGGCGTTGGCCACGCGCGGACTCGAGCTTCGAGAAGACGGAAAATCGCGGACCGTCAACGTCAAGGTGACGACTGATTGCAGCGAGGTTGGTCCTGTGGATCTGGTGATTCTGCTCGTCAAGTCCTTCGACACGAAAGCAGCAATGGCGGGAGCGGGGGTCCTGTTCGGTCCCGATACGGTATTGATGTCGCTGCAAAACGGACTGGGACATGAAGAAATCCTCAAAGAAATCGTTGGCATGGATCGCGTGATTGCTGGCAAGAGCTACATCGGCGGTCTTCTCGTCGAACCTGGCGTGGTGCTTGCGGGCAGGAACGACAAACTGACGACGATCGGCGAGCTCGATGGGCAAATCTCGGAGCGGGTGTTGCTTATCGCCGCTGAGTTCGAACGGGCAGGCTTGCGCGTGAAGGCCGAAGACAACATCCTCGGCAAGATGTGGGACAAGCTGCTTGTCAACGTGGCGACGGCAGCGTTGTGCAGCATCACGCGACTGAGCTTCGGTGAACTGTTTCAGGTGTCGGGGATGCGTGAGTGCGGTGTAGCTGCCGTCGCGGAAGGCATTGCGGTGGCGAGGACCATGGGAGTCGATCTGGCCGTCAACGATCCGTACGAGATCTGGGACGGGATTCCCCATGGTCTGCCGTTTGAATTCAAGCCGTCGATGCTGCAAAGTGTCGAAAAAGGTACCGTCACGGAGATCGATTTCGTCAATGGATCGGTCGTGCGCCTCGGCGAGAAGTACAACGTGCCCACCCCGGTTAACCGGACCCTTGTTGCCTGCGTCAAGGGCGTAGAGCGCAACGTCGCGTTGTCGAAACGATTGGCCTCCTGAGTGTGACGAGGTCGCGCAACGGTCAAACGTCGCGCGACACACTCTGGCGGGGCGCCGGGCGCCGGGCGGCGGTCAGATCTGCCGGGTGCATTTGTGCCCCTCGACCCGGATGGTAAAGTTCGCGCGCGCAAATGCCCGCACGCATTGGGCATGGGGCCTTGACACATACTGCAAATGGCCGGGGGCAACTGGCTGCCGCTACTCGGCCGCCGATGCGTGCTCAAATACCAACATCGATCGCCGACGCCCGCGTCTGGTCAGCCTGTAGGCGAGAAACAGAAAGAGGAACCAGAGTGGCATCACCTGCAGAGCCGAGCGGGTGTCGGCGTCGAGCGAGAGCAGGCCGACGACGAACACGAAGAACGCGAGGCAAAGGATCGCCATTGGGACACCTCCGGGCATCTTGAACCTGGATTTCGCATGCAGATCCGGGCTGCGCATCCGGTAGACAAGATAGGCGACCAGGATTTGCGACCAGACGAAGATGAACAGGATCGCAGACGCCGTCGATACGATCGTGAAGTTGACATCACATCGGGGATAACGAAGAGCAGGAGAATGCCGATCAGCATGCACAGGCAGGAAAACAGCAGGCCCATTACCGGAACGGAACGGGAAGTGAGCCACCTGAAAACCGCGGGTGCGTCCTTCCCGATCGCCAGACCGTACAGCATGCGGCTTGTCGAGAAGACGCCGCTGTTAGCAGCGGACATCGTTGAGGTAGTGACGACGAAATTGACCACTGCTGCAACCATGGGAAAGCCGGCCGCGATGAACAGTTGCACGAAGGGGCTGACGTGAGCGCTAATGTTTTTCCACGATGAGACCGAGATAATGCAGGCGAGCGACACGACATAGAAGATGATCACGCGTAGCGGCACGGCATTGATCGCGCGTGGCAGATTTCTCTCAGGATCGTTGGTCTCTGCGGCGGTCGTTCCTACGAGTTCGATGCCGGCAAACGAGAAGATGGCGATCTGGAACCCGGCAAAAAAATCGAGCACGCCATGCGGTATGAACGCATCTTTCTCGACCAGATGTGAAAGTGATGCGTGTACGCCGGTCGGTGAGACGAAGGACGTGGAGACGAGGTAGCCTCCTACCACGATCAGTGACACGATCGCGACGATCTTGATGATCGCAAACCAGAACTCCAGTTCGCCGAACAGTTTGACCGTTAGCATGTTGAGCAACATCAGACTGGCAAGGGTCGCGATGGCCGGAATCCATGCGGGCAAAGTGGGGAACCAGAACTGCATATAGCCTGCCACTACCACGTAATCGGCAATCGATCCGACGACCCATGTCAACCAGTACGACCAGCCGATGAAAAAGCCGGCTCACTGTCCGAGGTATGCGGAACAGAAGTCGGCAAACGATTTGTATCTGAGGTTCGAAAGGAGCATTTCCCCCATCGCCCGCATCACAAAGAACAGGAAGAATCCGATAACCATGTAGGTCAGTATGATCGACGTTCCCGAAATGCTGATGGTCTTGCCAGCCCCCATGAAAAGGCCGGTTCCAATGGCGCCGTCGATCGAGATGAACTGGATATGTCTGTTGGAACGGCCGCGCGCGAGCCCGCCGTCCTGTACCGCATGGTCGCGAGCGCGAGGCGGATCGCCATCCAGTACTTTGCTCATGAGATTCACGCGTCAGTTGATTAATGGCGAACGTGTAGTCCCCGTTCGATTCGGTCGGCGCCGGTCCGGATAGGAGGGGGTGATGACGTGCTGATCAGGTAGCGACGACATCGCAGTGCAGGCGCCTTATTTGACCGAAGCGGGGAGTAACACGGAAGATGAGGATGGAAAACAGCGACGGGATCGGCAATGCCTATCCCGTCGACGTGATGCGGCCACTCGTGTTGCCTTACCCGAGGCAGCATGCGCGAGGGGTCATGAAAGATGCGAACTCAAGACGAGGCCCATACGCCTAACACCCTCGACGATGGCGTCATCGGTGCAGGCGGAAAAGCTCAGGCGCGCGTTATTGATGGGCAAGTGTCGCGTATCCCCGAAGAAGTGAATGCCCGGCACGTACGCGACCTTGGCGCGTGGCAGCAGTGTCGACCTGAGAAACTGGTCGGCATCAAAGCCGTCTGGAAACGTCAACCACGTGAACATGCCGCCATCGGGGCGCGTGTAGGCCACCGCGTTGGGAAACGTGTCGGCGATTGTGTTCATCATTACGTCGCGCTTGTGGCGGTAATGTTTGACGATATTCTCAACGTGCCGGTTGTGGTCGAACGTTTTCAGGTAGGCGCTCGCGACTTTCATGTTGATGGTACTGCATTGCGTATCGGCCGCCTGCTTCAGTTGCGCGAAATTCTGCACGATCTCCTTGTTGGCTACGGCCCATCCCAGGCGCATACCGGGAACGAGGCTCTTCGAAAAGCTGCCAAGGAAAATTACTCGGCCCTGGGTGTCGAAACTCTTGATGGAGGCGACCGAGGGGCCGGAGTAGCGCATGTCCCGGTAAGGCGAGTCTTCAACGATGTAGAAGTCGTAGCGGTTGGCGAGGTCCACCAGCATTCGGCGACGTTCCAGGCTCAGTGTGACGCCTGCCGGATTCTGGAAATCCGGGATCATGTACAGAAACTTGATTCCGCTTTCCTGCTGGAGAGTTGCCTCCAGTGCCAGAGGGTCGACGCCGTGGCTATCCATGGGGATGCCGATGTAGCGCGGTTCATAGGCGTTGAAGGCGATGAGCGCGCCAAGAAACGTCGGTGCCTCGACCAGTACGGTGTCGCCTTCATCGATGAACATCTTTCCGGCGAAGTCGAGTCCCTGTTGTGCGCCCTGCAGGATCACGATGCTATCGGCGTCGCAGGCAACTCCTTCGGAGCGCATCCGGTCGGCGATCTGTTGCCGCAAAGTCGCATCGCCTTGCGAATGTGTGTACTGGAACGCCATACTGTCCATCGAAATGACAGACAGATACATCTCTCGCAGATTCTCTACCGGGAATAGCGATGCGTCCGGATACCCGCCGCAGAAGGAGATGACCTCGGGATCGTGTTCGAGTTGGTGCAATTCGCGAATGGCGGAGGGTTTAACCATGGCCATTCTTTTTGAGTATTTCACTTCGATCTCCGTAGTCGAATGTATGTAAAGCGCGACGTTAATGTCGTCCCGGCCGGGATTTCCGCGAATCGGCAAGCTCCGGGCCGCGCGTTGGGATGCGGCGGAAATTCAATTGGGCGAACAGTTTCAGCAGGCTATCAAGGCAAAACGATGGGGACTTTCGAATTCGTGACGCCTTTGTCAGAAGTGTGCCTTCGAGCATGGTGAAGCCGCGGGTACGAGTGCGGGTGTGCATGGTGTGATCTTTGCGTATTTGGACAAGGGAAATCGTTGGAGAGTTGAATGAGGCAGCATGTGTGGAGAAATTACGCTCAGTTTCATCAGATGTCGGAATATCGAAGGTTTGCGCAAGAACATCGGCGCTCGGTGGGCAGGATCCCGTTCCAGATGTTGACTGTCGAGTCACGTCCACACAACTACGTGGACCCAGCGCTTGGCGAGACATTGCTGGCCTTGCCATTGACCGTAGAGAACGATTGCAGTTGGACATGGCACATCAATGGCCGCAGTGTGACGCAACGCGTGAGCGTCGGGCGCATGCTGGTCGTGCCGCCGGATTTGCGGAGTGTTTGGGAAGTGGACGGCGCACGCACCATGCTGACGCTTTGCATCCCAAATGCATCTTTCCGGAGCATCTTGGGCGACCTTAGCCCGAAGGCAATCAGGACGGCGCTCTGGAACCTGTCGTCTGATACATGGGAA